>CAZRZY010000088.1:0-4216 GCA_964604655.1 uncultured Bacteroides sp. | reverse complement strand
GTGGGAACATAGGTGGGATATTCCCTGAAATGGCGCTGAAGTTCCTTCGGCTGGTTTATGAAACGGACCCGCACATCAGCCGTGTAGGTCCCAACTATCCGTTGCACCGGTCCCCACCTGCCCTTATCCCGGAATATTCGGTACAGGCTCGAATCCTTATCCATCAGCATCATGGAGACATAACTTCCGGTGAGGTGAAACACCCCCTCCATCAGTTCGTATAGTGTTTCTTCATGCCCCGGTTCGCAATAGATGCCATCGAACGCCAATAATCTAAAAGCCTCCGGATTAACCCGCCTTTTCACATAAGGGATCCATTGCAGATTTGACACGAGCCAGTTGGCCGTTTGGTTGCCGAAATCTATGATCTTCCAGGTGACATGGTATATCTGGATTCCTGCCACGATTTTGTTTCCCTTCCGGATGATGTAGTAATCGTCATCTTTGAAGAGGGGATCCGGAAAATAGAAATTGTAGTCCTTGTAAAACTCCCCCAGCAGTTTGAGCATTTCAGACCTTCCACCCGCAGCAAGTCTTTCCACACGCTTCGAACAGCGGGGGTGAAGTCTGCTGAAGCTGAATCCGATGACCTCGCGGACCGTTTCCATCCCCATCTGCGCGCTGAAATTCATGGATCGAAGATTTTTCTGCTCGATGATGGCATAAATGATCGCCGAAGCCTTTTTGTCTCCATTTCCCTCCCTCAGTTGGGAGGGATCGGCAAATACCGGTTGAATAAACCTGCCCAGTACGCTGGATCTTTTATTCTCATCCCTCAGATCCGCCTTCTCCTTCCGTTTCTTCGGGTTCCCCTGGATGGGTGCCTTGATGGAAAAATAGCGGATCATCCAGGTATCGTAACTTATGCCCAGTGTGTTGAAAGGCTTTGCGCAAAACCCGACCGAACCCAGCATCTTCCCGTTCTTCCTCAGATACATATAGTAATTTTCTTCGCCGGAAGTCAACCGGTCTCGCAGGTCGGTATGCTGGTACCTGAGTGTGCCGGGTTGTCCGAGCACGGTGCTGTGCATATGTTCCAGAAGCTCCTCGCCGGGAGTAGTCTCCACCTCCACAGCCAGGTCGTGATATGTTAGAAGTGTGCGCGCTTTATCCATAGTCCCCGGATGATCGGACTTTAAATATAATAAGCCTGGGGAAATTTGCGCAGGTTTCTACCAGAGCGAGTGGACCGATTCACGGATAAATTCATTGTAAACTTTTACGATCCCGTCCATTTGATCACTGGTCAAAGGTTTCATAGAGAGGGCAGAAAGATTGGAGAGGACCTGTTCCTTCCTCGAGGCTCCGGGTATTACACAACTTACCTCCGGGAACATCAGGATCCACCGGATGGCCAGCGGAGCCATGTTCTCCTGGTCGGGGAACAGCTTCCGGATCTCCTCCACCGCTTTTAAACCGGTCTGGTAATCCACCCCTGAGAAGGTCTCCCCTTTGTCAAAAACCGCCCCGTGCCGGTTAAAGAACCGGTGATCGGACCGCTTGAACTTCGTATCCCTGGAGTACTGACCGGTCAGCAATCCGCTGGCCAGGGGAACACGAATGATGGTCCCTACGTTGCGGCGTGAAGCTTCGGGGAAAAAGTCCTCGGCCGGTTTATGCCTGAACATATTGAAGATGATCTGTATCGTGGTCACATTTTCATATTTTATGGCCTTCAGGGCCTCAGCCACCTTTTCCACACTGACTCCCATATGGAGAATCTTCCCCTCATCTTTCAATCGTTCGAATAATCCGAAGATCTCCGGTCGGTCATAGACTTCCGTGGGCGGACAGTGAAGCTGGATCAGGTCCAAAGCCTCGAGACCGGTGTTGGTCAGACTCTCCTCAACGAATTGTCGCAGAGCATCCGGCTGATAAGACTCATTGGTGTGGGGCGAAAGTTGCCTCCCACACTTGGTGGCCACATACACTCTTTCGCTCCGCTGACGAACCACCTCACCCACCATTTTTTCACTCAGGCCGCCACCATACACATCGGCCGTATCGATAAAATTGATTCCGGAATCGAGGGCTGCATGAAGGATCTCCTTCGCATTGGATTCATCGAAGTGTTCCCCCCATTTGCCGCCCACCTGCCAGGTGCCCAAGCTGATCTCTGAAATTTTAAATCCTGTTTTTCCCAGTGTTCTGTAGTTCATATTCTAAAGAAATTTCAAGTCCATTCAGCTTGCAAAGTCGTCAATATCCCCATCCAAATATCCCTATCCAATTATCCCCATCCAGATACCCCCATCCAGATATCCCCATCCAAATATCCCCATCCAAATATTGCCTGCAGCATCTATCGGATCGCACGGATGATCTCCGAAATATGTGCAGGGGTGGTACCGCAGCAACCTCCGATGATGTTGGCTCCGTTTCCTGCCAGTTCCTTCATCTGGGTGGCCATCTTCATGGGTGATTCCGGGAAAACGGTCTTCCCGTCCCTGTATTCCGGCAATCCCGCATTGGCATGTATCAACACCGGGACATCCGGAAAGCGTTGACGGATCTCCCGGACGATGTCGATCATACCGGCAGTTCCGTTACCGCAGTTGGCCCCGATTATTTCCGCACCATGCTGAAGAGCAGACTCGACCGCTTCCGTCACTCCGGTGCCCATCATGGTTCGATAGGCCCCATCAGCATTGCGCTCGAAAGTGAATGTGCAGGCCACCTCCAGGTCCGTGGCCTGGCGGGCGGCCTGAACAGCAAGTGAAGCTTCCTGAAGATCGGCCATGGTCTCCACCAGCAACCCATCCACTCCTCCCTCCACCAATCCTCTGGCTTGAAGCGAAAACCCTTCCATCACCTCCTCTTCGGTCACTTCACCCATCATAATCATCTTCCCGGTGGGGCCCATGGAGCCCAGGACCAGCACGTCCGATCCTGCCGCCCTTCTGGAAATCTCAGCGGCAGCCCTGTTGATCTCCACCACCTTCTCACTGAGCCCGTATGGCTCCAGCTTATGGGGACTCCCCCCAAAACTGTTGGTCAGGATCAGGTCGGCCCCGGCGTCTACATAACTTTTGGCTACTTCATATACAGCAACGGGGTTTTTCAGATTCCACGATTCAGGGCATTCACTGCTGCCCAGACCCTTTTCATGAAGAAGCGTCCCCCAGGCCCCGTCGGAGACCAGATGTTTTTTCAGTTGCAGTTTTTCTAAGATTTTTCCCATGATCAATAAATGGTATTAAACCCCAGGGTAGAACCCTGGACCCTTCTTTCCGGGGCAAGCCCCGGGGAATTTAACCACACCCTCTCGTCCGCCGAAGCGGAACGCGAAGGTGGATTAATGATTGTTCCTGAACGCTGCCTCTCCCAGACGATTCATATGTCCGGCCGGATGTTCCCGGGTGGACTCCAAGAGAACGAAAACGAACACTATAGAGATCCAATTGGCGGTTAGCTGCAGGTACATGCCGGTCTGTTTTCTTAAGGGTTCATCTCCTCTATATGCATATGCGGATCGTCCGATTGAACCCAGATCTTGCCGGTAATCCCGGCTGTTTCACGAGTTGTGTTGGAACTGTCTCTGGTAACCCTGACAGAGAGATGGTTATCCCGGGTGTAGTATATGGCAGCTGTAACCTTTGCCGTGAAGGGTTCTCCTTCCGGCTGATGGGTAGACACATACTTTTCATTCAAATACAGATCCACAAGCGGTCCCGCTCCTTCAAAATATAATTCGATCTCCCGGCCCTCCCACTCTTCTGGGAGGGTAAAGCGGCAATGATACCAGATCACCCCGGCACCGGGATCAATTTCTGACGGGATCCTGACCAGGCTTCCCACCCCTCTGTGAAAATCTTCCCAGCCGATGGAAGGAGCAGCCTGCTGGCCTGGTTTTTCGCCGGAATCATTCACATCTTCCCACTTGTTCCACTGGTAGAAGGCCAGGTCCAGCTTGTCCGAATCATAGGAATGACTACAGGAAAATGAGGTGAACAAAAGTGCCGCAATAAAAATGATATTCCTCTTCATGGGAGCGCTATTCGCATGCAAAATAAATAGATCCGGCCGGATATGAAAAAGTTAAGCTGAAACAGATCACCCGCCACCCCACAAATTCTCAGGTGTCGAAATAGACCCCGTCCTGTTCCAGCCGGTCCCTCAACTGCCCGTAATTCAGATCGCGGGATCCCATATCGGCTTCTGCACACAGCGCCGCGGCCGTTCCGGCAGCCTGTCCCTGGGCCATGGACGCCACCGT
>CAZRZY010000087.1:0-21061 GCA_964604655.1 uncultured Bacteroides sp. | reverse complement strand
ATCCTGCTCACCATCCTTCTCTTCCTGATGAATCTGGAGAGCAGGAGACCCCAGCTCCAGACCATGGTCGGCATGGGAATCCCGCTGAATATTATCCGGAGAACCGTTCTTCTGGAACAGCTGGTGGTGGCCGTGGCCGGGTCCCTCCTGGGACTGCTTCTTTCCATCGGGTACAACCGTTTGGTTTTTATGGCCATGAATGGTGTCTGGCGTGATGTGGTACGTACGGATATGATGTACACCGATATCCGGTTCACCACCCTGCTGACCGGTTTTCTCCTGACCCTTCTTGTATCGGCGGCAGCCATTTATATACCCCTGAACCAGCTTCTCAGAAAGCGGGTCAGTGTCCACCGCCGCGCTGCTCAGCAAAAGTTCACGGTGCGGTCCGGCATGACGCGGAAAGGGTCCGGTATCGGGGCACTGGTAGCGGCTGCGGCCGCACTCCTAATGATCATCCTGCAGGTTCTGAACAGGGAGGCGGTCAACCAGCAGATTTTTTTTATGGCGGGAGGATTGTTGCTGGTATCAGCGGTGCTAAGCTATCTCTGGTATCTGGGCCGGATCCGGAAAACGGGGCTTGAACGGTTCGATTTATCTGTGCTCAGCTGGAAAAACGCGTTACGGAACCGGACCCGCAGCATCGCGGTGGTGGTGCTGTTTGCCATCGGTGCTTTCCTGGTCATTTCCACGGGCAGCAACCGCAAGGACCTTTTCAGCAATGCCGAGGAAACTTCCAGCGGAACCGGCGGGTTCCTCTATTATGCCGAATCAACCGCCCCTGTGCTCCGCAACCTGAACAACCCGGAAGTGCGCCGCGAATACGGAATGGAAAGCTCCTATTCCATCACTCAGTTTCGTCGCGCCAGCGGGGACGATGCCAGTTGCCTGAACCTGAACCGGATCGTCAATCCGCAAATCATAGCCACCTCTCCTGAAAAGCTTTCGGGCCGGTTCACCTTTGTCACCCGTACCGGTCAACTGGACGAGAAGGAACCCTGGTATTCCCTGGAGAAGGATCTTCCGGGCGGAGTGATACCGGCCATCGCCGATGAGACGGTCATTAAATGGGGGCTCGGGATGAACGTGGGAGATACGCTCCGCTACACTGATGCAATCGGAAATACGATGGAACTGCTGCTTATCGGGGGACTCGCCCCATCGATCTTTCAGGGCAACGTGATCATATCCGAACGGCACTTTCTGGAACATTTTCCGGATAACAGCGGCACCCATATCTTCCTGGTGGACGGAGAGACGGCCGATACGGCCATGATCGGGACAGAGCTCCACCGGGGGCTCAGGGACCTTGGATGGGACATGGAGATGACGGCCGGACGGCTCGCCAGATTTAATTCGGTGACCAATACCTACCTGTCGATCTTTATGGTGATGGGTGCGCTGGGCCTGCTGGTGGGGACCTTCGGTCTGGCGGTGGTCCTTTCCCGGAGCATCATGGAGCGTAAGCAGGAGATCGCCCTTCTGAAAGCGGTGGGATATCCTAAAAGAAAGATCAGGCGACTGGTGGTCCGTGAGTACTTCATCCTTCTGCTGGTGGGCATAGGTACCGGATTTGTCACAGCGGTTATCGCCACCATTCCTTCCCTGCTAAGCGTCCATACCGGAAGCTCCTTCCGGTCCATCGGGATCTGGCTGATGGTGCTGGTGATCAACGGGTGGTTCTGGATCTGGCTGATTGCCCGTTCATCCCTCCAGGATGCGGCCATCTACCGTGCGTTACGAAACAATTGATCATTTTCCTGCATTCCATACACTTACATCCATGGGGGATCCATGGAGAGTTCATACGATCGGAAAGTGACGGGAGCGGCTTTGGAAGCATCACCGGGATGAGGAGGTGGTGTGGCTGGTCTACAGATAGAAGGGTCCGGCCGGTGAGAAAGCGCCCTTCCCACCAGAAAGAGCACAACGTCTGGATCAACATGGCCAACCGGCCCGGGACTGTAATAAAATTCTTTGGCCACTGACCGGTTTCACAGATACCGGACATATCTGTATTTAAAGAGTACTATGCTACGTGCAAATGTCACCGATTTCCGGAAGGAGATGAAGAAATACCTGGACCTGGTCACAGAGGATTTTGAAACGC
Organism: uncultured Bacteroides sp.; assembly: GCA_964604655.1. Taxonomy (GTDB): domain Bacteria; phylum Bacteroidota; class Bacteroidia; order Bacteroidales. The sequence continues at coordinate 18,951 of CAZRZY010000087.1, read as the reverse complement.
TGATCATCAACCGGTGAAAGGGGAAGGGCGCGGTGATGATCTCCCTGGACGAGTACAATTCCATGATGGAAACCATGTATTTACTTTCCGGCAGGTCCAATGCGGATCATCTGCATGAATCCATGCGTCAGATCAGTGAAGGCCTGGTATATTCAGTAAAAGGAGAGAAATTGCATGTAATTTCCTGCCGGCTTCACTACTGACCAAATTAAACGAGCACGATTTACTCCATGGCCTTTTTCATCCCTTCGGTGGTGGTGTAGTACTTGACGATCATGTTGGGGATCTCCCAACGGGGGATCGTTCCCGATTTCACATATTCGAGGAATTTCCCGGTTACCTGGCCGAAATGAGCTTCGTGACCCACCTTGTATTGGTCCGGGATATGCAGTTTCCAGAGGTGGCTTTCCACCTGTTCCAGCCGGATTCCCGGATATTGATTGCCCAGGTCCCCGTCAACGGCGCCTTCCAGAGCTTCAGCAAAGGATTCGGGCTCTTCCTCTTCATGCATCTCTATATAGAGCACCGGTTTGTACCTTTCGGCCTGCCCCTGCCGGATCACCAGGCTGGAACGGGTGCCCCGCATCAGGGAGTAATGGGTATCGCCGGTGCCCTCCGGTGCCTGGTAGTTCCAGATCACCGATACCTTTGCGTGGATCCCTTTCAACGTGTAGTTGATCTCCCCGTTGCTGAAGACCTTCAGCATGCCGTTCTCCACATCCTTTTCCAGGTATTCCGGAAAATTGCTCAGCCCTGTGACCCTGCCGAACATCTCCGGGGTCAGGTCGGTGGTCCAGCGCCGGGCGGAGTGGATCTTTACATCCCCTTTTTCCAGGGTCACCCCGGGGAACGCCTCCCACTGGATCAGGTCCACCAGGTGGGTGGTCACATCGACGATCCCCTCGCCCTGCTGCTCCACATCGAAGAACCAGGGAGGCCTCACCAGCGGTTTGCCCGAAACATACTTGAAAAAGTGGTGCACACTCTCCTTGGTGATGGCCGGATCATCCGGACTGCCGCTGTCCAGCTCACCAAACACCGCAGGGATTTTTGATAGTTCCTTCTGAAGGATCGTAGTGATTTCGTACCGTTCGGTCATGATATCATAAAGCAGCACCCCGTTCTCTCGGGCCGTGGCGAAGGCCTCCTCCAGCATGGAGAATTTTTCCGGGGAGATGATCATTGGTTTATCCGCCAGCACGTAGATCCCTTCCCTGATCGCTTTCAGGATATACTCGGTCTTCTGGGCATTATTGCCCGAAACCACCATCACATTGCCCGGTTTATCCTGCAGCATCTTCTCCAGATAGTCGGCTCCCCGGTAAACCTGCAGATCCCAGCGGGTGGGCTCATCCTCCCTGCTGTTATAATCGCTGATCCGGCTGAGGTAGTTCTCCACCTCGGGTCCCTCTGGAGCATACACATGCACCACCGGATCGATCTGGTCGTACATGATCTTCTGCACCAGGGAAGCGTGGAAGTGGCCGGGGGCCAGGTTCATCAGTCGGACGTTTCCTTCAATGGGTGTAAACATGGTTTCCTGGGGTTGTTCGTTGGAGGATGCCGGGGTCTGCCCCTCTGTTCCGGATTCCCGGGGCCCTCCTCCGCAAGCGCTCAGCAGCAGTGGAAGGATCAGTATCATGGCAATGCCCTGAATCAGAGGGATGGTGCGTGTGGTATGGATTTTTTTCATTGGAGAAGATAGTTGGTTCCGTAGGGATATCGCTGGGATCGTCCCAGCATCCGGTTGGCTGCATCATTGTCGATGAACCGCTCTCTTAAGGGATCCCAGTACAATTTACCGGGAATTTTCATGGCGATGTGACTGATCAGACAGGCACTGCAGGAGCGGTGTCCCACCTCTGCCGGCGCCACGGGATCCCTTTCCTCCAGGATGGCCCGCAACCAGTCTTCGTGCTGCTCGGGAGCTTTGTAGAGGCGGGTCTCGTCCGGTCCGATCACCGATTCCAGGATTTTCGGATCGTTGGAATCCAGCGCTTTCAGCTCGCTGGCCGGTGATCCCGGGTCGGATGAGGTAACGGCCACATCTCCCCTGGAAACGAAGATCCATCCTTCCGTGCCTTCGAACCGCACTCCGTTGGGGAAAATCCCGCTGATCTCCAAATGCACCCCGTTCGGGTAGGTTGCATACACATGGAAATCGCCATGTACATTCCAGAGCCCCGACTCTGGAAACACCGCTTCGGCCTCCACCTCCACCGGACCGGTATATTCGGTTCCCATGGCCCAGTGGGCCGTATCGATATGGTGGGCTCCCCAGCCGGTGATCATCCCGGCCCCGAATTGCTCGCAACGCAGCCATCCGGGCCTGGAGAAGTCCTCTTGCGGATGCACCCGTTTTTCGGTGTAGTAGACATAGGGGGTCGATCCCAGCCACATTTCATAGTCCAGATTGACCGGTACCGGCATGGGTGGTTGCTCCTCTCCGGAAGGATCGCCCGGCAGGCCCACTTTCACCCGTTTCAGTTCTCCGATCCTTCCGTTGCGAACCAGCTCGCACGCCCTGTGGAACTGGGGCCACGGTTGTGTCCCCCTTTGCTGGCTGCCCTGCTGGAATACCACACCGGTCCGGTGGACCATGTCGCTCATCTGCCTGCCCTCCTGAATGGTCAGGGAGGCAGGCTTCTGCAGGTAGATATGCTTACCGGCCATGGCTGCCTCCATGGCTGGCTGGGCATGCCAGTGGTCAGGGGTGGAGATGATCACCGCATCGATGGAAGGATCCTCAAGCATCTCCCGGTAATCCCGGTAAACATCCACCTCCACGTATCCCGGTTTTCCTTTCTTCCCGGCATAAAAGTTCTCGACCCACTCTTTGCCCAGCCGGGCCCTTTTTACATCCACATCAGCCACAGCGACGCAGACTGCATGGTCGTGTTTCAGGGTTTCGGGCAAATCGTGTACCATGGCGATCCTGCCAAATCCGATCTGTCCTATCCGGATCCTGTTTCCGGGGGAGCTTTTGCCGAACACAGAGGAGGGAACCAAGGTGGGAATCACCAGGGTGCCGGCTGTGGTCGCAGCGGTCTGTTTGATGAATTTTCTACGGTCCATGTTTGTAAGCTAGCTATTTTTTCCGTTCACTGCAAGTGTCAAAAGCGTGACACTTCCCAAATGGCTTGGTTCGACAGAACTTTTCCCAGCTAAATGTTCCTCCCGGCAACTCTCCCCTGACCTTCGGCCCAAAGGCCATGGAGAAGATCGCGAACCGTAAAGGCAAGGTAAAAAATTGGTACCTTGATATGTCTCTGCTGGTGAGCTACTGGGGGAAAGAACGCTCCTACCACCATACAGCCCCTATCAACATGAACTACGGATTCTACGAGGCGCTTCGACTGGTGGCCAATAGGTAATAGTAATAGATACGTTTGCGGACAAATGCATGACAAACGGATGAAAAGACCGGTGCCACCCTGGATCTGACGGAGATCTACACGACCTACGTGAAGAGATGCATCCGGAAGGTGCGGAATTCAGTTCAGCGAGTCCTCCGGGCTTTTACCAGCCAGCAGCGCCAGCATATTCTCCGCAGCACGCTTCTGCAGCTCTTCCAGGGAGTTCTCCGAGTACCAGGCAAAATGACCGGTAGCGATGACCCGGGGGTGTGAAAGCAACCGGCGGTCGATTTGTCCGGGAATTTCAGAGTGGAACACATCCAGTCCTGCGGAATGGACCTTCCCCTGTTCCAATGCCTCCAGCAGGGCACCGGTTTCGATTACCGGTCCGCGGGCAGTGTTCACCAGGATCGGAAACCGATCCATTTTCCGGAACTCCTGATGCCCGATCAGCCCTGTGGTTTCTTCGGTCAGATTGCAGTGGATGGAGATCACATCCGATTTTTTCAACAGTTTTTGGAGGTCCGTTTTTATCACATTCAGATCCATAAATCTCGAATCTGCAATGTAGGGATCGGAGGCCAGAACCTCTTTGAAAAGGAACCCGGCTTTTGAGGCCAGGGTGCCCCCTATCCTCCCGAGTCCGATAATTCCCAGTGTATTGCGGTGAAATTCGATCATCCTTTCAAAGGGCGGTTTTCCGAAATTCTCCCGGAAGCCTGCCACACCCGGGAAGAGTCCGCGGGCGGAAGCGAAGATCAGTGCGAGGGCATGGTCGGAGACCGAGTGGTTACCGTACCCGCCTACGTTGGCCACCCTGATCCCGGTCCTGGCGGCCGCTTCCAGGTCGATGTTTTCGTATCCGGCACCATACCGGACAATGGCTTTCAGCGACGGGCATTTCTCCAGGAATGGCTCATCGATCCTGGTCCATCGGACGAAGATCCCTTCCGCTTTCCCTGCCAGGCGGATCCTTGAGGTGATATCGGCACGGTCGCCCTCGAATATGACCAGTTCATAACCATTGGAATGAAGCAGCCGGCGCTCCTTTTCATAGGATGGATAGCCGGTATCGAGTATGGCAATTTTTTTCATGGGTTTCTGGATCTGCGTACCACTCATTGAGAGAACTATTCCGGATCTAATGCGGGCAGCTCCCTTTCAATGAATGCCTCCAGGGTTCCGGTCTTCCGTCCATTCTGCGAATTTAACCAGCCAAAGATGGAAAAAATTACTAGTATTCCGGTGGTAAAGAAACTTGCAGTATCAGGACCATTATGAAATGGGTCGACCGGATTCTGCTGATCAACCGCAGCTGCCCGTGCAGCATCACCGGGAAGACCATGAACAGAAGGTTTGCTGTCAGGAATGATCGAACTGTTTGTATCATGAACTCAGGGAGTTTGGATCACTTCAGGAATTCATAAGGTTAGCGGGTCTTCTGAATATAGTAATGGTCCATATCCCATTCCCAATCTTTTAAATAATTCCGAAGGGAATCGGCTGTTCCGGGCAGTTCCGCAGATAGGTCACGGGTTTCACCAGGATCCTCCCCCAGATGGAAAAGAAGGGTATCAGAAGGAAGGATCAAAAGCTTGTAGGGACCTCTTCTGACCGCTTTCTGGTTCCTGTAACGCCAGACCAGGTGACGTTCGGGCAGCTTTTCTCCACTCAGAAGGAGTCCTGAGAGATCCCTCCCGTCGGTATCCGGTCCGGATGGGCCGGTGATACCGGCAATGGACCGGATCGTGGGGAAGACATCCATGCCCATGACGGTCTGATCACTGGTACCCGGATCAATCTGTCCTTTCCAGCAGACGATGGCCGGCACGCGGTGGCCTCCCTCCCATACCGTTCCTTTGTGACCGTTCAGGGTGCCGTTGTTCCCCAGTTCGGGCACACCGCCGTTATCCGAACAGAAAATGACCAGGGTCTGCTCCTCCAGCCCCTTTTCACGAAGGCTTGCCATGATCTTACCGATCCCCTCGTCCATGACCTCCACCATCTCGCGATACGCCTGGTCCCGGTCTGTCCTGCTTCCGCGGGGATCGTGCTCCAGGCCGGGGAGTCTGTCGGGCTTATCGCCCCTGCCCTGGTAGGGCCAATGCGGAGCGGCATGGGCCACATACAGAAAAAAGGGTTGTTCCCTGTTCTTTTCAATGAATTCCAGCGCATGTCCGGTAATCAGGTCGGTGGCATACCCCGGTTCCACCACCGAATCCAGGTCATGCCACCAGTCGTAGATGGTCGCATTGTCGTAGTGGGAGTGATAGTCGATGTTACCGCTCACAAATCCCCTGAAGAGGTCGAAACCCTGTTTTACCGGATTATACGGCTTTCTGTAACCCAGGTGCCACTTGCCCAGTATCCCTGTCCGGTACCCCCTGTTATTCAACACCTCGGCCAGGGTAACCTGTGCTGTATCGAGACCGGTCTGCCGGGTCTCTCCCTGTACATAGATCACCCCTTCCAGCCCGGCCCGTTGCTGGTACCTTCCTGTCATCAGGGCTGCGCGGGTGGGAGTGCAGACCACTCCGTTGGAGTGGTAATCGGTAAAGCGGATCCCACGGGCAGCCATCGAATCGAGGTGGGGAGTGTTGATCCGGGTGTTGCCGAAGCAGCCGATATCGCCATATCCCAAATCGTCGGCCATGATCAGGATAATATTGGGCGGCCTTTCTCCGGCAGTTCCGGAGGTCCGGTCAGGCCCGCAGGAGATGGATGCGGCCAGCACCAGCAGCACAGGAATGATGATCAGGGAACTTTTTGTCATGGAAGCCTTCATGGGGGAGTCGGGTTAAGTTATCTTACAGGCCCAATATAGGCAGTCAGAAAACGAAATAAAAGGGTGGTTAGAAGTTTGGCAGGAAAAGTCACTAAAATGTCAGGTGCATAAAAGAGCGTATCACTGGGAATATCCGTAGTTTTTCATACTCCTCTTCCAGCAATCGTTCGAAGAGATCCATGGTGACCAGATCTCCTTTCCTGCAGCCGGTCTCCTCATCTTCCTCGGTCAGTTTCGCCCCTTTGTGGATCCATTCCGTGAGGATGCTCAGACGGATCTCCCCGGTGGCTACGGTGGAGATGTCCATCTATGCCAATTGCAACGGCAGCTATGATGACCGGGAGGCGATACGGGTCGGAAGCGGGGTGGAGATCGATCCGGGATTTATTGTAAAGCACCGGATCCTGAATAGCTGAAAACTGCAGAAGGGTTTTCTTTCCCCGACGGGAGATGGATTACTGACCTTTATTGATTATTTTGCATGGCATTCCATCCAAATAACTTTTTTTATGAAGTGGATCATGAGGCCGGTAATATTTGTATTCGTTTCGGGAGTAACATTCCTTGCCGGCTGTCAGGCCCTGAAAAGGGAGATGATCACCTTCCCTTACTCACAGTGGACGGTGGGAGCCAGCGGTCCTCAAATATACTGGGGGTTCGGGGAGGAGATCGAGCATAACCGCTCATTTATCAAGGCCCCTGATGCTAAAGATGACTGGGAGAAGTGGTACCTTGAAATTCTGGACTACCGGCAACTGGTCCGCACCGATATCGGGAAAGTCACCCCGTGGCTGACAGCACAACTTCCCGGTGAAACCGCTTCCGTGATCCACTTTGATCAATTTGCCTACCAGCTGGATCTTCAGCCCGGTGAGTCTTTTCAGGTAACCGGCAGAAGCCTTTCCAATGACATCGATTACCTTATACTGCTCGATTACGATCTCAAGTGGAAGGGGGAGGAGACCGGCTATGTGGTCCGGGAAAAGATCCTTTCGGCGGACACTCTGCTTGTAATGGCGGAAAGAGACTGGAGCGGGTTTGAGCTTACAGGGACCATACCCGACTATGACCGGAATAGTTTCTCCATCGTACCGGTCCTTCGACTGAAGGCTGCCACACCGGATATCTTCCAGGATTCAGCCAAAGTGGAGATCGACCAACTCCGGTTAAGTGTTCTATCCAATAACCGGAGAAAGGATCTGCTGGACAGGATCGGACTGTATGTTCAGCGTCATGCAGGGGATAACGTGCTGGAGATCACACCGGACCTGACATGGACCCATGAGAATTTCGTCATGGGTTTTGTCTTCGCCTGGGACCACTCCCTGTGGGATCATCGAAGAAGGGAGTATATGGTGGAACAGTATTGCGAAACCATGGAAAGGGAGTTCGGGGGGATCCAGTCGGTCATCCTCTGGCACAGCTACCCCAATCTGGGCATTGACGAAAAGAACCAGTTTGATTTCATGCGGTCCATGCCCTGGGGTCTGGATGGATTGAAAACCATTGTGGACGAATTTCATCTGAACGGGATAAAAGTTTTCCTGACCTACAACCCGTGGGACCTGGATACCCGAAGGTCCGAATTGCCCGATTACAGGGAACTGGCCAGCCTTGTGAGCATGTCGGGTGCCGATGGTGTCTTTTTCGATACATGGAGATCTCCCAGGGGCGTGATCTCGGTCTTCGAATACGATGTTTCGATTCGCGATGAAGTTTCTCAGATATTTATGCCTCTGGCAATGACCACGGAGATCACTCCTGAACTGAAGGACCTCTATGGACCTGATGCTGCCACCAGTTCCTGGGGACAGGAGATCCATCCGTACCACTACACCGATCTTTCGCTTCACAAATGGGTGATGCCTGAGCATAAACAGTACTATGTAAAACGGATGGAGGAGGATCGGAAGCACAGCCTGGCCCATGCCTGGATCAACGGGCAGGGGATCCTGATCTGGGAGAATATTTTCGGAACAATGAATATCTGGAAAGCGGAGGACCGGAAAGTGCTCAGGAAGATGAATGCCATCTGGAAGGCGTTGGGCCCTGTCTATATCTTGGACAGCTGGAAGCCATTTATTCCAACGGGTAACAGCGCGGTGGTGGCCAGCCGGTGGGAGACGGGTGATCAGCAGATCACCCATCTGGTCCATACCAAAGAGGGAACCGCACGGGTCAGGCTCCCGGTGGATGAAGGAACAGATGACAGGTATTTCGATCTGTGGAACGGAACCGAACTGCAGGCGACACAGGGTGCGGGTGGTCCTTTTATTGAGATTCAGATCGATGATTTTGGCTGCCTGTTGCAGACAGGAAGTCTATCCAATATGCTTTCGGAACTGCTGGACCGGCAGGAGGCGGAAACCATGGAACCCCTGCCGGGAAATGATATTTATGCCCTGGAGGCATCCCTGGAACTTCCGTTCGAATATCCCTATCGGAGGAATCCATCGCCCATTCTGAATACCGATCTGCTCTTTGTAACAGGAGGGACGGACACCCTCATATGCATGCACATATGGCGGGAGGGCCAGTGTTATCCCGACCCGGGTGCCGAAGACAATGACGACCTGAATATCATCTACCGGGAGGGTGTCCCCTACATCAAGCATACCCATACAACAGCGATCCCTGATTTTGGCATCATGTCCGGGGTAGTGACCAACAGGCAATTTGAAGCATTCCTCGATTCCAGCGGTTATGCCCCCGCTGATGCTCAAAACTTTCTGGCCCACTGGGGCGGAAATCAATGTCCGGAGGAGATCCTGGACGAACCGGTGGTTTATGTGAGCCTGGATGATGCCAGGGCCTTTGCCAACTGGGCGGGTATGAGGCTGCCTACCGAGTGGGAGTGGCAGCTGGCGGCCGAACGTCACGGGGATAATTTCATTTTCAACCAGGTGTTTGAATGGAACGAGAGTGAACGATTCGACCGGTTCAACCGGTTTGTGACCCTGCGCGGTGGTTGCAGCCGCTGGGAAATGTCATCTTCCTGGTGGTATCTGCCCGGAGCTCCGAGGGGTAAAACTGTGGGTGGCGGGCAGCCTTATGATTCCCATGTGAAATACCTGTTGATGCACCCTGGCATCGACCGGGCCTCCACCATCGGGTTCCGTTGTTCAGCAAGAATAAGTTCCGGCTAGATGGGGCGGAAACCAGGGCGTTTTGGTATCTGCTGGAACAGTAATCGATGATGGCATGAAGAAGAAACGACGCGATTTCCCGAAAAAAAGCCCACTGACCGGAACATCGGCACCTCCAGGTATGCCTGTCTGAAAGCAGAGGGTGCCGGGGTGCACAGGGTTGACCTATCGTTGGTTTTTTCGGGTTTTTACTTTGGGATTCTCAGAATTCATTCAATCCAAGCCGGTTATTCGATACTACCGGTCCTTCGGGGTCCTGCCGGTACTGCCTGTAGGACTTCCTTTCGCTCTGGCCCGGAGCATGGTTGACCAGTTCGGTCCAGGAGTAGAAATCCACATCACTTCCCCATGAAATGACCGAACAGGTGGTCGCTGACCGGGTGAAGTTCCTCGTTGAAGACGGTCAGGGAGGGAAGCTACTGTTTCCGGGTATCTTGGAGTCTGGCCGGTTTCTCGAATTCTTTCTTCATCCGGTAGGGGAGCCGGAAGAGCTGTCCCTCCTGATCGCCGAAAAAGAGTTCCGAGTTACTGAACTGGTGGGCGTGCCCCGAGGCCCAGAAAAACTGGAAGGGGGCCTGCCCGTTTTCTACACTCCTTATGTAGGAGTGGTTGAGCGGACTGGAGCGGGTCAGCTCCTTTTCCTTTTTCCAGGTGACCCCGGCATCGGTGCTTTCCCACACCTCGATTTCACCACCCACTCCCCACGGTTGAGGCGGATCACCGGTGGGGGCCACCAGTATCCAGAGGTCCCCGTCCAGGAACAGGCTTCCCATATCGTAATTATGATCCGACCGGCACACGTCGAAAGTGACCCAGCTGTTCTTCCTCCGGCAGGTGATCCGCCAGGTGTAGGGGACATTTTCAGGTCCCGGTTCATGTCCGCTGCTGGTCAGGTAGAGGCAAACCGGATTCCCGTTTCGGTCAAATACCATATCCTTCAGATAGACATTCAGCCCTTTTCCGGAATAGTCGATCACCCTGCACGGAGAACCCACCTCCTCCACCGGAAGGGAAACCGTATCTCCTGTGGCGCTGGTCCAGGTGCGCCCCAGATCGGGCGTCTGCAGGTAATAGAGGTCGGTCCGGGTATCGGGGTGCCCGTTGAGGTGCCGGTTGAAAAAGGTGGCAAGCAGGGTGTCTTCCCCTCTGAGGGCACTCACCTGGTAGTGTCCGCCCAGACTATCTCCCGGTTCCCGGATCCCGGCCAGTTTTACATCTTCCGACCACTTCTTTCCGTCTGAGCTCGTTTCGAAATAGAGTTCCCTGATACCGCTGTACCGGGTGAAGAAGTGAAAGAAGCGGTCGCCGGTGTGCCAGATCTGCGGATAGGTGAACTCTTCCCGGGATACCATACGGAAGCTGTCGATGGAGTAGGGTGCATGGCTCTTCAGCTTGATCCCTTCCCGCAGAGTTCCCCTGCCGCTCACCAGTATCCAGAGGTATCCCTCCGGGTCCATGGACAGGGAAGGATTGTCATGGGGATCGTTTACCGTGATCTTGTCCCAGGCCACTACCGGACGGCAGACTTTTCCGGTAATGTGATCGAACATTCCCGCCATGCAGAGAAGGTGACGCTCATCTTCAGAAGGGGTTCCCCCGTAAACAAAGAAGGTGCGCTGCACCTCCGGAGCATAGATGGCCAGTGGCCTGTGTTTGGCCGTGTAAGTGCCCAGTCCCCCGGAATACTTATCCCCGTACTCGTATTTCTGGTTCAGTTCAAACCAGATCCCCCGGTAACCGTCCATTCGCGTGTTGCGCAATCCCTGCCCGGCAGACCCGACGGAAATGATGAGCAGAAATCCGGCCATGGAAATGAACCGAATGCCGGCTGCTGAGAAGGTAATCCTGTTTGCAACCATGTCAGAAGTCCAAAATCGATTCGAAACTCTCCTTTTCGCGGTATTCGGCATCGAACAGCAACGGGTGGTCGGTCCGTCCCCTGACGAAATAGTTGCTGAGCCAGGTCCGGTTGTCGGCCACTCCCCAGAAGGTAACACTGGTTACCACATCCGATTTCTCTCTCAGTACCCGGAAAATCTCCCGGTACTTCTCCGCCTGTTTTCCTTCCAGTTCGGCGGTAAATTCAACCGGATCCTGCGGAAGTGAATCCCCGGGAATGCTATGGTAGAAAGGATATATGGAGAGATCCAGTTCAGTGATTTGGACCTCCAGGCCCAGCGAGGCGAAAAGATCGATGGAACGGGCCAGGTTCTTCTCATTCACATCCTCCAGGGTCCAGTGTCCCTGCATCCCGATGCCGTCGATGGGAATGCCCCTTTCCTGGAAATCTTTGGCCATCTCGTATACTTTTCGGGACTTCACGGGATCGATCAGGTTATAATCATTATAGAAAAGTTTCACTTCGGGATCAGCCTCCCTGGCGAACAAAAACGCCTTTTCGATATAGTCCGGACCGCAGATCCGGAACCAGTCGATCTCTTCCCGGTAGAACCCGTCCCCCCCGGCGATGGCCTCATTGACCACGTCCCAGGCGTAGACCCGTCCCCGGTAGTGATCCAGCACCCTTTGAATGTACTTCTCCAGCCGTTCCAGCATGACCTCTTTCGGGAGAAGTGCCCCGGCGGTGTCGCGGAAGAACCAATCCGGCGTCTGGTTGTACCACACCAGGGTATGACCCCTTACCAGCATACCGTTTCTAAGGGCGAAATCCGCGATCCGGTCCCCCGCCTCAAAAGTGAACTCCATATTCTCCCCCAGGGTATTGGAGGGCTTCATGTCGTTCTCCGCTGTAATACTGGTGAAATGCTGCTTCAGCAACACTGTGTCATAGCTCTCCAGGTGTCTGCCGGAGATGGCGGCTCCGATGGGGAAGTGGTCCGAATAGGCTTCCGACAGAGAGGACTCAGGGGCGGTTCCGGGTACGCATGATACCAGGAAGAGTGTCAGGCTAAAAAGAATGGAGATGGGTCGTTTCATGGGAAAGCAATTTATTTCGGTCATTAAATATAGTCACTACATAATGATTACTTTTAAGAAAAGATCTGAAAGCGTATGAAAATGACCCGTCACATCCTGGGGATCTCACTGACACTATTCCTTGCAGGCATTCAGGCCTGTCAGAACACCCAGACTGCAGAGAAGATCCCCCGGCCCAATGTGCTGTTTATAGCCATCGATGACCTGAACGACTGGCTGGGATGCATGAACGGGCATCCGAATACCCGCACTCCCTCCATGGACAGGCTGGCCAGGGAAGGGATCCTGTTCACCAACGCCTATTGCCAGGCCCCTCTTTGCGGACCTTCCAGGGCTTCCCTGATGACCGGTCTGCGCCCTTCTACCACAGGGATTTACGGCATGGTCGAAGACGATTTTATACGGGAGGATAATGAGGTAACCGGTGATATCATCTATTTGCCGCAGTATTTCAGGGACCAGGGGTATCATACCATGGGGATCGGGAAGCTGTTCCATTCCCATGCACCTGCATCGCTTTTCCATGAGTCGGGAGGGAGGTCGAAAGGATTTGGGCCCACACCTGCCGAAAGGTTTGTATGGGATGGATACGGTAATGCCAACCGGGAAAAGTACGGGCGCACCAGTACCGATTGGGGTGCTTACCCGGAAGCTGATTCTCTGATGCCCGACCACCAGTCGGCCGAGTGGGCCATCGAAAGGCTTCAGAGGGAATACGATAAACCCTTTTTTCTGGCAGTGGGATTTCTTAGGCCCCATGTCCCCTGGTATGTACCCCGGGAATGGTTCGATATGCATCCGGCGGATAGCCTGGAGATGACTCCCTTTCATCCGGATGACCTGAATGATGTGCCGCCGGTGGCACTCCGGATCAATGACCTGCCGATGATGCCTACCACGGAGTGGGCCATAGAGAGTGGCCAGTGGCCCCGCATCATACAGGCCTATCTTGCGTGTGTCAGTTTCGTGGACCACCAGGTAGGGCGGGTTCTGGAGGCACTCAGGAACAGCGAATTCGCCGATAATACGGTGGTGGTCCTCTGGTCCGACCATGGCTACCGCCTGGGGGAGAAAGGGACCTTTGCCAAACATGCCCTCTGGGAAGAGGCTGTTCATGCACCCCTGATGTTTTCAGGGCCCGGATTGCCGGAAGGAAAGGTTATCTGTGAACCGGTGGAGTTGCTTTCCATCTATCCCACCCTGCTGGATCTCTGCGGGTTGCCTGCCTATGAAAGAAACGAAGGGGTCAACCTGGGTCCCAGTATGCGGGGAGAGGAACAGCTTAAAGGAACCAAAGCGGTCACCACCTTTGGGATGAACAATCATACCGTCCGAACCAACGAGTACCGTTATATCCGTTACGAAGACGGGGCAGAGGAACTGTATGACCGGTATGCGGATCCCAACGAATGGACCAACCTGGCAGGCGATCCGGCCTATTCAGAGGTCATGAAGGAACTGCAGGGTGAGCTCCCGCAGGTAAACCGTCCATGGGCCGTCCATTCCGGTTATACCTTTCAGCCCTATTTCGTGGAGCAGAAGGCTCGTACAGGCCGGTAAGCAACAGCAGAACCGGCTCGCGAAATCCCTGCCATTACCTGTCCCGGCTTACGCTCGATACGGGGATCAAACCTCGGGTAGCTCGAACCCCTTCCGGTACTCCCTGGTGAGCATAATATCGGCCTCCGGATCGTTAACGAATTTCATGGTTTCGGGATCGAAATCGAGGCTGCGCCCCAGGCGGTAGGAGATGTTGGCCAGGTGGATCAATGCACAGGAGTAAAACCCCTCCCGGATGTCACCACGGGCAAGGGATTGGTCGCCGGTCCGGATGGCATCCGTGAAATCCTGAAAGTGATTCCCGATCCCGGAGCCGGAATCTCCCGGTTTTTTTTCCGGGCCGTTGAACACCTGCCACCGGTTCACATTCTTCGACATATATCCTTTCGACCCGAAGAACAGGTTCCCCACCGTATTGGTCCTGCTGGTCATGTAGGTATTCCCGCCTTCATCCACATCCGGCAGGGCCCCTTCCGGGTTATGGTCCCAGTGACGCACTTCGAACTGCAGCATCTTTCTGCGGCCCTCCCACTCCGGCAGTACGGGGAATTCGAACAGGGTCATCAGCATGTTGGGAGTGTTCTGCATGTCGTTGAACATCACTTTGGCTCCCGAAGCGGTGATCCGGGTGGGCAGGGAAACGCCCAGTCCCCACCGGGCAACATCCATTTCATGCACTCCCTGGTTACCCATATCGCCGTTCCCGTACATCCAGTTCCAGTGCCAGTTATAGTGGAAGCGGTTGCGGTTGAACGGCAGGGCCGGTGCGGAACCCTGCCAGAGGTCGTAATCCACATTGGCCAGGTAGGCCCGGGTGTATGGGGGTTCATAATTTTTACCGTTCACCGTAAAGGCGAAACTCTCCCCCTCCTCCATGGGACCGTCCGCATAGGTGCCGATGGAGTCCCTTCTTTTGTAGCAGATCCCTTTGGCCAGATAGACCTCACCCATCTTACCGGACCGGAGATATTCGGCCATGGAGATTCCACAGGGATTGCTGCGCTGTTCGGCGCCGTCCTGCACAATCACGTCGTACTTTCCGGCAGCCTCCACCAGTTTCTGACCTTCGTAAAACGTCTGACAGCAGGGCTTTTCCACCGAGACGTGTTTGCCGGCCCCGATGGCCCAGAGGGCGGCCGGAGTGTGCCAGTGATTGGGGGTGGTGACGGAGACCGCATCGATGTCCGGATCCTCCATCAGTTTTCGCAGGTCCTGGTAAGTTTTGGGGGCCGGTAGTCCCTTCTCCGAAAAGTGTCTCTTGATGACACCCGGAAAGAGGTTGGCATCCACATCGCAGATGGCTCCTACCTCCACGTTATTCAGAGCCTGGTACTGCCCGATATGGTGCTGCCCGAAACCGTGGATCCCGATCTGGGCGACACGAACTCGGTCGTTGGCCCCTTTCCATCCGTTACCGGTTAAAATGACCGGGGATGCACTGAGGGCGATTCCGGTTCCTGCGGTCTTCTTGATAAACTCTCTTCTTTCCATGATATAAGAAGGTATAAAGGTGAATTGATAGCTGTTCAGTAACGTCCGTACTCCTGCAGGGTATCCCACATGGCCCAGAAGTTCCCGGGGCTCACATCGTGTTGTACATTGTGCACCGGGGTAAAAACAAATCCGCCTCCGGGAGCCATGATGTCGAGGATCCGTTTCACCTCGTCCGATACCTCCCGGGGGGTCCCCTTGTTCAGGGTATTCTGCGTATCGACCCCGCCTCCCCAGAAGGTGAGGGCATCTCCGAAATCTTTCTTCAGTTTCTTCAGTTCCATCCCTTTGGCGGTGAACTGTACCGGGTTGAGGATGTCCATGCCGGCTTCAATCAGGTCGGGGATCAGCTCCCTGACTGCTCCGCAGCTGTGGAAGAAGATCTTTACGCCGGGCAACTGTTTTTTCACATGCTGGAAGAGGACTCTCAGGCGCGGTAGCACCATCTGCCTCAGCTGTCCCGGATCGAGGATGGTAGTCTCCTGGTTTCCCAGGTCATCACATTCGGCCACCACCTGGATATGATGAGCGACCCCGTTCTTCCGTGCCCATTCGATTACCAGGTCCCAGTACCGGAGCTTGTCCTGCATCATCCGCTCCAGCAGTGCCTCCACCCCGGCCGGATCGAGCACTGTATCCATATACCACTTTTCGTATCCCCGGACCCTGAGGCTGTTCTCGGTGAGCCCGGCCGTATTCCGGTCGGCCACCAGTCCGTAGGATTCCGTACCGGCCACCTGCTGCTGCAGGTCGGGTTCCAGAAACTCCCGGTAGCGGTCCCAGTCGATCTCCGGCAACAGGGGCAGGGCCCCGGCGAGTGTTTCAGCCTCTTCCAGGGGGAAAGTGGTTTGATTGAAATAAAGATCCTTTTGGGCCTGATACTCCCAGTCGCACCCGTATAGGTCGGTCACGCGAATGGTCTCTTGATCAAGGTGTTCGCTCCATCTGAAACCGGGGATCCTGCGGGCCCCGATCCTGCGGGTGTCCACGCGGAGCTTCACCAGGTTCTCCTCCGAAGGGATAATGATTTGCTGGATGGGATCGATATCGGAGGTTTTGATCAGCGGATCGATCCCCCTGTACTCCATGGCTCTTAAATAGGCAAGCCGGGTGATGGCCGAGGTGGTGGTCCCCCCCAGGTCATAGGGTACCCTGTCCGGCTCCTTCAGCGCCAGGCATTGATGCAGCCGTTCTTTTGAGTTCAAATCTTCTTTCATTTTTTCAATTCATCAAATGGTACAGGCCTGAAGCGGGGCATCATCCAGTGCATAAGCCCCAGGGCGATCAGGTATCCCACGCTGGCTGCCGCAAACGGAATGACATACCCTCCGGTTCCGATATCCTGCAGCACCTTTCCCACCAGGAAGGCGGCCAGCGCACCACCGACCGCTCCGGCAAAACCGCCAAACCCGGCCACCGAAGCCGTCGCCTTCCGGGGAAAAATGTCCGACATCAGTGAGAATATATTGGCGGACCAGCCGCAATGCCCGCCGGCCGCCAGGGAGATCAGCAGGACGGCAGTGACCAGCGAACCGGTATGGGGGACCAGGAACACGGGGAGGGCAAAGATTCCGCAGGTCAGCAGGCCCAGTTTTCTGCCCCTGTTGATCCCCATTCCCCGTTTCAGGAAGGAGGAGGAGAGTCCTCCCAGGAAGATTCCCAGCAGCCAGGAGAGCAGGTAGATGGTAAAAAACGGCAGACCGATCTCCTTCAGCTCCACCCCGAACTGACTGTAGAGGAACTTGGCCCCCCAGAAGAGATAGAACCACCAGATGGGATCGGCCACGAACTTGGCCAGGGCGATCACCCATACTCCCCGTGCGGAGAGGATCTGGCGGATCTTCATGCGTCCGGCGGATTCTTCAACGCTGTCGCTCCGGATATGTGCCAGCTCGGTCTCACTCACTTTCGGATGGGCCGCCGGATCTTTGATGCTCCGGTACCAGAGGAACATCCATAGAAGGCTGAAAGGAAAGGTCCAGAGAAACCCTGCCCGCCAGTCATTCAGGGAGAGAACGATGGGAGGGATCACCAGGGGTGCCAGGATGGTTCCCATATTGGACCCCCCGTTGAACAGTCCAACTGCCAGGGCTCTTTCCTTTTTCGGGAACCATTCGGCCACCGCTTTAATTGCACTGGGGAAATTCCCCGACTGGCCCACTGCCAGGGTAAACCGGGCTACGGCAAATCCGATCCAGCTTCGTGCCAGGACGTGTCCAAGGGCAGCCACGCTCCAGACTGCAATGGAGAAGAGGTATCCCTTCCGGGTTCCGATGGCATCGATGAGCCTTCCCATCAGGAGAAAACAGAGGGCATAGGCTACCATGAATGCCGTATTGATCAGTCCGTACTGCTGTTCATTCCATCCGATGGTCTCCTGGAGCTGCGGAGCCAGGATCCCCAGGGCGGCCCGGTCGATGTAGAGGATGGTGGTGGCGGCGAAGAGAAGTGCCAGGATGGCCCAGCGGTACTTATGGTATAATAGTCTCAAGGCTGTTTCTTTTGCTCAGTATCAAAAAAATGACGGTTTATTTCCATCATATTCAGGACCCTAAGGTGTCGTTCCATGTGTTTCAGCCTGCACTTTGCCTGGAGATGCACTCTGTGACTCCTCCTGTGCTTCATTCCGCGCTTTTTCCCTTGCGCGATCGAATGTAGCCCTCAACTGACCCAGCACATCCCCGAAATCGGGACGGCCTGCCAGGTTCTCCGTCTCCTGCGGATCGGCCAGATGGTCGTAAAGCTCCTCGTTTTCCGCATCGGCCTCCTCCCCCCACCGGGTGTAACGCCAGCGTTCGGTCCGGATGGTGGATGCCCGGCCGGCCCGGGTGGTGGTATAAGCCACCCGTTTGTTTCTCTGCCGGGTATCCTCCCTGACCATGTTTGCCAGGCTTTCCCCCTGAAGGATAGAGGGCTGCCGGTCCGACAAGCCACACAACTCGGCCAGTGTAGGATAAAGGTCGATCAGTTCAGTGATCTGGCCGTTGGAATTGCCGTGGTAAGCAGGTTTGGAGGGGTCGGATATGATCATGGGTACACGCACGGAACCTTCCCACAGGCTTACTTTCGACCAGCAGTCGTGTTCACCCAGGTTGTACCCATGGTCCGAGATGAACACCACAATGGTCTCCTCCCGGATCCCCAGCCGGTCGAGGGCATCCATGAGCCTGCCCACCTGCCGGTCCATGAACCGGACACTGGCCATGTAGCCGCTGATGGTTTTTTTCTTCTGGAGTTCATCCATGCCCCACACCCTCATGTTTCTTCTGTCAAGCGCCGGGGGAGGTACATTTTCCCCCACCAGGGTATCCGGCACCTCCATTTCCAGTTCCGGATAGGGCAGGTAACACGATTCGGTAGCCACAAAAGGGACATGGGGCCTGACCAGCCCCACACCCAGGAAAAAAGGGGCATCAGGCTTTTTTCTTCGCTTGTTGGTCCCTTCCTCCGGCAGCTTTCCGGTCCGGTTCTCCAGAATGGCGATCGCCTGGCTGACAGCCAGATAGTCCGCCTGGGTGGCTTCCAGCCCGTCCTCCAGGATCATCCGGGAGAAATTTCCTCCATAGTGATTGTTTTTCGGGGAGAGCAATTCCAGGGTACCGTCGCTCAGGGTCTCGGGCCCCATCACGTTGTAGGCATAGTCCCACGAATCGGGATCATCTCCGCCGGGATCCCC
>CAZRZY010000086.1:0-21423 GCA_964604655.1 uncultured Bacteroides sp. | reverse complement strand
CTCTCAGGATGGCGGAAGCGTGTCATTCAATAACCTGACCCCTGATAAACTGGAGGTTGACTCGTGGCAATGGGAATTCAGTGATCCTGCCAGTGGTTCTGCCAATCAAAGCACCCTGGTCAATCCCTCTCACTTCTTCACCTCCCCGGGCAGACGGGTGATTAGCCTTACCGCTTTTACCGGGCAGGGTTGTACAGGGAGCTTTTCGATGGATACACTTATCGCAGCGATTCCTCAGCCTGACTTTACATGGGATGGAGATTGTTATGCAGAGGGCCGGAGTGTTCTGTTTACCAATGAAACCGAATGGGCCGGGATCCAGAAGGAATCCTCCCGATGGGAATTTTACGATGCAGAAGAACAACTTGTTGGCAGTGCCGTTGAA
Source organism: uncultured Bacteroides sp. (assembly GCA_964604655.1). Classification (GTDB taxonomy): domain Bacteria; phylum Bacteroidota; class Bacteroidia; order Bacteroidales. The sequence continues at coordinate 21,038 of CAZRZY010000086.1, read as the reverse complement.
GATTCCGGCCAGGATGACGGGGTAGCGTTCACGTTCACTCAGCCTGGCAACTACAGGGTACAGCTATATGCAATAAATTCAGCGGGTTGTACAGATTCTATTTCAAAGCAGGTGATGATCCGGCCTACCATTCAGATGGTCAACGGGAGGTATCATGAAGACTTTGACGAAGACAAAGGACTTTGGAGCAGCCATTCCGTCGATCAGAACAATAGCTGGACATGGGGAGTTCCTGATTTTAATGGTTTCGATCCCGATTCGGGAGACATGGCCTGGTTTACCAGTTTACCTTCCGGAATTTTCGGCTACCAGGAGCAATCCTGGGTGGAGAGTCCATGCCTGGACCTTTCAGAAATGGAGAGGCCTCTTATTCAGATGAATATTCTGAGAAGTTTCCTTCCAAACATGAATGGAGCAGTACTACAATACAGGATCAGTGGAGGTGAAGACTGGCAAACATTGGGTCAGTTTGGATCCGGTCTGAACTGGTATAATCTGTCCCAGATCACCAATAAGCCAGGCGGTAATAATGAGGGATGGGGCCTGCGTGTTTTCACGCCCGATCAGGAGTGGGTTAAGGCTGCTCATGATCTGGATGAGTTGGTGGGCAAAAAGGACATTACATTAAGGATTGCATTCGCCAGCAGCGGTAATCAGGGAGCAGGCAATCAGGGATTTGCTTTCGATAACCTGGTGATTGACGAAAGGTCGAAATTTACAGTGCTGGAATATTTTACCAATTCATCTGATCTGGCATCACTGGAGGCCGACCGACTGGTGGATTCGATCAGCGATCTGACCAGCGGGGACATGATCGATCTTCATTATCATACCGAGTATCCCGGGGAGGATCCGATGAATCAGAACAACCCATTCCCTGCCTCTGCCAGATCATTCTTTTACGGAGTTCCATCAGTGCCCTATGCTGTCTTAAATGGAGGGAGTGATCCATTCAGGTTTGATTTCGGGATCGATGGATGGCCTGATGAAACGATGATGAGTTTGCCCACCCTGGAGATGCCCGAGTTTGAAGTGGGATTGGATGTGGATTGGGATGATGAAGGTCTACAGGCCAAAACCGCGGTTACTTGCAGAGTAGAGAGTTATGATGATCCGGTTCAGCTCTATCTGTTGGTATTCGAATCATCGGTGACAGCCTATACCGGTTTCAACGGTGATTCGCTCTTCAGAAATGTGGTATTGGACATGCTTCCCAATCCGGCCGGTAAGTTACTCGGAAGCAACTGGAGTATGGACAGCACCCGTATCCAGGTGAATAACTGGACCTACCAGAACTATGTGGAAGATATTGCTGATCTGGGTGTTGCAGCATTTGTCCAGGATCGCAACAGCGGCAGGATCCTGCAGGCAGCTGTTAATTACAGAGGAGGCGGTGTGGACGTGATTGAACATTCTTCGAAGATCCCGCTCCTGAGTGTTTATCCAAACCCCACACGGGACAGGATCTATGCTAACCTGGGATATCCCGCACAGAAAGACGGGGTCTTCAGGTTGATGGATATGAGTGGAAGGATCGTGATGACCACCGGTGTGCCGAAGGGGTATGAAGTATACCAGCTGGATATGACCGCGCTTAACAGAGGCATATATATTCTCTACTGGTTTGAAGGCTCAGAACTGAAGGGGATAAGCAAAATCGTGAAAACGCGCTAATAGGTTGGCAGAAGAATTTCAGGTTTTTGCAAAGCCTGTAGGGCCCCGATGCAATATGGGGTGTCTCTATTGTTATTACCTGGAGAAGGAAGATCTTTTTAAGGATATTTCGCTTATTCGCATGCCTGAACTGCTTCTGGAGGAGTATATCGTTCAGCATATCGAGGCATCAAAGGAGGAAGTTATTCATTTTGTATGGCATGGAGGGGAGCCCTTAATGGCAGGGCTGGACTATTTTAAAAAGATCGTGAACATTCAGGAGCAGTCTTGCCCTCCTGGTCGCCGGATCATCAATGGCATTCAGACCAACGGAACCCTGCTGGACCACGCCTGGTGCAGTTTCCTGGCAGATAAGGAGTTCCTTGTGGGGATCAGTATGGACGGGTCGGAAAAGTTTCACAATCATTTTCGGGTAAACAGGAATGGCGATCCTACCTTTTATGCCACCCTTCAGGGTTATCATATGCTGCAACAGTTCGGTATTATTTCGGAGATCCTCTGCGTGGTGAATGCTTTTAACGTCCTTCACCCACTCGAAATCTATGACTATTTTATAGATCTTGGAGCGAAATACATCACCTTCCTGCCTCTGGTAGAGAGAATTCGGGACAATTCCCAAAATTCGGACAATGCCCAAAATTCCCAAAATTCGGATAATTCCAGGGCGGTTACCTCCCGTTCGGTGTCACCAGTCGACTTCGGTGATTTTCTCATCGCCATTTTTGACCGATGGAAATCGCGTGATATCCGCAAGGTCAAAGTACAGGTGTTTGAAGAGGCGGTCAGAACAGCTTTCGGTCAGGATCATACCCTGTGTATTTTCAAAAAAACCTGCGGAGGGGTTCCGGTGGTGGAGCATAATGGCGATTTCTATTCGTGCGACCATTTCGTAGATGAGGCTCACCGGTTGGGTAATCTTTTAGAGGCCGATCTGGCCTCCTTGCTTGAAAGCCCCGAGCAGCGCCGCTTCGGTGAAATGAAATATAGTACCCTGCCCCGATACTGCCTGGAATGCGAGGTACTGGACATGTGCGGGGGAGAGTGCCCCAGGAATAGATTCATCCATACACCCGACGGAGAAAAGGGATTGAACTACCTTTGTGAAGGGTATAAACGGTTTTTTCTTCACTGCACTCCTTTTGTCAGTGAAGTGGCGCGACTATGGAATGCCGGCAGAAAGAAGGATTCCTGATATTAGGTCTTTAACTCTTCCTTAAAAAAGGAGATGGTCCGTTTCCATGCCAGCTTTGCGGCCTCCTCGTGATACCTTCCAGGATTTGCATCATTGTTGAAGGCGTGCTGGGCCCCTTCATACATGAAGATCTGGTACTCTTTGCCGGCTTTCTTCAGGGCTTCCTCGAAATCAGGAATACCTCTGTTGATCCGCTCATCATCTCCCGCATAGTGCAACATTACTGCGGCGTTTATATTCGGAACATCAGCTGCATCCGGCTGACCACCGTAATAGGGTACTGCAGCATCCAGGTCTGGTGCGTTGACAGCCACCTTATTGGTCATGGATCCTCCCCAGCAAAATCCGGTGCATCCCACCTTACCGGTACTGAGGGGATGTGTTTTTAAATAATCGACAGCTGCCACGAAATCTTTGACGGTGGTCTCCCGGTCCAGTTCCCGCATCATGGTCCTGGCCTTGTCCACATCGTCTTCCGGGGTTCCGCCCATCGGAGAAAGGGCATCAGGCCCGATGGCAAGGAATCCTTCCTTCGCCATCCTTCTGGTCACATCCTGAATATGGGGCTGTAACCCTTTGTTTTCGTGGATCACTATCACCGCAGGAAGCTTCTTCTCTCCTTTCGGGTAAGCCATCAGTGCGCGCATATCTCCCGACTCGGCAGGATAGGTTATGAACTCGGTTTGGAGCTCCGACTCTATCGGCAACTCAGGTCCAACTTCGGCAGGGATAGCCGCTTGTGCTTTTCTTTTTTCCAGGATCGGCAGCAGATGGAGGGCAGCAGCAGTACTACCTGCGTATATGGCCAGTTTCCGCAGAAAGGACCGCCTGTCATGGAGGCCGTTTTGGTACTCTCGGTAAAGATCGTTGATTTTTGCGTCCATTGGTAGCTATTTAACAGTGAAGGTAATTAGCTAAAATTAAGCAAAAATTAAGTTGGATTCCAGTTAAATACTCCATGGATAGCCCCAATATTTCTCTCTGGTTTTTCTCCAGGATTGTCCGGGCCATGATTCCAGGATTGTCCGGGCGTTGATTCCAGGTTATGGAGAAGTTCTATGCTCAGAAAAATGATGAACCTTCCATCGTTAGGTATCTCTGCTTGAAAAAAGGCATCTCTGCTTGAAAAAAGGCATCTCTATTTGAAAAAAGCATCTCTGCTTGAAAAAAGCATGAACCGGGTATGAATTGGGTATGAATTGGGTATGAATTGGGTATGAGGGCTGCACGCGGGCAGAGAGACCCTTTTTATCTGTTTGTTATACTTTTAATGTTTTTATCGGATAATTTACATCCATCTGAAAATATTTTTTATCTGAAATGACAGCTAAAAGGTTTATAACAAGATAAATTATATCTTTCGTGACTCCTCCAAACGCCCTGAAGTGCTGATGAACGCCCTGAAGTGTCGATGAATGCCCCGAAGCATTGGATGAACCCTTTGAAGTGTTGATGAATGCCCTGAAGGGTCGATGAACGCCCCTAGGTGTCGATGAACGCCCCTAGGTGTCGATAAACGCCCTGAAGTGCTGATAAATGTCCCAGATAATGACATCAGAATTTGGGGCAAAGCCAGCGAATTTTGGTTCCCATAATTCTGGAGTAAAATTCTGGGTTATGTCCAAAAATACTCGAACGGTCCGAAGATCAACAACCTCCCTGCACCCTTTGCTTATTTGCAGGGCGAGGAGCAATCTTGGGCAGTTCGGGTGCAGGTTGTGATGTGGAGGTCTGGACGGAAGCGCCACCTCCCAAAGCCATTCCGGCACCCTTTCGGAAATCGTATTTGGCGATCTCTTCATCGGGACTGGTCGATTCGGGGGTTTCGGGACTCATAATGGTTTCCACCCAGAAATTCAGGCCACCCTGAAGGACATAATTATTGCGGTAGCCCAGCTGACGGGTCAGCATCCATGCCTGGTTGGCATTGACAGTGCTGTTGGAATAGAAGACATTATAGCGAAGGTCCTGGTTCAGGTAGTCCTTCCATTGTTCTTCCAGTAAGGAACTCAATGGAATATTGATCGCACCGGGCAGGTGGTATTTTTCATATTCGTTTTGCGGTCTCACATCGATCAATAAAAGTGTGGGATTTTCATTGATGACCATATCCGCTACCTCATCGGGCGAAAAATACTGCAATCCGCTGTTCACGTATTCCAGCATCTCTTCCGGAGATAATTTATAGGGATGGGTTGTGTTCTGAGGAACGGCGGCCAGGATCAGGCCCAGCGGGATCAGGATCAGGGCAAGGATATGTCTTGCTTTCATAAGGGTCAGATTTTATATGGTTAACGATGAAACAACAAAAAAGTTTATGGATAATTCATAGGCCAGAATCAATATTCTGCCCGTGGAAATTTCTTTTCGGCCCATTCGCCCACGTAAAACATGGCCATGGCCACCAGAATGACCCCAAATACCACCACTCCATCCTTCAGACCCAGCATCTGACTTAAAGTTGGAATGCCCATGAATTTGGCTTTGTAAAAGTTCTCCCAGAGAGGATACCCCTCTGCAAAGATGAATACACCCAGAAATAGTCCGCCAATAAAAAACATGGCATCGATCTTGCCGATGGAGGCAGCACAGAAACTGGTTCCAGGACAGAACCCACCCATGATGAATCCCGCACCCATGATTATTCCTCCGGCAATGGTAGAATAGAGGTAGGTGGGATTGACATAAACCAGATCCAGATCAATCCAATTGAAGAGGCTAAGGAAAAGCAATCCGAGCATTCCCACGATAGCTGCTGTGAAGAATACCTTCAGGACCACCGTATCGTAGCCGTAAAACACGCCTGCCAGTTTTCTGCTGGAGGAGAATCCGCTGCTTTCCAGTACAAATCCGAAACCCATCCCTATCAGAAAAGCCAGAAAGAAATTAGTGTTCTGTGTAATTATATCATTTACTACTAATGGTGCCATAGTCTGTTTCGTTGAATTATTTGATAATTAGATTCCCCGACGCACTGCATCGGCAAAGGGGGTCCTGGGTTCTACCCTGAGTTCTTCCCTGAGTTCTACCCTGAGTTCTTCCCTGAGTTCTACCTTGGGTTCTACCCTGAGTTCTACCCTGGGTTCTACCCTGGGTTCTACCCTGGGTTCTACCCTGGGGTTTAATACCATTTAATACCATTTATTAGATCCAGTTTTTTCTAAAGAAATAGGCCAGGGCGAAGGCAGTTCCGAAAATAAAGGCCATAGAGATAAACCCTCCATAGGAAAGTACAGCCATTCCGCTAAGGGCCGATCCACTGGTGCATCCCCGGCCCAGTTGTGAACCGAATCCAAAGAGAATACCACCCAGAACGGCGAAGATGATCCTGCGCCTGGAAGTGATTTTTGGAGAGTGCTCAACTTTGAACTTCAAACGGTTGAAAATAGCTCCCGATAAAAATGCGCCGGCAATCACCCCGAGCATCTGGAATACGAGCCATGATTTCATGGCCCCATCGGGGTTAGAAGCAGCATACTCCTTGTAAAAGCTGGCTTTCCCGGTGTGCTCAGGAGCGACGGTCTCCACAGTGGCCACGATGGCACTTTTGGCGGCACCACTGGCGCCGAGACCTCGCCCGGAGATCACATTGGCCGCGATGAGCACCAGACCCAGCAACACCCCTCCCAGGTAGGGATTAATGTACTTCGTTTTCTTTATCTCACTCATAATATCTGACTTTTAGCTTTACGACTTTATAGATTTTACGACTTTATAGATTTTACGACTTTATAGACTTTAAGGGACTTTTAAGGGCTTCATGGGCCTTATGACTAATACAGCCACCTGCTCTCCTGTCCTGCAAATGCGATCAGGAAGCGCAGCATCAGGCTTCCGAAGAGAACGAGGGTGGCGGGTATCAATACCGGAACCTTGTATTTTTTGAGTTCCAGTAACTCCAGGACCACCGGCATGATCATTCCAAGGATTACTACAAAGATCCAGAAAGAGGCCGTATACGGTCCGCCCAGAAACAGCTGCGCTGCATTGATCTGTACCTGTGTACTGGCCAGGAATCCCATGAACATATGGACGATCAGGAATAGTTCAACAGCGATGATCCCGATATCGATCCTGGCAAAAAGTCTTCTTTCTTCATGGTCCCTGGAGATGAGCATAATGGCCGCTGCACCGGCGGAAAGACCGGAGGCAAGGAATAAAGGTCCTAAAATGGAGGTATTCCAGAGGGGTCTGGCATTGAAGGCCGAAAGGAGGATCCCCGTATAGACGCCAAGGATCACCGATGAGATGACCATCATCCATGCAAGCGTGGTCTTCTGCCTGGTGAAGAAATTCTCCATCGCGGCGAGGAACTGAAAACGCCAGTTCCAGGTTGGGAAGATCTCTCTGATATGGATGGCCGACCAGATGAAGGAGAGGGGAGTAACCAGCATCAGCACCCAGGCCCCCCAGGACATGGGCGATTCCAGGCGTATCGTGGTATACAGCCTCCAGAAATAGAGCTGATGTTTCAGATCAAGGAACAAGGCGATCAATCCCAGGATCAGCAGGAAGGGTACGATGTGTGGCGCCAGTCGTGTTGCAGCCCTGTATTTCGTCTCTTTGCCCAGCAGCGTATACAGACCTGCAAAAAAAAGAATTCCGGCTGCCAAACCTCCCAGGAACAGGTAGAGAGGGATTTGCCAGTGCCAGATATGCAGGTGCGGATCAATCAGTGGATTGGCGCGACCGCTAACAATGATTTCTTCTCTCATAGTAGCTATATTAGGAAGTAAAGTTGGGGATTTGTCCCTGCTTCCGGGATCAGGGTTTTATATTTTCTGACCTTCAGGATCTCGGATACCGGACTGTTGGGATCATCCAGATCGCCAAAATACATGCACTTGGTGGGGCATGCGGCCACACATGCAGGCTCCAGTCCTTTTCGGATGCGCTGGATGCAGAAAGTACATTTGTCTACATACCCTTCGGGATGTGAATACCGGGCGTCGTAGGGGCACGATGCTATGCAGGCGCCGCAGCCGATACATTTGCCGGGTGTGACCAGAACAATTCCACCGTCTGAGTAGTGGCTTGCTCCGGTGGGACAGCAACGAACGCACGGTGAGTTATGGCACTGGTTGCAACGTTCCGAACGGATCTCGATCTCCAGTTGCGGATAGGTACCATCGGTCACCTCCACCACCCAGTCACGGCAATATCCCACAGGGACATTATTTTCCGTCTGGCATGCGACCACACAATCACTGCAACCCACACATTTTTTGGTATCTATGGCCATCGCAAATCTCATGACTCTGCCTCCGTTTCTGCTGCTTTGGGTTCAAACTTGAAGGTGACAAAATTGCCCCGCATTCCGGTGCCACCCATGATCGGATCCACATGGACCCTGGTTACCAATTCTGAATCACTGGCCCCTTTTCCGTAGGCTCTGGAGAGTTTCTTATTGGTGTGACCGAATCCATGGACCATATAGACACTGTCCCAGCGGATACGCTCGGTGACCCTGGTGCGGATCGGGAAGGTGGACCGTATTCCGTCCTGGTTCTCCAGCCAGATGTACTGACCGTTCTCAATGCCCCATATTTTGGCCACCCGGGGATTGATCCAAACCGTATTCTCATCCATCAGGTCCTTCAGCAGCGCATTATTGGCGGTCCTTCCAAAGGTATGGGAGGGAGCCCTTCCGTAATTAAGCCTGTAGAACCCTTCAGGCGGTTCTTCATGGGGAGTGTACACAGGGATCGGATCGAATCCCTCTGAAGCGAGGGCTGTACTGTAGAGTTCGATCTTCCCGCTATTGGTATAGAATTGCACATCCTGTCCGGGATAGAAATAAAGATCATCATAGGAGCGCTCAAAGGTCTTTACTCCGATACGTTTCATCTCTTCCAGGGACGTGCCGACCTGTTTGAATTGCCAGTCCAGCATCTCTTCGATGTTGTTCCAGGTGAAGTATGCCTCCAGACCCAGTTTCCTGGAAAGCTCCTTGGCCATCCAGTAGGCCGGCTTGGTGTTGTAAAGTGGTTCTGTGGCAGGCATTCTCAAGGCGACCGCAGGTTTTCTGTGCGGACTATTCCTGATAGTGTCGTAGCGTTCCAGGTAGGTACATTCCGGAAGAACCACATCGGCCCATCCGGTTATGGCCATGGGCATGGTGTCGATCACCACCATCAGCTCCAGATGCTGTATGGCTTCCAATACTTTCCTGGAATCGGGGATGGTCTTTATCAGGTTGGTGCCATTGACAATCCATGCCTTAAAATTGCACGCTGCACTGACGGTGGGAATGGTGGCATCACAGATCCCCGAGGCGAGCGTTTCATATGCCAGGTTGTACTGGTCCGGATAGGCATCCTTCCAGGTCCTTTTGGGCACCGGATAAGGCGGATGCGGCCAGGAAGGAACCTGAACGCTTTCAGGATTATAAAATCCTCCGCGCCTACCCCATGATCCTAGCAGTGCATTGAGTATGGCCATGGCCCTCGATCGCTGAGTATCGTCACCATACCAGGTCACATGGCGACCCGGGTGAATAATCACGGAGGGTGCTGCATTGGCCATCTCTTTGGCTGATTTCCTGATCAGGTCCGGTTTGAGGGTGGTAATTCCGTAGGCCCATTCCGGAGTCATATCCTTAACATGGGCTTTTAGCTGTTCAAAGCCATAGGTATATTTCTCCACATACTCTTTGTCATACCACTCCTCCTCAATGATCACATGAATCCATGACAGGAGAAGCGCCAGATCAGTGGCAGGTTTGATGGGCAGCCAGTACTTCGATTTACTGGCTGCAATGCTGTAACGCGGATCGACTGTAATAATCGAGGCACCCTTATCAATGGCATCGGACATCTCCTGCACCTGTCCGTTATGCATGTTCTCTCCCAGGTGGGATCCGATCAGCACCAGGCATCGGGTGTCCCTGATATCGGTCCGCTCGGGATTTCCCACGCCTTCTCCAAATGTCATGTGATAGGCCACCTCACGAGGTCCGCGACACTGCGCATAGGAGGGAGCTGCAATACTGCCCGATCCAAATGCCCGGATCAGGTTCCCGAAATAATCTCCTCCGGATCCGTGAGTCAGCAGGGCTACGCATTCGGGACCGTGTTCCTCGGCGATCCGTTTCATTTTTTCAGCAATATAATCGAACGCTTCGTCCCAGCTGGCTTCTCTGAAAACCTGTTTACCTCGCTCCTCGGTACGGATGAGCGGTGTCTTCAACCGGTCCTCGTCATAGTACATTCCCGGACCTCCAGTCCCGCGGGGACAGAAACGGCCATTGCTGTGCTGGTCCTCTTCGTTCCCGATCACCTTCCAGACCTTTCCCTCTTCATTCTTGTAAACCCATCCGGCACATTTCCAGAAGCAGATTTCGCAATAAGTGGGGGTGCGGGTGGTATCCACGGTCAATTCGCCTCCCTGAGGTGGTGAGGAGGAGAGTGTGCGATAAACTCCCAATCCGGAAGCACTTACTGCCAGCCCCCCTAATCCCAAACCCGAAATCCTTATAAAGTCCCTTCTGGTAGCCATTTATGGTTTGTTAAATCGATGTCGCACAAAAACTAATAGACGAATTTACGGAATTTGGCAGTTCGAAAGCTGAAGAGATACATATCCTTAAATATATACCTATATGCATACATCATAATAAAATGATATATAGATTATTATGACAATTTAGAATGATGCTAAATTACTCTCCGAAATGTGCCTGATAGCTTTGTAGCCATAATTCGGCTTCATAGATCACCATGGTAAAGGAGTCCAGTGGTTTCCGGAGAAAGGATTTCAGATTGTAAGAACGGTCCAGCATGATCGGAAGTGAGTTGAACGCAAGTGAGACGGCGGCATATGCGTTCCCAAGCCCTAAACCCAGCAGCCATTCAGTGATGCGGGGATTTCTTATTTCCATGGAGAGGCCGGAAAAGGAGGATACGATAAGAATGGCCCGCAAACTCATTTCCAGGCCGACTTTTACTCCTTCAAAATGAATAATGCCGGACCGGTCTGAATGGTAAAAAAAGGACGCAATCAGGATCATGATCAGCAGCTGGCTCCAGAAAAATGGTTTCAACAGTCGACCTTTTATCCTTGGATAGTAGGAGAGCATGAAACCCATGTATAAAACGAGAGGAACAAGTGCTGGCCAGCGGAGCCCGAAGCGGTTGATCAAAAACAAGACCAGAGGGATCATTATCAGGTGCAGGAAAAGCAGCAGGACACGGAAGGACTGTCCCGATTCGGTTTTTTGCCAGGCGGTGGCAAACGGATCCGTTGGAAGGGGTACCGGCTCGCGGTTCCTTGTTGAGCGTATGGCATATCTTCCCAGGAAGGTGCCCGCCAACGCTGCAAAAATGCCCAGGATGATATATACTGCCACGATCCCCATGATTAAGTCACCGGCGCGTGTATCGGGCATATTCAATTGCCTCTTAATGAATTCAAAAAGGTTCACATATATGGTGACCAGATCGGTTCCGTACAGGATAAAGAGACTGGCCAGTTTGTGTACAATGGCGCTTAACAGGGCCGCAATTCCTCCAAGAATGTAGCCGACCAGGTGTCTTCCGGCCAGATAGATCATCAGGTCCATCAGGAACGCCTCCATCATGATCCCGGTCATGGGACCCAGTATCACTGCACTGGGGGAGAGGGACTTCATCAGACCACAGATAATCCCCGCTCTCCAGATAAGCCCGTTAATGTTCCAGACCTGGACAAAGGAGATCATCAGGATCACAGAGAAGGTAGCAAGCAATGTGCCGGAAAATGGAATATGCAGGTTATGCAGCATGCTTCCCACAATAATTTCGAAGCTGGCCCAAAGCCCACCGGCAATAGCCGCTTTCATCCATATGGCGTTGAGTTTATTATTCATCCGACTCTTCCCCAAATCCATTTGGAAGCTTCTCAAGATCCTCTTCCCGGTTGATATTCAGGAAAAGGTCGCGTTGCCAGAACGAATGCGAGGGCTCTATCAATACGATCCGGCTCCTGGCACGGGAAAGGATGGCGTGAACCGCGTACTCTTTCTCACGGATCATCTGATCGAGGATCCCCGATAGACTCCTGCAGTAAAGCCCGCTTAGAGGTTCAGGTTTTCGGAGCTCTAAAGCCGGCAGGACGATTTCAGCATCCCTGCGTTGGCTGACCAGATATTCCAGCAGCCCGGGAGTGACCATGGGCAGATCATAGGAAAGTACCAGGTTGATGTCATTGGAAGAACGGCGAAGGCAAGCATGGATTCCACCAAGTGGACCAATGCCCTTCACTTCGTCACATACGACCGGATGGCTGATCCCGGGTAAGGGTCCCTTGCAACTGCTGATAAGGATCTCATCGCATACCGATTCAAGGACGTTCAGAGGATATTGAAACAGATAACGGTCCCCTAACCGGATGAGTCCCTTCTCCCGGCCCATTCTCCTGCTGAGACCTCCCGCAAGCAGTATACCTGTTATTTTCTTGTCAGAGTTCCGCATCGGCAGCGCACCGGCCTCATTGGATATTAAAATGACCAGCACAAGGTAAGAATGTTTATATTTACTTTTCGATCATAAAACTGAACGGATATGCCTACTAACCGAAGAGAATTCATGAAAAGGACCGCTGCTGCCACTGCAGCCATCGGGGTCACATCTGCCTTTCCCACGATGGGGGCCCATATTCTGGGGGCCAATGAAAAACTGGTGTGCGGGGTTATCGGGGTGAAGGGTATGGGCTTTGCGGACCTCAGGGCCTTCCTGAACCAGCCGAATACCGAATGTGCGGCACTTTGTGATGTGGACAGCAATGTACTGCAGGAACGGATCGCCAATGTGAAAGATATTCAGGGAAAAGCCCCCAAAGGGTACAAAGACTTCAGAGAGCTGCTGGCCCATCAGGGATTGGATGTGATCATTATCGGCACTCCGGATCATTGGCATACCCTGCCGTTCGTTTATGCAGCTCAGGAGGGATATGATATCTACTGTGAAAAGCCGCTGGCCAACTCCATTGGTGAGTGCAACCTGATGGAACGCGCGGTGAAACGCTATGGGAATACAGTGCAGATCGGTCAGTGGCAAAGGAGTGATAAACACTGGCAGGATGCCATCGCCTATGTGCATTCCGGAAAACTGGGAAAAATAAGGACGGTCAGGGCATGGTCCTATCAGGGTTGGATGAGTTCAGTACCTGCAGTACCGGATTCTCCGGTACCTGAGGGAGTGGATTACGATTTCTGGTTGGGACCGGCACCCCAAAGGCCGTTCAACAAAAACCGGTTTCATTTTACATTTCGATGGTTCTGGGATTATGCAGGAGGAATGATGACCGACTGGGGGGTCCATATTGTCGATTATGCCCTGTTTGGAATGCAGCAGTATGCACCCAAATCAGTGATGTCGATGGGTGGCAAGTTCGCTTATCCCGAAGATGCATGTGAGACTCCCGATACACAACAGGCGATCTATGAGTTTGACGGGTTTACGCTGCTCTGGGATCACGGTATCGGAATAGACGGGGGATATTACGGAAGGTCCCACGGTGTAGGTTTTGTGGGCAATGATGGAACACTGGTAGTTGACAGAGGAGGTTGGGAGGTGATTCCGGAACCCAAGGGAGGAGATCCGACCCTCGAACGGGTCGAACTGATCAAAGGGGACGGAAAAGGATTGGAGAACCACATGGCAAACTTTATTTCTGCCGTGAAGAACGGCACTTTACTCAACTGTCCTATCCGGATTGCAGCCGGTGTTGCACGTACCTGCCACCTGGGGAACATCGCTTTTAAAACAGGGAGACGGCTTTACTGGGATGCAGAAAACAGCCGGTTCATTGGTGATCCGGAGGCGGACGGTCATCTCCTGCCTTCCTACAGGAAACCCTGGAGTCTGCCGGATGTGTAGCCTGACCCGTTAATAGAGCAGACGGATCCGCATCAGATACATATCTGCGGTCATATAGAGGTACTGGTTTGCATCGTCCAGGGTACAGTTGGAGGTAGCCTGACCTGTGGCTATGATCCCCAGGGGCTTTCCCGAAGGTTCAAAGATCCAGACACCCCCCGGACCGGTGGCAAAGATGATCCCGTCGTCTCGCACCACCAGACCGTCGGGAGCTCCCCGAAGGGAATCGGTTGCAACAGCAGCATCGTAAAATTTCCTCCCGTTGGCAACCCTGCCGTCCTCCCGGACGTCATAGATCATCCAGAAGGAGTTAGCTCCTCCACCCGAGTTGGCGACATACAGGGATTTTTCATCGGGCGAAAGGCCAATTCCATTGGGTGCTCCCAGTTTATCGGTAATAAGGGTAACCTCACCATCCTGGTCGACCCGGAACACCCCTGTAAAATCCATCTCCCTGGCCGGATCATTGTAACGTTTCTCTAATCCGTATGCCGGATCGGTAAAGTATAGCACTCCCGTGTTGCTGAAAACTGCATCGTTAGGTGAATTGAACCGCTTACCTTCCCACCGGTCAGCGATGGTTTCAAACCCGGGTGCGGGATCTGTCACCGGGGAGATCATGCTGGCCACTCTTCGGTCACCATGTTGACAGAGTACGAGAAGGCCGTTTGCATCCAGTATAAGCCCATTGGAACCCGTTTCACCACCTCTTGGGATGCTGCTGGTATAACCGGATGGCTTCAGGTAAACCTCAAGCCCCCTCTTTGGAGACCAGAGGTAGATAGTGTTTTCGGGTACATCCGAGAAGATCAGGCTTTCCAGAGCAGATACCCATAGGGGGCCTTCCGACCAGGTAAATCCTTCGGCCAGTATTTCAGGTCTTGTTTCCGGGGGCAGGATTCGGTTGATCCCGGGATCAAGTTCTATCACCTTCCCAGTTGCCGGAAAAGAGGATTGCGCGATACTCAGAGCCGGCCAGAGAAATGCGTAAAGGAAAATCCCGGCTAGCCGGGTAATTGGTTTGGATCTGTTCATGGCTGTGTTTTTTGATTGGAATGTATCCATCGGATGGTTTGGGAGATGCCCTCAGACGCAGTTAAAGGATGATATCCCAGTTCTTTAACCGCTTTTTCCGAGGAAACCATCCAGTGGTGGTTGAATTTTCGCACCAGTCCGGGAACGATAAGCGGCTGCATGCCAGTGAGCCTGGCCCAGCTAAGCATGGTGAAGGAGACGGTCAGCATGATCCAGAGGGGAATATGCCATAACCTGTATCGTTTACCACTTGCCTGTTGGACCAGGTGGAAGAGTTCATCATAGGTAAGGTGATCGCCTCCAAGGATGTACCGGTTCCCCGGCTTTCCTTTTTCCATGGCCAGCAGGTGTCCAGTGACCACATCTTCGACATAAACATAATTGCCTGTCGATCGTCCATTTCCCGGTATAAAATGCCATTTTCCACGAAGATATTGCAGGATCATCCGTGTAACTCCGTTAGATTCACTCAAATACCCGGGTCCGTAAACACGGGTGGGATTCACTATGACCACCTCAGGCAGATCCCGATTTATTTCAAGGATCCGTTTTTCCATTTTCAGTTTGGACGCTTCATAGGGAGTGAAGAATTTCTCCGGAGCGGGGGTCTCTTCGTTAGCGGAACGGGAGTCGGAAGGCCCCAGCACCCCTGCAGTTGAACAGACAACTACCCGCCGGACCCCATTTTCCCCGGCCACTTCCAGCACATTCATGGTACCATCCACATTTAACCTGTAAATGGAATCCGGGTCCCTGGACCAGACTCCTGCAAATGCTGCCACGTGGTATGCCTGCTTACATCCGGCCATGGCGCTTCTCAGCGTTTCCCTGTCAAGAATGTCCCCCTTGAAAAGTGTTACTCCTCTCTTGTTGATCCATTTAGTTTTTGATTCGGACCGGTAAAGAGCATGTACTTCTATCCCCATTTCCAGCAGCCTGTTGACCAGCTGTGCTCCAATGAATCCCGTGGCGCCGGATACGAATACCCTCATTTCAGTCAGAAGTTAAAAGTCTGCATAAAGATAGAGCGTTCCACTTCCAGTGCAAAAATGGCCGTGACGGCTTTTGCAAAGTCTTATCAGGACGATCTATCCTTTTTTTAAGCTCATATCGGGATGAGCGCGAATGGAGAACCATTCATTGGAAAGGGCCATCACGGAATGGATAACCACGGCACCCCATATGTTCCCTGTAACAAGCGTGAGATAGCAGAGGAGAATTCCCAGAGGAATAGCTCCCAGAACCTCCGTGGCTCCCTTTCCGAGGTGTGCAATGGCATATATAATACAGTTAAGTGCAATGGCAGGGAGGTGTCCCATCACTTCGAGCGAGGTATGGAAAAGCAGGCCCCGGAACAGAAATTCGTAGGCCATCAGGTAAAGGATCCAGGTGACCGAACTTAGGATGAGGAGTCCCGCCGACCAATCGTTAACCCTGATTTGCGGATAACGGTTTAGGTTGGATGTCCTGGGTGCGTGATAGTAGCTCAGCAGAATGATCAGGGGCAGCAAAAGGAAGTAAAACAGCGGGGGAGGGGCATCGAAACGGAAACCCAGTCCCACATCAGAGGGCTCCAGGCGGAACAGTGTAATCGAGAGTCCCAATGGAACAAGCCCCAGCAACAGCAGCCCCCAGCTTCGCTGAATAACCACATGGGCCACTGAAAAATGGTATCGGGATGCAATCAGAGGAATTCGATGGAAATGCAGATGACTGCGTCCCATGAAATAATATAAGAAGTAACCGGCGACGCTCCAGAGTATCCCGAAGAGGAACAGGATGGGATCAGGTACATTCCCCGGATTGGTCATCATCTGTTGAGGTTGGATACGGGATTGCCTGCCATTTCGTTCACCAAATTGGTAACCGTCCTGAAATCGATCTTTCCGGTACTCATCATTGGCATGTCTCCCAGGACAAAGAATTGCCTGGGAAGGGCAATGTTCGGTAATTCTTTCCCCATCTTTCTGAGGATAGCGATCTTATTGATATCCTGGTTTATGGCAGCTACAATGGTGAATCCTTTCATCTCATCAGGAAGTTCAACCACACAACAGGAAATCCCTTCAGGGAGATGCCTTTCCATCACATTCTCTACTTTGACCAGTGAGATCATTTCCCCGCCTATCTTGACAAATCTCTTCAGCCGGCCGGAGTGCCACAGGTATCCGTCCTTGTCCATGTAGCCCATATCCCCTGTATCGTACCATCCATCCGACAGGGCTGCATCGGTCAGTTCGGGGTCCCCCAGATAACCTTTCATCACCAGGTCCCCTTTGACCTTGATTTTTCCCACGACACCCGGCTCACATTCTTCACCTGTTTCCAGGTGCTCAATTCGGACCTCCACATTGGGGATTACCTTTCCGATACTTCCGGGGCGATTGAATTTATGGGTGTTGGTGGATACAACCGGGGAGGTTTCTGTGGTTCCATATCCCTCCAGCAGGGTGGTCCCGTGCTTTTTCTTAAATCCCTCCCGCAGAACTTCCGGACATTTATCCGCACCTGCCACCATCACTCTGAGACTCTTGAAATCACCTGGTTCAGACTTTTGAAGGTAACCCCGGAAAAAACTCGGGGTTCCCACCATGATGGTGGGTCGCTCTTCGCGGGCAATTCTGCTGATAGTCTGAAATTCAGTCGGATTGGCATAGGTGACCATGGTCATACCCTTTACGAAAGTGACCCAGAGATTTACGGTGAGACCGAAAATATGGAAGAAGACCAGATTTGCCAGGATAATATCGGTTTCGTAGATCCCCACGTGTTCGCAGAAGTTCAGGATATTGGAGGAGATATTTCGGTGGGTCAGCTGTACTGCCTTGGGATCCTTTTCACTGCCACTGGTGAACAGAATAGCCAGATTGTCATCCTCCTCTCCCTGGTGAATCGAATTCAGGATCGCAGTGACCGGAAGCTTTGTCCGAATGGCGGCTCCCAGTTTTTCTAAGGTGCTCACGCTTTTCATGATATCTTCGATCATGACCATGCCTTCCATCACGGGACATTGGATCTTTTCCAGCAAAGCCCGTGAGGTGATGATGGTAGTGAACCCACATTTTTCCTGTGCATACCTGGCATTCTGCTCCGCACCTGTGGAATAGTTGATCAATACCGGAACACGACCGCTCATCAGGGCTCCCACATTAGCCAGGGCGGCTCCGGCCGAGGTTGGGATCATCATTCCAAGATAGCCAGGATCATACTTATTGAATTTCTTCGAGAGAATCAAAGCGCCTAAAAGGGCTCTTTGGTAAGTAATTTCGGATTTGGTGGTCTTATCCTTTATGGCAATCTTGTGGGAGTACTTTTTAGCCATCCTTACAAACTGATGGTGAAGGAGCATCTGCAGAGTGGTTAAGTGAAATTGGATAAATTTGTAAGGTAAATATAAGAAAGTCTTTTTATTCGTATGACCTTACCACGCTACTCCGGATTGTGGTATATCCTTCTGCTTGCGACGGTTACTCTGAGCGGGCAGGAGAATGGCCTGGTGAAGGGCAGGATCACGGATGCCATTACAGGAGAGCCGTTGATGGCGGTGAATATCTCAGCCAACCGCCGTACGGGCACCATTTCTGATTACAGGGGAACGTTTACCCTTTCCATGGAGACGGGTAAACACCAGATCGAATTTTTCCATATCGGATACTCCAATGTGATACGGGAAGTGGATCTGAAACCGGGTGAGACCGTGCAACTGGAGATCGGGATGGAGATCAGCAGAAGAATGCTTGATGAAGTGGTGGTGAGCGCCGGTAAATATGAACAGCGTCTCTCGGATGTAACTGTCTCTATGGAGGTAATCAAACCCCATCAGCTTTCCAATCAAAATATTCCCTCTCTGGATATGATACTGGAAAAGACCCCGGGTATCAGTATCCTGGATGGTCAACCCTCCATCCGGGGCGGAAGTGGTTTCAGCTATGGGGTAGGAAGCAGGGTGTTGCTGCTGGTGGATGACCTTCCCATGATCTCAGCCGATGCCGGTGACATCAAATGGAATTATATGCCGGTTGAAAACCTGAACCAGATCGAGGTGATCAAAGGGGCATCCTCCGTGTTGTACGGGTCGTCCGCGTTGAACGGAGTCATTAATTTCCGGACCAAATTCCCGGGTGATCAGCCGAAAACCGAGATCATGGCCTTTGGCGGAATATTCACTAATCCGCGAAGAAATGAGCTGGTATGGTGGGACCATCAGCCGATCCAGACCGGGGCTACCTTTTCCCACCTCCGGAAAATAGGAAACCTGGATCTCACTGCCGGGGGCAATTATTACAGGGACGAAGGATACCGGGAGTATGACTATGAAAACAGGATCAGGGGAAACCTGGCCCTTCGTTACAGAAGTAAAAAGAACAGGGGCCTGGTCTATGGGATCACCTCCAGCGCGATGTACATCGATCAGGCCGATTTTCTTCTATGGGTAGATGCCGATTCCGGCGCATACCGGCAGAATCCGGAAACGCGCACCCCGCTTACCGGACACCGGTACAACATCGATCCATTTGTGGAATACCTGACACCGAAGGGGAATAAACACAGTTTGAAAACCAGGCTATACAGCGTGGGAAATGCCACGTTGAATATCGACCGGAGCAGCTATGCCAAGCTTTGGTATGCAGAGTACAGGTACCAGAAGCGATTGAAGAACAGAAGCAACTGGACAAGCGGACTCTCTTTTTCACGAAATACAGTTCTGGCCAATCTTTTTGAGAATCATAATGGAGCTACCACTGCCGTATACTCCCAGCTGGATACCCATCTCCGGGAGAGGCTGAAACTGTCCACAGGTATTCGATGGGAACTGAACAGCCTGAACAACGAATTTTACTTTTCGCTTCCTGTACTCAGGGCCGGAATCAATTACCAGGCCGGGGAAGCCACCTTTCTTCGAGCCTCCTTTGGTCAGGGATACCGTTTTCCATCGGTGGCCGAAAAGTTTGCGAATGCGGATATCGGAGGGCTTAAAATATTCAAAAATCCTGACCTGGAACCTGAGCGGGGATGGGCTGCAGAGATTGGCCTGAAACAGGGTTTCTCTATGGGGAGTTGGATGGGATTTGCCGACCTGGCAGTTTTCCGGACCGATTACCGGAATATGATTGAATACACCTTTGGAGCTTATCCCCCCGATTCTATAGACATCCCTACTATTGAAGATGTGGGATTCAAGGCACTCAACATCGGGACCGCCCGAATAACAGGGATCGAGGCGGTGGTATACGGAAGCGGCTCAGCAGGGCCATTCGAATTGATCTTCACGGGTGGTTATACCTTTATGCATCCCGTGGATCCAAGGATTAAGGATGACACCGCCATCGTGAATGAAGAGGCCCATATCCTCAAGTACCGGCGCAAACACCTGGTTAAAGGCGACCTGGAGTGGATTTTTCGTAGTCTTTTTGCCGGGATAAGTGTTCAGTATAATTCCAGAATGATCAATGTGGATGAGGTGTTTATAAATTCGCTTACGGGCAACCTCCTTCAGCCCGGATTTCCAGGTTATTGGGAAACACATGCTACAGGCTACACTCTGGTGGACCTTCGGCTGGGGTGGAATCTCCATCAGAATCTCCGCCTGGTGGCCAATATGAGAAATACCTTTAATGTGGAGTATCTGGGCAGGCCGGGTGATATCGGTCCTCCCCGGAATATAAGCCTCCAGATAAAACTCAGTTTCTAGCTTGGTTATCAAATAGCTACCTGGACTTGATGAATTTCCCGGTGAAGTAATTCGATGGGGTGTTCACCTTGTAAAAATAGGTGCCCGGAAGCAGTCCGCTGCCGTCAAACCTGAAATAATGCTCACCTGGTGGCACTCCCTGTTCCTCTTCATGGACCAGCTTTCCAAGGATGTTATACACCTTCAGCCCGACCTTTTCATCACTCGGGGAATAGAATCCAAGGCGGGTGACCTCGGTGAAGGGGTTGGGGATATTGGGGATCACACTGAATTCATGGGCCGGGTAAGGGTTGATCCCCGACGGCTCCTGTACGGTTAGTACCACAGAAGTGTCATCCATGATCTGTCCTGCTGAAATAATATTCCCCAGAACTGACACAAAGGGAGTAATGTAAATAGCCAAAGGAAAGTCTCCCGATTCGGCAGGGGTTCCCACGATCTGGATGCAATAAGCAGAATCAGGATAGAACTTTTCGGCATTGGAGAAATATTCAATCCCGTCGGGGAGATTCAGCACTGAATCGACGGTGATATAACTTAAGTTTCCTACTTGTTAATGTATTGTTATACAACTAGATAGAATTTCGAT
>CAZRZY010000085.1:0-21493 GCA_964604655.1 uncultured Bacteroides sp. | reverse complement strand
GTATAGTTGAAATTATGGCAATTGTAGGCCGGCAAGATTTAACGAACGTTCTGTAATCTTTGATTTTTACCCTATTACCAAATGGGTGATCCCATATCCGATAGCGCTGTAGGCTGAATCACTAAAAGAATCTTAATCCTCTCTTTTGTTCTTTCTGATTAAATGAATGAAAATACAGAAAACTCAAACTTAGGATGCACTAAAGCCGACCTTTTAACACGCGGAACGCGATTTACAATCAGGAAAAAACATTACAAACCCAAAAACTACAATTCAAAGCTTCCGCCGCACTGCGGCGGCTCAGTTCCACCGTTCCACAGCGAATCGGAAAACCTTATAATCGTCCGTGTACCTTGTAGGCGACTTTTATTACCCCTCTTACAGTTGACTCATATTTGGTGTATATTTACACTTAACTAATAATTACGGTCAGGCAAAGCAAATCTTCACAAAACCCAATGATGAGTGGATAAAAGCACAAGTTGACAATGAAGAGTATTCTAGCAAAAGTGAACTTGTAAACGATCTTATTAGACAGGCTAGAAAACAACAAGCTCATATTGATGGGATTGGGGGGAAATTGGAAATATCTGAAGGAAGCGGATTCACAGAAGAAACAAAAGAACAGATCTTGGAACAATCAAAGTCTTTACTAAATGGCTGAATATAGGTTAAGCAATGAAGTGTCTCTCCCTGAAAAACCAGGAAGTGAAGAAAAGCAGCGTGACTCTTTTATGATGCTGTGGTTAAACGATTTTATCATAGAAAAGGAACAAGATACAAAATGAACTATAACCTAGCCAGCCTATTGATCATCCTCCTTACGAGCCCACTTCCTGCACAAACAGACATCGTTGAATATGTCCCCGGAAGCACGCAAAAAATATCCCAGCTTTTGGGTGACTATGACCGGCATCAACAGACTCAAACGCTCAACCAAACGGAAAGCCGTTATGGTCTTTTCGGAACAGATCTGGGTGTTCCGTTCAGTCATAAAGGTCGAACCTACCTGTTATTTGGAGATTGCTGGGGGGCTGTTGAAGGTGATGCCATGGCTTATACAACAGACACCGATCCGGAGGACGGACTTGATCTGATATTCCTAAATGACGGAGCAGGGACCTACCAGCCCATAACCATAGAGGGTGTCAGTCAGGATGCCTTCGAGGTGCCTGTGGAGGGTGTCAGCATTGGAGGTAAGATGTATATCTACCATACAACTGATCATAGCAGCACTGTGACAATGGGACGCTCAGTGCTGGCAGTTTCAGAGGATGACGGGAATTCGTTTAGCTATCTGTATGACTTTTCCAGCAGCTATTTCATCAATGTGTCACTGATTGAAGTGGAGCTGGCAGAGTGGACGGGATTTCCTGGCGGAAGCGGAGACGGGTTGATTATTTTTGGCTCGGGAAATTATCGCCAGAGCGATGTCAGACTGGCCTGTCAATCTGCCGAAATGATCGACAGTCCCCAGAGTCTGTACTACTTTAAAGGACTGGATCCCACCAACGAACCTCTTTGGAGCGAACAGGAAGAGGACGCAGCCCCCCTTTTTAATCAACCTTGTGTAGGTGAACTTTCAGTGACATTTAATCCATTCCTCAGGAAATGGCTTATGTTGTATAATTGCGATACGCCAAGAGGGATCAATTTCCGCACCGCCGATTATCCCTGGGGACCCTGGTCGGAACCTCAGCTTTTATTTGATCCTTGGGAAGATAACGGCTACTGTCATTTCATACATGTCGACTGGCAATATAACGAGTGCGATAGTGTACATGATCCGGACAGAGCTAATGAATGGGGTGGGGAATATGGACCCTACCAATTGGAAGACCTGGCAACAGGAAACGATTCGGTCACCACTATCTACTATACACTATCCACGTGGAATCCATATACGGTAGTGCTCATGAAATCAACCTTGAAGATGTTGAATTATCAGACTTTTGTGGACGAAGAAAGTTCCGATTATTCCTCCGGTTTAATTCTTGATCAGAATGTTCCCAATCCGTTTCATTCGGCCACAACCATCCGCTACCGATTGCCGGAATCAAGCTATGTTGCATTGAAGGTCTATAACCTGAAAGGCCAGGAAATAGCCACCCTGGTTGAAGAATATCAAACAAAAGGTGCATACCGGCTTGAATGGGCTGCAGATGGTTTGCCGTGTGGGATGTACTATTGCAGGCTGCAGGCAGAAACCTGTTCAAGATCCATCAGACTATTGTTGCAGGAATAGTACCATGGGACCAGGCCTGCCCTCCCTGTTCACATCACCGTCCTTTCTTATCTTTAAATGTGTAAGTTTATGAGGCCATATTCCATTTTTGCCCCGGGATTTCTGATGAACACAAATGGCCTGAACCGCTTAAAGAAAGCCGGAATCATTTTTATAAAGCGGGAAGAAGGAATGAATGGGATTAAAGATGGTTTTTTTCACTTTGCCATGGGGCCAATGAAAAATCTAAAAGAATGTGGAAGATATCCGGAGAGGCGGTGTGGCCGGCTTGAAATACATATCGAACTAAGATAAACCTTTATTGTATGATCAGACTTTCAAATATTTTAAATGTCCCTGGAAAATCCCGCTATTTGTTGACCGCTTTCGTATGGATGATAGGGGCTCTTCCAATACAGGCTCAAATGGTCCCCAGACTCGACGGGTCCTGGATTCAGCTGTTAGGACGTCCACAACTGGAGAAATGGCATTCACCTGAGGCAGAACCGGTTGATTTTGCCATCTTCCGTGCGGATGACGGGAGCTGGCAGCTGATTTCATGTATTCGTAAAACGACACATCCCGGTAGCGGCCGACTTCTCTATCGCTGGTCAAGTCCGGAGTTGAATCGTGAAGGCTGGAAGCCCGAAGGAATCTTCCTCTCTTCCAGGTCAGAATGGAATCATGCGGAGGGCAGACTGCAGGCGCCTTTTCATGTAAAAGATGAGGGAATGCACTACCTATTCTATAATAGCAGGGGCTGTCACCTCATGACCAGCAAAAAGGGAATCGTTTTCGAGCCGTATGGAAGCCAGGCTATCTTCCCCATGGGAAGAGATGTTTGCATTCTGGACGACCGGGAGCGGTCCGGGAAATGGATCGCTTACTATACCTCCCCGGAAAAGGGGATTAATCCGGCGACCGGGGATCATACCATACGGGCCCGCACCGCATCCAGGCTCGAGGGACCCTGGTCCGATACAGCTTTCGAGACTCCCCCGATTACACCGCCACCGGATGGATACAAGTTTGTATTTGCGGAGAGTCCGCTCGTGGTAAAACGCGGGGAGTACTATTATCGTTTTGAACAGCTTTCTGTATATTGCTCTGACGATCCGCTGAATTGGGAAGATCCACCCGTGGCTAATCTGGCACCCGGGGATCCGCTCAAACGCCTTGCCCCGGAGATCGCCACATTCAACGGAAGGGATTACCTGCTGGCCTACCAGTGGAGGGGAAATGACACAAGGGGAATCTATATGGTCCCACTTAAATGGGAATGAAATCATAACAACTCTGGTAATCGGGGCCAGCAGAACCTGTGCCCGGGCTTTAAAGCCACCGGAAGGGAGGCTCATGGTGGATATGCGCAGTATATGACGGTTCCGGAAAGTTTTGTCTACCGTATACCGGATGAATTCAGCGATGCGGAGGCAGCGCCTTTGCTGTGTGCAGGTTTTTGTCTTCACCAGAAGTGAAAAGGAGCAGTCGTTCTCAAGGGAACTTGGTGCCGACTGGGCCGGAGATACGACGGAAACGCCCCCCGGGAAGATGGACAGCATATTGATACGACACCGGTCTGGAAACCCATTGTGGAAGCGTTAAATAATCTGCAACCCGGAGGAAGGCTGGTTATCAAAGCGATTCGTAAGGAAGAGGTGGACAAAGAGGAACTATTGCGATTGAACTATTCTACGCATCTTTGGGAGGAAAAGGAGATCAAGAGCGTGGCCAATTTTACCCGTAAAGATGTGCAGGAATTTCTTTCTCTGGCAGCTGAAATGCAAATCAGGCCTGAGTTTCAGGAATTCGCCCTGAAGGATGCCAATACCGCCTCAGGCCAATATTTTGGAAAGCCGTTTGGCCAGGGCGACAATCGTTAGTATGGGTGGTAAACCGGAAGAGACAGGCAGCACACTGGTGTCACACACGTAAAGATTCTTCAATTTTGTCTCCAGATCGCTGTTCACCACTTCTCCTATGGCGGCAGTCCCACCCGGATGTGCTCCCTGAATACGTGTAACCCTTAAGGATCGATCGGCAGCTCCTGAACGCAGCAGGATTTCTTTTGAGATGTGGATACCTTTTGAGATCTTTTGGCGATCGCTGGTGGTAATCTGTTTTCTGCAATTGCCTTTTTTGTCAATACTGCCGGCAGAATCGTCCCTGATTTTCGTCATGATTCCAACTGTTCTGTTTTTTGGCAGGATGGTTCCGGACACTCCCATCTCGATGAATCTGACCACCGCATTTAGGGGGGATATACTGGAGAGGATAAATCCCTCCTTATCATATAATCCGGAATAGACCAGTGCCATTTGGGGTTCCTTTGGCTCTTCCGGTTTTTCAGTTAACCCGTAGGTATTGACAAAAAGATCCAGGAAGAACCGAGAGCCGGCTTCTTCTATGCCTGAGAGTTGCAGGATAGGAGCGGTCCCCATTCCTCCCGCGGCAAGAATGAACTTGTTTCCATAGATCTCGGTCCTTCCGTTTCTGCCGGTTACCGTCACGCTCCTGGCTCTTCCATTTTCTTTGTTCACCCTTTCAACCCGGGTATTGGCCATGACAATTAACCCTTTTTCCCTCGCCTCCTTCACGTAGTTCAGCGCAGTCCATTTTGCTCCATAGAGACAGCCCATCTGGCAATCTCCACACCTTCTGCACTTTTTTGGATCGATAAACTTCGGCATGGCTTTCAATTCATATCCCAGGTCGGCCGATGCTTCTCGAACATTATTCACATTTCCGGATAGCTTTTGAACGTTGTAGGGTCGGATATTCATTTCGCTCTCTGCTTCTCTGAATTCATCCTCCAGGTGAATTCCCAGCCTGGCCAGTTCTTTTTCCAGGCATCTCACTCCGTTACCGGTCGAAACAACCGTCGAACCTCCAACCATTTTTGTTCTCCATAAATTCACCCCACTTTTGGTCCGCGGAGGCATTTTAGTCACTCTGTTCAGATCGAAGTAGTGCAGAGTATCCATAAAAGTACCCACCGCTCGGTCATAAAAATCTCCCTCGTCAATTGCCAGAACGTGTTTCCCCTTCAGACAAAGCTCCCTGGCAAGTGTTGCTCCTCCCGCCCCCAATCCTGCGATCACAAAATCGAACGATTCATTTTTCATGTTAAATTGTTTGTTCTTAATAAAAATAACTAATTCTTGGCCGGATGTCAAGGGGAGAGGACTCTGGACATCACCCAATAATTCCGTTCGACTTATCGGGATGACAGATTGGGCCTTTTGTTTTGCAGATCCGTAAATGATAACCCCAGAAACGAGGATATTTTCTTTTGGTCGGAAATAGAGGATTCTCTTTTCCTGGGTATTAAATTACATCATATTTCTGCTTAAAAGGAGCCTGATAGGCTTTGAATTTAATAGGTTAAAAATTACTATGGGAGCAAAACTTAAGGATGTACCTGCCTTCCGTAAGCCCTTTCAGGCCAAGGGGCAATCCAGGGAGATCATAATCAATGGAGTCCATCTGCGGTAAACAGGTGTTTCTGATGTATATTGCATGAAAATTATCTGCAGTGAAGATGAGAAAAAAGATAATCAGCATTCTATTAACACTCTTTGCCACCTCATTGCCCCAACACATGTTATGGGCAATTCATGAGGGTGGTGCAGATAAAAGCAATATTTTAGGTGTGCTTGCTGAATATGAAAAAGTTTACGCTAACCTGAAGACATACCAGGGCATGTTCGGCGGACATGATCCGGATTCAGATCTTGCATGGGTGAATAGAAATATACGTTTTAATCACGGTCCGCTCTTCGAAATTTACCCCCGCGAGGGGATGGGTAGCAGCGGTGTTTGTGAAGGGGATTCCCCGTCTTTTCTTTATCTGGTGAGCGCAAACAGAGGAATCAATGATCCCGAAGATCCCACTCAGCCCAGTTGGGGAGGCAGGTATGTCCGCAGACAAGGCACCAATCATTTTGTGGATGGTCCCGGCAGATCGACTGTATCCAGTTGGAGGGGCGACTACCAGCGGGAATTTAAAGATCGGGCTGATCGGTGCGTTAGTACAAAATCTGTAGTAAATACGCAGAAGCCCCGGGTAATTAATACTACCGATCTTGGTGCCGACCCGGACGATGAGCAATCCATGGTACGACAATTGGTCTGTGCAAACGAATATGATATCAAGGGTTTAATTGTGTCCACCGGTTGTTGGAAAAAAAATCAGACCAGCACGGCCATGCTCGATCAGATTGTGGATACTTATGAAGAGGTTTACTCGAACCTCACTGTGCATGCCGAAGGGTATCCCTCGCCAGATTACTTAAGATCCATCTCCGTATTAGGACAGACCGGATATGGCATGGGTGATGTAGGAACAGGTAAAGACAGTCCAGGTTCAGATCTGATTATCGCTTCAGTGGATATGGATGACCCGCGCCCTGTCTGGGTCATGGGTTGGGGAGGCATGAATACTGCAGCCCAGGCAATCTGGAAAGTGCGTGAGACACGCTCTGCTGAAGAGTTTCAGGCATTCTTAAGTAAATTAAGGTTATTTGATATCCTGGGTCAGGATGATGCAGGGGCATGGATTGCTAAGAACTTTCCTGATGTTTTCTATATTCGTGCCACAGGTGTATACGGATGGCAACCTGACGATGATTATTTGGACAAGCATATTCAAAGCCATGGCCCTCTGGGAGCGGTATACCCCGATCGTCAATGGGCAACTGAAGGGGACTCACCCTCATTCATGCATGTGTATCCTAACGGGCTGAACGATCCGGAGCGGATCGACCATGGAGGATGGGGTGGTCGCTTCAGTTTCACAAAGATAGAGGGTATTCGAAGCATGTCTGAGGTGGCTGAAATTAAAGAAGATGCGGAATCAGTATTTGATCCGTATTATATGTATGGAAACACGGAAAAGGGCGGTGGTCAATCCATTAAGCAATGGAGCCGTAGCTATAATAATGATTTTGCTGCCCGCATGGACTGGACCGTCACCAGTAAATATGAAAACGCCAACCACCATCCGAATGCTGTGCTGAATGAAGATAAAACCAGGCAGGTACTATACAAGAATGCAGCAGCAGGATCACATATGAAGTTATCGGCAGCAGGTTCTGCCGATCCGGATGGGGATTCACTGAGCTACACCTGGTCCTTTTACGAGGACCCCGGTTCCTACGAAGGTTCTGTTGCCATTCAAAATAGCTCCTCGTCCATAGCGATAGTGGAAATACCGGAGGATGCGGCGGGTATGAACCTGCATATTATACTCGAAATTCATGATAATGGGACACCCAACCTATATGCCTATCGCCGTTTGATTGTTCATGTCATCCAAAAGGATCATTAAGAGGTCCTTCTTTAGCAAACCAATTCAAATGAAAATGACCATCCAAATGACTACCCTCTTCCCATAATGGCTTTCGCGAGATCACACTGCAGCTAAAGGCTATCGCATCTGAAACCGCTTTCCAAACTGACGTGAAGAATGTCTGTGCCCAGGGCGCCACGGCAGGGATCATGATGTAGTTCAAAAAAAAGCTGTTCATTTTGTTCTACCCATTAGAATCGTTGTTTTTATGTGTAAAAATAGGAAGGAGGATTACACATGGCTACAAATATTGCAGTTGATGACTGGCTTATTGAAGAAGCCAAATTAGTTGGCAAGCATAGGACTAAGAAAGCAGCTGTTACAGAGGCCTTAATGGAGTATATACAGCGGAGGAAACAGTCGGAGATATTGGGTCTTTTCCATACGATAGATTACAATCAGGACTATGATTATAAAAAACAGAGATCGGTAAAATGAAAGTCATAGTTGACACAAGTGTTTGGTCGTTAACCTTAAGGAGGAACAAAGCTCTGGAGAATAAATATGTTGAAGAGCTTGAGGAGCTTATAAAGGAAGTACGTGCACAACTTATGGGACCAGTTCGTCAAGAGCTATTGAATGGAATTATATCGGAAAAGCAATATAATTTTCTTAGAAAACACTTAAGGGCATTCAAGGAGTTTATTAATTTCCAATCGGTTTTGCCAATAGATCTGCATAAAACCAGGTCGTGATATTACTTATCAATGAAGATGCCAGGCAGAGTTGTGAGGAGACTGATAATTCATATTTTGAAGACAAGATGCAGGAAATGCAACGAACCATACAGATCAGCACCTATTCCCACAACGACCTCTGCGATATCACCCATCAGGTGGAGGGGTTTGTGTCAGAGAGCGATGTTAAAGAAGGGCTGGTGAATTATTGAACGTGAATGACTATCCGGTGATACCTTTTCAGAGAGTTTTGGGCCTCATCTGAGACCTCAAGCACGATGTGAATCTCTTTTCCTGCAACATTTTCAGGTATGTTTATTTTGGCATTTGCCTTATCAGATCCTTTGATGGGTAAGGGGCTATCTGCCTGGGATTTTCCTGCATAGAGATAATGCCACCAATTATAGTGTAACTTATCACCATCCGGATCGCTACAGCCACGTGCATCCAGGCTGATCACATCTCCAGGTTGCACCTGGATTTCAAGGGGCAGGTCTTCCGGTAGTTCCGGATAATGGTTTGCAGATTCATAATCCATAATGCACCAGTCCATCCGGGCAGCAAAGTCTGCCTGAATATCCAGAAGCCAGATCCACTGGCCGTGCATCCGGTCGCCATCATCTACTGCATCGCTGAAGAATTTGTTAACTCCTTGTTTTACAAACCGGCCGCCCCAGCCTCCCCAGGTCGGATCTGTGTCCGCTCGAAGTCCATTGCCAATAAGGTGGAAGAAGGCAGGTGAATCCCCCTCGCTGAAATAGGATTGAGCATACATGATTCCAAGAGGGCCATGGTCATTTTTTACATTACGGGTGGTCCATTCATCAGAAAAGATCAGATGATTGGAATAGGGATGACCCTCATGCTGGTAATTCAGTGCTGTGAACTGGTGGGATTGGATATAAAAGATTTCAGGGTACTTTTCACGGATCCAGGCTGAGGTACTGTCCTGGTCAGCAATGGCAAAGATCTTCAGTTTGGATTTAGCTCGCAGTATGTCTTCTCCCTGGTATTTTTTTTCCAGGAGGGAGATGGCCTGGGCAATGGTGTTGGTCCCACCCCAGGCTTGCACCCAAACTGGCCGCGGATCAGGTTCCAGCAGTACACTGATAATGTGGCGGGCACCTTCAGTTTCCAGGGGTCCGGTAAAGTGCAGGAAATTCTCATCCATGTTACCTGCAAAGCAGATACTTTTCAGATATTCCGGATCAGGATACCCCTTTTGGTGTAAGAGGATCTTGTCCAAAACCGAAGCCCATATATCGATGGTCTCTTGCATCCAGACAGTGCCATGTCCATGACGCTGCCATTTGGAGTTCCCATAGATAAGTCCCTCAATTTCAAATTCATTGGCGTACATAAGGAAGCGTACAAAGGAGGTTTTATCGTCGATTTCTCCGTCTGTTGTAATAATTACCCGTGGCTTTTGTTTCCCTTCTCCGGTAACGTGGGTCTGGGGTATTAGAAGTATAAATAAAATACAAAGGGCCAGGTTGAAATTCGTTCCCATACTAGCAAAACTAACACTATTATTTTAGTTAGAGATTTCTTATGTAATTAACCGGGCAATAGAAAACAGAAATGCAGAAAACCATCCACATATCCGCCCCCACTCCCACAACGGCCTGTTTGACATCACCCCGCAGGCGGAGGCGATCGTGGCAGAAAGTAAAGTGAAAACCGGCATGGTTGATATTTCTATTATGTATTGACAAATACATATAATTTGTATATCTTGCAAGTATGAAAACAACACTCAACATAGACGATCATATTCTCAGAAAAGCATCCAGGCTTACAGGAATATCGGAAAAAACAGCCTTGGTAAGAAGGGGATTGGAAGCTTTGATAGAACAGGAGAGCGCGAAAAGGATTGCAGCGCTGGGTGGTACAGAAAAGCAGATGAAAAGCATTCCCAGGAGATAATCCAACACGGAATGATATTAGCAGATACATCGGTGTGGGTTGATCACTTTCATCAATCAGATGAGGATTTAATAAAATTATTACTTTCGAACCAGGTTTGCATTCATCCCATTATTCTTGGTGAATTGAGCTGTGGTAATATTAAAAATCGAAAAGAGGTTCTTTCACTCCTCAGGACACTTAAAAGTATAGACCTGGTGCTGGATGAAGAAGTTTTCATACTAATTGAAGAAAGGAAACTCTTTGGCAAGGGATTGGGATTTATAGATATGCATTTACTTGCTTCAGCTTTAATACATCATGTTCCTGTTTGGACCAGAGATAAATCTTTAAAACTGGTAGCCCGACAATTAGGTATAAGCTATTGAGTCTTATTGCACTGAGATAATTTGCCATGCAACAAACCATCCAAATACCCACCCACTCCCACAACGGCCTGTTTGACATCACTCCGCAGGTGGAGGCGATCGTGGCAGAAAGCAAGGTGAAGACCGGCCTGGTCAATGTCTACGTCCAGGGTGCCACGGCAGGAATCATGATTCTTTTCATTTGAGTGTACCCTCATATTACCAGCAAATCTGATTATCCCGCAGACTGATGATCAAGACACTTCTGGCGACACTGGTCTGCATTTTTCTTCTGCAGGGCTCACTTCTTTCTCACGGTGGTAGAAATATGTGATGTACTGAAGAGGTAAGCATCCATCTGAATGAATCATCAGGGTTGCTTCCTAAGGCATTGGGACAGATGCTGCTAAATTCTTTTATTAGATTCTTCTTGGAATTGAAAAATACTTGCCGGTCCTTTTCATATAGTTTTCATATTCCTTCCCAAGTTTTTCTGTTAATAGTTTCTCCTCCACTTTTATCCGATGATGATTTGTATATATCGACATAATCAATCCTGAACATAGTATTATATAGTTTGAAGTCACAAGAAAAAGACTAATATGGAAGAGTGGAAAAGCTAAATATGTTGGGTGTCTGCTGAATTTGTAGGGGCCGGTTTTTACTAATTTATGATTTCCATGCAGTTTTAGAGGCCCATGATAATTTGATCCTAAGCTTATACTTATCCACCAAAACAAAGCAGTTACAAGCATCATTAATGTGGCTCCTATAATATTAACTATTAGATTATTTGGGATATATGCCCAATTCATGAAACCAAAATCAATAATCCAATCAATAAAACAGAAATAATAGATAATTGAGAGTATTGCTCTTATAAAGTAGCCATGTGATACTTCATTCTTAACCTCTTTAAGATCAACATTATGCTCATCTTTCGCTAATTTGAAACTATAAAAGAATGAACCCATGATTAGAACGTAGCTAACAATTGAAATGATAACATTTAGTACTTTCATATTCTACCCGTATTAAACTTATTCTACAAAAAAGTATCCAGCACCGATCTTGAAGCCGATCCCTTCCCGGAGCATATATCCGGCTGAGTATCCCTTGGTTTTGATGTATACACCTCCCATTATGACAGGTAGCCTGCCTTTATACGGACCAACGGGAAGTCTGCAGTAAAGGTCCAATGAAGCAAGTCCCCCGATCTTCCCGGAAGGTATGATGTTTCCTCTTTGATCATGCATGGGGAATCCGTCCCCCACCCATCCCCGGATATTCAGATCTGTCACCAACGATTCTGGAAGAATGTGGATCCGATAAGCTGAAATACCAGCCTCGGTATGCCGGGTTTTCCATGGAAAGCCATGACCAACAGAGATCTTATACTGATTATCACCACTTATGAAATAACTGTTAAATGATAATACTGGTCCTGCCGGGGTCAGGGCACATCCTGCATAAGGAAGGAAACTTACCCGCCCGTTTCCGTTGAGCAGCCTAAATGTTGTTGCGGTCCTCCCCTGGGAAATGTAATCCCAGGCAAGGTTGTAGATCGCATGCATCACAAACGGACTGGTAATGAATGAAAGTGTTGCCGGCCAGATTAGATCACTTTTTTCGATATTTTCCCCGGGCATCCTGTTCTGGTTTATCAGCTGAAGGTACTGATCGAGATCATTGTAGGAAGTCTCCTCTTCAAACAGAAGGTAGGTGACCAGATCAGAACCTGCACCTAGCAAAAGCATTGATTCATGAAAGTTGATCTTCTCCTTTTGCAAGACTTTACGGCTGATATCCCCGGCCATAATGGAATTCGCTTCGATACCTCCGGCAATCTCGAGCATGCGTTCAGCATTCGTAAGCTGGTGAAAACGGTGATCGCCCCAGTATGCTCTGCCGCCGGTGGGCGGAAAAAAATAGATCTGGTATCTGGTGAACCCGGCATCTAGTTGTTTAGCACGACCCAGATGTCCAAAGTATTCATGCTGGTTCACCACTGGGAGGTATGCCAGGTAAAAATCCAGGGATCCAAGCAGGAGCAGACGGTAGGTGACATTACCGGCTTCTGATAGAAAGCTGTTGTTTGAAAAGACCCTTGAAGGCAGCAAATAATCCCGGCATACAGAAATTTCGCGATGCAGCAGAAGGTGGAAGCCAGATCCCGCTTCAGCTGATTGTGAAAAAGGGTATTGAAATGTGTAATCGGGCTGTGCCAGCAAGTAACCCGGCAAAATGAATACTATGAATATTATTGATCTGCGGTACATTCTACGGTTCAACCGGCATTTGGTCAGGAGGATACAACATCTACCAGATATTCCCTCATTTCTGTAGGTTCCGGATCTTCGTCGTTCGCTTTCCGGTAAACAAATCTGAGTGTTTCCTCTCCGACAAGCTTTCCGACAAATGTCCATTTCTCAATTCCTGTAGTTCCCCCTAATCCCGGATCTGATTGAATATAAATCCTGCCAGTAGTATCGACCACACTTACTTCCAGACTGTTTTCCCAATCCCAGGAATACCCTGTCGACCAGTTTGCCTCCAGTTCTATGGTGAATTGGTCACCCACATTGATATCAAATTTCTGGAGTGGCTCCGCTTCTTTATTGCATGAACTAAGAAATGCGGTACAAAGCAACAATACGATCAACTTTTTCATTTTCCGATCATTTTAAAAATAATATTTTGAGTAATCTGGCGGTATTCGAATCAAATAATCTAACGAACATGACTTGATTCTCAAGGCCATCCAGGGTGATACTGGAAGCCTTTGTGCGGGCTCGGATCATTCTGCCCGACAGATCATAAACCTCGATCCTGTCATACCATCCGTTGAAATGAATATTACCTTCACGGATGTAGATATTTTCAGGTCCAACCTTTCCCTCAATGATTCCGGATGGGTTTGATTTCTGAATTACAGAGATAACGAATGGATGGACAATGCCATACCCGAACTCGTTCTCGGAGAGAATATCAAGGAGATGGATTGAATCTTCTTCGAAGTTAAGAACAGCATTAGCCCTTAATTCATTTCCGTTTGAAATAATAAAAGGGGCATCTCCATTGACTATCCGGTAATGATAGGAAAGCGTATCGAAATTATCCACTGTCGATAATAACCCTACCAGATGATTGATCTGGTTATCCTCGGGAATACTGCTGCCGGATAAATTGATATCCAGTGGCATATAATTAATACGCTGGAAGTAATAATGGAGCTGACAGGGAATGAAACTGCAATCTCCATGGGTATCGATCTGCATGCCAAGGCAGAGGCTTTCAGTTTCATTCCACAAAAAGATCTTTTTCCAGTCATAGGGCGGGACCATCACATGCTGCTGAACATTGATCCTCCAGTGATTGCTCAACAGGACGGAATGGTTGACAATATCGAATGCAGGGAAAGGCCTGTAACAGAACATCGATGAAGTATCAATCTCGTTAATCTCATCCCTGAATGCAGGATAACTGTTTTCTATAAATGCAACCGCTTGAGACAGGTATTTTTTTTCCTTCGGGAATTTCGGCTGCTCGTCTTCTCCAAAGACTTTGATCCTCAACTCCTTCTTTATAGAGTCATTTTGATGGATTCCGATTATCTCCAGATCAGTCTCACCGGTAAAATAATCATCCGTAGTTTTCAACGATAGAATAGAAAAATCTGAGCCAAATAAAGTGTCCGGCTGAAATCCCCACTGAATGGGATCATTACTTTTAACAACCAACCTGATACCTTCGTTCCCTGAATAGTTCAATAGTTTTACTCCGACTTCAATGCCATACCCATATTTTACAGAATCACAAGGATAATAAATCTCAAGGTCGTAATCCTGTGCAAACAGATTTCCAAGTGAGGAAATCATCAGGAGGGATGTATAGAATCCTGTTTTCATGTGCAAAGCGCTGATCATTAAATTTCACTGCAATATGAATATAGAGTTAAGAGTCCCTTCGGTAGTCGTAATAGAAATTAAATAAGTACCCGCTTCCAGATAGCATATATCTAAAGGGAAACTTGGTTTTTCCAGTTGTATTAACTGCCTGCCATAAATATCAAGTACCGATATAAGTTCTATCCCCTTTTCTGGTTCTATATTCAACATCCCATTTGAAGGGCAGGGATATAAAGTGAGGCTGAGCTTTCCTTCTGGCACAACATAGGTGCCCGGCTGATCACAATGGAAGTTTTCGTTTTTCAGGCTTTCCTTAATAAGCTTATATCGGTCAGAAAAGAAAGTCTTCAGACCTTCGAATTCATTGTAATCGATGTTGAAATATCCATATTCTGTAGTCAGGTTAAATTCCTCATCGCTATACATTTTTCTGTAATCGGAATAAACTGCAGCTTCAATCTGGCTCTTTAATACATCTATCCGGTTGAACATAATTGTTGTATCAGCATATTCCTGCACCAATTCGCATATTGCTTCTAAATAATAATTCTTTAATTGATTGATTGATTGTAGTTTATTCGCAATACAACCTCCTTTGATTCTTTCAGGGAATAAAGGATAGGAACTGGCATACTGGACACCGTTTCCATTATCGTATAAATTCAGTGATCCGTTAAAATCCCAGGGGATCACCTGCCAGATATTCGAAACTGTATCATACAAGTAGATCTGGTTCCCATTGAAGCCGATATACGAGTCAAAATTCATCAGGTAGACATTTGCAGCCTGATATCTGAAGAAGTGCTCAAGGTTTAAGGATTTTGAGACTTTGTTGATATAATCACTGTCGGGTGTATTATTGGCCATATCGATCATCGTGGCAAAATTGGAGAAAGCGGTATTTTCGTCCCCGTTTTCAATTTGATAGTAAGGATACCCCGTGGTGGCGATATTATAGTCATCGGGATGATCACTGATGAAGCACATATTTCCGAAATCCAGAGACTCTATCGCATCGGCATCCCGATTGCCGAATCGGATCTTGAACATTTCATCCTTGCCCTCCACCAGGGTATATAATCCCCAGTATGCTCCGTCGATATATACTTTTGCGAAAGCTGTTCTCAAAGCATAGAGGCCGAGTTTTGCACAGATCTCATAGGTCAGCTTTTCTCTCAGCATGGTCGGGTCCTGATAATTATTATGCAATGTGAATTCTTTGATCCCGTCATATTTCCTGCCTGCCACGTACTTATTGGTTTTCACCTTCAGAGGAACCTTTAAGGCCGGAACATTTCCGGATATATTCCCTTTTTCCTTGATCCCGATGCTGTCCACATCATTTCCATCGATCGACATGTCTGCCAAATGGTAGATTTTACTCCCATCCAGCAAGGACGTATCCATATGATAGAAATGGATTTCATGAAGAAATGAATCATCAAAGAGATCTTCCCCCTGTCCGAACAATAAGCCTTTCCAGCTAATTAATAAAGTAGTAACAAGAATGGCTCTGTTTATTGTTCTGATCATATGATAGATTGGAGACATGACTTATAGTTTATAGTGGAATCGCAGATCGAGGTACAGAGGTACCTGGCCCATCGACATCGCATCGATCAATCCGGTATAAGGAGATGTGAACTGAATAATTCCCAGATCAGCATGAATAAAGGATCGCGACCCGATATTCCGCCCGCCTTCTATGCCGAAACCCAGATAGGAACCGGTACTGCCGTACCAGCCGTCTTGAGGTTGGATGTATTTTTCGCTGGTATTCAGTCCGTTGAAAGTATTTTTTACATATTCTGAATGTGAAATATGCGTAGCAATGATTTGATTCCATCTGAACTGAGGACCAAGATAACCCTTTGGGAAGTGATAAGCAGGTGTAAGGCACAGGTCGATCCCCAGTGGCATAAAAGTGCCCAGGACCTGGTCGTGATGCATCATAAAAAAACGGAGGTCGGCGATGATACCGAGCCTGTCGGTTCCCACCAGTCCCGAGTTCACTCCGAGATCGATTTCCCAGCTATCCAGTGACCTGTCGCTGATGGTCAGTAAAAGCGGGAAGCTGAACCGGGCATAGACCCGCAGATCTTTCAGTTTTACGATCCCGGGGTTACGAAAATAGCCCAGCTCCATGCCAGCAAAAGCATCGCTGGAAACACCCAGACTGATCGTTTGGTTTCCGGGGTCTTCCGCATGCCCGACCTGAGCGTTCGAAGGCTGCAGGGCTAACAGGACAATAAACTGAGTCCAGATTATTCTTCTCAGTATTCTTAAGCCACCATTTATTTCAACTTTTCCATATTTAATCATTGCGATATGCTTTAAGGAAACTCCTTAATCCGGTGATCAGCGTCTCGTATTGCTCAGTGACGAGCCGGTGTCCGGAATCTTCAATTTTTAATACCTCTGCGTGCTGAAACAAGGGCTGATGATACTCTTGCTGAAATTCATATCCAATAGGACTGCATGAACTGCCCACCAGCAGCACTTCGCCTGGAAACGCTTCCAGTCCCGGTGTAAAATCATAGTCGTACCTTGCGCCATTCAGCAAATTCTTCTCCCAGATGAGCAATGCATATCCACCCACGCGCCATACCGGCCAGGACGGCAAATGATCACGGTCGCAGAAATAATTACGTACGCTGCTTCGCAGCACTGCCAGCATCTGGTAGTCAAGTATTTCGTGATTTTTGGGTGTCATGTATTTAGAAGCATACATCATGTCCAGGTATCCTTCACCGGTCAGATTCATCGGAATATCCACCTGTTTCATAAATTCCGATTTCAGGCCGAAAGGCTCCATCAGGATAACCTGCTCCGGCGCATCGGGATGCCTGCCCAGATACATGGCTGCGAAGATTGCGCTCCAGGAATGTCCCATCAAAGTGATCGGCCGGGTTGGGGAAAAATGATCCTTTAGCGCCCGGATCTCTTCTACCATGGCCTCATAGGACAGTTCCTCTTCGCTTACCCTTTCTGAAAGCCCATTCCCTCTTTGATCCCACATTACGACAAAATATTTATCCTGCAATTCCTGTAAAGGCAGGTATGCTCTCATATCCGAGAGCGATCCATGCATGATAAACAGCGCCGGATTCGCAGAATCGCCGAACGTGGTGAAATGGATTATCCGCTCGTGTCCCTCAACCTCGATTGACAGCCTGGGCAGGCCGGTTATCTGGTCAACCGTTGGCGGTACCAGAGCACTGGGTCCGGCAGGATCTTTCAGACAACCTGTAAACTGAAAGAACAATAAGATAAAGATTACGTGCAGATTTTTCTGTTTGAACCATTTCATAACACCATCTCCCTGTAATAGTCAATTAATTTGCGTTTCCCGAATTGCGGGGCAATCATATGCATGGTCATCACGGTCATGAAGAACTCGATCGAACCATAGGTCTTTTCTGAGCTGAACCAGCGGATCAGTTTCAGTGATGCATTACGAACCCATAGTGGAATGTGAACGATCTTTCTCTTTTTACCCAGTGCATTAAAGGCCGCCTGCGCGATTTCATTCTGGATAAGCATGTCCGGACCACCCACCTCCAGTTCTTGATTCCTGCGATCCAGATGACTGATAATGAATTCAGCCAGGTCACTACCATGTATGGGATTCTCCCTGTAATTGCCACTCCCGAAAAGGTACACTGCTCCCTTCCGGTCCATATTCGGAACCTCGGTCATGTCCGAGAAAAAACCATTGGGACGGATTATAAGATATTCCATTCCCGATGACTTTAGTTCATCCTCAAAATGCTTTTTGGCGGTTATCATTTTCAAATACCGCATCAACTCAATGTTTAATACCGACACATAAACAAACTTTTTAACACCAATTTCTTTTGCCTCCTGCAACAGATTGACATTGGCCTGATAATCCACATCCATATAAGTCAAACCGTCTTTTTGCCTGGTGATACCTATCGTGGAAATAAGGTAATCGACTCCGTGGATTGTACTTTCCAGACTCGAAGGTTTTGTAACTTCGGCCTGAATGATTTCATCCACACAAAGCGTATTATGTTTATCCGGATCTCTGACCATGCCAAAGGTTATGTACCCTTGCTTTTTCAGCGCTATCAGAAGAAACTTTCCAAGATACCCCATTGCGCCGGCAACTAATACTGTTTTCATTTCTGTCATTTCCTGTTTTATTGATGTATTGAGACGATTAAAGGTTGCTTTGTGCTTTGTACTGCAAAGCCAATAATGATGGTTCTCATAAATACCGCAGGAAACCAACTCATCAAGGGAATTGAAGTGGGATAATTTCAATTGCTGGGCCATATAGCGCCCCGGGTACCCAGTTGCACCGGCCAGCAACACCTTTTTCTTCTTCATAATTGCACTGATTTGACATTGAACATATGATTGAACCAGGCTGTAAGACGGATTTTCGACTTTTCAGCCCCTATGTAAACCACCGGAACAACCACCAGTGAAAGCAACATGGAGATTGTTATACCGCCGATCAGGACCCATCCCATTCCGTTTTTCCATTCACTCCCGGCTGTTTGAGACAGGGCAATGGGCAACATGCCCACAATGGTGGAAATGGCGGTCATCAATATGGGCCTGATCCGGAGCCTCACTCCCTCAAGTACCGCCCTTGGGAGATTTGCGCCCTCCCTGCGCCTGGTGTTGATGAAATCAACCACCAGTATGGCATTTTTCGTCACCAGTCCGATGAGCATGATCATTCCCAGGATGGTAAAAATGCTCAGGGTTTCCTGGTTCAGGGCCAGGGCCAGCAAGGCTCCAATGATGGACAGGGGAATAGAGAGAATGACCACAAAGGGATGCAGGTAACTTTCATAGAGAGCTACCATGATCAGATATACCAGCACTATGGCGATCAGAATGGCCAGACCCAGCGAACCAAAGGCATCGTCCTGAAATTTCAGATCCCCCTCAGGCAGATAGGTAATCCCATCCGGCAGATCAGTCTCTTCCATCAGTTGTAGAATGTCTTCACCCACATCACCCACCGTACGGCCGATGGCCTGCGATTCCAGTACCACCGATGAGATCCTGTCGTAACGTTCCAATCTTGATGTGCTGTTTACTTCAGAAACAGTGGCAAACTGTCTGATTTTGACCGACTCACCCAGCTGATTGATCACGATCAGGTTTTTAATATTCTCCAGTGATTGCCTGTGGAGCGCATCCAGGCGCACATAAATGTCGTATTCCACGTCCCCCACCCTCATCTTGTTCTCTCTGTTTCCAGCAAAGGCAGTCTGCAAGGTGATCCCTGCCAGTTCGGGAGAAATGTGCAGAAGGGCCATGCGTTCCTTATCGAAACGGACCAGGAGTTCGGGGGCGCCTTCTTCG
Source organism: uncultured Bacteroides sp. (assembly GCA_964604655.1). Lineage (GTDB taxonomy): Bacteria > Bacteroidota > Bacteroidia > Bacteroidales. Next base: position 1,712 of record CAZRZY010000085.1, on the reverse strand, counting down.
ATGGTGAGTTTTGGATTGTAGGTTCCGGGAATCTTTTGTACCTCCTCCAGCATTTCCCGGGCGCAATGCATCAGCGTATCCTTGTCCGAGCCCATAAAAACGATTTGAATCGGATTTTCATCGGCCCCTCCCACCAGGGTTACAATGCCAGACCGAACCTTCACATCCGAGAAGGTGGAATTCAATTCATCCTCGAGCTTTTTGAAGAACCGGGCCGAACTTACAGGGCGTTGGGTCTTGTCGACCAGTTTGACATTGATTTCTGTTTTGGAAGTTTCAGCGCTTATGGCCAGGAAACCCGAAGCTTTCCCGACGGTGCTGTAAACACTGACCACCTCAGGTTTGGTGCTGATCAAGGCTTCAATCTTCTGTGTGGCCAGGTTGTTCTGCTTGAGTGTAAAATGTTTGGGATATTCCACGGTCAGGATCCCTTCACCCACATCCCCCATGCTGATGAATTCATTCCCGATAAAACCGGTTCCTACCAGGGCCAGAGAGGACATAAACAAGAGGGTAATGATCACAAAGGTCCAGATCCCATGACGCAAAGCGCGGCATAAAAGCCTGATCATAAAATCGCTGAATCGATCGACCCACTTTTCGAAGCCTGCTACCAGCCTGGACCAGAGGCCCCCTTTTCCATTCTGTCCCAATTTTGCGAACCTGGACATCAGCAGGGGTATCAGGGTCAGGGCTGTAAAAGTGCTGACCAGGACTGCCAGGACCACCACCATGGCAAAGGGGGCAATGATGGGAGAGATGATGCTCTCGGATAGAGCGACCGGAAAGAACACCACGATCAGCACCAGGGAGGTGGATACGACGGTCAGACTTACCTCTTTGACTCCTTCCAGCGTGGCCCTCCACCTGTTTTTTCCCATTTCCAGGTGCCGGTACACATTCTCCAGCACCACAATGGCATCGTCCACCAGGGTTCCGATAATCAGCGAAAGTGCCAGCAAAGTCATCAGGTTCAAGGTGTAATTCAACAGGGTGATTCCTATGAGGGTTGTCACCATGGAGAGGGGTACCGAAACCATCACAATAAGGGCATTTCGTCCACTTCGAAGAAACAGGATCATGATTGCGGTAACCAATAAAACAGCCATGAGAATATCCCTGGCCACCCCGCTGGCAGCATCTTTAATCAGTATGGAGCCATCCTGGGGAATGCTGAATCTCAGATCGAAGTCCCTGTACTCCTTTTCCAGTTTTGCCAGTTCGTGCTTCAGGGCCTTGCTTGTTTCCACCGTGTTGGCATCCTGTTTCTTTGTGATCTCCAAACCCAGGGACTGTTTGCCGTTTATCCGGTACAGCGTAGTCGGATCCTGCTCTTTTTCAACGATTTCTGCGATATCTGAAAGCCTTACCGCCGATCCATCTCCTTTCAGGGCGATTTCGAGGCGTGCCAGTTCGGCTGTGGAGAGGATCTCACCCGACATCCGAAGGAAGGTCAATCCGCTTCCATGTTCCAGGTGACCGGCCGGAAAGTTGATATTTGTGCTTTGTATGGCCTGCAGAACCTGCAAGATGGATAGTTGATAAGCCTCCAGTTTCCGGTGATCAATATTCACCTGGATCTCCCTGGGGGTCTCCCCGAACAGCGAGATCTGTCCGACCCCTTCCACGCCCGTAAGCCGTGGCCGGATCCGGTGATCCACCAGATCAAAGAGTTCAGAGGGTGTCAGACTGGACTCCACTCCCAGGGTCAG
>CAZRZY010000084.1:0-21911 GCA_964604655.1 uncultured Bacteroides sp. | reverse complement strand
GTATCGCTCCTTGTATACGGGGTGCCAGTACATAAGTGGGCCATAGCCAATTTCTGGTGTGTGGTCATACTGAGTGGGCAATGCCACTCCATCGAGATAGGGCACGATCTGGAAAAGGTAATCGGGATGACGGTTTCCGTTAATCTGCAGAGTGGCTTTCATTCCCATCTCATGGATGGCTTTCATTTGCTGGTCCAGGCTTTCAAAATCATATTCATCTCTGTTGGGTTCAAACCACCGCCACATAAAAAAAATCTGTCCAACAGTCACCACTCCGTCCCGGGAATCCAGGTTGTCCTGTCCACCATACCAGATCAGGGCGACTCCCCTGTCAGGATGAAGAGAGTCCCCCACCTGTGCATGAATTGAATTCAGAAGTGTACCTGCTGTCAGAATCAGGAGTAAATTGGTGATGTGTCTCATTAAATTCGTTTTATCATTTGTCTTATTTCAAAGTGGATTGATTCTTCAGAACACAGGGTGTGCTTCCTTCCGTATCGATCCTGGTAAAAATAATGCCGCCGACATCATCGAACCAGAAGGCAGGGCGGGATTCTTCCTTTTTGTATATCACCTGTATGTGATCGAAGGTGATATCCTCCGCATGCCTAACATAAAATGTTCCTGCCGGCAATACTCCGAACATATTGAATTCGGGATACCTTTTGATCTGTTCCGGTATCGAATCCCCCACGTCTTCCAGTGTTCCGCCCCCGGGCAGTTCCAGGATGATGTTGGTGAAGCGGATATTTCGGACCGGGTTTCCCGGAAGACCCGTGACCGATGAAGGGATTAAAGCATCAGGCATGCTTTTTTGATCCTCTTCATACAACTCAAGTCCTCCGATATCGCGCGCAATAACATTGCTGATGGATACACCGGACAAAGATCCTGTTCCTGTTTCATAACCATCCGTATGCGGGCGTTGGCGGCCACCCAGGCGAATGAAAAACGGATTCATGGTTCTGTCGATGACGATATTATCAATGATCACATTCTCCATGACTCCCCCATCGACAATCTCCAGTGCAATTCCCGACAACCGGGTATCCCTGATGATACTGTTGGTGAAGATAATATTCCGGAATCCGCCGACCGACTCCGTACCGCATTTGAAAGCATTGCAGAGACTCGAGAGCACACAGTTATCAATTACCACATTTTCACAGGGTTCCGGAAGGGTACTCTTCAGCACGATGGCATCATCTTCTGCATCAATGAGGCAATTGGTGATCCTCACATCCCTGCAGGCATCGATGTCAATCCCGTCGTTATTCAGGTTCGAGTGCCTGCTGTCAACAGTGATCCCGTCAATGAGCAGATTCTCGCAGGCCAGGTAGTGCTGCACCCACATGGGGGAATTTCTCAGAGTGATTCCTTCAATTGTAACCCCTTTGCATCCGATCATTCGGATGATATATGGCCTGATTTTGTATGGATGGGCTTTTCGTGCGAACTTCTCTCCCTGACCGTATATCTCCCCGTCTCCCCGTATGGAGATATTTTCGGCATGTTCCGCATATATCAAGCTCCGTTCGGTATAATTGTCTGTATAGGAACGCAGACCGGGGATTTTCGATTGAAAATCTTTCAGGTCTGTGCTGCCAGTCAAAACCGCTCCGTTCTCCAGATAGAGTGAGACGTGGCTTTTAAGCACCAGCGTTCCCGACAGGTATTTTCCGGCGGGGAAATATACCATTCCGCCTCCGGCGTTATGGCAATGGTCGATAGCCGACTGAATGGGATCTGTGCACACGGTTTTACCATCGGGCACCGCGCCGGAATCCAGAATACTGTATTGCGCGGAAACCTGTATAATGGCTGAATTCCATGTCAAAAACAGGAACAGAGAGAGGTATTTTACAATGTACATACCTGACCGCATTTGCATATTTATAATCTGGCTGAGTTTCTGGACCATAGAATGTTATCGTATTCGATCCGGACCTCCTGTCCATGTTCCGCATCACGCGCGATCTCCACGTCCCCTTTCACCTCTTCCAGCAGGGCATCCCAGTCCAGGGTGCGGGTCCGGGCGAACAGCTGTGGGGAATAGAGGGAGGACGCAGCATGGGCATATTTTTCCCACATGGAGACTGCCTGCTCCAGCTGTTCAATGGCACGCTGCTGATGCTCCTTATTGCCCTCCAGCCGATACATGGCCAGGAAGGTAGCACCGCGAACCTTCCGGGCATAATAGCGTCCCAGCCAGGCGAGGGACCTGAAGTCGCCCAGGGTCTCCTCCAGTTCACTGTTCCCAGCCGGATCGATGGCCGCTGCGCCCTCCATCAGCCGGTCGGCAGCCATCTCCAGCGAATCAGCCACCTGGAAAGGGGTAATGCCATTCACCGCTCCTTTGGCCCTGGCAAAATCGGCAATGGAGACCACCCCCTGCAGGGGCATGGCGGCGACCTTAATAAAGAAATCCACAGAGTGAAATCCACCGGGCCGGTCGAGGCATCCTTCCGGCAGGAACTGATAATCATTTTGCCTGTAATGGATTTTATCCACCAGGGAGATAATATCGGAGGTTGCTCTCCAGGAATGATACAGGCTTCCGGCATCTGCTTCCGGGAAACGGAGCCGGAGCTGATCCTGCCAGTACTCCGGCTTCAGACCGGGGTCATAGGCGGTGCGACCCCATATTCTGAAGCGGTACCAATGCTTATCCACCGCCAGTCTGCCCAGATGATCCGGGTCCCTGCTTGTGAAGTCCCTTCCCCAGACATACCCGTCGGGACCCATGTAAAAACCGGGCGTCAGGTCATAGGGTATATGGCGTATATATTCGGAGGCATACTCCGGATCGCCCCACCTGAATACCAGGATATCGTCGTTCCTCACGTTCAGCCAGCAAAGCGTTCCGTACTTCTCCACATCCGCCCTGTAAATCTTGTCGAACCAGGGAGGCTTGGTGGAGGAATACATCCGGGCCCTGGAATACTTGAATGAGGTCTCGATCTCGGAAGGATATGCTTCAAACGCCTTCGCAATCTCGTCCAGCTGGCTCCAGTGCTTCCTGAAAATGAACCGCACATCCAGCCCGGGATTCTCGGCACGGGCATCCATAATTCCCCTTCCATAGGTGTGCCACATCCAGTTCTCGGTCTTGTATTTCCCCTCCAGGTCGCGATTAATGTGCTCCCCGGCAGTCACACCGATCCCCTTGATATTGGGGTATGTAAGCAGCATGGCCTTCACCGATTTCCGGATATAGTCGATGGTCACATCGCTCTGCTGGCTCCACTCGATGCCATGCTTGCCCTGTGCTCCGTTGACAAACACATTCCAGTGGAACAGGTAGATATCGATCCCCCTGTCTTCTGCATGAGCAAAAACCTTTTTCCAGAAAGCGATCTTTTCATCAATGGTCATCTCCAATATCACTTCCAGATTTGCCGGATCCTGCACATCCTCCTCCCTCCACCGCATGTCGGTGTCCCAGTAGACAGGTTTGTTGTACCTGCAGACATTTTCCAGCGCCACCTCCGGGTATTCGGGGACCTTCACCCAGGAGGGATAGGGATGCAGGTTCCAAAGCGTTAACAGGTTGTATCTGTTCTGCGCCATCTGGTCCAGGTATTCCTGCCAGAAACTGAAATCCCACACGGTGGCAATGTTCTCCTGGGCGGCATCTCCAGTGTCGTCATAGCTGGGAGTTCTCGCATCCAGGGGAATATTGAACCGCAGGCCCCGGTGCTTCAGGTAGGGCTGTTTTGAGGCATCCATGTTATTCAGATCTTTTTCCAGCAGGATTGCCTCTGCCAGATCAATCCCGGCATACATCATCCCATTGGCATCACCGCCCGTCACCAGGATGCGCCCCTCCTCCTGTTTGATCGAGAAGGATTCGGCGTCCAGGGTGCCATCGACGGAAAAGTAGAGCCGGACGGCACCATCTTTGTCCGGGGCTTCTTCTCGAGCTGCGTTAGGATCTGCATCAGGAGCTGTGGCATTGATCACACATGAGACCCCTTTCACTTCACACGCCTGCCTGATCTGCTCCAGCGCGAATTCCAGCTGCGGTCTGTCATAGTCATACCGGATTTCCAGGGTTTCCGGAAGGGAGGAGTGCTGGCAGGATGACAGGAGGATGAAGACTACAATGGAAAAGAAGATTTTCTGTATCATCTGGGTTTGTTTCTAGGTTTGACGAAAAGGTCTGTTGCGAGGACCCAGGTGGGCCTCTCGCCCACACGGATGACCTGCTGAAGCAACAGTTCCCCGCTCTTCCGTTCGATCCGGTAAACAGCCAGGTTCCCGGAGCCCTCTCCGGCTGCATAAAGGTAACGGCCCGACGGATCGATATCAAATTCCCTCGGCATTCGTTCTGTCGGCCAGATGCCGATCCGCTTCAGTTCGCCCGATTCCTGGTCGACACGGTATCCTGCAATGCTGTTTTCGTCCCTACGGTTGGTGGCATAGAGAAACCTGTTGTCGGGTGTCAGATGAATGTCGGCACTGATGTTGCTGCCTGTGAAGTTTTCCGGTAGCGTGGAGATCGTCTGGAACGGATCCAGGGTGCCCTCTTCTCCGATCCGGCATCCGGTGACCGAACCGTTGGTCTCGTTCACGAAATAGATCACATCCATGGATCCGTGGAAGTCGAAATGCCGGGGTCCGGTGCCCTGCGGAGTCTCCTGATAAGACGGCTTCAGCGGGGTGACGGTGCCAGAGTTGGGGTCGAACTTGAATTGCATAATATATTCTGCATCGGTGCAGGGGAGGTAAAGGAAACGGTTGGAGGGATCGGTGGTGATGGAGTGGGGTTTCAGACCGGTGAGTATTTCCTGGACCACCTTTGGTTCCAGCTTACCGTCGTCCCTGATCCGATAGATGGCGGCCTTCATCTGGTTTTCCAGACCCGGTTGTTTCTGATTGAATGCAGCCAGGAGGAACCGGCCGCTTCGATCGGTGGAGAGATATACCGGATTATGGGAGGGAATGGTATTGAGTATTTTGAGCATACCTGTCTCCCGGTCGACCTGCAGGGATGATATGGTCCGGGCCGAACGTTGTGCCACATACATGTTCCTTCCGTTCGGGTGGAGGGTGAGGCAGGCAGGGGAGCCTTCCACCTGAAGGGACCCCTGTTCCTCGAGCCGGCCCGATTCCCGGTGAATCTGAAATATGACCACCCGGTCATCCTCCTGGAGGGAGAGGTAGAGAAAACTCTTTGCGGCCTGCTTTTCGCATGAAAACAGTAACACCAGTCCTGCCAAGATAAAGGCGGGCAGGTACTGAATTCTTTTATGGATTACGCGGCATTCTTTATTCATAGCTATCTGTTATTTGATGGTGCCCGACCCGGTGGATCCTGCTACCCTGCAGATTGCCCCCTCCAAGACCACCCCAGCACTTGTCAATTAATGCGGGCCATTCGGGACGGTGGGGGGCTTTCTCAGCGGCGTTCTCCGCACGGATCCATTCAGGTCCGCAATGGCCGAACTGTTGGGCCCAGTCATCCACATCCTGCGTACTCTCCAGTGCACCGAGATCCGGAGCATCGCCGCTGTAGCTCCCTTGATAATAACCCTGGTCCGCAACTCCCGCGTCGATGGCCGGGGATCCTTGCTGCAGACAGAAAAAGGATTCAGGGGTCCCTCCCAATCCGGGAGAAGCCGTGATTCCTTTAAAACCCGCAATATATTGGTCCCCGCCGGTACAGAGATTATACCGGGTCGGGAGAAATGTATTCAGGGACAGATGGTTCCAGCATCGGGCCACGCTGCAGGAAGAGACTACAATATTGTTCTCGAAGATGCAGTCGGGGCCAAAGGGAGCGGCACTGCAATGCGCTCCGGTGAGGTAGGTATTATGTATAAAAAATATGCCATTGTTCCGCCTTCGGGTTCCCACCAGCTTCATGATCCGGCTGTCATCCCCTCCGTTCCAGAACAGGTTGTGATCGATCATGAGGGGATCCCCGTTCTCGGTGGTGGTAATCGCCAGCATATCATTGGTCCCCCTTCCCAGTATCAGGTTATGGTGAAAACGCATACGGATGGTGGCCTCCACCCCGTCGAATTCCAGATGGTTATCGATGGCCTGGTGCCAGACATTGAATGCCACATCCGACATCAGATCCGGCACATCCGGAAAATCTCTGTGCCTTCCCCTTGGCTGGAACAGGTCGTATCCCTCATACACATAGTTGTGATGGAAGGTCAGACCGGTCCCGTTGAATTTCACAGGAATGACGTAGGTGCTGTGGTTCCACATGTGGTGGGTCACATCGGTATGGCCTCCGGTGGTAATCAGCTCCCCTCCGTCGAATTCACAATGCTCCACGGTCAGATCCGTACACCTGTACCCTGTATTGATCCCGAACTGAAACCCGCTGAAGTAACAGTTACGGATGGTCACGTGTTTCGAATCATTTACCTCGATCCCCACGGTCGGCGCCAGGTGGATCCTGAATCCTTCGATGGAAACCGAATCGGAACGGATATCGATGACGATGCCGCAGACGGGAGGGAAATCGATGATCCTTCCGTCTTCCGGTTCTGCCGGGGTTCCACTGTACCACATTGTCACCGGGTGCACCGGGGGATCACGGGATATGGTGACGATTTGTTGCTGGTTCCAGTACTCTCCCAGGTCTTTCTGGACCAGGGTGGTACCATCCAGGTCCTGACTGTTAAAAGCGATGTCAAGATCGTTCGGATTCCCCGGATCATCCAGTTTCAGCCAGATGGAACGGGTCTCCCGGTCCCATGCAAAATAGAGCGGAGATTCGCTATACTCCTGGGGAGTCTCCTGCCATCCCTTGCTCCAGTATGGGCCGCACCTCTGTGCATCAAAGCCCACCCTGCTCCGGTAATCGAATGCATGAACCCCTTCCACCAGCAGCCAGTGTACCGGCCAGCGGACCCCCTCCATCACCCATACCCGGTCTTCCCCTTCAGAGGGAATCCATTTTTGCTCTCCGGCAAACCGGTTGGTAATGGTGGCCTCACCTCCGTTTAGGGCGTGCAGGAAAACCGGTCGATCGATTTGAAGCGATTCAAAATAGACCCCTTCGTGGACGACAATGGTATCAAACGGGGATGCCCGGTCCAGGGCATCCTGGATACGATCACCCTCGTTAACATGGAGGACCTGTCCGCTTACAGGAACCAGCAGGAGGCAAAGAAATAAGGTTTGAAGGATTCGCATCACCACAGTGTTAATCATTCCCTTTTTTTTGCCCTGATCGATTCGGAATAGAGCAGTTCGCCGGTCAGACCGGAATAATAGCTGAAGATCACCTGGGGCCTTTCATAGGCATAGTAGCGCGGCTTTCCGGGTTCACCCGGACTGTCCAGGACATTGTTCACCCTGACGATGCAGAAGCTGGGCTTCAGCAGTTCGGTCTGTGGGGTATCCTCCAGGAAATAGGTGGACCAGAGGATATCACAAGTCCTGTTCCCATAGGTGTATTCGCCGGTTGCCGGCCTGAAGCCCTCGTTCCCCCGGTGATGGTTCCTGGAATTCCTGGGGCCGGAAGCGAATTCCCAGACATTGTCCGATATACGGATGGCAAAGGAGTTGTGCAGATCGCCCGTGAGCACGAATACCGGAACTCTCTTTTGCTCGAAGGCGCTGATCACTACCTCCCGCTCGTACTGGAAAGCGGTCCAGGCGTCGTCCTTATTGGCCACAATGTCGGGTCCGCCTGACAGATGGGGGATGGAAAAGTTTACACTGGAAACCACAAAGATGAAGTCGGCCTGTGAGCCGGCAATTCCGTCCAGCAGCCATTCCCGCTGCTCCTTTCCCAGCATGGTGATCTCCGGGTTCATGGGATTCTGCGGATCGTGAACCATGCGGTGCGACCGGGTGTCGACGAAAAAGAAGTCGCAGTTGGCGATCTGCTTTCGAAAATAGGACCGGGTTCCGATGGAATACGGGGAGGTTTTCGTGGCTGTGGCTGCGGGACGGATCCGCAGATGCCGGGCGTCGATCACCTCTCTGATCTCATACACCCCGGCGTTGGGATCCCCGTTCACACTGTCGAGGCTTGTCAGATCGACGCCTGCTGATACCGTTCCCCAGTGTATGTGCAGGTTATCCCGGGCCTCCCAATTCATGGTACTGAAATCCGATTCAGGATCGTATAATACATCCGATCCTTCATTGAGCTGTGCAGTCCCGACATGGAGTACCGGATCGGGCGATACAGGGTTGCTCCATGCAATGTAATCGTACCACGCAGCCACCCCGATATCACGGAACACGGCCCGGCGGTTCCTGTAACCGTTCTGTCCGCTTCCGATCACATCATTCAGAATCTCATGGTCATCGTACGTATAAAAGCAGGGTACATACCGGTGGAATGTTTTCAGATTAGGCCCATTTTCCAGATATTCCTTGTAGTTTTCCCATACTCCCACCATGGAGGGCGCGATACGGAGGACTTCAGGCAGGCTGTCGGCTGCAAGATCCTGCTCCTCCAGCCATGCTTCCAACGGGAAAGCCCTTCCGTCCGACTCATAAAGCCAGTCGCCGTTCTGAATGGAGAAGTGAATTTCATCCGCGAACTGATCCATAATAGTTCTGAAGGTGGGGAGCGCTCTTCCCAGTCCTTTCCCGGCAGCCCCCACGCCCCTGGCTTCGGTCTGATTGTTTCCACAGGCAAACTCGAAAGAGAAATTGAACAGGCCTTCCGGATTGAGACTGTCATTCCGGTACGATGCCGAAGAGGGAAGGGTGGTGAAATGCCCGGAATGATCCTCCTCATTCCCGGGGACCAGCCTGAAATAGTACCTGGTCCCAGATTCCAGTCCGTGCAGAAGGATCCATCCGGTATAGTCATTCCTGGCACGAGTGGTTACCTCCGGGCTTTTGTGGGTCATGTTTCCGGGATCGGTGCCATATTCCACATGAAAAGCGGAGGATCCCGAAGTCCTGGCCCAGATCCCCACCCGGTCTGTACCCAGCCTCCCCAGCAGCGGCCCGTGTGTGATCAGGGTTTCCTCCGGGGACTGCTCAATGCATCCAGTCAGTAGGAGCAGCGGAAGAATGGATTCGATGAGGAGTGCTCTTAGCAGCGAAATGGTATTCGTTTGTGGTGGATGTTTTCGCATTTCCAGTCTGTTTTTAGAAGGATATTTCATTTCAATGAATTCATTCGTGAACCTTTTCACTCCATATAGTTGTCAGTCAAAGTGAATGTTCCAGTTTGCCGGATATCGGTGGAGGAGGACCCTGCGTAGATGGTGAACTGTCCGGGTTCGGCTTTCCAACCGCGGGAGACAGGGTCGTAATACATCAGGTCACGAAGTTCGACAGGAAAAGAGACCTGCTCCTCTTCGCCGGGTTCCAGGAACACCTTCCGGTAACCTTTGAGTTCCCTGACCGGCCGGTCGACTCCGACGTGTGTATCTCCGATATAGAGCTGGACCACCTCGGCCCCGGCAACGGAACCCGTGTTCCTTACCTTCAGGCTGGCAGTAACCTCCCCTGTATTTGTCTTACCGGGCTGAATAGTAAGTCCATCGTATTGAAAAGTGGTATACGAAAGTCCGTGCCCGAAGGAAAAGGCAGCTTCCGGGGTATCAAACCGGTCGAACCACCGGTATCCCACGTAGATATCTTCCACGTAATGCAGCATCTCATCCTCCCCCTGGGGGTAGTGGCCGTATACGGGCGAATCCTTCCATCGGTTCATCATGGTGAATGGAAGTTTGCCCGACGGGCTGACCTTTCCGAAAAGGATGTCGGCCACGGCCGTTCCACCTTCCTGCCCGGGATACCCCGCCCAAAGGATGCTCCGGGCCAGTTTGCCCCATGGTTCCACCGAGACTCCCGATCCCGAGTTCAGCAGTACCACCAGGTTAGGATTCACCTCTGCAACAGCCCGAATGAGGCGGATCTGATTCTCGGGCAGGTCCGGCTCGCGGTCTTTATTCTCGGCTTCTACCGTCTCTGAAAATCCCAGGAAGAGAATGGCCACATCCGACTTTCGTGCGGCTTCCACGGCCCTGGTCTGTCCATCCTCTTCGAAATAGCTATACCGGAGCTGAAAGTTGACCGATCTGCTGTGTACATATTCTGCTTTCACCTGGTAAGATCTGCCTTTTTCATAGTAGCGGTATTCTCGTCCATCCACCTGTTTGGTCAATTGCCTGGCACCCTGTGCCCCATCCACCTCTTTTCCGTCGGCCGGATCTACATCCACATCCGCGGTGGTGGTATATACCCGGTAATAACCCGATCTCTGGGGGGTCCAGACTCCCGTGGCCCTGACAGAGAATTCTCCCTGACTGTCGCGCGCCTCTCTGGAAGGATCCAGGGGGTGGTTCACCCAGAAATAGCCCACTGAATTCTCCACCTCACGCGATACAGGTTCTCCACTGAAGGTATCATTGTCAAACCACTCCACCAGGAAGCCGGGCCTGCCATCGCGAGTGGATACTTCTTCCGAGGTCAGGAATTTCCCCAGGTCATCGATGGCACAACCCTGGGAATATCTGATCCTTATTTTCTCTCCGGCAGCGGCCGTGATCCCTTCCAGGGGGGATACCGTCGTATAAGGGAGCACCCTGGATGCCCACCGTATACTGTGGCGGGTCACATCCGCATTTGGTCCGATCACTGCCACCGACCGCGTTTTTCCGGGATCCAGAGGAAGCAGGTCCCCTTCATTTTTCAGAAGTGTGATACTCTCGCGCCCGATCTCCAATGCGATTTGGCTATGGGCTGAGGTATCGAAACGTGCTTCGAAAACCGGATTTTCGAACAACCCGTTGGAGAACATGACACGCAGGATCCGCCGTACCGATTCATCCAGCCTTTCAGCATGCAGCCTCATGCCGTATCGGTCCCTCGGATCATTGGCGGCGGTCTCATATACTTTGGTGAGATTTTCGATGGTGTATTTCCTGCCGCCCCACATATCCAGGTCGAGGCCCGCGTAGACAGAGGCCTGAAAATTCTGCACGCCCATCCAGTCCGTGACCACCAGTCCCCGGTGCCCCCATTTTTTTTTGAGGATCTCCCAGAGCAGGTAATGATTGTCGGAAGCCCGCACACCGTTCAGCCGGTTGTAGGGTGTCATGATGCCCCATACCCCCGCCTCCTCTACAGCCATACGGAAGGCCGGAAGGTAGATTTCGTGCAGGGCCCTTTCGCTGACCCTCACATCGTAGAAGTGACCGTGGTATTCAGTGGTCTTGGCCCCGATGAAATCGGCCGTTGCGGGAACCTGCAGGCTCTGGATGCCTTTGATATAGGAAGTGGCCACGGTCCCGGCCAGGAAGGGATCTTCGCTGTAGCTTTCCGCGTTCCGGCCGGCCTGCGGGATCCGGTGCATGAGGATCACCGGTCCCAGCAGCATGTTCCTTCCTTTGGCCCGCACCTCTTCGGCAATGGCGATCCCGGCACGGTTGATCAGTTCCGGGTTCCAGGTGGCCGCGTAATTCACCGGGGTGCTGAATGCGGTGGAACGGCCGCAGCGGAGACCGTAGGAGCCGTCGATGAATTTGATAGCGGGGATCCCCAGCCGTTCATTGGGTTTGGTGCTGAAAAAATTGGGATGAAGCAGCAATACCTTGTCCTCAGTGGTCATCCTGCCCATCAGGTCCCCGATCCGTTCCTCCACATGAAAAGATGCATTTTTATAAGGCTGTGCACAGACATTAACCGCGAAAAAAAGAATCAGTACTATACCAGTTTGTTTCATTGCTCAGTATTATTGTTTGATGAAAGAATTGTTTGATTAAAGTTCTGTCTTTATTAATCGCACCATTTGAATCACAGCATCGCCTCCCCCAATTCTTCTGATTCTGAAATCCATACCTTCAGCCAAACATCAGTTGTAGCCAACAACAATGTCACTGATCCTGGCTCCTTCTCCGGAACCGGAGAGGGAAACTGATAATCCGATACTGCCGAAAGCCAGCGTACCTGTGACAAATAATGTGATCCATTTTTTCGTTTGAATGCCCATAATAATCAATGTTCTGTAAAAGAATTATTTCAGGGTACCACGAATTTCAGAGACGCGGGATGCTCTTCAGGGCCATTTAAAACCTGTACAATGTAAATGCCCGGAGCGATTCCTTCCAGAGGAATCTGCAACCTCTCTCTGTACATCACTTTCTCCCGGTAGATTTCCCTGCCCAGCAGATCACATATCCATACGGATTGGGGGGGTGACAAACCCTTCATTGAGACCTCCAGCGATCTGATTCCGTTTCCCTTCAACAGACGAATCACGGGAAATCCTGTCAGTTTGGGAACCGATGATCCCACGGACGATGTACTCAGTTTATCGAAAGCTGCATAGAGGATCCAGTCCCGGTCCATGTCCAGGGTAAGCGGGTTTTCCACGCTGGTAAGGTCGCCCGTCCAGTTCCTGAAAATCCAGCCTGTATCGGGAATGGCCGTCACGGTTACCACTGTTCCGGAGGGAAGGCTGTCGCCTGCAGGCTCCATAAGAACCGATCCCTCTCCCCCGATCCCGGCCACCAGGCTGTAATGGGGGATCGCAAAATGGGCAAACACATTCATGTCGCTCGTGACGGACAGATTCAGGGGATTGTCATCGCCCGTGGCATCTCCTTCCCACCCGGTGAATTCCCATCCGTCAGCGGGAACGGCTGTCAGCGTGATCGTTTCGTTCGATGGAATGCTGTCTGGGAACGGGTCGACCGTAACGTTTCCCTCGCCTGAGACCCCCACCTCCAGAGAATAGTATTCCTGGATGAAATGGGCCCTGACCGTCACATCACCCGAGTCGATGGACAGGGTGGTCACCCGCACCGTGCTGTCCTCCAGCGTGGCCCGTCCTTCGGGTACTTCCCACCGGGTGAACCGGTAACCCACCGGTTCCACCGCCGTCAGCCTCGTGACCCTTCCCTGGTGAATGGGGAAGGTGCCGGGGAGGATCACCCCCGCTCCGGGTGTGCCATCGGTGGTCACCGTTACATCGTCGGAAGGCAAGAAATCCGGCGCCAGGGGGATCCTGGGCTCGCCTCCCCCTCCAATGCTGTCGGGACCGTTGTTGTCAATCACAAATAAATGGGTGAAAATGGTGGTAATATCCTGTGAAAAGGGGTGGGAAAGACTTTTCTGATCGAAATCAAATCCGTACAAAGCGCGGAATTCATCCTCCACGTTTCCTTCGGGCCCCAGTTCAAACGGTATTTTGAACACGTCCCAGGCTGCATCGTCCACGATGTACCCTCCGTAGTCGATGAATGCCTGTGCGATGATCTTTCCCGGTACCGTGCTGAGCAGGCTGGTGTCGAAACCGGGCTGGAGTGCCAGCAGTGAACCTATCTCCAGAACCTGGTTGGTCCCCCCGTAGCTCTCCTCGCTGGCATAACCGTCTGCACGGGAGGCAGGCCAGCGAAACCCTGGTGTGGAGTCGGTATCCGGATCATAGAAGTAATATTTCCCGGCATACATGCATACCTTCAGCGCATGGGGTATCCTCCCGGCGGTGAATTCACCCAGCCGGATAGTACCCCCGATACTGGACAGCACGCTGCCGCCGTGAGCCCCCTGGATCCCTTCCCCGTAGATATCCACGTCGGGGTATCCCCAATACTTAGAGGTGAAAAATTCATTCTCCGGGCAGCGGTGAACGGGCTGACTCTGGTTCAGTGTCCGGTGATCCTGTTCCAGGATGGCGGCGGGATGGTCCGCGGTCTTACCTGTATAAGGAAGATAGAAATCGGAGGGAATGGGTAACTGGCCAAGGTAGGCTCCCTTCAGGCAACGGTCGCTGCCCCACCCTCCCGGAAATGCATACACATCCAGAAGCGGTTCATCCGGAGTCAGGATGATAATATCGTGGTAAGCAAAGGTACCTCTTGCTGTCTGGGGAGTGATGCCCGCATCCACATACCGGGCCCCGCACCCTATGGGCATATTCCAGATACTGGTCTTCGAAAAGGGCCATTTGAATGGATCGCGGAAAACAGCGGTATCGCTGTCCGCTTCAACCGTTGGATTCCCTCCGTATGCCTCAGGCGGAGAGACCGTCAATATGCAACAGCTGGCCACCATGATAAAAGAAAGTATCTTCATTTCAGATGTTATTGAACCAGATCATTGTTCCCGACCCCGCTCACCTTCTGAACGGCCTGCTCTTCGGGCCCTGCCTGTATCAACTCCACCGGACAAGGGCCACATCCCTATCAGGGATAATTACCTGTATGCTCGCTCCGGAAGCGCTGAGCGTCCCGTTACTCAGAAGGATCTCATATTCATTGAATGGACCCCATTCCTCCGCCAGCTCAAGTTCTGCCCGGATCGGCTCCCTGGACGAATTGACGATCCAGAGCATCCGGTACACGTCGCCCTGGTGAAGCCGGGCCACCAGACGATGATCGCTGCACTTCACATGCGGAGTCCTGCCGGCCCACCTCAGGAGATTTCCGAAATATTCCCTGGAGGCCGGGTCGTCCTCCGCCTCATAATAGCCATAACCCGGACAGGTGCCGATCAGCCGGGTCTTCCCCTGCCCATAGGTGTGATCGATCACGGCTGGACTTCCATCCTCAAAGGTTCCGGTCACGGTGCCCGATTTTGGTGTATAGGACTGCAGGTAGACTCCGCCGCTGATCTTTTTGCCGCCGGCCTGGAATTTGAGGTCTTCATGAAGTACCGGGGTGAACTCCACATGTGCCTCCACAGCGCCAAAGAGATCCTGAAGTCCATAGTTTGGCTGAGTCTCCCCTGCTCTTCCATGATCGCCGAAGTAAGCCGGACACCCTTCCGATATGAGCGTGCCGCCTCTCCGGACAAACTCGCGGAGGTCTTCGGCCACCCTGCGGGGCAGCATCAGGGGGTGGGGCAGGTAGAGGATATCGTAGGTGCCATCGGTGATCTCATCGAAATTGACAAAATCCACCTGAATGTTATTGAAAAGAAATCCCTGGTATGCACCGGCAACAGAGTGGTAATAATACTTCGTGTCATTTTCCAGCAACCAGCATTGTATCTGCGACTCCGGAACCACCACCATTCCGATCTCAGCCTTCACAGGTCTGGCCTTCCAGATGTCCGCCTGATCGGGGTGATTAGCCCATTTCGCCACTTCAGCCGCCATCCTTGACCGGTCGGTGGGAAGTCCGGCCATGTCATAAAATCCAAAATTACCGGTATGCCAGCCATTGAGAAGGGGCCTCCAGCGGGGAGACTTGATCCCGGTGGCGCCCCCTGCAAAAGAGGTCATGCTGAACAGCCGGATATCGTTGGGGGTAGCCATCCTGCCCCTGTCCATGGGGGTCCCTTTGGACCGCCAGGAATAGCCGGCGGGCATCTCGGCACACCAGTAGGGTTTCTCATCGGAGGCCGAGCGGACCAGGTCAGACGTCAGCCAGTGCTCCCAGCGGTACCTGGTCCATTCGGAGTGGTTGCTTCCGCCCGAAAACCCGAATCCGTCCGAAAGCCGGGCAGCTCTGAAAATCTGATACGTGTCAGATCCTACCTGAGAAAGGGTCTTTTTGGCATTCATGTGAGCAGTCACTGGATGATCCGGATCGATGCTTTTGATCAGGTCGCGCCTCCATTTCATGTAGCCATAGGCATTTTCGATCCGGAAAAGCCTCCAGTCGATCTCGTCGCCGTAAAACCCCCGGTGGCGGGGAATTTCAATGTCGTCCCAGTCACGGTAGCTATATCGCTTCCAGGCATCGGCCAGCAACTTCATGTCGCCATATTTCTGTTTGACCCACTCCCTGAACTTTTGCGCAGACGCCTCGCAGTAACAGCCACCCGCACTTCCGTTGGTGTTCTGTTCATTCCAGATATCATATCCTCCCAAGCCGGGATGATCCTTGTAACGGGTGTAGAGGGCAGTCAGAAATTGACGGGCATGGGAAAACACCTCCTCGTTGTCGAAACAGAGCCCCGGCATGCCTCCCACTGCACAAGCATCCCGGTATCCGCTGCCTGCCTTGCGGCCACGCTCATCCTCCACCCTTGCATGGGGATATTCCGCAAACAACCAATCGGGTGCAGGTGCCAGTATTTCCGCAATAATGGTCTTTATTCCGTATTTGGCCGCCAGATCGAATTGCCTGTCGTAATCATCCCAGTCGTATATTCCCGGTGCCACCTCGATCCCGGCCCAGATAAACCAGTGCCGGAAGGTATTCATTCCGTCCTTTTTCGCCTGCTCGTAATCCCGTTCCCAGTCCTCCCTCGGGGGGTTCGATTTCCTGAAATATACAGCGCCGAAAGGAACGGCGGGCAGTTGCGAGAACAAATCGTCGTTGAATGTCATGGTCATGAGAATTTAACAATGGTCGTTTCGCGGGCAGGTACGGTCACATCTAGCCTGGCCCCGTCCGGTTCGAAGGTACCGGGGTTCAAAACCGGGTTGTGGTTCCCGTATTCCGCCCACCGTGGTGCGAGGATCAGCTCTGCATCAATGTCTTCCCTGGTACTGTTGACGACCCAGAGCACGTGATAACCCGGACCGCTGTGGATACGGGCAATCAGCCTGTGATCACTGCACTTCACATGCTGCTCTTTCCCGGCCCAGTTCAGGAGCTCGCCGAAAAACTTCAGTGTCCCGGGATCATCCTCAGCTTCATAATAACCGTAGCCCGGACAGGTTCCTATCAGGCGGGTCCGTCCCTTTCCGTGAGAATTATCGATAACAGCAGTGCTCCCGTCATCGAATGTGCCAGAGATGGTTCCTGTGGTGGGCTCGAAGGACTGAAGGTATACTCCGCCGGTGACCTCTCCGCCGATGTGTTCTCCGACGGAAGCATTGAATTTCATCCCTTCGAGCAGTACCGGAGTAAATTCCACCCTGGCCTCTTTCGCGCCGAATAGTTTATCCAGTCCGTAGTTTGGCTGGATCTCCCCGGCCCTGCCGTGATCTCCGAAATATGCAGGACATCCTTCCGATATGAGAATTCCTCCCCGGCTGACAAATCGTTTCAGGGCATCCGCCACTTTTCGCGGGAGCATGAGCGGATGGGGCAGATAGAGCACGTCATGGCCGCTTCCGATATGGTCCGCATAGACAAAATCGGCCTGAATATTGTTAAAGAGAAATCCCTGATAGGCCCCTGTGATCGAACGGTAGTAATATCTCGTGTTCTTTTCCAGGAGATAGCACTGGATCTGGGATTCCGGCACCACCACAATCCCCACTTCACCTCTCACCGGCCTGGCGTTCCATAGAGGAGCCTGGTCGGGATGATTGGCCCAGGTGGCAAGATCGCCGGCCATTTTGGTACGGTCGGTATGGGAGCCGTCCATATTACAGAAAGCAAAGTTACCGGTATGATATCCATTGAGGAGGGGCCTCCAACGGGGCGAAAATACACCAGTGGCACCTCCGGCAAAAGAGGTCATACTGTAAAGCTTGATATCCGGAGCTGTGGCGATCCTGCCATTTTCCTTGGTCAGCCCTTTCCATCTCCAGGAATAACCAGCCGGCATCTCAGCATTCCAGAAGGGTTTTCCATTCGATCCCGATCTGGTGACATCGGAGATCATCCAGTGTTCCCAGCGAAGCTTCGTCCGTTCCTGATGGTTACACCCACCGGAATGACCGAAGCCGTCGACCAGGGCACCTGCCATCCAGACGTTGTAAGTATCGGGACCAATATGATCCAGTGTCTTTTTCGGGATACCATGAGCGGTGACCGGGTGGACAGGATCGATCCGTTTCAGGGTATCCACCCGCCATTTCATCAAACGGTGGGCATTGTCCATCCGGAACAGGACCCGGTCGATGGCATCCCCGTAAAAATCCTCATGCCGCGGCATCTCGATATCATTCCAATCCCGGTAGCTGTATCTCTTCCAGGCATTCGCCAGCGAATCCAGATCACCGTATTTCTTCTTCACCCATTCACGCCATTTCTCCCTGGAGGCTTCACAAAAACATCCTCCTGCATCGGCGAAATGATTCTGCTCATTGAAGGTATCATATCCTCCCAGAGCAGGATGATCCTTATACCGGCCTGCCAGTTCGGAAAGAAAGGATTCCGCACGCTCCCGTACATCCTCATTATCCAGGCAGAGCCCCGGCCATCCGCCCACGGAGCAGGCCACCGTATAGGAGCTGTTGGCTTTCACACCCTCCCTGTCCTCCATGCGCGCGTGGGGAAATTCTTTGAAGGCCCACTCCGGTGCGGAGCACAGGATTTCTGCGATGATCGCTTTGATCCCGTATTTGGCGGACAGGTCCATCTGACGATCGTAGTCATCCCAGTCATAAACCCCGGGCCGGACCTCGATGGCCGACCACAGGAACCAGTGCCGGAAAGCATTGATACCGATTTTAGCCGCCTGGCGGTAATCCCAATCCCAGTCCTCCTTCGGTGGGAAGGATTTCCTGAAATAGACCGCCCCGTAGGGAACTTCAGGCAGCTGTGCAAAAAGGTCACCTTTCCCTAATGGTGAGAACAGGCCTGAATGGCCGGGTATGAGTGATACTCCGGCCGCGGCCATGGATGTGGAGCCGATAAACTCCCTTCTGGTGAGTTTAACCATGATAAGTAAACAGTTTAATGATAGTTACCGGATCTTCCGCAGGACCGCCGCAAATCCGCCCCCTTTTTTCATAAGAATCGACAGGGTGCCGGTATCGCTGACCCTCCTTGTTTCATGAATGTAGTCATCGGCCAGGCGATTGGCATTGATCCCGTCGCGAAAAATTTCAGCTTCATAGCTCCCCTCGACCAATTCCGACAGATCGATCTCTATCTGACGCTCATTCCAGTCGGTCAATCCCCCGATATACCAGTCTGTCCCCTTTCGCCGGGCGACCACAGCAAATTCGCCCAGCTTACCATCCACCGCCACCGTTTCATCCCAGGTAACCGGCACCTCCGACAAATATCCAAGGATATCCGGGTACTTCTCGTACTCGGTGGGAGCATCACACAGCATCTGAAGCGGCGCATAATAGACCACGAACATTCCCAGCTGGTGACTGCGTGTGCCGTAACCAACAGGATTCTCAAAACTGGTATGGAACTCTCCCTGCACCTCATTGTTCATTGATCCGGGAGTGTAATCCATAGGTCCTGCCTGCATGCGGATAAACGCAATGGTCACGTCGTGACCGGGTGTATTGGGCTGAGAGGAGAATTTGTTGTATTCAATACCCCGTACGGCCTCATAATTGATCAGGTTGGGATAGGTCCGGTGGAGACCGGTGGGCTTGCTGCAGCCGTGGTAATCTACCAGAAGTTCATACCGGGCTGCCTCTCTGGCAAAATCCTCATAAAACTCGATTCCCAGCTGATCGTCCCGGTTGATAAAATCCACCTTGACTCCCGCGATCCCCCAGTCCCGGAATTTTCTGAAAGCCTCCTCCTTCTGCCGGTCGATGGTATGCCAAACCGCCCAGAGGATGAGCCCCACTCCCTTTTCCCGTGCGTACGACGTCAGGTAAGGCATATCCACCTCCGGATTGGGCAGAAGCAGGTCGAACTGGTCCGACCACCACTCGTCCAGGATCACATAACTGAATCCGTTGGCCGCCGCGAAATCGATGAGGTACTCATAGGAAGCTGTATTCACCCCGGTCTCAAAGTCCACTCCTTCCAGATTCAGAGCACACCACCAGTCCCACGCCACTTTACCCGGACGGATCCAATCCGTATCAATTTTAGCCGGTCTGGAGAGCTTATAGACCAGGTCAGAATCCAGCAAATCCTTATCCTCCCGGTCGATCCCTATCACACGCCAGGGAAATGAACGTTCACCCCGTGTCCGGGCAATATAATCGGCCCTTTCTGTGACCAGCAGGTTGAACCTCCTGCTCCCCCCTACGGCTTCCTGGGTGGGATAACCCTGGAATTTCCCGCAGAACCTGTTCCAGGGATGCGGCGACCGCTTGGAAAGATACATTCCCGGATATTCATAGAGGTCGGCTTCCGTGACAGTCAGTTTCAGACCGGGGGTAACTACCAACGAAGGAAGGGCAAGGAGGTCGTCGGGACCAAATTCAGTGATCCGCTGACTTGTATACATCTTTTCGTAAGAGGTGGTGTAGGAATCGAGTTCCAGACTCGTAACGGTGTGGTTATTCAGAAACCGGAACTCCACCACTTCGTCATATATGGTCAGCTCTCCCTTGATGCCGGTCAGGAACCTGTAGGCCATTCCGTCGTTGTAGACCCTGAAAAGAAGCGAAAAATCGCCCTCAAAATCGATCTGCAACTGGTTGTATTGATCCCGGACCTGATCCCGGATGCCCCAGACTGTCTCGATTATTTCGTCCGCCGAACTTGTTTCATGGGCTTTTGCGACAGGATCGTGGCCCAAAGTACCCTGACTGGTCTTCATGGCAATGGGCGAAAGTGTCACCACTCTCTGTCCGTCCACATCAAGTGCATAATAAACCTTGTCGGTCAGCACGATGCGGACAGAAATGGTGCCGTCGGGGGACGAAACCTCGTAGGTTCCGGCAGCAAAGGCACCGGCACAGGTAAAAATCAGAAATAGAAAAAACAGTGTTTTGCGCATCATTGTTTTGTATTTAGTGAATCTGAGTGAAGAGTCGCATGAGTATCTTTTCCAAGATACAATCATTGCAAACTTCTTCAGGCTGCCGGGAATATGCAAATTCAATTCAAAGTCTTTTCAATTGACCCAGGTGAAGGCAAACAGACCGGGGGGAACAAGATTCTACATATCCCCTTTCAATATTCACTGAGGATCTGTACAACTTTCTGTCTGACCGGACCCTTCAAAATATCCGAGGAGACGACTAAAAGAGAGGTGATCCGGGTTTTCCTATTTAACCCTTACTTCCCCAACGGTGATGTAGTTATCCTCGTCCAGTACAGACTGGTCCAGAGCCACGAAGACACTCCTCTCATGGCTGCTGCCGGATTCCCTCAGTTTAAACTTCAACTGATAAATTCCTTTCCGGATATGATCAGGGATCTTCAGCTCATAGTCTGCCCGATACTCTTGCCCCGGCAGCCAATCCCTGTTTCCTGAATCTTCTATGACGAACCGGTAAGGCTGACCACTATTACCCTCCAGACAGACCATTATACTATAAAGGTCGTAGGCGGGGGCCACTCCCCTGTTCAGCCAGGTCAACTGAAGGCTGAAGGTTCCGCCGGAAATCACTGACGGGTAGCGGGCCGATATGGGGAAATACCAATAACCGCAGCGGTTCAGCAGTTCCACCACCAGGTCCGGATTATCGGACAGAAAATCCTCTGCATACCCATGGTAACCGATGTAAGTGGCATGCATGATCTCCACTGCCTTTCGGAAAAACTCGGCTCCCGGTACTCCGAATTCGGGAATGGTATCTGCGCCGTTCCTCCCCAACCAGTTTCCGTCGCGCTTGACGGCACTGTAATGTTGCAGCTCAAGGACAGTGGGCCTGTCTGTGTATAGAGGATCAAAGAAGTGAGGGTGACTGATGCTCCAGGTATCGGTAAATCTGCCCATGTGCCATCCCACCATCGGACTGTCGTCCCTGATGGTAACGCCATTTGTGGCAGCATATTTGTAAAGTTCCTGAACTTCCTGCTCCTCTTTGTTCCAGAAAAGAAGGGCATCGGTGACCACTATCGTGGTATGGTGATAATTATTCAGATAGACATCCATATTGGCCTTCACCTCCTCCACGGTCGGCGGTATCCGGGTAGAGGCATTCGTATGACCTTCTCCATAGTCGCCGATGCTTCCGACGTCTACGTACCGGACCCAGGGTTTGCGGTCGTATCTTTCCGCAAAAGCCCGGTGGAAGTTATTCAGCTTTTCCAGGTAGACCGGATCGTCCCAGTCGGGCGACCAGGCCGGTTCCCCGGTACCTTTGCTCTTCACCACTACCCCTTGTGCGCCTGCCTGCCTGACCCAGAAAGGGGTCGCGTAATTCACTCCATCGATCCGCTGACCCACTGCCTCGGGATATCCTCTCCTCTCCTTACTGCTGATACGAAAAGAGATCCCGTAACCCAGGGGTACATATTTGTCCA
>CAZRZY010000083.1:0-21929 GCA_964604655.1 uncultured Bacteroides sp. | reverse complement strand
TCTGCTCATCCGTAGCTTTCGTCTCCCATAACATGATCTGTTTCTGCCAGACCCATCGTTCATTCGGGTCATCCGATTTCCTGACTCTGGCCCTCGCAGCCGCTGCAAGATCTTTGAGAGAATCAGATACTACCTGGTGTCCGAGTGCTTCTGACAGGATCAAACGGGAGTCTGCAGACTCGCCAGATGTCG
The DNA here is from genome assembly GCA_964604655.1 of uncultured Bacteroides sp. GTDB lineage: Bacteria > Bacteroidota > Bacteroidia > Bacteroidales. Next base: position 21,737 of record CAZRZY010000083.1, on the reverse strand, counting down.
CCTCCATCTCCTTTCCTTGTTTCAACACCTTTTTCTCAGCCGGCACAGGTTGAACGGCCTCCTTCTCCCCGGGATCTGCATCCTCCGTCTCCAGATGTTCCAGTTCAGCCAGAATATCAGAAGCAACTCCTCCTAAGTGGGCAATCTCCTTCAGCGTTTCAAAATCTCCGGGAACAGTTTTTTTCTTCGGTTCGGCCAGGTGGACCCTGTAGACAGTCACCGTACTATCCGTTCCCTGTCTGTTGGAGAAAAACATGACCATTCCCAGGTCAGATCCCGGAAGCAGCAGGTAATCATCCATGACCGAATTGACCGGGAAGCCCAGGTTGATCGGCTCTGACCACTGGTCCCTCTCACGGTCATAGTGGCTACGGTAAAGATCAAATCCGCCGATTCCATCCCTGCGATTTGAAGCAAAGTAGAGATCATCCTCGATGGGATCAAAGTAGGGCAGCAACTCATCCCCATCACTGTTTAGGAAATTCATCTCTTCCGGATCAGACCAGGTTTTTCCGGTCCCCCTCCTCGCCCTGAAAAGCTGAGTTCCAAACTTCTGATTCCTTGAAAAACCGGCAAAGTATACATAGGAGCCCCTGGGCAGGTTTTTAGGGATGAACATCAGTCTGGTAAGCTCATCTTCCTGATCCTTATTGCTGGTGAAAACAGCCGGTTTCCGCTGTAACTCCCCCCCCTTCATTTTCACCTGGGAGTATTGAAGTGAATCGCCCAGGTCCAGAAAGGTCACATTGATTACGTTGAAAGGATTATAGGTGGCTGTCAGATCACCGGCTGTCCGGCATTCGTCCAGCATCCGGTCAACCGGGAACTCTTTCTCCTCCTGACGCGAAGCTTCTGACTTGAACCGTTTAAAATACTTCTCAGCTTCCAAAAAATGGTAGTTGCGGTAGTGGGCCAGGCCCAGATAGTAGTTCACATCCACAGGGACGTTTTTCCTTGAAGCCTGATGCAGCCACTGGATGGCATCCCCCATATTCTCGTTGATCTCCAACAGGCAACGCCCTGCGTAATACCGGTGCATCCCGTTGTCCGGTTCGCGTTCCATCAAAGTCCTGAATGCCTTCAGAGCACCGCTGTAATTCTGCATTTCCCACATGACGACCGCCTGTTGCTTAAGATCCTGACCCCGGAGACCCGATGCAGTTGCCCCTGTCAGGATCACTGCAAAAATGAAGGTTTTGAATGGCTGGCTAAACATAATGATGTCCTGTCTGTTTATTCCAAAAATAGAAAATATTCACGCTGTCCGGATCGCAGCGATTGTTAATAAAGGCTGGCATCCGGTGGAGGTGAATTCCGTCAAACTTTGTACATTTATAAATTCAATTCATCATGTCGAAATTAAAAGAAGGTGACCTGGCGCCTGCATTCGAGGCAGTGGACCAGAATGGAGAGAAAATCACACTGGAGGAGTACCGGGGTAAGAAGGTGGTACTCTACTTTTATCCCAAGGATAACACTCCCGGATGCACTGCCGAGGCATGTGATCTGAGGGATCATCATACAGATTTCCAGCGACAGGGGTACGAGATAATCGGAGTAAGTGCCGATACTGAAAAGTCGCACCAGAATTTCATCAGCAAATTTGACCTGCCATTCAGATTGATCTCGGATCCCGAAAAAAAGGTCCTGCAGGCCTATGATGCCTGGGGAGAGAAAAAGATGTACGGGAAGGCTTACATGGGAATTCTCCGCAAGACCTTTGTAATTAACGAAGAGGGGTATGTTGAAAAGATTATTGAAAAAGTGAAAACCAAGGAACACAGTCAACAGATATTTGAGGAGATGTCACATTAATTCGTAAAAGCGTATGAGTAACGGAACCGGCAACCAGACCAATCAGGAGAAGCTGAAGGCGCTGCAATTAACACTCGACAAAATTGAAAAGGGCTATGGCAAGGGAACCATTATGAAACTGGGAGACAACGCCATTGAAGATGTCTCTGTGATCTCCTCCGGCTCCATAGGTCTGGATCTGGCTCTGGGAGTAGGCGGGTATCCCCGTGGCCGGGTGATCGAGATCTATGGCCCGGAAGCTTCCGGGAAGACCACCCTGGCCATTCACGCCATTGCCGAAGCTCAGAAAGCAGGAGGTATAGCAGCCTTCATCGATGCGGAACATGCATTTGACCGATTCTATGCCAAGAAACTGGGGGTGGATATTGAAAACCTCTACATTTCCCAGCCCGATAACGGAGAACAGGCGCTGGAGATAACCGACCACCTGATCCGTTCAGGTGCCATTGACATTATCGTCATCGACTCGGTGGCAGCGCTGACCCCCAAATCGGAGATCGAAGGGGAGATGGGAGATTCAAAAGTGGGGCTTCAGGCAAGACTCATGTCACAGGCACTTCGCAAGCTCACCGCCAACATTAACAGGACCAATACCACCTGCTTCTTTATCAACCAGTTGCGCGAGAAAATCGGTGTGATGTTCGGAAACCCTGAAACCACCACTGGCGGCAATGCACTGAAGTTTTATTCTTCGGTCCGGATCGATATCCGAAGGATCGGCCAGATAAAAGAGGGAGAAGATGTTCAGGGTAACAGGACCAGGGTAAAGGTCGTGAAGAACAAACTGGCCCCGCCTTTCCGTAAAGCGGAATTTGATATTCTCTACGGGGAAGGCATCTCCAAAACCGGGGAACTGGTCGATATGGGTGTAGACCTGAATATTCTGAAAAAGAGCGGTTCCTGGTTCAGCTATGGAGAAACCCGACTGGGTCAGGGTCGCGATGCTGTAAAGAACCTGCTGCGGGACAATCCGGAACTCTCGGAAGAGATCGAAGCGAAAATATTTGAGGTATTGAAGGGCAAGGAAGCGGTTGGATAGGCACTAAACATAACTCCGGGCATGAATTTCCTGCTTCATTTCATATTTATTGCAGCATTCCTGCTCATTTTCATTGTAGCTATTATCATTCTCAAACCGTTCCGGATACACCGCAAAAGACCGTTATCCACCATCTTTATCAAGGCCAGTTATCTTTTTTACCTGGCGTGTTTCATGGTGATGGCTTATCTGATCCTTTTCTTCTCTGCCTCTCAGCCCGATCCGGGTGAGGATATGGATGAGGAGAGGATTTTAAATGCCCTGACCCTTTTCAGCGTACTGGCATTCTTTATTCCCAATATCGGGATTATGATCCGGAGGAGGATCACCTCCTGGAGGGTAACCTACAACTACCTGATAACTGCATTAAACCTCCTCATTTCACTGGGGTTGGTCTGGTTCATCATCGATCTGCCCTGGCAGTTCAAGTAGCGAGCAGGGACATTGCCCGATCCAGTTTTTCCTCCAGCGGCAGGGAGCCGTCCAGCCAGTGGATCTTCACTCCGCGCCTCTCCATTCCCCGAAAGTAGGTCATCTGGCGTTTGGCGAACTGGTGAATGGCAGTATTGAGCTTTTCTACCATCTCCCCGTAGGTGATCTCCTGATGGATATACTTGCTCAGATACCTGTATTCCAAACCATAATAGTCCATTTTCTCCCGGGATATACCCGATGCCAGGAGCTTTTCCACCTCCTCCACCATCCCATGTTCCAGCCGGTAACTCAGCCTGCTGGTGATCCGTTGCCGGCGGATCTTCCGTTCGTAGGCGATTCCTATTACGATGCTTTGCAGGGGCTTTTCATGACTCTCCCTGTCCGGTTGGTCCTGATGCGTTAACTGATGCATGGCAATCTCAATGGCCCTGACAATCCGTTTCCTGTTCACCGTATCGGTTACATTATGGAGGGGACCATATAGCTTCAGCATTCCCTCCAGCTCTTCGAAACTCATGGACTCAAGATCATCTCTAAGTTCGCGGTTTACCGGTACATGCAACATCCGGTAGTTACGCAGTACCGATTCTATATAGAGCCCTGTTCCGCCGCAGAGCACCGGTATCACACCTCGCTCGGTCAGGTCACTGAATACACGGAAAAAATCCTGTTTGAAAAGAAAAACGTTGTACTCGGAACCTGCATCCACAATGTCGATCAGGTGTACAGGTACCTGACGTCCATCCACCAGATAATCGCCGTAATCCTTGCCAGTACCAATATCCATGCCCCGATACACCTGCCTGGAATCGGCACTGATGATCTCTCCGCCCAAACGTCCGGCCAGGTGTGCGGCAAAAGCGGTTTTCCCCCCTGCGGTGTGTCCCAGAACGGTCACCAGATCGACGTTGCCTTCCTGCATGGTATAAAGATATCAATATACCGCTTTTTTATACCTTTGTCAGCCTGGAAGACAGAATTCCCGGAATGGCAAACAAGATCCACATAAAGAATAAAAAGGCCTACCACGACTATGAGATCCTGGATAAATATGTGGCCGGAATCCAGTTGCAGGGAACGGAGATAAAATCTATACGCCTGGGTAAGGTAAGCCTGGTGGAATCCTACTGTCTTTTTCAGAATGACGAGCTCTATGTTAGAGGCATGCAGATCGCCGATTACGCCTGGGGAAGCTTTAACAGGCATACACCCGGACGTGACCGCAAATTATTGCTCCAGCGTCCGGAACTGAGGAAGCTGAAGAGAAAAACCAAAGAGAGCGGGCTCACTATCATTACACTTCGTCTTTTCATTGCAGCTTCCGGTTATGCCAAACTGGAGATCGGGCTGGCGAAAGGGAAAAAAGAGTATGACAAGAGGGAAACAATCAAAAGAAAAGATACCCAGCGTCAGATGGAAAGACTGAAGCGCATCAAGTAATTGACTCTGCAGGCAGCAGCGCCAAAGGGCTTGCAGGCTCGACACAGTTAATAGACCTGCCTGATTCGCGCCTTACTGGGAAAAGAAGAACTCATTCACCTCCCGCAGTTCATCCAGAGAAATTTCCAGCTGATAATCGAAATATTCGTCGACCGTTTTCAGCAGCTCCTCGAAGGAGAGATATCCATCTCCGTCTTCGTCCAGTGTTTTGAACCGCTCCGGTATCTCCGTGGCGGAACGCAGTGTATACTCACTTTCAATCATATTCAGATAGCTCTCCACATCTTTGCGGTCCATGGCATTTTTGCGATGCTGCATGGTTGCCAGAAATTGCTCTTCTGTAAGGGTCACACCGGTTTCATCCACCCATGCTCCGGGAAAAGTAGATCGTTCCTGATCCAGGTAGTCGGGTACCCCGTCCAGGTCCCCGTCCAACGGGCAGCCCAAACTGTCCACCTCCACTCCATAGGGTGTTCCGGGACACCGATCCGTGATATCCAGCACGAAATCGCCGTCTTCGTCGTCATAGAAGAGCGGATCGAATTCCACATCTGCAAACATCAACTCCACGCGGCGGGTCTCCGGATCGGAGAACAGGTCGAAATGAAAACTGAGATGGGTGTACAGGAAGCTGTCGTTCCCTTTCTTCCCCTGAATGCTGGTGCCTTCATAGGCCACATTGTCGAGCACATCTGTCAGGGTATAGTGGTAGGAGGTTCCCAGGCTGAAGAACGCCCTTCGATCGATCCGGAAATGCAGGCCCAGTCCTGCAGGTATGGAGAGAGATCGCTGGCTGTACGTACCCAAACCAAATTCCTGCTGCTCTCTCAGCCTCAGATCAGTCTCATAACTATAATCGCGGTAAAGGATCATGGAGGGATCCTCCATCCCCCACTCCACGTTCCGGATGGTTCCATCGGGCCAGTAATAATACTTATTTCCGTCCGAATCTTCCAGATCCCCCTTGGCACTGAAGCTGATCTGTTCCACACCCAGGGTCACATACGGGCGTACCAGCGATTCTTTCGGGAACCAGTGCCCGAACCGATATTCCAGATTCACCCCGATGGATGAAAGACTGGTACGGAAATTAAGATTCCGTTCCAGGTGGGTACTGGAGTATTCATTACCACCCAGTGTTCCCATCATAAAGTTGAAATTGGCCACAAAAAAATGGCGGTTATCGACAAATGTGGCCACATTCAACATGCCACCGCTATTACCGATGACCGGAGAGTTCAGGGTGTTCCGGACATCACCCATATAATTAAGCACGCCGTACGAAAGTGAGACCACCGGCTTGTAAACGGGGTTTTCTACGGTATCGATCCGTTGCAACAGCGAATCGTAATCGATCTCCTGACCATACACTCCTATGGAAAAGACCAATACCGGAATAACCAGACAGATATTTCGGAGGACATTACTCATCCGGGAATTGATTACTCTTTACTTAACGCCTTGCAGAGCTGATGGGAATCCGGTTCCCATCTCTGTAGGCCACCACAAAAGCACCCTCCACGTCGGGGAGATTCTCAACGCGGTCCCTGTATGCAACTGCCTCCCCGTAGGTCCGGAAGGAACCTGCAGTGTACTTATACATTCCTTCGTGGCGCTCCACGGCAATTTCCCTGTCAATGCCTGCCACACGGTAATGGGTCCCCGCATCAATAGCCTGCTGGTTAGCAGATACCTGTACCCTGAAATAGAGCCCGCTGCCACCCGTAAGCACCGGTGTTCCCATGATCTGACCCCCGGAAGCAGTGGCTGGAACGGACCGACCGGAAGAAGCAGCAGGCTGTGATGCCTGTCTTTCCGCTGACTGAGAAGGGATTCTCTCAGGAGTGGAGGATTCCCCTGAAGCCTTCGATGGAGCCGAAGCAGCGGAAGACTTTGGGGTTCCCCGGGGAATAGTCCCGGATGCTAGTAATTCCCGTTTCTGATCGGAGGAAAGCGCATCCAGTGCCACATCCATCTGCACTACTCCGGTCACCAGATTTTCATCGTCCGACGTATAGGTGATCTCCCCATCGATATTCATCTCACCCTGTGCCTCGTCGCGCTTGGGAATGAGATCATATACAACCTCAAATACGGGCCGATCGGGTAACTTCATCCAGATAAATTTAACGGTTGAAGCTGCATGGGAAACAATCCCGTCACCGGAGCTTACCTCCTCGAACAGGTAACCGGAGGGAATAGACTCCTCGATTTTAACATATTTGCTTCCATCGGGGTTACGGACCATCAGTCGGACGCGGTAGGCACCAGAATTCATCAGCACCGGTTTCTGACGGATCACCATGAGCCCTGAAGAGGGTTGCCGGGAGGCAGTGGCCAGCGAAGATGCTCCCTTGAAATCCTTGATATCCACCACCAGAGACGGATCAACCTCCGGATTTGGGGCAATGGAGATCTCTCTGCTTCTGTCGAAGTTGAGGAATTTCCTTTCATCCTCCACCACATAGGCAAACACTCCCCCCAGGATAAAAGATCCTTTCAACCGCTTATCCACCATTATCTTATATGAAACCTGCACCTCCTCCTCATCGGGAAGTTTTAGCCAGATGATCCGTACCCGCTGGTTGTCAAAACTGAAATCCGCATTGGGAGAATGGACATTGATGGCGGTCAATCCCAGCGGCAGGTCCTGGGAGAACCGGGAGTAATCGGTCAGGGATCCCTTGTTAATTATCACGTTCACCGTAAATTCTTCCCCGGCTTTCACCTGATCGGGATGATCAATGGAGATCTCCACTTCCTGTGCCCGGAGCTGCATCCCGGTACATAAGATACCCAGGAAAAGACAATGAGACAGGTACTTGATCATATCAATGGCTGAATTTTGCTACAATGTACAAAATAATTGTTTCACCCCTTCTGTATTTACTAACACTGCAAAGGGGCGGAACTCAGAAGTTGGGGCTTAGCAGGTACTTGGAGTAGAAGGAGTTGATCACATCCACTGCTTCCGATGCCGTATCGACCAGGGTAAAGACTTCCATGTCCTCCGGACTGATATTGCGCTGTTCCACTTGTACCACCTTTTCGATCCAATCCACCATACCTCTCCAGAAGTCACTGCCAACCAGAACGATCGGGAACCTCCCGATCTTTCCGGTCTGAATCAGAGTGGCCGACTCAAAGAACTCGTCAAAGGTTCCAAATCCCCCGGGAAGCACGATGAATCCCTGAGCGTATTTCTGAAACATGACCTTTCTGACGAAGAAATGCTTGAAGGTGATAAGTTTATCAGCGTCGATATAAGCATTGGATGTCTGTTCAAAAGGGAGGTGGATATTCAGTCCCACACTGGTGCCGTTCCCTTTATGCGCTCCTTTGTTAGCTGCCTCCATAATTCCGGGACCTCCGCCGGTGATCACCCCATAGCCATTCTGGGTCAGTTTGAAGGCGATTTCTTCGGCCAGCCTGTAATATGGATGACCGGACGGGGTTCTTGCCGATCCGAATATGGATACACAGGGTCCGATGGAAGCCATTTTCTCAAACCCTTCAACAAATTCAGCCATGACCTTGAAGATCTGCCATGAATCGGAGGTCTTGATCTCATTCCAGTTCTTCTGCTTAAACGCTTTTTTGATTTTGTCCTCGCCGTTAGCCATCAGCTCTTCAGGATAAATGAATTTGCAATGTAATCAATTATTTAACGAGAAGTTCTTCCTTTAAAAACTGCCCGGTGTAGCTCTCCTCCACTTCCGCCACCTCTTCGGGAGTGCCTGTGGCCAGGATCGTCCCTCCCAGGCTGCCTCCCTCCCTGCCCAGATCCACCAGATAGTCGGCAGCTTTGATCAGGTCCATGTGATGTTCGATCATGATCACCGTATTTCCTTTATTCACCAAACGGTTAATGACCTCCAGCAATACCCTCACATCCTCGAAATGAAGCCCTGTGGTCGGCTCATCCAATATGTAGAGGGTCCTTTCCGTATCCTTCTTGGAGAGTTCGGCCGACAGTTTCACCCGCTGGGATTCCCCGCCTGAAAGTGTGGTAGAGGGTTGCCCCAGCCGGATATAACCCAGCCCCACGTCCTGAAGGGTCTTCAACTTTCTCAGAATAGAGGGTACGCTGGCGAAAAACTCCACGGCCTGATTGATGGTCATCTTTAGTACATCATTAATATTCTGGTCCTTGAAACGCACCTCCAGCGTTTCCCGGTTGTATCTTTTACCGTTGCAGCTCTTGCACTGCACATACACATCCGGTAGAAAATTCATTTCGATGGTCTGTACCCCTGCCCCACCGCAGGTTTCACATCTTCCACCCTTCACGTTGAAGGAGAACCTGCTGGCCTTGAATCCCCTGATTTTCGCATCGGGTGTCTGTTCGAACAGTTTGCGGATATCGCTGAAAACTCCGGTATAGGTGACCGGATTCGAGCGGGGGGTCCTACCCAGTGGAGACTGATCCACTTCGATCACCTTATCGATATGCTCCAGTCCCTCCAGAGAATCATAGGCAAGCGGATCCTTGTTCGATTTATAAAGCTTCTGGCTGATAATGGGTTGCAGGGTCTCGTTGATCAGTGTCGATTTCCCGCTGCCGCTGACCCCGGTCACGCAGATAAAGGTCCCCAGCGGAAACTCCACCTGCACCCCCTTCAGGTTATTCCCCCTGGCACCCTTAAGCCTGAGTGACTTACCGTTCCCTTTCCTGCGTTCTTCAGGCACAGGGATCTCCCTTGAATGATTCAGGTAATCGGCCGTCAGCGTTTTTCCCTTCAATATTTTCCGTGGTGATCCCGTGGCTACCAGCTCACCACCGAGCCGGCCTGCTCCCGGACCCAGATCAATGATATGGTCGGCTGCCAGGATCATATCTCTGTCATGTTCCACCACGATCACCGAATTTCCCTGATCCCGCAGGTTCTGCAGGGAGGCAATAAGCTTCCTGTTATCTCTCTGGTGCAGCCCGATACTGGGCTCATCCAGGATATAAAGGACATTCACCAGCCTGGAGCCGATCTGGGTGGCCAGCCTGATCCGCTGGCTCTCACCCCCTGAAAGCGACCTGGCGCTTCTCTGCAGCGAAAGATAGTTCAGACCCACATCCAGAAGGAATCCTATCCGGCTTCTGATCTCTTTGAGAATATCCCTGGCAATCAGGTTCTGCCGTTCGGACAAATGCTGTTCAATATCATCGAACCAGTTGCCCAGAGCACCGATATCCATTTCTGAGAGCTCTGCGATATTCTTTCCGTTGATCCTGAAATGGAGCATCTCCGGTTTCAGTCTGGTACCATTGCAATGCGGACAAATCACCTTCCGTATAAACTGCCGGACCTGGGATTTCCCGTTCCGGCCGTTGGAGTCAGGTACGTTATTCTGAATAAATTGAATGATCCCGTCAAAACTCAGGAAATAGTTGGAGGTGGCACCAAGCGGCGTATTTTGCAACTTAAGCGGCTCTTCCGAACCAAACAGAATACAGTGAAGTGCTTGTTCCGGTATCTCTTTCACCGGTGTATCCAGCGTAAATCCGTAACGGCTCGCAATAGCTTCTAACTGCCAGAATATAAGTGCGTTTCTGTAAGGACCTACCGGAAGCAGGGCGCCCTTTCTGATGGACCTGCTGTCGTCGGGGATGATCTTCTTGATATCCACATCGTTGATCATTCCGAGACCGTTGCAATGCGGACAGGCTCCCTGGGGCGAATTGAATGAAAAACTGTGAGGTGCCGGTTCGTTGTAAGAAATCCCGGAGGTAGGGCACATCAGCTGACTGGAGAAATAACGGGGCTCGGTACCATCCTTTTCCAGGATCATGGTAATACCCTTCCCCTGCTTCATGGCCGTTGACAGGGAACGTTTCAGGCGGCTCCGCTCTTTTTCATGGACTCCCAGGCGGTCGATAACGATCTCGATGTCATGGTTCTTGTACCGGTCGATACGCATACCGGGAACCACCTCCTGAATCTCCCCGTCGATACGTGCATAGATGTACCCGTTCCTGCGGATCTGTTCGAAAAGCTCCCTGTAGTGTCCTTTTCTGCCCCTGACCGCCGGCGCCAGTAAATTGATCTTCTCCCCCCTGAATGACTCCAGGATGATATCCAGAATCTGTTCTTCGGTATATTTGACCATCTTTTCCCCGGTCACATACGAAAAGGCTTCAGAAGCCCTGGCAAAGAGGAGTCTCAGGAAATCGTAGATCTCAGTGACCGTTCCGACCGTAGAACGCGGATTTTTATTGGTGGTCTTCTGCTCGATGGAGATGACCGGACTTAATCCGGTTATCTTATCCACATCGGGACGTTCCATATTACCCAGGAATTGCCTGGCATAAGCATTCAGGGTTTCCATGTACCTGCGCTGCCCTTCTGCGTAAATGGTATCGAATGCCAGGGAAGACTTTCCGCTGCCGCTTAATCCCGTGACTACCGTCAGCCTGTACCTTGGAATGGAAACATCGATGTTTTTCAGATTGTGTTCCCTCGCCCCCAGAACCTCAATATGCGCCACTTTCTCTTTCACTTTGTGGTCCATGCATCGGGTCGCCGGTACCCCTCCCTGGGCAGTGTAATGGAATAGACTTTTCGTCTGGGGTTGGTCAGTTTATTATCCCGCAACCAGGGATTGAAATATTTCAGGATCTTGTAGTTAACCCCATTGGCACGGGCAAAATCCGCAAAGTCCGCAACGCTGCTGTCCACTTCCACTGTATAGGTGGGAATCACCGGATAGAGATCATCCTCCGAAAGATTGAAACCATAGGCAGCAGGATCCTCGAAGATCAGTTTCAGCGCCACCACCCGGTATACATATCGCGCAGTTTCTTCATTCAAAAGAAGATCGTAGTAGTTCGCTATCTTTTGCCGGTCCATCTGCCGGTCGACTCCCTTTCTGCCTGCGTTGTAAGAAGCGGCTGTCATAGTCCAGTTCCCGTATTTCCGGAAAGATTCTATCAGATACTGACATGCCACCTCCGTCGATTTTCCAATGTGGTACCGTTCATCTACCTCGGCATTGATCTCCAGTCCATAATCCTGCGCTGTACCCCTCATCAGCTGCCAGAATCCTACTGCTTTGGCAGGAGAAACAGCCTGGGTCAACCCGCTCTCGGCCACGGCCAGGTATTTGAAATCATCCGGGATCAGGTTCTTCCTCAAAACCGGTTCGATCTGAGCGAAATACCGTTTGGCCATTTTGATCAAACGGATGGTCTGGGAATGAAAATAGGTGTTGGAGAGGAGTTCACGGTCAAGGGATTCCCTGACATCGAACAGATCCATGGGAAGCGGCTCGCCTGCAAAGGTCACATTATCCGGCACTTCCACTCCATATACCGCAAACGATTCTCCTTTTCTCACGTCTTCCGGTTCCTCGGTGGACCCGGAATAACCCGTGGAAACCACAAGGACCGAAAGTGTCGCAGTCAGAGTGAAAAAAATGAAAAACAGGATATGTCTAACCCTTCTCCCCGGCCTGTTATATACCTTCATGCTGCAAAAATACTCAGAGGTTGGAACTTAAACAACCGGGCCGGGGAATTGGTTCTAGAAAATATAGTTCAACCCGGTGTATAACCCCAAAGAATAGGGACGGGTGGATGGAAGGGAGGTGTCGTTCACTGAGTTCAGGAAATAGCGGAACCTGGGTTCAAACCTGAGGCTGAAACCGTTACTAATATGATAGATCATGCCCAGTCCGGCATTCCCGGAGTAGTTAACATTCCGGATATTGGTCAGGTAACCGATCTCTTCCCGGCCGCCGGTCACATCGGCGGTGACATAATTGCGGACCAGGAAATTGGTGCTCACCCCTCCCACCAGTTGCAGTTCCAGATCCCGGTCAACCAGGGTATACCGCAGATTAAACGGTAGTTCCAGGTATTCCAGATGCTGACTGATCCCGTCCTGGGCCAGGTTGGAAGCATCCATGACCTGCTCTGAGAAAGCGTTGGAAGGATCGGAACCGTTCATTTTGTAGGAGTTAACGAACACTTCACCTGATCTGGCTACAATGTTTCCCATGGAATTGGAGACGGCGGTCACCTGGGAAAGATTCGATGCCACCCCTTCTGCGGGGACAAAATCAATCTCGTAGGACCTGCTCAGCAGCTGAATTCCCGAGGCTCCGATATGGAGCCCCATCTTAGTAAAAAACACGCCGGTTTCAAAGGACAAACGGGAGGCTGCCCGGTACCCGACCTGCACTCCCCCGGAATAAGATATCATCCCGGACTCGTGGTTGTCCACACTCCCCAGCGCTTCTGTTTCAGCATCCCGGAAGCTGTAAAGAGGACTCATGGCAGCCCCGATCATCCAGCGGTCGGACCGACCGGCATCGGTTATTTCCTGTGCCCCCGGTAAAGGATCCTGCCATTCCGCTTCAGCCATCAGCTCCACGTTAGCCGGATCCGGCAGGTTCAGCGTGTCCGGGTCTGCCGGAATAAGCGGCCCCTTCCCGGGTGGTATTACTTTCCCCTCCGCCTGGATCTCATTTCTCTCCGGAACCTGTGTGGTCCCGGTTTTGATTTCTTCCATCAGTGCCTGTTCCACACGCTCCTTCCATTTGATATCTCCCCCGCGATCCCGCTTCATCGGAACGGTCGCAACTTTAGCCATCACCGAAACAGGTTCTTTATCGACAGAAGGCATGCGCCTTTCGATGGAGGTATCGGGCCGTAATGCCTCGTTGCCAGGATCGGCTGTCACGGGAACAGGTACTGAAGGTTCCGTGGCAATCAGGGAGTCACTGGATGGTCCCCACAGACGGAGCCCCAGCGTCAATGCCAGAGCAATGGAGGCAGCAGCAGCCAGTGAGATAATGATGAAACCCCGCCTTCTTCGCCCTGCCAGCCTGGCAGAAATGGAAGACCAGACCTCCTCGGGTGGTTGAACCCGGTAACCATCCAGCTTCTTCCTTAATAAACCCTGATCGTATGACTCCTTCTTCCTCATCGTATGATTGCTGAACCGTAATTTTTCCTGATCTTTTCCTGTAAAATACCCCTTGCACGTGAAAGGTTGGATTTAGAGGTGCCCTCCGATATGCCAAGAGCCTGACTGATCTCCCGGTGACTGTACCCTTCAATGGCATAAAGATTGAAAACCATGCGGTACTTAGGGGTAAGGTCCCTGATCAAACTGACCAGCTCATCGCAGGTGAGATCGCTGAAAACCCTTTCGTCCAGCTTATTTGCCGGTTCGTGCCTTACCTCTTCGACCCGCTCCATGATGACATGGCTTCTGTATTTCTCCAGGGCCGTATTGATCATGATCCTCCTGATCCAGCCCGGGAATGCCGCCGGATTCTTTACCTGGTCCAGTTTTGTGAAGACTTTCATAAATCCTTCCTGAAGGATATCCTGCGCATCCTCCTCACTGTTAGAATACTGTAAACACAGTCCATACATGGCGGGGGCGAATCTCCTGTAAAGCTCCTCCTGGCTTACAGGTTTTCCCCTTTTACACTCTTTTATCAGTATATCCAGCGTTTCTGCCAATCCTGGTTTCCTCCTCTGGCAAATGTATGTAATTGGCAGGATATCCTATCCCGGAATTCTAACTCAAAGATGCATAAATAAGACAGCAGGTTGCGTGGCATGGTTCGATCCGTTTTTACGGCACGCAACCAGGCACCCCTTCCAGGCATCTTATGGTTGAACAGAAAAATAACAACCCATGAATCGGATGAAAGCAGGCACCTTCATAGCAGCCAGTATATTGATTATGAATACAATCGGATCCGGCTGCAGCCAGGAGATCAAGGATCCCGTCTTCAACTATAATCTGAAATCGGCCAAAGTGATCGAAACCAACAACCAGTTTGGCCTGGAACTCTTTCAGAAGGTGCTGGAAGAGGAATATGCATCAAATGTGATGATCTCCCCTGCATCGGTCAGCATTGCTCTCGGGATGGCCTATAACGGGGCTGAAACAACTACCAGAGAGGCGTTTGAAGAGGTCCTCAACTATGAAGGAATGACCAGGGAGGAGATCAACGAGATCACCCGTGAGCTGATCTCGGTGCTGGTCGCCAATACCAGCGGGAACCTGGTGGAGATAGCCAATTCTATGTGGCACCATAAGGATTTCCCGGTGGAAGAGCAGTTCATCGATCTGAATACCACTTATTATGATGCTTCGGTGAGGGAACTCGATTTCCGGGGGGCTGAGGCGGTGGATATCATCAACGGCTGGGTCAAGAGTAAAACCAGGGGAAAAATCGACCAGATCATCGATTCCATCGATCCGGAGACCATGATGATCCTGATCAACGCAATCTATTTCAACTGTATCTGGGAGACAGAATTCGACCCTGAAGAGACACGGGAGGCCCCGTTTTACCATTCCGACGGGACCTTTCTGAAAGAGGTGGATATGATGCAGCTGGAGAGCACTTTCCACATCTCTTTTACCGATGAATTTTCTGCGGTGGAACTGCCCTATAAAAATAAGAAGTTCAGCATGTACCTTTTCCTGCCACCGGAAGGAACCACTGTGGAAGAGATGGTTACCGGACTTGACGGGGAGACCTGGAACAGTTGGCTGGAGACCTTTTCCGAAGCAGAAGATTTTAACGTGGATTTGCCAAAATTCAAATTTGAGTACGAACGATCCCTGTCAGACGACCTGAAGAAAATGGGGCTTGGGATTGCGTTTACCGAACAGGCAGACTTCTCAGGAATCAGCCCGGTGGACCTGCTGATCTCCGAGGTAATCCACAAAACCTATATCGAAGTGAATGAAGAGGGGACCGAAGCCGCAGCCGTAACCGCAGTGGTCTTCGAAATGACCTCCATAGGCGGGCAAACTTCCATTACCCTGAACAGACCCTTTCTTATTGCAATCACAGAGAATTCAAGCCGTTCCATTCTGTTCATGGGAAAGGTTGCCTCACCGTAAAAGCAAGAATAGTCCTTAAAGTCGGTCGGTAAATCCAGAAGATTCGGTAAAGTTAGTCGCAAAGCCCTTACTTTGTGAACTTTATAGAATTTATAGAATTTATGGACTAAATATGGATAACCTCCCCGTAAGCGGCAGCGGCAGCCTCCATCACTGCCTCTGACATGGTTGGGTGGGGGTGGACTGCCTTGATCATCTCCTCTCCTGTGGTCTCGAGCTTCCTGGCCACCACCAGTTCGGCGATCATTTCTGTCACATTGGCCCCGATCATATGGGCTCCGAGAAGCTCCCCGTATTTGGCATCAAAGATGAGTTTCACGAAACCTTCCGTGGAACCTGCAGCCGATGCTTTGCCCGAGGCGGTAAAGGGAAATTTGCCCACCTTGATCTCATATCCTGCCTCCCTGGCCGCTTTCTCGGTGTAGCCCACGGAGGCTACTTCGGGATTGGTGTAGGTACATGCAGGAACATTGTTGTAATCTATGGGCTGCGGATGATGCCCGGCAATCTTCTCCACACAGACGATCGCTTCTGCCGAGGCCACGTGAGCCAGGGCAGGGCCGCCCACAATATCTCCAATGGCATAAACCCCCTTCAAACTGGTACGGTAGAAGGAGTCCACTTTCACCTTTCCGTTTTCGATCTCCACCCCCAGCTCCTCAAGCCCCAGGCCTTCAAAGTTAGGAGTGATACCCACCGCCGAAAGGACTATCTCGGCCTCCACCTCCTGGTCCCCTTTGGGGGTTTTAATACGCACCTTGCAGAGTTTGCCGGAGGTATCCACCGACTCCACCGAGGAAGAGGTCATGACCTTCATTTTCAATTTTTTGAAGGAGCGTTCCAGCTGCTTCGACACCTCCTCATCCTCCAGCGGAACCACATAAGGCAGGAATTCCACCAGGGTGACCTCGGTACCCATGGTCTGGTAAAAATAGGCGAATTCGCTGCCAATGGCTCCGGAACCCACCACCACCATGGATTTGGGTATACTTGAAAGGGTCATGGCCTTCCGGTAACCAATCACCTTTTTACCATCCTGCTTCAGGTTGGGAAGCTCCCTGGAACGGGTACCCGTGGCAAGGATCACATGATCGGCCTTCACCTCGGATTCTTTCCCTTTTTCATCGGTTACCACCACTGCGCCGGGCGATTTTAGCCGGCCGGTACCCGTGATCACCTCGATCTTGTTTTTCTTAAATAGGAACTTGATCCCGTTGCTCATCCCCTCCGCCACGCTTCGGCTGCGGCCGATCAGCTTTTCGAAATCGGGCCTGACCGATCCGTCAATGGCCAGTCCGTACTCTTCTGCATGCTGAAGATAATGGTAGACCTGTGCGCTTTTTAGGAGTGCCTTGGTGGGAATGCATCCCCAGTTCAGGCAAACTCCCCCGAGGGATTCGCGTTCGACGACAGCGGTTTTCATGCCGAGCTGAGCAGCGCGGATGGCTGCCACATAACCGCCCGGACCACTTCCAATGACAATAAGATCGAAATTCATTTGGATCGGTTATTTGAGTTTGGTTGAAAGATTTGTTGTTTTGTCGTATTACTGATTGAATAACAACCGAAAGTCGCTACGGTTTGAAATAGCGGTCAAAGAATGCAGGAACGCAGCGGCTCGCCAGGTTGTTGGGTGAATTTTGCAGGAATGCGATCCCTACCTGTTCCTGGGGGCAAAACGCAATTTCGGCCCTGTAGCCACGCACATATCCTCCGTGGTAGACAATCCGTCGGCCCTGGTACTCATATACCCGCCAGCCATAGCTGTAAAATCGCTCTCTGAAAGGTTTCCAGTACCTGGTGTATCGTGCCTTCAGCGGAGTGTAGATGACCGGGGTTGAAATCCTGGAAAGAATCGTGTCGGGTAAGAACTCCTGCTTCTCCCCGAGAAGTGCCAGCAGCCATTCGGCCATATCAGATATGCTGGCATTGACACCGGCGGCAGGTAATACATTATAGTACCCCTCATGAGGTTCCAGTGAGGTGTAACCATTCAGGGTCCGAATGTGAGGCATAGCCAGATTCCCACGCTGGCTCTCCCCCAGCTTTCCAACGACGGCGTCACCCATTCCCAATGGTTTAAATATTTTCTCCTTTACCAGCAATTCATAGGGAATACCGGTGGTCCTCCTGGCAATGGGATCCAACATACTGAACAATACATTCTGATATCCGTAGATCACTCCGGGCGAACCCGAGATATCCACCTCAGGCAGCCGGGTTATTATAGAGGGTAAAGGCTCTCCTGCCTCCACCAGGTTATCGAAAGCATAGGGAACCAGGCCGGAAGTATGGCTCAGCAGGTGTCCGATTGTCAGCCCGGCCGTATTCAGGGAGTCCTTCAGCATAAATCCCGGGTAATGATCCACCACTCTGTCAACCAGGGAAAAATACCCTTCGGACTCCAGCAGGCAGGCCAGCACACCCGCAAATCCCTTGGAAACCGAAGCCAGCCTGAACAGGGTATGTTCATTGACCTCCAGTCCGTTCCCAATGGCACATTCTCCGTAGGTGGAGGTATAGGCCACCTGTCCCCCGTGCACAATAGTATAGGCAGCTCCCACTGTCCGGCTGCTGTCCAATTCCTGTTCCATGAACCGAATAAATCCGCGCAGGGCAGGATGGGAAGGAAGAGAGGAGGTTCTATGGACCGCGGGCACGACATTTTCAGCCCCGGTACCCTCTCCGGGTTCCGAAGTATAGGACTTGGTTCCATGAGAAAACACAAGCAATAGGACAATGACAGCTCCTGTGGCCGAAATGGCAAAAAGGACCCCGAACCAGTGGCGTTTTCGTGAATTCAATTCGAGAAACTGCTATTTAGATCAAAGTGCAAATCTAATTAAAATTGGCAGCAAGCTAAATGATTGCGTACTTTTGTGTATATTGTTATTGTTCACATGACTGGATACGAATATTTCAACAGGGACATCAGCTGGCTCTCTTTTAACTTCAGGGTGCTGCAGGAAGCGATGGATAAAACACTGCCGCTTTACGAAAGGATCAAGTTCCTGGCGATCTATTCAAACAATACGGAAGAGTTTTACCAGGTCAGGGTAAGCTATTACAAGCATATGCTGAGGCACAGGGGTGAATTTCCCACACAGCACTTCAGGGATATTGACCCTTCAAGCATTATCCGGCAGATCAACGAGATCGTCACCAATCAGCAATCGATCTTTCACCTGATTTATGAGGACGAGATCCTTCCTGCTCTAAGGAAAAACAACATTATCGTAGTGGGAAAGGAGGACAAATTATCCGGGGAACAGGAAGAGTATCTCAAGGATGTTTTTAACACGGATATCATTACCTCCATTCAACCATTGTTGCTGGTGAGAAAGAAAGTACGTCCTTTCCTGAAGACCGGTCATCCTTACATTGCCATGGAGATGGCCAGCAAGGAGAGCAAGGAAGGTCATTTCAGGGAACGGTACGCCCTCGTAAAGATTCCCACCGATCACAATATTTCCAGGTTCCTTGAACTGCCCACCGACGACGGTAACCACTACATTATTTTCCTGGAGGATGTGATCATGCGGCATATTGACGCCATCTTTCCGGGATACAGGGTGTTGAACTGGTACTCCCTGAAGCTGACCCGGGATGCCGATATGGAGTATGACGACTACGAGGGGGACGACCTCATCGAGGCCATCGACCGAATCCGGTCCATCAGGTCGGTGGGAAAACCCAACCGCTTCCAGTATGACAGAAGAATGCCGGATAAATTGCTGGATTTCCTGGTTGATTCATTTTACATCTCCAGGGACCTGCTGGTCATGGGAGGCAGCAGGCACAATTTCAGGGATTTCTTCAGCTTTCCCAACCCTAAATATCCCAAACTGGCGATCGAAAGCCTGCCACCGGTTCCCATCCCGGCCCTGGCCAACCAGAAGCGACCCATCTCCTCCCTGATCGCCAAAAAAGACTACCTGCTGAGCGTTCCTTACCAGCCTTTCGAACATTACATACGTTTTCTGCGGGAGGCGGCCACCGATCCGACTGTCAGGGAGATAAAGGCTACCCAGTACAGAGTCTCTGATCATTCGGTAGTGGTCAACTCCCTGATAGCCGCAGCCGAAAACGGAAAGAAGGTCACTGTTTTCGTAGAGCTCAAGGCCAGATTCGACGAAGAAGCCAACCTGAAATGGGCCAGTGAGATGACCAAGGCCGGGATCACGATCATATACAGTATCCCAAAGCTAAAAGTCCATGCCAAGCTGGCACTGGTGATCCGGAGGAAAGAGTCGAAACAAAGCGACCAGGCCTATCTGGGCACCGGGAATTTCAATGAGAAGACAGCCAGACTTTATTGTGACCATGGCCTGTTCACTGCAAACCCGGACCTGCTTCGCGAAGTGAAGAACCTCTATAAACACTTAGAGGATCAGACCTACAGGCCCAGGTTCAAACATATCCTGGTCCCGGGTTTCAATATAACCCCGGTATTCATCCGGTTGATCGACCAGGAGATCCAGAATGTCAAAAAGGGAAAGACAGGATACATTCTGCTGAAAATGAATGGACTGCAGGACGGTGAGATGGTCAACCACCTTTACCGTGCCAGCGAGGCCGGTGTGAAAATTGATTTGATTATCAGAGGATTATGCACCCTTAAGACCGGCCAGCCGTACAGCAAAAACATCCGGGTGATACGGATCGTGGATCGCTATCTGGAACACGCCCGGGTTTTTGTTTTCCTGAACGATGGAAATCACCTGGTGTACATGGGGTCGGCCGACTGGATGAAGCGAAACCTGCGTCGCAGGGTGGAGTGTGTCTTCCCTATTTATGACCCGGATGCAAGAAAAGAGCTGATGGATATTCTGAACATCCAGCTAAAAGACAATGTGAAAGCCTGTGAAATAGACGAAAACCTGAACAATAACCGGATCATCAATAATGGGCCCGATGTCAGGTCCCAGATCGCAACCTATGAGTATTTCAGGAAGAAATACACCATCTCCAAAAAACCGTCAGGAAAGAGCTGAGAAAAGCTCAGCCCTCTCAGTCTCCGGGGGCGTAGACCGTCCCGATTCCATTAACAGGGAGGCTGTGGAGCGTTACAGGAAGGCCAGAAAAAAAAGTCACTCCGTTCCTGAACTGCTTCAGGGGATTCTTGAGGGGAATACCCGGGTGCTCAGCCAGGCCATCACCCTGGTGGAGAGTGCTCATCCCGACCACCAGATGGATGCCCAGGAGTTGATAGCCGCCAGCCTTCCGCATGCGGGAAATTCATTTCGCCTGGGGATTACCGGAGTTCCGGGAGCTGGAAAAAGCACATTCATCGAAACCCTTGGCCGGCATATCATTGAGGGTGGAGGAAAACTGGCGGTTCTGGCCATTGACCCCAGCAGTGAACGTTCCAGGGGAAGCATCCTGGGTGACAAAACGCGGATGGAGGAACTTTCAGCCAGTCCGATGGCCTACATACGCCCTTCCCCCTCCGGAGGGACCCTGGGTGGAGTAGCCAGAAAAACCCGGGAGACCATTATTCTCTGTGAAGCTGCAGGATTCGATACCATTTTCGTAGAAACCGTTGGAGTCGGGCAGTCAGAGACGGCGGTAAACCGGATGGTTGACTTTTTCCTCCTTCTGATGCTGGCAGGGGCAGGCGATGAACTGCAGGGTATCAAAAGGGGGATCATGGAGATGGCCGATGTATTGGTGATCAACAAGGCCGACGGCAACAACATGCAGAAGGCAAAAAAAGCACAGGCCGAGTATGCCAATGCGCTGCATCTCTTTCCTCCTTCTGTTTCAGGCTGGGTTCCCATGGTTCTTACCTGTTCGGCACTCCATAATCAGGAGATTGACAAAGTCTGGGAAATGGTCATGGAATACAGAAAGATGGCCAATCAGAGCGGATTCATGGAGAAAAAGCGACAGGAACAGGCCCGCTACTGGATGTATGAGACCATCCGGGAAGGAATCTTCAATCACGTGTTCAACGATCCTGCCATCAAAAAAGAGCTGGAAAATAGGGAAAGGGACATTCTGGAGGGACGGATTACCTCTTTTATGGCAGCATCCTCCATCCTGGAACAGTTTAGGTCAGGGCAACCTAAAATATAAATTTATTGTAACTGTTTAGCAGGGTATTTTACCCTGTCAAGAAATTGTGTCCACTAAAGGTA
>CAZRZY010000082.1:0-21929 GCA_964604655.1 uncultured Bacteroides sp. | reverse complement strand
GCAAATGCGGGGCCCCAGACCATATCCCCGTCCGATATTCCTCCGTCCTTACCATCCCAGAATTCGTATTTTCCGTTGGAACCGTTCCCGTACACATCCTGGGTCTCGGGATAAACCGTGAATCCGGCAGTTACCATCGTACTGTTGAAGACGGTCACGTTCAGGCCCTCTTTCTTCGCTTTTTTGGTGGTGATAAGGATCGCTCCGTTCCGTCCCCTCGATCCGTAAAGGGCTGAGGCAGTGGTCCCCTTCAGCACGTTGATCGATTCGATGTTATTGGGATTCAGATCATAAAGGTCCGAGTCGATGGGAATATCATCGATGATGATCAAAGGCCTTCTTCCTCTAAGCGAGAAATTGGGTGCCTGAAACAGGCCGGTTGGATTGCTTACGGTAAGCCCTGCCACCTTTCCCGTGAGCAGGTTTCCCACATTGTGCACGGTGGTGTTCTCCAATTCTTCCATCCCCACTTCCTGTGTGGAATAGCCCACCGATTTCTTTGCGCGGCTGATCCCCAGCGCGGTTACGATCGCTTCGTCCAGGGCGTAGACATCCTCGCTGAGGCTTATATTGATCTCTGTATTGTTTCCAACCCGGATCTCCCGGGCCTGGAATCCAACGAAAGAAAATACGATGGTAGCATCCTGGCTTACATTGAGGCTGAAAGAACCCTCTTCGCCGGTGATGGTACCATTAGAAGTTCCCTTTTCAACAACGTTCACGCCCGGGAGGGGCTGGCCGGCCTGGTCGCTGACCTTACCGCTCACAGTGGTGCGCTGAGCCATTGCCGATACAGAGATCAGCAACAACCCGATGGCAAATAGTACATTTTTCATCACAGATTTGGTTTATGGATTGGTAAATAATATGGTATCTGATTGATATTCAAACTTATTTAATGAAGCAGTTCGACCTGATTGAAGAGCGAGACCATTTTAGGTGCGGAGGGTGCTTTCGAAAGCGCCTCCTCCAGTTCTCCGGTTTCGTGAGGAAAAATCAGGAGTGCCTTGTAGAGCAGATTACTCATCTGTGCGATTGCCTGCTCCTTTTCCGCCTCTCCGGAACGGACCTGCCTCCGGTAGTGCTTATCGATCCTGTACACGCTGTTGTAGATGACCGGTTTCCGGATCACTTTGCTATCGGAAAATGAACCAGGGGCGGCCGGGCTGTAATAGGTATAGGTCTCTTCAAACAGCTCCAGCCTTCTGGCCACTTCATTTTCCAGCGGATGATTTCGAAACAGTCCCGTTTCTGTCTCTGCAAGTTGCTCTTCGAGATCGCTGATCGAGTATGCATTTAGCTCAAAAGTGAAAGTCACTTCGGGTTCGGACAGAATCTCTACGCCTTGTTTGAACTGATCGCCACCTCCGGGGAAACCCTGTGCAAGGCCGGGCAGGGATCCCGTTATTATGAAAAAAAGGATGATCGTTCGCCGTTTTCTATTCATCAGGTTATACCTTAGGGTTTGCACTGGCAAACGTAACCCGGCAGTTTAACCTGATTGCAAAACGAAGATTAAGTTTATTGAATACCCGTCAGAGAAACGAAGAGGCGATATCAATATAAATGATTGAAAAACAGGCTTATATGAAAAAATATAGAATGGAGGCGAAACACAGGTTAATCTCTGGTTAAGTATTTCTTAATTAACAAAGGGTCGTCGGTCATAACTCCGTCCACGTTCGCCTCAATCACCCTGCCAAGCGTTTCCCGGTCGTCCACCGCATAGACATGAACGGCCAGTCCGTGGAGATGGGCGTAATGAACGATGGACGGATCAATCCACCCGCTGTGGAACAGGAATCCGGGCAGAAACTGCTCCCTGGCTGATCTGATCGCCATATGGATTGCCTCACGAAAGTTCTTTTCATCCAGGCGACGACCAAACTCTGTTCCCTGCTCCCAGAACATGGTCAGATGGAGACCGGCTTTTCGGAATGAAGGTACCGATTCTGGAACCTTTCCGGTGATCACCAGGTGATCTTCGAAATCCCATTCCCTGATCAGATTTACCAGAGGTTCGACCGCATCCATTGATTTCAGGTCGATATTGACCATAGCCCGGTTCTTACAGAGGTCGAACACTTCGACCAGGCCGGGGATCTTCTCTCCGCTGAACTTCGGATCCTTCCACGAGCCGGCATCCAGCCGGCGCAGCCTGCTGAACTCCATCCCTGCCACCGGGCCACTGCCATTGGTCGTGCGATCCACAGTATCGTCATGGATCACCACCAACTGCCGGTCGGCTGAGGCCATCAGGTCGACCTCCACCCGGTCCACGCCGATCTTCAGTGCCTGCTCAATGGCAGTCAGGGTATTTTCCGGGGCATGCAT
Organism: uncultured Bacteroides sp.; assembly: GCA_964604655.1. Lineage (GTDB taxonomy): Bacteria > Bacteroidota > Bacteroidia > Bacteroidales. The sequence continues at coordinate 19,595 of CAZRZY010000082.1, read as the reverse complement.
GGAGTTACCCCGGTGGGCTTCCAGCAGTATCCGGCCCGGAGATACAGCGGGATCAGGATCGGTTGTATGGTATGGATTTCTTTTTACGGAGGCCTGCATGGAAACCGGAACGGCGGCCAACGGGCTGCAAGCCATCAAATGCAAAAAATTCGCTCGCTTCATCAGAAGATTATTTAAGGTTATTGATCCTTTAAATATATAGGAAACGCTCCTGTAGCGTTTTAAGAAAATCTGAAGGAAAGTTGAATTAACGCTTATGTAATATAGCCGATGAAAATAATGCTTCTGCTTAATTTACTTTTACAACAATAACAATTGGCGGTTTGGTCTGCCGTTATTATTGAACGTGGATCAGATGGTATGACAAATATTCCTATCTATAACCGGATCTGTATTTTCGAAGAAGCCGGAAAGAAACTGGTACGGGAACAGGTTCCGGTTCCCCTTCTGAAAAAGGAAGAGATCCTGGTGAGGAATGAATTTACCTCCCTGTGCAAGAGTGATCTGAATACCTACTCGGGAAAACGGAAGGTGAAGACTCCCACTATCCTTGGGCATGAGATCGTGGGAAGGATCGCCCGGTTCGGACCGGGGACCGCTCCTGTTGACATGAACGGACATACGCTGGAGGAGGGAGACCGGGTCACTTGGGCTATATTCGCTTCCGAACCGGAGAGCGAACTGACACAGAGGGGTATTCCCCAGAAAGCCCCCGGGCTGTTTAAATACGGTCATGAGAAGATTACTCCGGAAAGCACGCTCCATGGAGGTCTCTCCGAATATATGATCCTTCGACCATTTACTCCGATATTGAAACTGAGTGAAGAATTACCTGTTGAACTGGCCTCGGTGATCAATTGCTCGGTTTCCACGGTGGCCGGAGCATTGAGGATAGCCGGAGATCTGACCGGGAAACAGGTCCTGGTTTCGGGAGCGGGAATGCTAGGTTTAGTGGCCTGTGCCATGAGCCGGCAGTCCGGTTCGGCAGGAGTGACAGTAACAGATATAAATGCGCAAAGGATCGGCAGGGCTTCTGATTTCGGAGCCGATCGGGGCATCCTTTTCCGGGAGAAAGAAAAAGACCTGGTCTTTTTCGGAGAGGAGGAGCCGGTACCCATCGATGTGGTTCTGGAGTTCAGCGGAGTAGCCATTGCCATGGAACGAACGCTGGAATATCTCCGTATCGGGGGTACGGCAGTCTGGGTTGGAGCCACCTTTCCTGAAAGGGATCTCAGAATCAATGCCGAAAGGGTCGTCAGGAATATATGGACCCTCAAAGGGTTGCATAACTATAACATGGAAGATTTCAGGAAAGGGGTTGACTTTATGGAAATTCATTACGGGGCCTATCCGTTCCGCCAATTGATGGAAAAACAGTTTGCCTTCGGGGATGCTGAGGAGGCCTTTCGGTATTCACTGGAGCACCATCCTTACCGCAGCGGGATTAATTTTGATTTATAATGGATTATGAACAGGATAAAACCAGATGTATTCGATTTGTCCGGAACCACTGTGGAAGATGATAATGCGGTGGCCCGCTGTCTTCACCAGGCTGCAGTGGAGTGTGGCCTGGAGGTCTCCCTGGAGGAGTTCCGGAAGACTATCGGCACCAATAAGATGCACCTTTACCAGTTTATGCTGGCCAGAATCCTTTTCATGCGGTATTCGGAGATTATGATCGGTTATTATCGTTCCCATGTAAAAGCGATGCCAGATGCCGAGGAGGTGTTTGCCTGGTGCCATGATCACCAGATCAGGACGGCCACCGATACCGGCTTTCAGCGGGATGTGAATGAAGCTATCATGGAGGATCTCCTCTCAGGGTTAAATGCTGGCTGTGCGGGTAATATCGGGGTTCTGAGCGGCGCCAATACTGCAGAGACGCTGGACCAGTATCCTCATACCCATCTGCTTCAGGATGTAAGGGAATTGCCTTCCGTGATCGAGAAAGAGTTCCAAAATGGCCTTTAGGGTGAATGTGAGCAGGTGGCTCCGACACACCTCCACCGGGAAATTCTCTCTTTACTGCATGCTTGCCGCCTTTCTTACCTATTGCAGCATGTATGCCTTCCGGAAGCCGTTTACAGCAGCCATGTATACCGACCTGGTGCTGTGGGGAGTCGATTACAAAATCATCCTGATATCCAGTCAGGTGATCGGATATATGCTTTCCAAGTTCCTCGGGATCAGCGTGATCTCGGCTATGCCACCCTCCAGGCGCATCCACTACATCGCACTATTCATCGGTATTGCCTGGGTCGCCCTTCTGTTCTTCGGAATGGTACCCCATCCCTACAACTTTGTATTCCTTTTCCTGAATGGATTGCCGCTGGGGATGATCTGGGGACTGGTCTTTGCGTTTCTGGAGGGCAGGAAAAATACGGAGATGCTGGGTGCAGGAATGAGTGCCAGCTTCATTGTTGCATCCGGGGTAGTCAAAGCGGTAGGAAAGTTCTACCTGGAGCAATTCGGGGTCTCAGAATTCTGGATGCCTTTTCTAACGGGGCTCTCCTTCATCCCACTGCTGATGCTGGGAGTATGGATGTTATCGAGGATACCACCACCCGACGGGGAGGATATTGCCCTTCGGACCGAAAGAGTTCCCATGAGCAGAAGGGAACGTTGGGCTTTCTTCCGGCAGTTCTCCGCAGGTATTGTCATAGTGGTGCTGATCTACATGGCACTGACCATCTACCGCGATCTCCGTGATAATTTTGCGGTGGAGCTGTGGGCCGAACTCGGTTTTGCCAATAATTCGACCATACTGGCAGTGGCAGAGATCCCCATTGCCATATCGGTGCTGGTGATCACATCCCTGATGATACTGATCCGGAATAACCGGATCGCCTTCTTTTCAAATATGGGCATGATTCTCTTGGGCGGAGTGATCCTGCTGCTCCTGACGGCCCTTTTCAGCTTCGGGCTGGTGGGTCCGGTAACCTGGATGATCCTGACCGGATTCGGGATGTACCTTTCCTATGTGAGCTATCATACTATGCTGTTCGAACGCTGGATCGCCCTTTTTCGCTACCGAAGCAATATCGGCTACCTGATGTATGTGGCCGATGCCTTCGGCTACCTGGGGAGTGTGATTATCCTTTTCTATAGGAATTTTGCCACGCCTTCCATGAACTGGCTCTCATTCATCCGATCCACCGCAGTGATCGCGGGGATTTTCACTATTCTTCTGGTTCTCTTTTCCATCGGTTATTTCAGGCGCAAGGAACGTGCTCTGGCATAGGATCGTACATCCTCTCCATCCACCGCATTTGCCGACTAGGAGATTACCGTCAGGCTCCCGCACAGGACCGGATGCCCATCTCCTGGGCCACCTCGCTGATCGCCGCCAGGAGCTTACGGATGTGATCCGGGTAGAGCTGACCAATATTCCCGATCCTGAAGGAGTTGACACGGGTGAGTTTTCCCGGATAGATCACGCAATCCCGGCGGTTTAACTCCTCGTAGAATTTCCTGAAATCGAATGCCGGGTCCCGGGGATTCAGAAAGGTGGTGATGATAGGTGCCTGAAGGTTATCATCGATATAGGTATCAAATCCTAACTCCTTCATCCCTTTCAACAGGATCCGGTGGTTCTCCCTGTACCGTTTCCAGCGCTCACCGGCTCCCCCCTCCTGTTCCAGCTCTTTTTGCGCCTGCCGGAAAGCCATCAGGACCTGGACAGGGGGTGTAAACCGGAATTGCCCGTTGGATTCCAGCCCCTCCCATTGTGCATACAGGTCGAGGGAAACCGTTCTTGCCCGGTGGCGGCACTCCTCCAGTGCTTCCTTCTCAGCAAGGATAAAGGAAAAGCCCGGCACTCCTTCAATACATTTGTTGGATGAGGAGATCAAGAAACTGATCCCGGTCTCGGGCAGTCGGACCGGAATGGCTCCGAAACTGCTCATGGCATCCACGATATACCGTTTCCCGGCGGAGTGGATCAGTTGTCCGATCTTTTCGATGGGATTCAGGATCCCGGTGGTAGTCTCACAATGTACGATGGCCACATGGGAAATGCCCGGATGCTCTTTGAGCATAATAGACACATCCTCCATCCTGGGTATTTCATGTTCTTCATAGCGCAATTCGATCACATCCAGCTGGTGGACGGCGGCCATCCGGGCCATCCGCTCCCCGTATTGTCCGTTGATGATCAAGAGAAGGACGCCCTCCCGGGGGATGGCCGAGCTGATCACCGACTCTATACCGAATGTTCCGGATCCCTGCATGATGATCGCCTCGTATCCCTGGCCGTTTTCAAGCCCGGCAATTCGGAGGAGTTCCTCGCGGATCTCTCTGACCGCTTCAATAAAAAGGGTATCACGTGATCCAAGATCATGCAGCATGGCAGATTTGACACTCCCTGCCGTATTCAGCGGACCGGGTGTGAAGAGTAATTTATCCATATCTAGTCCGTTTAGTTTCTGTTCTGAAAGTCAGAGTGGCCTGGAAGGAGGTTTTTCGCCTGACCGGATGCGTTCTCCGATCTCCTCCAGCACGGGCAGGAGCTCCCAAGTTCCCTCGACCACATAGTGTGCACCTGCATCCAGGAATTTTGATTCAGCTTTCCGGAGTTTTTCTTTCAACAGGGCCGGATCCATCTTCCGGGACTCCTCTTCGGAGAGGCCCAGTTCATTTCCGGACCGTGTGCATCCCACTACCCACATATCAGCATTACATCCTTCCCGGATATCGGCCAGCGTATCACCCACCTTCACCGTTTGGGAGAGCGGGTAGACATTCATCAGTTGCATGTTCAGGTAGACTCCCCAGGGAGCCGGCCTGCCGGAAGGCACATCGGAGGAACAGACGATGGCATCCGGTCGGAAGCCCTGTGCTTCTGCCTCCGGAATCAGGTGCTCCATCATGCTGCGTACATAGCCGGTGGTGGAACCGATTTTTACTTCACGGGATTGAAGTTCCATGGTCAGATCCGCTACCCCGGGGATTAGCTTTGAATAGCGGGTGACCACGGAGGCCATCTCCGGTTCCAGCTGCAGGTAAAGCGCTTCCACCTCCTTTTCACCGGGAAGGGAGAGATAGCGATCCTGCCACTGTTCCTGCACCTTTTCCAGTTTCAGAAGCTCTCTTACATGATCGATCTTGGCCATACCCATGGGACCCCTTGCCTGTTCAAATGAAAGCTCGATCCCTTTCCGCCTGAATATCTCTATAAAAACGGCGGCCGGGGCCCGACACCCATAATCGATCACGGTTCCGGCCCAGTCAAATACTACTGCTTTTATCATACCCTAAAATAGGGTATGTTGGGCGGAAATTTGAGAAATGGGAGATTAATTTTAAATGAAAAGAGGGTGCCAGTTGGGCATGATTTTTTTTCATATTGAAAATTATAAATCATGGATCGAAGATTGACTTCGCCGGGCTTGAGGTTTCTCTCAGCTTGCTGCGAGTTTCTTCAATGCCAACACCGGAGATACAGCAGGCATGATTCCGGAACCTCCGATGACCTGACTGTTCCCACCAGACCTGCAGCCCTGGTATTATATTCCAGCCTTGTGAACACCATGGAGACATGGTGTGATCGAATGATGGGTGATTGGCGGGAGGAGATCCGGTCCATAAGTCCTTACCATAACCTGAAACCCGGAATGCCTCCAATTTTTGGTGAGGAACGGGCTGATGCCTTTTCAAGAGTGAGTGGCTCTAATCGTGATTCCTGTCAGATCTCCGCACGGATGGAGATCATCAGATTTCTGCCGGCTCCGCAGATCCCGCTGCTGTAAGGACGGTAGCGCTGGTCGGTGATATTTTCCAGTCCGGCCGAGAAGACATACCGTCCGGTAAACCGGTAGGAGGCCTTCAGGTTGAGGGTGTACCAGGCCGGGGAATACGGATTTCCGTTCTTATCCTTTGCATACAGATAAGCTTTCCCCTTTTCCTCTTCCGGCATCCGTTCAAAGGGCCTCTCCCCGCTGTAGTTGCTGTACAACTGCAGCTCCAGATTTCCACGTGAATACCGGAGACGGGTCACCCCGAACCAGGGGGCTGCATGTCTGGAGGGACTGACAGAGCCATCATCCATCTCCTCCATCCCCCGCTGCCAGTTGAAATCGGAACTCAGCCCGAACCCCGAGGTAAGATTGATCTCTAAAGTCGCCTGGATCCCGTAGACTCTGGCCTCGGCGGCATTCTGGATGGCCTGCACCCTGCTCATCTCGCCGTCATACAGAAGGCTGTCGAGTCCGTTGAGGGAATAATCGCGCCTCACAAGGGCATTCCTGAGAAGGGTAAAATAGCCTGTCAGATCGATCTTCAGAGTTCCGCCGAATACCCTGGCCACTCCTGCATCGATATTGTAGGCGTATTCCGCTTCCAGGTCGGGGTTGGGTACAGTGACCGCTCCTGGTTGGGAGTCGAATACCTTGCCGATATCATCCACATTGGGGGAGCGGAATGCAGTGGCGAAATTGGTATTCAGGACCCAGTTGTTACCGGGCCTGTATACCAGTCCGGCACTCCCCGTCAACGCTCCGTTTTGGATTTCTGCGTTGCTGAAAGGAAAGGGATAGAAGGGTTGATCGAAATCTGATATCAGGCGGAACCGGGCGTAACGCAGTCCCCCCTGAAGGGTTAGCCTCTTGGCGGCACGATATTGATCGGACAGATAGAACGCGTAGGACCCCCATCTGGAGGGTGGATAGCGGGGAGGGCCGGGAATGGATTCACTGGTCAGGATATTTTCCTGCCGTCCCCGGGAATCGACAATGTTCAGAATGGCTTCCAGGCCATAGTAGAGTTGATGGTTCTTTCCCAGTGGTTTGATCAGATCCAGGTTGGCCGACCATGCACCGACCGATTCCTCACGGATCTCCCGCTCAACGGCCTGCATATCACGACTGATCCGGCTCTCTCCAAACTGCTGATAAGCGAGCCTGAGGGTCACTTTCTCATAGACAGATTTTGTGGCCGAATGGGTAACAGCCAGGTGGTTCATCATCCATTGCTGAGGTCCGTAGTTCCATTCCGCATACCTGGGCAGCCCATCCCGATAACGAATATGGCGGTCGTACCGGGCATAGTCCGAGGTGGTGGAGTAGTGAAAACCATATTGGAGATCCCAATGGTTGTCGGGCCGGTAGTGGATCTTTTGCATCAGGTTGATCTGGCCGTAACCCGATGGCTTCTGAATGTTCACATCATCATTGGAAACAACCACATCCAGCGTGTCGATCCGCCTGACATAAAAAGGACGCTCATAGATTTCGGGTCCATTCCTACCCATCCGCAGGTCCCCGTACTCGCTGATTGTGAAGCTGGTGACACTGGCCCACCTTTTCCATCCCAGATTGATATCGAAATGACCGGTTCGCTCCATATTGGCCGAAGCGAACCGGGCGAACACATTACCCTTTATGTGTGCCTGTTCTGAAAGCGAAAACTGGGGAGTAAGAGTGCTGAAGCTCATCACTCCTCCTATGGCATCACTTCCGTAAATGACCGATCCCGGTCCAAACAACACTTCCACCTGCTCCATGGTGAAAGGATCCAGGGAGATGACATTCTGAATGTTCCCCCCCCTGAAAATGGCTGTATTCATTCGAACCCCATCCACCGCATAGAGCAGCCGGTTGGTGGCGAATCCCCTGATCATGGGACTACCGCCGCCCTGCTGACTCTTCTGAATAAACACTTTTCCCGAGATCCCCAGCATATCGGCCGCAGTTTGCGGGTTCTGAAGCTGAATGGCGGAGGGCGGAATGGAGGTCACCCTGGCCGGGATCTGCGAAGTCTTCTGGGACCACCGGTTGGCCGATATCACCACCTCATCAATATTGACTTTGGATCTGGATAACTGGATACGGTAATTTGATTCTCTGACCCGGGCATAGCTCATCACCAGTGGATTGTAACCCACCAGCCGGAATTCGATCACCGCAGCACCCCGGAATCCGGACAGGTTGGCCTCTCCCCTCGAGTTGGTCAGGGCGGAAGCCCTGGGAAGGTTGCTGGCAATGGTAACCAGATCCAGCGGCTCGCCGGTTTCCGCGCCAGTGACATAGACAATTTGTCCCTGTGAGCCCAGGGTGATCAGGAACAGGCTCCAGGTAAGTAACCAATGCTGCATCAATCTCCGGTAGTTCTGATCAGGACGAATGAAATGCAGCAAAAATCGTACCCCGGTGAACCAATCATCTTTCTTTTGATAAAGATGCAATATCGTTGCAATGGTAAGTGGACAGCCAGTCTGTCAAACATGCCATTCCGAAAAACACGGGTACTCCACCAGACCATGAGCACTTCTAATGGACGAAGTGCAAAGCTGTCAGGTGTCTGGATGAGGTTGGAGTTTCGACTTCCGGACTTCCGGAAGAATACAGTGTTTCTAAAATCCAGATGATTGTCAAACGGAAATGTGAATGGTGCCAATTCGGCAATCCATAATTTTTTTGGAATGAATCCCGCTCGCACATTGGCTTCGCCGAGCTCGCAGGATCGGCTCCCCGCAGCTCTTCTGCTGCGAGGGTCAGCGAGCACAAATAAAATGAATACTGGATCGAAGATTCCTCTGCTTCGAGTTTCTTCAATGTGGCGGGACCATCCCGGATCATGGGAATGACATTGCTGTTGCTCCTTTTTCATTGCACCGGGGACCGGGGGCTGGCTCAATCTACCGCTATCCTGACGGGGAAGGTGGTAATCACTGATGATTAAGCGGTAAAAAGAAATGCAGAGACCGCTCTTCAGCTGGAGATTGTCAACAGGCCATATCTTCTTCAGCATCTGGGAGGAAGCCTGATGAAGTCCCTGGAACGGCTTCCGGGCGTCAGTGCCCTGGAGATCGACCGGTATGCCCTTCACCTGTCGGCAGGTTATCTGCATGAAGGGTTCTCCAACCGTTTATTCGTGAGCCGGCTGGAAAGCAGGAACGGTTTTTTTGCCAATGCACATGGCCTGGAACCCCGGCGGGTGGACACCGGTTTTGAGCATGACAGGCTTTACGGGAACGGAAACCAGGTGTTCATTTATACTCAGAGCCAGGTATTCCGTTACGGAGGCGAAGCACACGCCCATGTGGAGCTGCCCGGTCAGGTCCGGCTGGGGATCATCGGGGAATACATCTACTCCGTTCAGCTTTCAGGTGAGAAGGAAGGATTCGGGCTGCCATTCTCTCCTGCTCCTTCTCTGGTCCACCTGGCAGTCGGCACCGGGATCCTGGCAGGCGGGCGTACTCTTCAGATCACCCTGCAGGTGAGGAATCTGTTGAACAGAAAGTATTTTAATCACATCAGCTATTACCGTCTTATTCATGTACCGGAACCGGGCAGAAATTTCATCCTGACCCTTTCGGTACCCTTTGAGACCCGCATGTAACATTCGTTAAGGACAATTAAATAATGAAGACAATTGAACAATAAAGACACTAAAGACTTATCAAACTTAAGTCTTGGTCAGATTTTAAAAACCTATCAAGCCATGAACAAAAGAAACGATATTATGATGGGCAGCAGGTCCATAAGTAGCCTGCTGGTCGCTGCCAGCCTCTTCTTCCTTATTTCTTGCGAAAAAAGCGATGATCCGGCCAGGCCTGAGATTTTGAATTTTGAACTGGGGATGGAAAAAAGCAAAACCGCTGTTGCAGGGGATGAGCTCCACATGGATGCTGAAGTGGAGGCAGAAGGGACCATCGACCGCATAGAAGTGGAGATCCACCCGGAGGGAGAACACGACCATATGAAAGGGATCACGTCAACAGAAGACGAGGGAGAATGGGAGTTCGATACTGTCTACACCGAGTTTTCAGGACTTAAGAGTACCGAGTTTCACGAACACATCGAGGTTCCGGCTGATGCAGAAGCGGGCATGTATCATTTTCATTTCAGCGTGACCGATATGGAGGGATATCAGGCCACCTATGAGGATGAATTTGAGGTGTTGGCCCCCCAGAAGTGACACTCCTGCAGAATACAATGAGAAGAACCGTAATCTTTGCAGCATTGGTCCTTTCCCTCGATTTAACGACAGGGTGCGGACCCGAGGTCGATGACCAGAAGCCGGTCATCGACCTGACCATCGAAGAAGCTTTCCCGGTAAACTGCGATACCATTTATCTGGGACAACCCTTTACCATGCAGCTGCTACTGACCGATAATCAGGAACTGGGATCCTACAGCGTGGAAATCCATCACAACTTCGATCATCATGCTCACAGCACAGAGGTGGAACAGTGTGTCCTCTCATCGGTGAAATCGCCGGTGAATCCCCTCTACTTTCTGGAGGATTACACGATACCTGCCGGAACAAAGGAGTACCTGGTAAGTACAGAGATCACCCTTCCCGCCTCACACGGGGAAAGGGCCTTCGACCTGGGTGACTACCACTTTTTTATCCGGCTCACCGACCGGGAAGGCTGGTCCTCCCAAAAGGGATTGAGCATTAAAATACTGAATTGATTCCCTATATTTGGCCTCTGCGTGGCTATAGCGATTCAGATATCACCCAACCGCCTGTTCTATATCAGGGATCCCCAGGCAACGGAGACAGGAAGAAACATACTGCGATACTCCATTCCACTGATTTCCAGGCTCGGTTTCGAGAAGTTTACCTTCAAAAAACTGGCACGGGAGATGGGAGCCAGCGAAATCACCATTTACAGGTATTTTGAGAACAAGCACAAATTGCTATTGTACCTGCTTTCCTGGTACTGGGAGTGGGTGAAATACTCGATCCTTTACAATGTGCAGAATATTCCGGAGGGAAAGGAGAAACTGGGAATCGCTATCCGGACGGTGGTGGAAAGCAACCGCAGGAATTCACTGGTGGACTACATCGATGAGGAGCAGCTTTTCGCCCTGGTGATCGATGAATCGGAGAAAGCGTATCGTACCAAGTTCGTGGACCAGGAAAACCAGCAGGGATTTTTCCTGACACTCAAATCACTGAAAACAGAAGTAGCAAATATCCTGCTGGAGATCAACCCGGAATTCCTTTATGCCAATTCCCTGGCGAGCACTATTCTGGAGATGTCATCCAGCCTTCGGTTCTATGCCCATCACCTGCCTTCCATGACCGACGTCAGCGATCTGGTGCAGATCGATGATCACTTGTGCGATTACCTGTTGAAACTCTCCCTCTCGGCATTGTCCGCGTCTTAGATTTCCAGGGTTTTCCGGACGATTCGGTCCTGCTATTATCCCTTTTAACAAATAATTAATAGTATAAATAGAGTAAGTAATACAAACAAAAAGCAAAGTAAAACGTTCATGGGGTATATTTAATTTATTAATTCACCAAATAATGAACGGCATGAAAACGAGAATCAGAACCTTACTCATCCTTGGAATGGGAGTACTTTTCATTGGGGCACTCGCCTCTTTCAGGTATGCTGAAACCACCAAAGATAAAGGTTCATGGACTAAAGCCAAGGATCCCCAAAAATATGTAACGCAATCGGCCGGATCACAAAATGCCATGACTCCGGATAAAGCCATCCAGATGCTCATGGAAGGGAATTCCCGGTTTGTTTCCGATAAGACCATTGACCGGGATCTGCTGAATCAGGTAGATCAAACGGCCGAAGGCCAGTATCCTTTCGCCGCAATAGTGAGCTGCATTGATTCGAGAATCCCTACAGAAATAGTATTCGATCAAGGGATCGGGGATGTATTCAATGCCAGGATCGCCGGGAATTTCGTGAACACCGATATCCTCGGAAGCCTTGAGTTTGCAGCAAAAGTTGCAGGATCGAAAGCAATAGTGGTAATGGGTCACACCGAGTGTGGAGCTGTTAAAGGAGCCTGTGATAACGTAAAGCTGGGTAACCTTACGCCCATGCTGGCGAACATTCAGCCTGCAATAGATGCTGTAAAGGATGTTTCCGGAGAAAGAAACTCCAAGAATGCAGAATATGTGCAGAAGGTTGCTGACCTGAATGTGGAGCTGACCATTGATAAGATCAAGAGTGACAGCGATATTCTGAGGGAAATGTACGAAAATGGAGAGATCGCTATTGTGGGAGCCATGTATGATGTGCATTCCGGCAAAGTTTCTTTGGTGAATTAAGCAACCTGATAGGTGTTGGGTGAGGGCGATGCTGCTTTCTGCTATGGGAAAACTTCAAGCGGCATCCCCTTTTCTTTTAGAACTGAATCGCAATGAACAAGACAATTTTAACACTGTTATCATACCTCATAGCTCTTCCGATGATGGCACAGGTCGATGAGGAGAAGCTGGGTGCATGGTACATGTATTTTTTCAATGCGAAATTTAATGAAAGCAACATTGGATTCCAGGGCGATATCCAATTCAGGAACTGGAATCTGGGTGGCGATTTGGAGCAGTTGTTGCTTCGGGGAGGTCTGAATTACCAGCCAGAGGGTTCCAAAGCACGCCTTACCCTGGGATATGCCCACATAACCACAGGGGCCATGGGGGAGAGTACTTCCACCTCCATGGAAAGCAGGATATATCAGGAAGCGCTGCTTCCCCACAACCCGGTGAACAGAATTTACCTGACCCATAGATACCGGTATGAGCAACGTTTCGTGGAAGATCAGGATTTCAGAACACGCTACCGGTATGCGCTTTTCCTGAGCGTTCCATTGAATAAACCGGCCGTGGAGAAGAATGCTTTCTATTTAGCTCTCTACAATGAACTGTTTATTAACGGGCAGAGAGAAATCGGAGAGGGCCGGGAAGTGGAGCTGTTCGACCGGAACCGGACATATCTTGGTCTTGGTTACGGTATCACCGATCAGCTTCGCGTCCAGGCGGGGTGGATGAAGCAGGTCACGGATAACTGGGGCAAAGGGCAGCTGCAGCTAAGCTTGCACCACCGGATTTTTTAATCTCCCATCGGGAGAAATTTTTTCCAAAAGCAGATATACAATACACCCTGATTCGTAAAGTTCTCCAACCCTTTCTGGCAAAGACGGACCAGGTGATCCCATGGATCAATTCATGAAAAGAGGCCGCACCTTTTGATGCAGCCTCTCCTGTAGGGACCGGTGTGATTTTTACACCCGTTACAGTAGTTAAACCGGGAACTATTTCTTCTCGGTCTTCCCTTCCTTCTTCTCTCCTTCCTCCTTATTCTTCATTTCGGTCATCTTCTCCACCAGGTCGGGAACCTTTTCAAAGAGGGTGGCAAGGGCGGTCTTCTTGTCCACCGGGATAAAGGAGATCTCTCCTCCGCGGGCGGTCAGGAATCCAAGGGGAACGATCCCCATTCCTGCACCGGCGCCACCACCGGCACCTTCGGCCTTAGTTTTTGCTTTGGGATTTTCCCCGGAAACATAGCCTGAGCCATATCCGGTACCCACTTTGATGACGGGCCTGCAGGTAAATTCCCCGATGGTGAATTCGTCCCCCAGTACGGTCTCGGTGCTGGCCAGGGTCTTTACCTGTCCTGCCAGTTTGTCAAGTAATTCATCAATTTTAATGTCCATTTTCTTATGATTTTAAAGGTTAAAAAAAGATTTGATTCTATTGCGTGCAAATACCCACAGCAGACTCCCCAAACGGGTCCGCAGATCCAGCAGCAGGGAGGTATCCCCATCGAAGTTTACCTGCATCCGGATATTTCCGGAATTGATGACAGATAACGCCGGTATCAACCATGCATTGACAATCACATCATCGGTGTCGATATTCAAGTAGAGTTTCCGGATCCGGAAAGCACCCGCCAGTTCGCGGACCATCCCGATCCCACCGGGAAATCTCCTCTTCTTCTTTTTCTTTACCGGCTTCTCCTCCGGCTCCTTCATAGGTTTCTTTTTCGAGGATCTTTTCATAAACGGGTGGTACCGGTAGGGAATAAAGAAGATCCGGAATCGCAGGTAGAAAAGCTCCCGGTCGGGTACGACGGCTATCGAAAAAATGCCCGGAAGTGAAACCAGGTATTTATTCCCATCGGTATCAACGAAAAAGGCCACGGGAGCCAGCAGGATCCAGGTAAGAAAGAGAAGCAGAGTCAGTATGATGATAAGCAGGATCATGAAGCAAATCTACGGGGCAGATCGCATCGCTCCCACTCAAAATCGGTTTTCGGTACGTTTTTATCGGTGAACGGTGCACAAATGGAGTTTACTTGTTCCGGTCTTCATCGCACACTCTTTGAGTGTGCTGAATAATATATTGATTTTTAGCATATTGTTAACACTCCTCTATCACTTTTTTCATGTACTTGATCCTCCGTAAAATAGTAGTAACCATTTATTCCTACTGAGTTGTTTTTTTCAACGATTTCCGAATCTTGCCAGTCACCGGATCCGGAGTGCAGTCGCAGAACTTTTCCAATAACCCTTAAAATTCGCAATAATGTCAAAACACATGTACCCTTACCGATCCACGATTCTCTTCCTGCTCTTTGCGGCAGGACTTAGTTTCTTCCCCATTGAACAGCTGCATGCCGATAATTCGGCAGAGCAAACCAACTGGAATACGCAGGATGTGATCCTGTTTGTCACCTGTGTGGAGGATCTTGGGAATGGCACCCTGCTGGCCCATTTCGGCTATGAGAACCCCAACGACTTCACCGTCACAGTGGCTCAAAGAAGGAGTGTACTAATATACAATCATGGCCGGTCGAAGAGATATGTGAACAATGTTTTTCTGCCGGGAGTGCAGGAGAAGGTTTTCAGCCAGGAGTTCGATGCACATGACCGGGTTAAATGGGCCGTAAAGCAGAGCTTTTGGCGCTGGGATTATGTCATCGCCTCTGGAGAATCGGAAAGGTGCGAGACAGAATTAACCATTATTCCGGATTATACCCCCCCGGAATCGGGTAAAGTGATCAATTCAAAAATTGGGGCGGAATTAACCTCGCTTTATGAAACCTATTCGGCCGATCCGTCCAATTTCCAGGGTGCCTCCGATGCGATCTTTCAAATCGACGGGGATCAGGTATTTATTGAAGCGGTTTCGGCACCGGATCAGTATGCCCAGATGCGAAGCAGCCTTGAAAGTGTCGGGATTACTATCATTACAGAGGATCCGGAGGTAAATCGGCTGACCGGATGGGTACCGATAATGGATCTATTACTTCTGAATGATATCGCACCCTTATTATTTTCCAGGCCGGTATATCCGGGCATCAGTAATTATATCGTGCCAGCCACGGGCCTGGTCAACAGTCAGGGCGATCAGGCCTTGCGGTCCGATTTTGCGCGGCTGGGATTTGATGTGGATGGGGCCGGTATCCGAATCGGTGTGCTCTCCAACAGCTTTGATAGCAAGCGTAAAGCTACAGAGGATGTGGGTAACGGTGACCTGCCAGGTCTCACCAACCCCAATGGCTATAGCAGCGAAGTAATTGTATTACAGGATATTACACCGGTATTTGGAACTTTGTCGGATGAGGGGAGGGCTATGCTGCAAATTATCCATGACATTGCACCCGGAGCAGAACTGGCCTTCCGGACCGGATATCTGGGAGAACAGGATATGGCCGACGGGATCCTGGAGCTGGCCGCAGCAGGATGTGATATCATTGTAGACGATATCACCTATATTACCGAACCCTTTTTCAGGGACGGGGTCATTTCAAATGCAATCGACCAGGTGGTCAATGAGGGGGTAGTGTTCTTCTCCTCAGCCGGTAATTTCGGAAATAATTCACATACCGGGCTCTTCGCCCCGGCTCCCGCCCCTCCTTCCATTACCGGAGAAGCTCATGATTTCGGTGCAGGAGATATATTTCAGTCGATCTCCCTACAGGAAGGAAATTATACCCTGGTCCTTCAGTGGGATGATGGCACCGATCCTGCTATGGCCACCACAGAGACGGATCTTGATATTTTTCTTACCGATAATAACGGTTCGACGCTGTTGGGATTCAACCGGCAGAATACCGGTGGATTTCCCATAGAAGTGGTTCCGTTCTCCATTGAAGGTGAAACAGTGCTTTCTGATATACTGATCGCACGCGCCGGCGGTCCAAATGTTCCGGTCACTTTCAAATACATTGTCTTCAGAGGCGGAGCTGGCTTTGAAATGATGGAGTATGTGCAGGGAACCTCCACGATTGTGGGTCATCCCAATGCGGAAGGAGCCATAGCAGTGGGTGCTGTCCGCTACGATAAGAATCCGATTGTCAGTCCGGATCAATTTCCGGTACCCGAGATCATGTCATTCTCCTCCACCGGGGGCACACCGGTGAACGGAGTGGTCAGGGAGAAACCGGATCTCACCGCGCCCAATGGCATCAACACTACTGTAGATCTTGGAAACGGAGATTGGGAAGGGGATCCGGATGATTTCCCCAATTTCTTCGGGACCTCTGCGGCATCACCTCATGCCGCTGCAGTGGCCGCACTGCTCATGGAGGCGAAACAAAAGTTCGATCCGGAGAATCCTCTTGATCCGGACGGTATCCGCACTCTGTTGAGAAGTACCGCCATCGATATGGATGTACCCGGGAGAGATTTCGTGTCGGGAGACGGATTTATTCAGGCCCACCTGGCGTTGTTAACTTTTGCCAATCCCACTCCGTTCATCTCGAACCTCCTGATCGAATCAGAGGGAGTCACTCCGGGGGAATCCATGGAGCCTTTTACATATGAGGTTACAGGGGATTTCTTCACGAGCGAAACACAGATCTACTTCAGAGGTGATCCTCTAACGGAAGGTGTCACTGTGGAGAATGAGAGTTCGATAACCGTGGATTCTCCCGGGTTTATCGGGAACCCCTCCATACAGGCCTACACCATGCCGATCTCCCCCAGCGGATTGGATGGTGGGTTTTCCGGGACCAGCTTTTTTTCCGATCCTGTAAAGCAGGATATTTTTATAGCGGCCGGCAGTTTCACGAAGAAATTCGGTGAAGTGCTTCCGGAATTCTCTGCTTCTATCTCTGTGGAAACGGTGGATGAAATCACCTATACCCTGAAGGAGGCGGTAGCAAACGGAATTGTCCTTCAGGAAGAGGCTGACAGGCTATCCCAACTGGCATTCAGCTCACCGGGAGATGCTTCATCCGATGCGGGTGAGTATATCATTACTCCATCACTCAGTCCGGAACTGGATGCAACCAGCAGCGGTCCGCAGGTGGATAATTCCATTGCCGAGAAGTACAACCTTACCTTCGTAAACGGAAGTCTGAAAGTTGAAAAACTGGCCTTGAAGATCACCCCGGAGGATCAGCAGATCCTCTATGGGAATATGTTGACGGCCGATCAGCTGGGATTCATTTATGAAATCGATGATTCCGATGCGACCATCGATAATCCGGAGGCCATTCTATCGGAACTGGAGTCCGCTTACACCAGTGCTCTTTCAGACGGTATCGCCCTGGTGAACGGTATCGCCCTGGTGAACGGAATTCCTCTGGTGAATGGTATTGCTCTGGTCAACGGATTCGCTCTCAGGGAGGGGATTGCCCTGGTGAACGGAGTAGAGGTAAAGGTGGAATCGGACGATACCGGAACGAAGGTCTTTGTGGCCGGTGAACAGGTCGCCGGCGGAGAATCTCTGGTCAACGGGATCGCCCTGGTGAATGGATTGCCGTTTGTGGAGCTGACACAGATCGTCAATGGTATCGCCCTGGTGAACGGTCAGCATGTGACCTTCGAGAAGGGTTTCATCACAGCACTCAATGGAGATGTCCTGACCAACAGGGTTCCCCTCGGGCGTGAAGGGATCGCCCTGGTCAACGGAACTGCCGAAGTGGAGGGTGTGGAGATTGTTGTGGAGAACGGGGTCACCACCATTGATGGCCTATCCGTTCCGGGTGAAGGAGTGTCCCTGGTCAGTGGCATCGCCCTGGTGAATGGCATCGCCCTGGTCAATACATTCAGTATCAGAGAAGGCATCGCTCTGGTCAACGATCTGGAGATACCGATCACCAATGGTTTTCCGCGGGTAGAGGGAATAGCCCTGGTCAACGGGATTGCCCTGGTCAATGGAACGGTTTCCGTTGAAAGCCTGGAAGTGGAAATCTCCGACGGAGAAGTTTTCCAGGTGAAGGAGAACGGAAATCTGGTCAACGGGATTGCCCTGGTGAATGGATTCACCGTGAGGGATGGGATTGCCCTGGTGAACGGAAGCGCGCTTCGCGAGGGAATAGCCCTGGTCAACGGAATCGCTCTGGTTAATGAAGCAGGAAACGGGTCAGGCGAGGACTTTGTCAGCCTGGAGAACCTGAGCTTCCTCTCCAGCGGTGCCGCCCTGGCAAACGGGTTTGCCTACCGGGACGGGATTGCCCTGGTCAACGGAACTCCCGGAGTGGATGGAACGTCTTTGAAGACGGCCGCCGGGGTCCCGCGACCGGATGGGACCATCGTTTTCGAGAATGCCTATTCATTACGTGACGGGATCGCACTGGTTAACGGATCGGTCTTACGGGACGGGATTGCCCTGGTCAACGGGGTTACACTCTCCGATGGCATTGCCCTGGTCAATAACCTGGGCGGAGAGGATGACGATCATACGGGAACGATCATTGTATTTGACGCTACCGATCTGGACAGAGCGCCGGAAGAGATTGCTCTCAGTCCCGTCACCTTTATTACGGGAACGGAGGCTGGAAAGCACTGGATCGTGCCAGGAGAATTCCTATCCAACAACTTTGAAGTCACCTACGGTCTGGGAACTCTGACAGTGGACCCGGTAGAACTGCCCATCTTTGCTGAAAATCAGCAAAAGACCTATGGAGACCCCGATCCGGAACTGACCTACAATTACGGAGACCTGCTGGGAAACGACCAGTTCGAAGGCGTGTTGAGCCGCGAGTCCGGGGAGGATGCAGGCTCCTACCAGATTTTACAGGGAACCCTCAATGCCGGGGATAATTACCGGGTTGTATACCATGAGGGAACGCTCACCATCGATCCGGCTTTGCTTCAGATCACAGCTATGGCTGCTGACAAAATCTATGATGGAACCACAGATGCTGAGGTGACCCTGTCCGACAATCGCATCGGGGGGGATGAGCTGGAAATCTCCTTTACTTCTGCCCTGTTTGCCGATAAAAACGTGGGCAGCGATAAACAGGTGACTGTCGAGGGTATTTCTATAGAAGGGACCGACGCCGGCAATTATATGGCCAACGCCACAGCGGAGACCACCGCCGATATCACTCCCAGGGAACTGGTGATCGGTATTACCGCTCAGGATAAGGTGTACGACGGAACCGATATGGCCATCACCAGTGCGGAGATCGTCAGTGGAGCAGTGGAGGGAGACGCACTGACGGTCACTTCGATCAACGGGCAGTTCGTCGACAGAAATGCAGGTTCCGGAAAGGTGGTCACCGCGGAGGTCCAGGTCACAGGCATGGATGCCGGTAATTATACGGCCAACGCCACAGCGGAGACCACCGCCGATATTCTTCAGAAGGAGGTGACTGTTACACCTGTCAGACATATATGGGTTATCAGAGAGAGAGATCCCCTGCCTGAGATCGCTTTTGATTACGAGGGCTGGATTGAGGGTGACCAAGGGAATGAGAGCTTTACAGTACTAAGGGATTGGACCCACCGTCCCTATGATCCTACTTCTTATCGTTCTGCAGGGTGGTACAGAGTAACACCGACCCCTGAAAATGAAAACTATCTCTATCATATAGAGGAAGGATGGTTGCGGGTCTACCAATATGGTGGCAGCGATGACGATGACGATCACAAGAAGTCGGCCAC
>CAZRZY010000081.1:0-22048 GCA_964604655.1 uncultured Bacteroides sp. | reverse complement strand
ATTGTGGGTAAAGGGGAGACCTGCACAGAGATATTCCCATGGCCATTGATAGGGGACCTGCGCCAAGATATACCCAAGGCCATTGAAAGGGGGCCTGCGCAGAGATATTTTCATGATCCCGTTCAGGAAAGATTCAGGTCTGCCACATTCCGGACATTTATCGACACTTTTGGAGAATTAATTAAACTACACGGATGTAAAATATCAATCTATAAATTTTTCAGATGTTGTTTCGGATTATTTACATCCCTTCAAAAATATTTAATATCAATAATCAATCGAATAAGTATAACAAACAGATAATTTAGGTCCTTTATCGTTTCGTCTGCAGGATATCAATGTTCCAGTCAGGATATCAATGTTCCAGTCAGGATATCAATGTTCCGGTCAGGATATCAATGTTCCGGCCAGGATACCTATGGCATCAGATCTCTATGGAATAGAAGTGCTTTATGACCGGGAGGAGGTTTTCCACCATTGGATATCCTTCAGCAACAGTTATATTCCTGATTCCGCGAACTGCGCACCATTGCAATACTCTTCATTGATGGATTCTGTACCTTTGACACATGAATCTGATCCGGGCCATTGAACAGCGTACCGTCTCTATTAGTGAGGAGTACAAGCTCCCCGTCTTTTACTTTCTCATGCTGGGTGCATTTGCCAGCTGGCAATCGTTTTTCAACGTCCATCTGGATGCGATAGGGTTCACCAGCATGCAGATTGGGGCGGTGAACGCCATATTCATCTCCACTTCAGCTATCGTGGTTCCTTTCTGGGGAATGCTGGCTGATAAATTCGGGAATAACCGGGTGCTTTTGCTTCTATCAGGGGTGTGTGCCGTGATGGTCTTCCTGATTGGAAGAACGCTGGTTTTTCAATGGATGGTGGTTTTCGTGGCGGTCATATCGGTCTTTCACCAGCCCTCCGGCGCCGTGGTGGACGGGATGACCATGGGTTTCGTGCGGCAGAATCCCCGGTTCACTTTTGGTCAGTTCAGACTTTGGAGTTCGGCCGGGTATGCCACCCTTTCGCTGGTCACCGGATACCTGGCGAGGAATGATACCGGTGTGATTTTTACTGTATCGGCTGTCATGTTCCTCCTGCTCTCTCTTTTCAACCTGTTTACGCTTCCGCAAATCCCCGTAACAGGCAGGAGTCTGGTCACTTTCAGCAGTTTCGGTATTTTCTTCCGGAACCGGAGGATGTTGTTATTCCTGCTGATTATCTTCTTCTATGGTATCGCCTCCGCTCCCCTGCTGCAGTTCATCAACCTTTATTACAAGGATATCGGAGCAAGTGCCGAATTTATCGGTGTGGTCTTCTTTGTGCAGGCTATCCCGGAAATTCCTGCGTTTATCGTGGGCTCAAGGCTTACCAGGCGAATAGGGGCGGAGCGGATCATCCTTCTCTCCATGTCGGTTTCCCTGTTCAGAATGGTCCTTTACGGGTTGATCAGCGATCCGCAGGTGGCCATCTTCTTCAGCATATTTCATTGCATAACGATTGCCTTCTTCCTGCTGGGGGTGGTGGAGTGGGTCCAGGCGCGTACCCCCGACCATCTCCGGACCACCGGTCAGGCACTCATATGGGCCTTCTATTTCGGTGCCGGGGTGACCTTTGGAAACCTGTCCCTTGGATACCTGCGCGATACTACCGGCATGCTGCGGGCCATGCACTGGCATGCAGGAATGGCAGTGGTGATGGTGGTTTTAAGTGTAGTGTTCTTCAAGTCCACACGGCGTTCCGGCTGTAATCTTCGTGATCGCTAGGGACATGTACACTCCTTCGGGCGGCCGGGCACTTTTCCATGGCCGTCCTGAGGTTTAGTCATTTGATGGTTAAATTCCCCGTTGCTATGCATCGGCAAAGAAGGTCCAGATCGGCAAAGAAGGTCCAGATCGGCAAAGAAGGTCCAGATCGGTAAAGAGGGTTAAGGTCGGCAGAGAGGGTCCAGGGTTTAACCCCGGGTTTAGTCATTTGATGGTTAAATTCTCCGTTGCTCTGCATCGGCAAAGAAGGTCCAGATCGGCAAAGAAGGTCCAGGGTTTAACCCCGGGTTTTAATACCATTTAATCTCTTCAGGGTTAAATTCCCCGCCGCTTGCGGCGAATAGGAAATAATTCCCGAAGATACCCCGCTGCTTGCGGCGGGGATTTTCATTACCAATTAATTCCGGTTTTTACTATGTAAATACCTTCCCGGTTTCTCTTTCATCCTGTCAATCTAAGCCACCTTAAGATAATGCATAAACAAGGCAACAGGACGATATACTGCATGTGCAAACTTGGAAAATATAAGAAATAAAATCAACTCCATGGATATCACGGTATGTATAATAAACATCACCTGGTTCATCAGGGAATCAGCATTCAAGGTAACCGCTGCCTCCAGCCATAAACCGGTAATTCCGGCAAACCATATGAAAGCCAGGAAAAACCAGTCTGCAAGGGTGCTTTTTGAATAGAAATGCGTGGGTTTCGTAATGCGGTAATAGATTGCCAGGCTTGCTCCATACATCATCATCAATCCGGTTACCGTTCCCAGGATCCTGGAAGGAAGCCAGATATCTGTCGCCGGATCCTTGAAAATAAAATCCAGGATGGTAGCCAGCAGCAATCCAAGAAAACCCCACATGATCATCCAGTGTACGAACCATGGTTTCATGAACCATGGTTTATTTGCCCAGTAAGCATCATCCTGCCTGTCACACTTCTGGTATCTGTTCATTATGGCGATTTCACCGGCTGTCTTTATTACGGCTTTCCATACTTTTGACAGTCCCGCGGATTCGCCTTCCGCCTTAATTGCTTTACCTTTACGCATCCCTCTTATCATCCTGTAAAGTCCCAGGACGGTAAAAATCCCGATAAGGATAAAAATATATAAACCCAGGTCATGAACAACATCAAACGGAAGCAGGTTGAAAATCCACCTGGAAACTTCGTGATCCGGTCTCATGGTCATCAAAATGACAAAAAATATCATGGCAATAACCACGGTTATACCAAAATAGGCAAATGGATTCCTGAACATTAACCTGGTTAGGCCTGTAGGTTCATAGTGGGCAATGGCATATCTTCTCAGAGCCGCCACATAATCCCCGGGTTCGGCCTCCCTGGGACAGGTTTCTGAACATTCTCCACATCCGTAACACAACCAGATCTCTTCGCTTGAAATAATTTCATCTTTGAGTCCCAGCATCCCGTATCGGATCAAATTTCTCGGGAAAAAAGCATTTTCATCCGTTAATTCACATATAGCGGTACAGTTGCCGCAACTGTAACAGGCGCTGAAATCCGCAGTACCATAGGATTTGATCTCCTCTGCCAAACCAGGATCTAATAGTGATTTCATTGTTCTTTTAAGTGATAATAAAAGTATTCATCCATGTCATCCTGCTCCCCTGCTGTGATCAGACCGTACTTTCTGAGCGTCATTACATAATAAGTAGTTTCAGCCGTACCGGCATCCAGTTTTTCAGACAGTTCGGGTATCGTCATCGCTCCCTCCTTCAATGCCTCCAGGATGCTGCGCTTCATCCTGTTAAATTGTTTCAGGTTATCTTTTACACTTTTCTCTACCTTGCGTTCCTTTTTTATCTGATCAACGGTCCTTTGTTTTGATTTTTGCTTATCCATCTTTAATGATTTGATGGTAAAATTCCCCGATGCTCTTCATCGGCAAAGGGGGTCCATGGTTCTACCCTGGGGTTTGATACCATTTAATTTTCCGTTTGAATCAACGAATCTATCATTGCTTCGATCTCTTCATTTGTGTATCCGATAAGATCAATGGCATCGGTCGGACATACCGGGTTGCACATGCCGCATCCCTTGCAGCTTGCTGCGACTACCGAAGCAATCTTTTTCCCGTTGTGCTGAAAAGGTTTAATGGCGTCAAACGGGCAGACAGCGGCACACAGATCACACCATTCACATTTTTTCGGATCGATATATGCAATGGTCGGATCGAGTTCTATTTTCTCATCACACAATAATGAGTGTGCTTTTGAAACAGCAGAAAGACCTGATTTAATTGATTCAGAGATATTCTTAGGGCCCTGGCAGGTACCTGCAATAAATATCCCGTCCATAACTGTTTCAACTGGTCGCAATTTGGGATGTACTTCATTGAAAAATTTATCACGTCCGACTGGAGCTTTGAATAACTCAGCGGTTCTTACATACCCTTGCGAGGGAACCATCCCGTTAACCAGCACCAGAAGATCCGGCTGAACCGTAAGTTCCCTGCCCATGGTAAGCTGATCCCTTACTTTTATGGATAGGTGGTTATTCTCAATAATTACCTCGGGAGGATCTTCATCTTCAAATTTCAAAAAAAGATCTCCGTTCCTGCATGCCTTTTCGTAGATCAATTCCTGGTCCCCGTATGTACGGATCTGCCGGTAAAGATGTATGCAGTGCATGTCAGGATTTGCCTCCTTGATCTGTAGGGACATATCAAGTGTTGTAGTGCAGCAGATACGGGAGCAATATTTATTATCACCTTCAACCTGGCAGCTGCCGACGCAGTATATAAAGGCAATTTGTTTGATTTTCTGACCGTTCCGGTTTGCAAAGCTTTTTTCCCTGTCGAAGGATCTTTTCAATTCTTCCAGGGTAATAATGGAGGAGTGTTGTCCAAAACCAAACTCCCCTTTTTCAGGTTTATATGAATCGGATCCCGTGGCAAGAACTACCGCCCCCACCTTCATTTTATGCTGTTCAGCTGATTGACCGGGATCGATGCAATCCCTGTATTTCTCAATATATTCCTTATGATCTTTCAGTGCCTGTATATCTGCAACCGGGATGCCGGGACGGACGCCCGGATATCTGAAATAAACGGCAGGCATTTCTGTTTTTCCATAATTGAAAGGATCCGGGATCCGTACGGGACAATCTTCAATCAATTCATTTATCCTTTCCGCTGAAATGTTTTCCCTTATATATCTTGGCCTCTGGATAAAATTCAATGTAAAATCTCCAACACTGCCATTCACCTCCCGCATTTCCACACCTGTGTAGATCTCAATATTCTTTTGGTTAACCAGTTCATCATATATTTTGTCAATCAGATCTTTGCCCTCTATCAGACTGTTTGTTAATCTACCCCATCCGGGAACACTCCCCCCCAGGAAATGATCTTTTTCGAGCAGGAATACGCGCGTTCCCAGAGAAGCCAGTTCCAGTGCTATTTTCATCCCTGCAATCCCTCCGCCAATTACCGCGACCGAGTTTTCTGCATCGATCCATATGGGGTCCAGGGAGCGTGCAAGCTGTGCCCTGTTAATGCCTGCCTTAATCAGCTGTATAGCTTTTTCCGTAGCTTCGGCAGGCTTGTCGGAATGAGCCCATGAACCTTGTTCGCGGATATTTACATGAACATACTGGTATGGATTCAGCCCTGCTCTTTTTGCTACGTTCCTGAAGGTCGGCACATGCAATTTCGGAGAACAGGAAGCAACCACCAATCCGTCTAATTGATAGTTTTTGATATCATCCACAATCTCTTTCTGGGCTGAATCAGAACAGGCGAACATGGTGGTTTTCAAGACATGGACTCCTTTCATGCCTTTAACAGCCTCCTTCGCTTTTTCCACATCCACCACATCGGATATATTGGACCCGCATTGACATATGTATACCCCAATTTTTTTATTCATGAACTCTTGTTTAAATATACGGCTGCTTCTGCAGAGGCATTGCCAGCACTTAATATCGTATCGGGAATATCCATCGGTCCGGAGGCGGTTCCGGCCACAAAGACGCCTTCCATTGAAGTCCGGGAAGGAGATTCCAGTTCATTCGGTGTTTCAATATAATTGTATGGATTAACCATAAGGTTCTGATCCCCGAAAGCTTCAAGAAAACTTGTATTGGACAAAAGTCCCACGGAAAGAACAACCAGGTCATGTTCAGCTTCCACGGGTTTGCCTCCGTTCTCGATATCCTCATAATGTAATAAAAGATCCCCACCCTCTTTTTCGGTGATCCTTGCTACCTTTGATTTTACAAACTCTACTCCCATTCTCTTTGTCTGATCGTAAAATTCCTGGTAACCTTTTCCGAAAGCCCGGATATCCATATAGTAAATCGTTACATCGGCCATGGGTAATGCCCCCAAAAGTAATTGTGCCTGCTTGATTGAATACATACAACATACCTGGGAACAAAGCGGATTGCCCATGGTATGATCCCTTGAACCGGTACAAAGTATATATGCGATATTATCCGGGATCTTGCCATCACCCGGCCTCAAAACGGTATTATAGGGCCGTGTAGGAACCAGCTGCCTTTCCATATGCATGGAATGAATCACATTCTTAAACCGGCCATAACCATATTGTTTTTTGTGAATGGCCTCAAACAGGTTATAACCGGTGGCAATAATCACACTCCTAACTTCTATCGGGATGTACCTTTCCTTTTGCGTAAAATCGATTGCATCTGAAGGACATGCCTTTTCACAAAGCCCGCAAAAAATGCAATTGTCAATATCTATGGCAGCGATCCGCGGTGAAGCAACACTGAATGGAATATAGGCTGCCTTCCTGCCCACAAGATCATACTGGTATTGATCACTTACGTTTACGGGACAGGCATCCTGACATAATTCGCATCCTGTACAATCTTCCTCCTTTACATACCTGGGTTTTTTCAGGACATTGCCTGAATAATGTCCGTTGATCCGCTCAAGATCACGAGCCTCGCAATAGGTCATCACGGTTATACTGGGATGCCTGTCCGTTTCGGACATTTTCGGTGTTGAGATACATGCCGCACAATCAAGGGTTGGAAATACCTTGCTCAGGTGAATCATTTTCCCCCCGATGGAATAGTCCTTTTCCACCAGCAGAACCTTGAATCCCATGTTTGCGAGGCTCAGGGAAGCCTCCTCGCCGGCAATTCCTCCTCCGATTACCAGGGTATCATACTCCAGGGGTTTGACTTCGGATTTGCGACTGGTTTGATTCATAAAATCTTCAGATTAAGAATTACCGGTTTCCGAGCCCTGTTTCTGCGTTTCGGACAATTCTCTGGTAAAAGTCTGGATATGCTTTACAATAGCTTCGGAACATACCGAACAAATCGCTGCCATTTTCAGACGCCGGGGAACAATCCCTTTTTCATTCATGAGCTTATGGGTCTCTGAAACAATATTCCCTGTATTAGTTGTACATGATTCGCTGTAAGGGCAATCAGTACCATCTGCTGCAATAAAAACGCCGTCAAATCCTGCTTCAAGTGCGTGCAGGATCCACCTTGACTTAATGCTGCTGGAACATGGAACCGTGATGGTATAGGCCCGGGGGGAATAATGCATTTTCAGCAAACCCGCAAGGTCTATGGCCGGATCCGATATTTTTTCAGTGGAAAAGACTAAAATCCTCGGCGCATTCTGAGAATTGCCCATTTCTATCCTTTCTTCAGATAGATCCTGGAATATCCGTCTTCATCAACCACGCCCAGATATTCATGCCCTTTCTTCCGGGCCCATTTAGGAATATCTCTTTTCGTCCCCTCGTCGGCGGAAAGGATCTCCATGATCTGTCCTGCAGTGATATTTGCAATTTCTTTTTTTGCTGCCAGCAGGGGCCCCGGACATGCTGTGCCGCGGGCATCCACTGTTTTATCAACTGCCGTAGCTTTCAATTCATTTGCTTCCATATTGAATCAGGTTTTTATGAGTAAAACATTAAATAAAAAGATGTACGTCAGCTTCCTGGGCTGAAGAAATATATTCACCTATGCCGCAGATATCATCAGCCAGCTCATTGAAATCCTCCAGTTTTTCTCCTCCCCAAATTTTACCTGCCAACCCGCAGATATGAATTTTAACATTGGTTATTTCCTTGGCTTCCTTAAAGAACTGGATCCAGGTGTTGACCTTGAGCCTTTCAAGTGAAGCGAAAAATTCCTCCTTCAGATGGGACAATTCTGCCATGGATCCTTTTTCATCTATGTTCTCCTTCATGAATGCACGTGCACCCATGAGCAGGACAAAGACATCCACTTCCATGTCATCAGCTGCTGCTCCGCTGAGGATTATGCCAGCTGCTGTTAATTTATCAACGCTGCCGGAGAAAAGCGCCATTGTCATTTTTTGTGCCATGTTATTTTTTTTAGGATTGATTATTGCTCTAAAATTCAGAATTATCATGATGCGTTCTGAAACCCGCCATGTGATGTTTGTATTTATTTGCGGGTGATATTGATTCCATTTGGAATGAGATATTTATCACATTTTACTAGTTTTACATGGTACATCCTGTAATGATTATGAGAGAACATGAAGTCAAGTGTTCGGACTGTATTGTAAAATCCATCCCTGCTGAAAAACTTACGAAAGAAGAACTCAATCTTCTGAATAATAACTGTGCAAAGATCTCATTTAAGAAAGGGGAAAATATTATCAAGCAGGGCGCATTCACAACCAATATTGTCTATATCAAATCCGGCCTGGTTAAGGAACACATGAAAGGACTGAACGGAAAGGACGAGATATTAAAGATTGCCAGGGCTCCGGCTTATGCGGGAGTGCCGTCAGCACTGGGAGGAAGGGCGCATAAGTACTCCTGTACAGCGATTGAAGCCGCCAGTGTTTGTTTTATTGACATTCATGTTTTCAACGAATTACTGCTAACCAATTCTTATTTTTCAAGGGAACTGATTATTAATTTAAGCAGGGATCTGCTGGATCATTTCACCCGCTGTGTGAATAAAACACAAAAACAGCTCCATGGAAGCATGGCGGAGGCAATCTTATATTTAAGCGATAAAATTTACATGTCCGATTCTTTTACTTTATCCTTGACACGTACCGAACTCGGGGCTTTGATCGGCACATCCCGCGAAACGGTAACCCGTATCCTCCATGAATACACAGAGAACGGTTTCATTAGTGTTCAGGGGAAAACCTTAAAGATTCTTAGGAAGGAAATGCTCCAGCGGATTTCCGATGCAGGATAGGGTTATAGTTCGTCCGGCGAGTTTTTTACCTGTTTCTCGAAATTGCTGTCAATATACTGCATATCAATCATTCACTTTCTTTCACTTTCTTCACCAGAGAGGTATCCCTTGAACTTCTCAGAATCCTTGTATTCAAAAATATTTCCTGGATTTCCCCGTCATCATGGAAGTAAATTCCCCTCTAATTTTCATGATATTGATCTCTATTTTTTCAGTGAGAAAAGAAACTCTACGCCCATCCCCTCCTTGTGGTTCCTGGCGGTGATCTTGCCCCCGTGCAGCTCGATGGCATTCTTGACAATGGACAATCCAAGGCCGGTACCGCCCGAATCCCTTGAACGGCCTTTGTCAACGCGGTAAAACCGCTCGAAGATGCGGGTCAGATGCTGCTCCTCAATGGTATTCCCGGTGTTGGAGAAAGAGAAGTAGCAGTATTTCTTGTCTTCCAGATAGTTCTTTATCCGGATCTCGATACCTTTCCCTCCGTATTTGATGACATTGTCGAAAAGATTATAAAATACCGAGTAGAGGAGGGAAGAGTTGCCATTGATCTCCATCTCTTCCGGAAGTTCATCGTGCAAAACAATCCGGTTTGCGGACAGTTTCAGTTTCATATGCTCCTTTACCTCCTCAACGATCTGACGAATCCGGAGGGGTTCCATCTCAAAGTTCTCCGGGGCCTCCTCGATCCTGTTCAGGGAAGAGATGTCTTCAATCAGGACCGAAAGCCGTTCGGCCTGAAGATATGCTCTCTGAATAAAGTGTCTTTGGGTCTCTTCGGGTACGTTACTTTCCTGCATGGTTTCCAGGTATCCCAGGATGGAGGTGACCGGGGTTTTCAATTCATGGGCCATGTTGGAGGTGACCTGTTGTTTGATCAGTTTCCGCTTTTCCAGCTTGGTGATGTCGGTGATTACGATCTCGAAGCTTCGATCCTTGAAAAACATGCACTTCACATTGAAATACCGGTTTCCTTTCCGGACCACTGTCTCCATCAACGGAAAATTCTCCCGGTGGATCGGTTCGGTCCTTGCCAGCTGTGAATCAACGAACCGCTTTACCGGTTCCATTTCCGCAATCCCGAAGATCTCTTCAGCCGGTATATTGGACACTTCCGAGATCAGGTTCAGATTCTGGATGAACTGTTGGTTAGTGAGAATCTTTTTCTTTTCCTGGGTAAAAAAGGCAATTCCCTCGTTGAGGGCGTTCAGGTGACTTAAAAGCTTTTCCTGTTCTGCCGCGATCTCCTTCCGCGCTTTGTTGAGTTCCCGGTAGATGGAGGCAATCTGACCGCTGATCACCCCCAGCTCATCGTCAGGGAATACGATGGCTTCATTCAGTTCGTCACCGCTGCGGAGCCGGATGGAGAAATCTTTTAATTT
Organism: uncultured Bacteroides sp.; assembly: GCA_964604655.1. Lineage (GTDB taxonomy): Bacteria > Bacteroidota > Bacteroidia > Bacteroidales. The sequence continues at coordinate 11,691 of CAZRZY010000081.1, read as the reverse complement.
GGTAATGGTGACTGCGATGCGCCTGGTAATGGCCATCAGTACCAGGGAGAAAACCAGGAAGAGCAAACCCAGATATACAATGAAGATCCGCTTCACATGAAGGTAATCTTTTACTCCCACATCGTAGTGCGCAGCAGTCCGCACAAAATATTGGGGATACGATTTTACGTAGTAATAGTAACTGATGCCTGTGGTTTCCGATCTTCTGATATTGGCCCCCGTCCCCTCCTGTATCGCCGCCTGTACCTCCGGTCGGCGCAGGTGGTTCTCCATGGCAGACACATCTTCCACTTCGCTGTCGAACAATACGTTACCCTCCTTTCCGATCAAGGTTATCCGGATATCCAACCCGGGAGTAAAAGAGGTCAGGGAATCGATCATCCAGAAGTTACCACGGCGGAAGATATCGTACCTTTCCATATAATTATCGGTAAGTTCCGCAATATTATCCAGGGTGACCTCGAAATTGCTCCTGCGAAAGCTTTTCTCCCTTTCAAACTGAAAGATCAGAACCAGGACGGTGAAAATGGCGAAAATAATGGCGAAATTCAGAAATAGCTTCTGTCTGAAACTGGGTTTTCTTTGCATCTGTCCGTCTGGTGAGCTTCAAAAATAACTCTTTTTCAGAATCAACGTATACAATCTCAATTTGATCGCTATGAAACGCATGATATGAAAATCAGTAATCTGTTGCTGTTTAGCTGGATATGTTTCGCTGCTGCCGGTTGCAGCAAATACGGATATGTAAGTCTGAACCGCCCTCTCCCACCGGAAAAGCATCTCCCCGATGATATCCGTACCATGGCGGTGGTCAACCGATCCCTTACCGGAGAGGAAGATGAGGGCGACAGGGTGCTGGAAGCCATTGCCAGCGGGGAGATTGCCGGATCCGACCGGCTTGCTTCCGATGAATGTATCAAAGGTGTGTATGATGCCATTACCGGCATGGAAGAGACGGAACTGGTTATTCCCGCCCGCCTGAGAATGGAAGGAACAGGAACCCGCGAGCTGCCTGAACTGCTGGAATGGTCTGAAGTAGAAAAGGTTTGTAAGGAGGAAGGGGCCGATGCACTCCTGGTACTGGAAAACTTCGATTCCAATACGGACCTTCTGGTATCGGAGGCTGCCGGCCAGGTTTCCGCCATACTCTCCACCGGCAAGCCGAAACCGCCGGGTCCCAGGGAGGTCAAGGTAAATGTGGTGTCCTACTGGAGGCTCTATGATCCTTCGACCCGGAATATCATCGACCAGTATCAGCACAGCAGCTATATGGCATTTCACACCAGTAATGGTATCCTTCCGCCCACTGCTCTTCCCAATGCTGCCTATGCAGCCGGCAGATCCTACATCCACCGGTTCCTGCCCAGTTTTTACACCGTACGAAGGCAGTTGTACAAAAGGACCGGCGGATCGGCCAAACACCCTTTTAAGGCCGGATACAGAAGTGCCGAGATGGCCAACTGGGAGGGAGCCATGGAGATCTGGGGTGAACTGACGAATCATCCGAAGAGAAAGACTGCCGGCCGGGCATGCCTCAATATGGCCGTAGCGAACGAAGTACTCGGTCATCGCCAGGCTGCAGGCGAATGGGCCCATAAGTCCTATGAATATTACAGGGACAAGCTGGGTCGCGACTACGCAAAGATCCTGCTCAGGGAAGGGTATTAGTCAGCGCACCACGACCTTTTCGGCTCCCGACAGCCGACTGAAATTTCACACGGAGAGAATAAGGTGGCAAAAAATACGTAATAAATACAAATCGTTGTAACCAATGTGATAGCTGTTCGTCTTTTTCAAAGAGCGAACCGTGTTTTATTCACCGATGAACAGATCTCCTGCAGTTTTATTCCTCTTATTTCTTTTTTCAACAGTCATAACTTTCGGGCAGTCGGAAATCCTTCCAAAGAAAAGCTGTAATGCTTTTCGGCTGGAAGAGGCTCCGGTCATCAACGGGGAGTTTGATGACAGGGCCTGGCAGCAGGGTATATGGGAGGGAGGATTTGTTCAGCATGAACCCTATGAAGGGAGGGTTCCGTCCCAACAGACCGAATTCAAGGTGGCCTATGACGATATGAATCTTTACGTGGCTGTCCGTGCGATTGACAGTGCCCCGGACAGTATTACCAGCAGGATGAGCCGCAGGGATAACGGCGATGGAGATATGGTCTTCGTTATTTTTGACAGTTACCATGATCTGCGGACCGGATTTGTCTTTGGTGTCAGCTCGGCCGGAGTCCGGTTCGATATGATCTTCTCCAATAACGGAGAGAATGAGGATCCCACATGGGATCCCATCTGGCTGGCAAAGGCCCGTGTGCATGACTGGGGCTGGGGGGCGGAAATGAAGATCCCCTTCACCCAGCTCCGATTCAAAAAAAACTCTTCCGAAGTATGGGGATTTGAAGTGGTCCGGCAGATCTTCCGGTATAACGAGATGAGCATGTGGCATCCGATCCCCCGAACGGCTCCAGGGATCGTCCATGCCATGGGGGAGCTGGATGGTTTGCAGGGAATTGAGCCGAGGAAGCAGCTGGACCTGATGCCCTATGGAGTGGCCGCTGTAAAGACCTACGAGCCGGAGGAGGGAGATCCATTCGCTGACGGGACAGATTCCGATTTCAATTTGGGACTGGACGGGAAGATCGGGGTGACCAACAATCTGACCCTCGATTTTACTATCAATCCCGACTTCGGGCAGGTGGAGGCGGATCCCTCCGAAGTCAATCTGACCGCCTTTGAAACCTACTTCGAGGAGAAACGGCCATTTTTTATCGAGGGGAACAGTATCACCAGTTTTAACGTGGGACTGGGAGACGGTGACGTGGGCAACGACAATTTATTCTATTCCCGCAGGATCGGACGGAGACCGCATGGATATCCCGACCTGGAAGATGAAGAATATGCAAAAGTGCCACTGTTTTCACGAATCCTGGGTGCCGCCAAACTGACGGGTAAGACGGGAAAAGGACTTTCGGTGGGGATCATGGAAGCCGTTACCGCTGAAATGAAGGCCCGGACCCTCAGGAGCGGGCAGGAGCAGAAGGAGATCGTTGAACCGCTCACAAACTATACCCTGGCTCGGGTGCAGAAAGATTTCAATAAAGGCAATTCTATTCTGGGCGCCGCTGCCACCCACACTGCCCGGAGACTGGAGGGCACCGGAATCGGCTGGTTGCACCGGAATGCCACCACTGCCGGGGTGGATTTCACCCAGTTTCTCGGGAAACGCAACTATTTGGTCGAGGCATCGATATACACGAGCCGCGTAGAGGGATCCACCGAAGCTATCTCCCGTACCCAGGAATCGTCGGCCCGTTATTTTCAGCGCCCCGATGCGGATTATGTGAAATATGATTCTACCCGCACCACTCTTTCCGGGGCAGGCGGTAAACTGGAAATTGGAAAAATCGGAGGGCGCTGGAATTTTCTTTTCCTGGGTCTTTTCAAGAGTCCCGGTCTGGAACTGAATGATATGGGGTATTTGCGGCAGTCCGACCATATGCTGGGAGTGCTCTGGACAGGCTATAGTTTCACCGAGCCTTTCAGCATCTTCCGCAGCCTGAGCCTGAATAATGATATCTATCTGGATTCCGATTTCGGGGGAAGGTTGGGAGGGTTTGGATATGAATACAACGTAAATGCGCAGTTCAAGAACTACTGGAGAGGCGGGTTCGGAGGCGGATTCAATTTCAGGCAGGTCTCCAATGGGATGCTGCGGGGCGGACCGTCCATGCGGTTGCCAAACAGTGCCAGAATCCATTACAGAGTTACCACCGATGACCGGAAGGCTGTGTCGGCAGGATTTTTCGGGTTCTTCAGATGGGGAGCGGAAAGCTACCAGTTCGTGAGTTCCTATGAAGCGGAGCTGACGGTACGACCCATGAATACCCTGAATATTTCACTATTGCCGGGCTACATGACCGTTGACTCCAAGCTTCAGTATGTTGCCCGGGAACGGATGGGAGACCAGAGCCGGTATATTTTTGCGCAAATCGACCAAAAGACACTGAGCTTGTCTTTGCGCATCAACTACAACATCACTCCGGACCTGACCATTCAATACTGGGGTCAGCCATTCGTGGCATCGGGCGAGTATTCCGAATTTAAAATGATCACCGACCCGATGGCGGAGAGATTCCGGCACCGGTACCACCTCTATGACCACGATCAGATCACCCTGAGGGATGATTATTACGAGATTGACGAAAACGGGGATATGGCAGCTGACTACAGGTTTGATGATCCCGATTTCAATGTGGACGAGTGGCTTTCCAACCTGGTGGTCCGGTGGGAATTCCTGCCCGGATCCACTGCTTACCTGGTCTGGTCCCAGACCAGGGATTTCTACGCTCCCTCCGGTTCTTTCGAGGTCTGGGAAAACCTGGATCAGCTGTTTACCGGCAAGAAAGCCACCAACACCTTCCTGTTGAAATTCTCTTACCGGTTCGGACTCCGTTAAGGTTTCTCTGGTTGAAACTCATGGCAGGCATTATTGGTTGCAGGTACAGCGGAAACCTACCGGGGCACTCCGGTCGAATCCCGGAGCGGTCCGACGGAAGGATCGTCAAACCCATCTCCCAGGCATTGTCGGGTACGATAAGTCCGATGGGTGCATGACCGGGTCGGAACAATGTGTCACGCCCCAGGCCGGGAGGCTCGTGGCCGGTGAAATATGGTCTCTGGTGAGATCTCTCCAGAGGAACCAGGTTTTCAATCTCAAGAGTGTCCCCGAAGAGGTTTCCCAGCCTGATCCTTACCTGGTAGCAGCGGTCGTAAAGTGAGATGGAAACACAGGCCCTCAGGCTATCTTTAAGCAGATAACAGCTATCCGATTCGAAAATGAAATCCGTAGATCTGACCTCCCTTCCGTTCATGTCCACAGAGAAAAGGGGCGTTGATAAATCTGTCGATATATGATAACGTCGGTCCCAAAGAGGAAGATAGCCGGCATTCAGTGAATTATTCTGAGCTGTCAGGTGCTGAGAGATTGAGAGGAGTGTAAGCCCTATGAGACTGGAATAGATGACTTTATTAATGGATGTCGCGTATTTAATATGCAAAGGATTCTGATAGTTCTCTCATTTCCGATTATCCGGGACATTATTTTCGGATGACACCTCCGACCTGACCGCCACACCGGTAACTGGTTCCCGCACATGGAGGATCTTCATGCAACGGAGCAAAGACCGGGCAGTATGGTAGTTCCCCTTCCAGATCCCGGCCTTACTTCCTTCCACGGCCTCAGGTTCATGATTGGTACCCGTCCTGTACCAGCCGCCGTATTCGTGGTCGATCAGGTATTTTTTGCAGTAATCCCAGGTAAGGGCGAACCGGTCATAGTACTCCATGGGATCATTCGGGTAGAGTGAGGACATCAGCAGCATGGTGTGAAAGGCTTCCACCGCCGACCACCAGGAGGTGGCCGAATCGAGAATGGTGACATATTCCTCATTGGCGTAGTAATAGCCGGCATCGAACAGTGCCCCGGTCCTCGGGTCCCATCCCCTGTTCAGCGCATGGTCGGTCATCCGTTTCGACACCTCCAGGGTTCTTTGGTCCTCTTCTCTGCCCAAGGCTTCAGAGGCTTCCAGCAGGAGGAAGGCAGTTTCGATATCGTGACCGAAGGAGATGTAATCGAACAGGTGCCTGTTTTCTCCGCCGGAATATGCTTCATCGGTATAATAGACCGGGGTCCAGTCGCCCCGGAAAAAGAGGTTCATATACCCCTTTTCGGTGGTGATGGTATCCCGGATCAGGACCAGCATCTCTTCGATCCTTGACCGCAGCAACTCATCCTTCCAAACATGGTAAAGCTCGGTAAACGCTTCCAAAAGGTGAATGGAGCTGTTCTGGTCCTTGGGGGGCGTTCCCCGGTATCCATCTGTGAGGGGTGTCCCGTCTCGTTCCAGGAACTGAAAGTATCCCCCGTAATCAGGGTCATGGCTGTTGGTTTCCAGCCACCGGAATGCCTTTTCCGCCAGTTCCAGGGCGGCAGAGTCCCTGGAGACCTCGAAATATGCAGCCAGGCCGTATATGGCAAAGGCATTCCCGTATGCCGTTTTGGTCATTCCCGCCTGTTCGTTCTCCACCGGGTTCCCCCGGCGGTCAGTCATGGTGAAAAATCCGCCGTACGCCTTATCCCACATCCGGTCTCTCAGGAATTCAAAGCCGTGTCTGCTTGTTTCCAGATAGAGGGGATTACCCGGATCCCGTTTGAACATCTGTGCGGCTGTCCAGGTATGCCTGGACTGGGACACGATGAATTTGGGCTGCCGGTCCATCTGGTTCCAGCGGTGGTCGAAGTTGCTCAGAAATCCTCCGTGTACCGTATCGACACACCTGGGGTACCAGTTCTGCATCATTCCCTCTTCCAGCACCTGTTCCATTTCGGCAGAAATGGCCGGAGGTGCGGTGGTGATCTCTTCCGGCCCGTACTTCACGCCGGCAGTGGAGTCCGGATCGCACGAAACAAGCGGCAAAAAGGTGAAAGGGAGTAAGTGTTTAAGCTTCATGTTGGTGTGTTTATCGTTGGTATAGATCGATCCATTTCATCCAGTCATCCACGTTCTGCCCGAACTGCTCTTTCATACGGTCATTGACCATCTTCCGCATTTCCGGAGGCCACACCTCCTTTCCGTGGATGGCCCCCAACACAGCACCCATAACCTGGGCATAGGAATCGGTGTCGTGTCCGAATTCAATCATCAGTTGCATGGCTGCCAGGGGGTCATATTCCACGATCCCGGCGCAGGCCATAACCACCGCAATGGGTACCCACGATTCCCACCAGTAGGTGGCCTGCAGCTGCTCTTCCATGAGCCGGAACAGGCAGGCAATGTTCCCTTCCGACTCATCCACCCAGCGGTGGGCGGCGTCGAGCCATTTCAGCAGCTGCCGGTCCACATAGAGCACCTCACTGTAACGATAGGGATCGGTTTTCCTCATGGCTTCCTCAAAAGTGGTCCAGTTTCCCCCTGGTTGCAGTGCAGCTGCCAGTCCTGCCACCAGGGCCGAGTTCATATCCTTGGCCATACCGATATCGAAATACCCCAGTTCATAGGTTTTCAGGTAACACCACTCAGGATCGTACGGACCGAGCGCTGCGACGGGAAGAAACGGCATCTGGCCCTCCATGGTGGGGATCCCTCCCCAGATCCGTTCCACCGGATATGCACCCTCCCTTTCTCCCAGTGCCCATCGGGTGGCAAAGGCTATCTCGGGGATCCATGCATCGTACTGTTCGTGGTATTCAGAAGGGAGGTCTTCTCTGAAATCAAACACCGAACGGGCGAAACATTCCTTGGTCAGTTCGCCGGTGCAGGATTTCAGTGCATGGAAGAAGATCATTTTGAACCGGGTGTCGTCCGTGATGGTACCGGCAGGCCCGTAAGATTCCCATTGTGCGAAGGGCTCCCATGGTTTGGGATAGTCCCTGAGCCGGAATAGTCCGCCCAGCTCTTCGATCCCTTCCCGGGTGAGCCGCCGGTCGGTGATGGACCAGAAGCTTCGATGGGGCGGGTCCACGAATTCAACGGGCCCCCCGGCAGCATCTCCGATGGCGGATCCGATCAGCATTCCTTCGATCCTGTCCTTCAGCACGGAAGAATCTTTTTCTGCTGCCTGGCGCCATTCGGTGGCAGCTCTCCATCCTTTCTCTTCTGAACCGCCGAAGTTTTCGTGCCAAGCTGCATGCCAGCTTTTACCCTCCGGTCCCCAGGTATAGCTCGGTGGTGCAACAGGATTATCCGAATCATTGGAGACTCCTTCCGGAAGCAGGGCTTTCCAGCTGGCTGCCTGCCGGTCGATATGGCAATGGGTACCTGGGTCTCCGCAGCATCCCCGGTCCAGGTTCATACTTTGGATGATAAGCAGCAGTAGGAGTAATTTTCTCATTACGGATTCACCACCAGTTTTAGCGTAGGGGAAATGGCCCCGCTCTGGAATTGACAGAAGTAGATTCCGCCGGGATATCCCTCGGAGTTCCAGATAACACGGTGCCTTCCGGCCGGCCGGATATTTTCTTCCAGCACTTCGACCGGTCTTCCCTTCAGATCGAGTATGGTCAGGGTGACTTTTGCAGCACCCTGGACCGTATAGAGAATGGCGGTTGCCCGGCGAAACGGATTCGGATAGCACGCCAGCTCCGGCGAAGGCCGCGGAAGAGTTTTGATATCGGTCATGGGGCCTGTGTATCCACCCAGGAGGAGTGTATCGGATCCCATTCCCGGTATCGAGGCCACCACAAAAGCAGGTATGGTATCGCAGAACGGATAATCGAAAACCTGTCCGCCATTCTCCAGTTCTATTTCGAACCGAAGCGAATCCGCCAGACCTTCCGCCCATATCATTATTTCCACCGGTCCCCCATAGGCAACATCCAAAAGGCTTTGGCCGTCCGTTGCAAAACATGCGATTTTGTAAAGGATGGAATCTTTTCCGGGAGACCATGGAAAGGGTCCCGGCACCAGGGTGTCCGTTTCCACCAGACGGAGAGCGATCCGGCTGGCAGCACCTCCTGGTTCCATAGCACGTAACCGGAAAGCAGCGTCCTCCCGGTCCGCATGACCGGGCGCCTCAGCCCAGGTCAGCCCGGAAACTGAGTAGGAGGTATCGATGTCTGTAAATTGCCCTGACCAGGTATCATACCACTCAAGCGAGTAGGTTCCGTTTTCCAGCACAGTGTTGTTGATCGAAAGTGGAGTGCCGGCTGCCGGTGAATCGTCAAAGGTCCTTAACCAGCCGAATCCGGCCTCTCCGGAGCTCATGAAATAGCCATTGGCCTGCCGGACCGATATGTCTGACCGGGTCCATAGGTGCAGGTTCAGATCGAGTTCCCGGACAAAGTTTTCCAGATGAGCGTAAAGCTGCATCCGATCCGCGGTGAAGATATCGGTCTTGTTGAATTCCCACCAGAAGGGTGTGGTGGCCAGTCCGTTCGTGAGCCCGGCCCAGAAAGTATGGTGAAATTCCCAGGTATATGCTTCGGTCTCCACATCGGCCAGCATGGAATAGTAACCCGCCTCGCCCAGAAAGGCAGGACGGTCACCTTTGCTTTTCAGATTTCGGGCGAGCCGGACCATGTTCTCCAGTCCGCTCCGTACCGGGTCTTCCGGATAAGGTGTTGGCCAGCCATGCTTCTCGTAGAAGTGAACATTGGGCATGTTCCCCAGGTTATCGTTCTCCGTGTAGTGGGAGGCCCCTTCACTTCCTCCGAAGGATGCGGTGGTGGGACGTGAAAATGGGTCATTCTCACGGAAATAGGTGTGGACCCTTTCCACCCACTGCTTGGCTGCCCCGCGATCCGACACCCAGCCCGAAGTGCCGTGAATCTCATTGATGAGTTCCCAGATTCCCAGTGCCCGGCTGTATCCCCACCGGGCGATCAAATACCGGTGATGCTTTTCCTGATAGGAAAGGGCCACACTGTCGGTATAGAAATCCTCCACCTCCACAATAGTGCTGTACGGATTGTTCTCGTTCCACTGACCGTTGTCCCAGGGTACGCCTTCGATCCGGAGATAGGGGTGGACCCACATTGCCAGCATCACCTTCATGTCTCTTTCCTCGGCCCATGAAAGGACCTGGTCGATCCTGGCCGCTTTTCGCTGGTCGTACCTTCCAAGCCCCGATTCCATGGATTCCAGCAGGTATCTTCCGCCTCCGTTTCCTTCGTTATCGTAGGTGCAGTCCCAGTAACCGAATATATTGCCGTTCACCGCACGGAATTCATCCAGCCTGGTTTCTGTGACATTCCATGGATAGTACGCGGCGATCCCGTAAAAACCGGTCCCGTCGTGATGCTCCAGGTAATCGGGATTGGTTTCGGAAACCCGCAGCCACCCATGATGATCCGATGGCGAAACTTCAAATGTTCCCGGTTCACTGGATCCGGTCCCGTCCATATCTGTGGCATATACCCGGTATTCCCAGGTCCCTTCCAGGGGAGCTGCGAACCTGATCTTCCACTGGTCCTCTGCCTGGTAATTGTCGTAGAAACCGTTGATCTTTATGGAATCGCCATCAGGACCCAGGAACCATGCACAGAGGTCGATTTCATCCGGGTTGAAAGGATTGGTGTAGGTGGCATCGGACATCTGAACCCACAGTTCAACCTTCTCATACCTGCCCACGGAACCGGTTTGCTGCGGAATGACCTCCAGGGATGGAATGGCGCCCGGAACCGAGGTCCGGATACTTACCGAAGCCGGAGGATGCTCCTTGTCCTCCTTATCGGTGGCCGATACCTTGTAGAAATAGGTCGTGTTGTTCATTAGACCGGTATCCAGGTAGGTCAGCGCCCGGGTCTCACCGATCCTCGATGCTTCCCCGGCCGGAAAAAATGGATCGGATCCGCGGTAAATGGTGAAATGACCCACTCTGGAGGTATCCTCCGTTTCCCAGGTAAGTTCCACCGCTGATGAATCGACCATGAATGCTTCCAGCTGTTTCACCGAGACGGTCACACCGGCGATCCGGAATTCATCGAAAAGCACCAGGCCGGATTTGAGTACACTGGATCCTCCGTCGAAATAGAAGTAGATCTTTTCCAGCACACCTCCCGAATAGTTGGTCTCTGAAAGTTGAAAGTTGTAGGTGTGCCAGCTGTTGTCGCCGGGGATATCCTGCTGGATCCAACCCGATTTCCCGTTGGAATAGATCGGTTTCAGGGTGAATATATTGGATGCCTCCGGTTTGATCTTCATTGAGATCAACGGATCGACCGCCACATCGACCGGAATGGGGGGAGTGAAATTGAAGTTGTCCCATGGCTGGCTGGCGGCGGTTCTCGTATAGGCGACATGAAGCGTACCACCGTTCTCCGTAATCCCGAAGGTTCGCGGGTGATCGGCCTTCCAGAGGAGGAATGTGGAGCCAGTTACAGTGGTATCCAGCCGGCCATCTTCAAAATCATCATAGAATCCGGTGACCGGCTGAGAAAAGAGCTTTGCAGATATCAGAAGAAAACAGAGGACGATAGGAGGTATATGCATGATCCCTTTATGAATGAGAAGACAAATTACCTCAAATAGGCCAGAAAGTAAAATCCCGCAGAGGGGTCATTGTCCGTTGAACAGGGAGCTCTGTTCGTACGATTCCATGTTATTGAACCGGTACTGGTAATTCATGGGCACAATCTCATTGTATTCCTCCACAGTGGCATTGGCAAGGCATGCCTCAATGATCCTTTTCCCCGTCTGAAGAAGATCCTCCTGGAGAAACTGGTGAAGCTGGCTGTGAAAGAATTCTCTGAGCTGTTCGGAACCCGCATCATACCCCTCTGTGCCTACTTCGGTCTGATTGTAGACCTTGAGGAAGCGGGAGGGAATCTTGGAGCCCTCCAGGGTCAGGTAGTTCAGTTCATATCCCAGCAAGGGACAACGGGCCGGCTGATACTGATCTGGCCGCAGCCTGGCCACACCTCGGCGGGTCAGGTATTCACGCATCAGCAACTGGGGTTTGAATCCCACCTTCCAGACCCCGATATGCTGATTGGGCACCAGGGTAAAGGTGGTCCTGGGGGTTTCGATGATCTGTTTCAGCAGCAGATTGGCATGGACCACCCGTTTCCCGGTGGCAAAGGGCCAGTATGAACCCACTCCTTCACTCTCCATCTTACCGGTGGAAACAATACTGGGATTCTTGTGACCGCGCGGAGCTACCAGTCTCCAGAGCCATGCCAGGGCAGGGGGA
>CAZRZY010000080.1:0-22100 GCA_964604655.1 uncultured Bacteroides sp. | reverse complement strand
TGTCTTCATAAAGTTTAGCTGCTATTATCATAGACAGATCGTAATCTTGTATATCAACGTTGTCAGGTATGTTGATTTTTATAGTTCTCATGATCCCTGTTCTACGTATAATACCTATTACAAAGATAATCAATAAAATACTTATGCAAGTCTGAACCTTTAGGAATCAGTCGAAATACTCAGTTTTGAATATAAGAACTCCTCTCTGGTTGAAACGATTATCTTACAAAAGAGGGTAGATGAATTTGAACTATATCATGATCCAGGAAAACTGGGATCAGTCGGTGCAGACCGATGTGATCAACCTCCTGAAAAAACTGATCCCTGCGGGGGTCTGGGAACATGATGCGCAGGATAACAACGGGGATTCACACCTGAAAGCAGGGATGGTGGGTCCCCAGGAGACCGTTCCCATCGTGGACGGTAAGATGGGTCTCTCCACCTGGCAGAATATTTTCCTGTGCGAATTTGACGGGCCGCGAAACAAAAGAAGCATTAAGGTCACTGTAATGAGTACAGAGCCCTGAGATCCTTGATCATATCAAAAACTAGATGAAGCATCAATTCTCCGTCAAAAAAGAGGGTTGATCAAATCCCGGCAGTGAACCTTAGTTCATTCATGCCGGTTACTCCGGCCAGAGAACCGATCAGGTCGGCATCCATCCGGCCGCGCAGGCGCACCAGCACATTCTCATTCCCACCGACCACCACCACCAGGTCCCGGATCTTGCCCCGCTTTTCACGGGCTGCAATCATCACATCCTCTGTACCGTCGTGCACTTCCAAAAGCATATGGTAAGGTCCGTCTACACTGTTTAAATTCAATTCATCGGTAAAATTGACCTCCGGATAGAGCCCCTGGTCCTCGATGGTGAGTACCGTGATGGAACGAAGAGAACGGACCAGCTGTCTTTCCGGCTGCTCCAGCTTGGCAATGGAGGCTCCCAGCCTCATAAGAAATCCGGGAATCCGCAGGGCTACTACTCCCTCTTCGCCTTTGTAATGGTAATATAGTTTATTGAATCCTTCGGGCTGGGCCATCAGTGTCAGACTGAACGCCAACAGCAATGCAGCCATCGATATTTTTTTCATGACAGTTTATTTGCAGGGTTCACATCTATAAGACGATCAACTCCCACATCTGTTACAGCCTGTTCAGAAAAGTGATGGTTTTTCGGAGCTTTTCCAGTCCGGCACGCTTCACCGGAGACTTTTCAAACAGCCGCTCATACTGCTCCTCCTCCATGGAGGCCCATTCCTTTTTATTCAATTGCAGCAACTCCACGGAAGGTTCGAATTCCGGTTCTGTATGAAGCAGGGCCTGCCGGTTCCACGGACACACATCCTGGCAGATATCGCACCCGAAAACGCGGTTTTCCAGTTTCCCCTCCAGCTCCTCGGGGATGAGATCCTTGTGCTCGATGGTGTGATAGGAGATGCATCGGTTGGAGTCGATGGTGCGTTCCGGAAGAATGGCCTCCGTAGGGCAGGCCTCTATGCAGCGGGTACAGCTTCCGCAGAAATCATTCTCCGGAACTGCCTCATGGGGCAGTTCAATATTGATCAGGATCTCCCCGATAAAGACGAAGGAACCCGCTTTCCGGGAGATCAGGTTGGAGTTTTTCCCGATCCAGCCCAATCCGGCCTTTACGGCCCAAGCTCTGTCGAGGACCGGAGCCGAATCGACAAATAGCCTTCCTTCGGCTTCGGGTCTCAGGGAACGGATGAAGAGAAACAGCTTCCGGAGCTTATCTTTCATCACGAAGTGATAATCGGTACCGTAGGCGTATTTGGAAAGAATGGGGGCTTCTGGATCCTGCTGCTTTCTCTCCGTGTAGTAAGGATAAATCAGGGAGATTACCGTGCGGGTCCCCTCCACCAGCAGGGTGGGGTCGGTTCGTTTTTCGAAATGATTGACCATGTAGCCCATACCGGCGTGATATCCCTTTTCCAGCCAGCTCCGTAGCTTTTCGGCATGACCGGGGAGAGAACCTGCGTGGGCGAAACCGCAATCGGCAAAACCCAGCCTCAGCGCCTCCTGTTTGATTTTTTTGGATAAGACTTTGTTATCCACCTCTAATGTTTTATCGCCGCATTATGGTCAACCCCCACACTTTAAAGACTTTAAAGACTGCTACGGACTATAACAGGCCCAGCTCCAGCTTGGCTTCGTCCGAAAGCATCGACTTGTCCCAGGGCGGATCGAAAACAAGGTTCACCTTGATCTTCTCCACTCCCTCCACCGACTTGACCGCCTCCTCCACATCCATCAACAAAATGTCCACCACCGGACAGTTGGGTGCAGTAAGGGTCATTTCAATGCGGACCTCCTTCTGGTCATCCACATCGATCTGGTAGATTAGGCCCAGGTCATATATATTCACCGGGATCTCGGGATCGTAGACCTGCTTGAGTGCTTCCACGATCTTTCCTTCCACCTCCATAAAATCCAATGAATCACTCATATTCATCCCTTTCCTTACACTTTTTACTTTGCACTCTCTCTGGCTTTATAGGCCATGGCATACAGCCTCATCTTCTTCACCATGGCCAGTAAACCATTGGACCGCGTGGGGGAGAGGTTTTGCTTAAGGCCGATCTCGTCAATGAAGAACAGATCGTTTTCCACAATCTCGGCAGGGGTCCGGTCACTGAGTACCTTTACCAGCAATGCCACGATGCCCTTGACGATAATGGCATCACTATCGGCCTCGAATATAACCTTCCCGTCTTTCAGGTCGGCATGCAGCCAGACCTTGGACTGGCATCCATTGATCAGATACTCCTGGGTACGGTACCCGGGATCGATCTCGGGCAGGTCATTCCCCAGTTCGATCAGATAATTATACCGGTCGAGCCAATCCTCGAATACGGAGAATTCTTCGATAATATCCTGTTGCACTTCCTTCAGGTTGGTCATTGCATTTCCTGATTTAAGACAATAGTTCCATGGTTTTGTGTATTCCCCCTGCCAGCTGATCCACCTCCTCCTTTGTATTATAGAACACGAAAGAGGCCCTGATGGTTCCGGGAATGCCGTATCGATCCATGACCGGCTGGGTGCAAAGGGTCCCTGTGCGGACCGCGATCCCCATTTTATCCAGGATCATCCCGGCATCATAGGGATGGATCCCGTCCAGCAAAAAGGAAAAGACAGAAATTCGCTCCGGGGCATTCCCGTAGATCCTTAGTCCTGGAATCTCTTCCAGGGTGCTCTTGATATAGTGGATAAGCTCCTCTTCATAGTGGCGGATATGCTCCAGACCGATGGATTCCACATACTCGATAGCCTTTGCCAGACCGATGGCTCCCAGATAGTTAGTGGTGCCGGCTTCAAACTTGAAGGGGAGTTCATTATAGGTTGTCCCCTCAAAAGTAACCTGGTCCACCATGTCACCGCCCCCCTGAAACGGCATGAGATCCTCCAGGTATTTTCGTTTGCCATACAATACGCCGGATCCGGTGGGTCCGAAAATCTTATGGGAGGAGAATACATAGAAGTCACAATCGAGATGCTGCACATCGACCGGACCGTGCTGCACCATCTGGGCTCCGTCGACCAGTACAGGGATCCCTTTGCCGTGGGCCCGGTCGATCACCTCTTTCACCGGGTTGATGGTACCCAGGGAATTGGAGGCATGCACGATGGCTACGATCCGGGTTCGTTCTGTCAGCAGGCTGTCCAGAAGATCCAGCTGCAATACTCCGTCATCATCAAAGGGCAGGACTTTCAGGGTAGCTCCCTTTCGCTGGCAGAGCATCTGCCATGGTACGATATTGGAGTGGTGCTCCATCCCGGAGACCAGCACTTCGTCACCCTTTCCCACATACTGCTCCCCGAAAGAGAAAGCGACACCGTTAATGGAACCTGTGGCTCCGCTGGTAAAGATCACCTCGCTGGATTCAGATGCATTCAGGAACCTTCTGACCGTTTCTCTGGCAGCTTCATACCGCTCGGTCATTTGTTCACTCAGAAAATGAATACCCCGGTGAATGGAGCTGTTATGTTTTTCCTGAAGCTCTGACTGGACATCGATCACTGCCCGGGGTTTCTGGGTGGTGGCACCATTATCCAGGTAGATCAGCGGTTTACCGTATACCTGTTGACGGAGTATGGGAAAATCATGGCGGATTTGTTGGATATCAAAGCTCATTCAGAAGAAGGGATTAGTCGTTGCAGTGCATGGCGCAGTTATTACACCGGGAAAGCTCGCCCCGCAGACGCTTGCTCACCAAATCGGAGATTCTTTCCTGCAAAGCGGGATGCTTGATCCTGGAGATTACATCATTGGCAAACGCATTCATGAGCAACAACCTGGTCACCTGCCTGGAGATCCCCCTGGACTGCAGATAGAACATGGCGTTTTCATCCAGCTGTCCGACCGTTGCTCCGTGACTGCATCGCACGTCATCGGCATAGATCTCCAGCTGCGGTTTGGTATTCATTTTAGCCGAATCGGTGAGCAGGATATTGTTATTGGACTGAAAGGCTTCTGTCTTCTGGGCATCCGGGTAGACATGGATCTTTCCGTTGAATGCTCCGGTGGAGGTATCATCCAGTACCCCTTTGTAGTACTGATTGCTGGTGCAGTGTGGCCTGGTGTGATTGATGACCGTAAAACTGTCCACATGCTGATTTTTGTCAGTCAGAAAGAGTCCCAGCGCACTGGTTTCTGCTCCTTCCCCTTCCAAATTCACATGAAGATTGTTACGGACCATCCCCCCGTGAAGGGTTACCGTGCTGTGCTGGCAGCGCGAATCCCGGGTCTGACGGATCCAGGTATTGGTCACCTGACAGGAGTGGTTATGCTCGTTCTGAAGCCGCAGAAGGTCCAGATCGCCATTGTCGTCCACAAACGCTTCGGTCACTGAATTGGTCAGGAACATGTGGGGAGAAAGCGTATGATCACAAATGATCACCTGTGCGGAGGCATTCTTCTCCAGCACAAAGAGATTTCGGTGCTGAACCATCTGATTCTTATCCGAAAGCAGCAGGTGGATGATCTGAATGGGTTTAGGCAATACTTTTCCTTCAGGAACATAGAGGAATACGCCATCCTGAGAGAAGGCTGTGTTGAGTGCCACAAAAGTCTCATCCTTCAGCGTCGCACTCCTGGCCATGTATTTCGAAACCAGATCGGGATATGTATGGGCGGCTTCTTTGAGACTTCCGTAGATGACCCCGTTTTCCAGTTCATACAGGGCCGGACCCTTCGGATTGTAAAAAAACCCATTGAGTACGGTCAGCACATGTGAGTCCAGCATGGGAACATCACACCGGAAAAGCTCCTGGTCGTCAAAGCTGATCTTCCTGGGGAAAAAGTCGAATGCCAGTTCTCCTGCAAAGACCGGTTCCAGGTGAGTGTATTTGTACATTTCCGTTTTCTTGCGCGGGAAACCGGTCCTTTCAAAGGCGCGGATTGCTTCCTCCCTTATATTCTTGAGAAAACCGGGTTCTCCATTGCTGATCTCCTTTCTGTGCTGTTGATACAGGTCTATATATTTGTCCGATGTGGACAGTGCTTCCATGGTCTCTTTCATCCCCTGAGGTTTATGCGTTCACATCCATTTCTTCCTTTTCCACTTCCCTCCGTATCCAGTCGTAACCATGCTCTTCCAGTTCTTCTGCCAGTTTCTTGTCGCCCGATTTGACGATCCTGCCCTTGTACAGCACATGTACGAAGTCCGGAACAATATACTCCAGCAGCCGCTGGTAATGGGTGATAATGATAAACGTATTTTCGGGCGAGCGTAGTTTATTCACCCCGTTGGCCACGATCCTCAATGCATCGATGTCGAGTCCTGAATCGGTTTCGTCCAGTATGGCCAGTTTGGGATTGATCAGGGCCATCTGAAAGATTTCGTTCTTTTTCTTCTCCCCGCCGGAAAATCCTTCATTCACCGATCGGTTGGTCAGATCGGAATCGATCTCCACGATCTTTTTTTTCTCTCTCATCAGTTTGAGGAAATCTCCTGCCGACATCGGCTCCTCTCCCCGTGCTTCCCGGAGCGAATTGATGGAGGTCCGTAGGAAGTTGACCATACTTACACCCGGAATCTCTACCGGGTACTGGAATCCCAGAAATATTCCCTGGTGGGCACGCTCCTCCGGTTCCAATTCTGTCAGGTCTTTTCCCTGGTAAAGGATCTTTCCGTGGGTGATTTCAAAGTAGTCTCTTCCGGCCAGCGCGGAGGCGAGGGTACTTTTTCCCGAACCATTGGGTCCCATGATCGCGTGCACCTCGCCCTTTTTGACTTTCAGGTCGATCCCCTTCAGGATCTCCGTATCTTCCACGTTCACTCTTAAATCCCGTATCTCTAACATATCCCTTTACGACTTTATAACTTTACTTCTTTACAGACTATTATGAACTTTACAGACTATTATGGACTTGGTCGGATGACCCCGGTCATCCGACACTCCCTTCCAGCGTAATGGCCAGCAATTTCTGGGCCTCCACAGCAAATTCCATAGGCAGTTTGTTCAACACCTCTTTGGCATAGCCGTTCACGATCAGGCTGATGGCGTCTTCGGTGTCGATCCCCCGTTGATTGCAGTAGAAGATCTGATCTTCACCGATCTTGGAGGTGGTGGCCTCGTGCTCCACAATGGCGGAGGAGTTATCTACTTCCAGGTAAGGAAAGGTATGCGCACCGCACTTGTCACCCAAAAGCAGGCTGTCGCACTGAGAGAAATTCCGCGCATTCTTGGCCCCCTTGAGCACCTTCACGAGTCCCCTGTAAGAATTTTCGCTGAGCCCGGCACTGATCCCTTTGGAGATGATTATCGATTTGGTGTTTTTTCCGATATGGGTCATCTTGGTTCCGGTATCGGCCTGCTGATGGTTGTTGGTCACGGCCACCGAGTAAAACTCACCCACCGAGTGGTCTCCACGCAGGATGCAGCTGGGGTATTTCCAGGTGATGGCCGAGCCGGTCTCCACCTGAGTCCATGAGATCTTCGAGTAGTCGCCCCTGCACATGCCGCGTTTGGTCACGAAATTATAGATACCCCCTTTTCCTTCTTTGTTGCCCGGATACCAGTTTTGAACGGTCGAATACTTTACCTCTGCGTTCTCCATGGCCACGATCTCCACGATCGCAGCGTGTAACTGGTTTTCGTCCCTCATCGGGGCAGTGCAGCCCTCCAGATAGCTGACATAGGAATCCTCCTCGGCCACGATCAGAGTTCGTTCAAACTGACCGGTATTGGCAGCATTGATGCGGAAATAGGTGGAGAGTTCCATGGGACAGCGGACTCCTTTGGGAATATAACAGAACGAACCGTCGCTGAAAACCGCTGAGTTGAGGGCTGCAAAATAATTATCAGTGTGGGGTACCACTGAACCCATATACTCTTTAACCAGGTCCGGGTGATTTTTCACAGCGTCGCTGAAGGAACAAAAGATGATTCCCAGTTCCGCCAGGGTCTCCTGAAAGGTAGTTTTGACCGAAACACTATCCATCACCGCATCCACCGCTACCCCGGCCAGTTGTTTCTGCTCTTCCAGCGGAATCCCCAATTTGTTGAACGTGTCGATTAACTCGGGGTCCACCTCATCGATGCTTTCGTAGTTGGCCCCTCTCTTGGGAGCCGCATAGTATACGATATCCTGATAGTTGATCTCCGGCATCTTCAGGTGGGCCCATTCGGGCATCTTCATGGTCTGCCAGTGCCGAAACGCCTTGAGTCGCTGTTCTGTGAGCCATTCGGGTTCCTCTTTTTTCGCCGAGATCAGCCGGATCACATTTTCATCCAGGCCCTTCGGAATGGTCTCTGTTTCGATCAGCGTGTGAAACCCAAACTTATAATCGCTTCCCGTTACTTCCCTTAGTATCTTATCCTGCTCAGTCACCGCTCAATCACGATTTAGATTAATTTAAAATAGCTTAAATATACGAAAAGTTGTGTGTACATTTGTTGCTATTCTTATTACAACAGCCCTGTTGAATTGTTCACGTCTTAAATCTACCGGGAATGACTGCCAAAAAAAAGATACATACCATTGAAGAACTGGGTGAGTTCGGATTGATCGAAAGACTGACGTCTGGTCTGCCGCAAAGCCAGGAAAGTACCATGATCGGGGTGGGGGATGATGCTGCTGTCATCGATCACGGGACCTACTGCCAGGTGGTGACCACGGACCTGCTGCTGGAGGGAGTTCATTTTGACCTGGTTTACACTCCTCTGAAACATTTGGGCTACAAAGCGGTGGTGGTGAATCTCTCCGATGTTTATGCCATGAATGCGGCTCCCCGGCAGATCACCGTTTCTATGGGGATCTCGGAAAAATTTACAGTAGAGGCGCTGGAGGAATTCTATCAGGGTGTCAGACTGGCCTGTGAACGTTACAAGGTGGACCTGGTGGGTGGAGATACCTCCGGTTCCATGACCGGCCTGGTCATCTCCATCACTGCTATCGGGACCGCCCTGAAGGAAGAGCTTACCCTGCGAAGCAAAGCTATTCCAAATCAACTGGTTTGTGTGACGGGAGATCTGGGGGCGGCTTATATGGGCTTGAAAGTCCTTGAGCGTGAGAAGCAGCTGCATGCCAATGACCCGGAGTTCCAGCCGCAGCTTCAGGGGTACGATTATTTACTGGAACGGTTCCTGAAGCCGGAACCGAGAGTGGATGTACTGCTCGACCTGAAAGAGGCGGGCATCCGCATCGGAGCCATGATCGATCTCTCTGACGGACTCTCTTCCGATCTTCTGCACATTTGTAAACAATCTGGATGCGGAGTGCAGATCTACGACGACCGGATCCCCATTGCCAGGGAGACAGCCGAAGCGGCAGCAGAGTTTCAGATGGAGCCTCTGGTGGCCACCCTGCATGGCGGAGAAGACTACGAGCTGTTATTCACCATCGCCCTGGCCGATTTTGATAAAGTATCGGCCATTTCCGGTGTGAGCGTAATCGGGAATATGACCGGTAAAGAAGGTAGGGCCCTGCTGGTCGGAGGAGATGGTACCGGGATCCCTATTCAGGCACAGGGATGGAATGCGTATCCTGGAGGTGACGTTTCTTAATCATCCTTACCGTCAAAATACCCCCGGATGATCCCGCGTTTGGAGTCGCGGATGAAAAGGATGATCTCGTCCCTCTCCCTGGAGGCGGGAAGGTTGGCTTCGACGAATTCGAGGGCATCGGAGATGTTAAGACCCCGCTGGTAGATAATGCGGTACACATCCTGGATGGCATAGATGGTATCATTCTGGAATCCACGTCTACGCAGCCCTATGGAGTTGATCCCTGTGAATGAGACCGGTTCCCGGCCTGCGAGTGCGAACGGGGGTACATCCTTTCCGACCTTGCTCCCTCCCTGGATCATCACATGGGCGCCAATACGCACGAACTGGTGTACCAGGCTTCCGGGGCTGATGATCGCCCACTGGTCCACCTCCACCTCACCGGCCAGACCTGCGTAGCTGCCGAGGATGACTCTGTCCTGTACCTCGCAATCATGGGCTATATGTACATAAGACATGATCAGGCAGTCCTTCCCGACCACCGTTTTGTTGTTGGCCTTGGTTCCCTTGTTGATGGTGACATATTCCCTGATAATGGTATTATCCCCGATCTCGGCAGTGGTATACTCTCCCTGGAACTTCATATCCTGCGGATCTCCGGAGATGACCGCACCGGGATAGATCTTCACATTCTTCCCGAGCCGGGCTCCGTTCATAATCACCACATTGGGACCTATCCAGCTACCGGGGCCTATTTCCACATCTTCAAACACGGTGGCAAATGGTTCCACCAACACATCCTCGGCTATCTTTGCCCCTTCATGGACATTGGCCAGTTTATGAATCATCGGTCTTGTTTTTTACGATCTGAGCCATCAGTTCCCCTTCCATCACCAGCTTATTGCCCACATAAATCTCGGCAAACATCAGTGCAATTCCGCGCCTGATGGGTTCCAGCAGATCCATCTTCAGGGTCAGGGTATCTCCCGGGACCACTTTTTGCTTGAATTTGACTTTATCGATCTTCAGGAAATAGGTGGAGTAGTTCTCCGGATCCGGTACGGTTCCCAGTACCAGGATGCCTCCAGCCTGAGCGGCTGCTTCTATCTGAAGAACCCCCGGCATGATGGGTTCCTCGGGGAAGTGGCCTGTGAAGAAGGGTTCATTGGTTGTCACATTCTTGATGCCCACTACCGAGCGTTCGTCCAGGTGGATGATTTTGTCCACCATCAGAAACGGGTACCGGTGAGGAAGCCTTTTCTTCACCTCGTTGATATCGAGCAGAGGCGGTACATTGGGGTTGTAGAAGGGGATCGATTTCTGAAGGGCCGCTTTCTTCATCACCTGCCTGAGGGCACGGGCAAATTCGTTGTTGCTCTGGTGGCCTGGTCTGGTTGCGATGATCTTGGCCTTGAACCACCTTCCGATCAGTGCCAGGTCTCCGATCAGGTCCATTAATTTATGCCGTGCGGGCTCGTTGGGAAAGCGAAGGTCCACATTGTTCAGGATCCCCTCCGGCTGTACCTTGACCCTGGGTTTGTGGAACAGCTCTGCCAGGCGGTCGAGCTCTTCCTGTTCCATTTTCCGGTCGACAATCACAATAGCATTGTCCAGGTCCCCGCCCTTGATCAGATTGTGTTTGGCCAGGTACTCCAGTTCGTGCAGAAAGACAAAGGTGCGACAGGGGGCGATCTCCTCTTTGAAGTTCTCCAGTTCCTCCAGCGACGCATACTGATTCCCCAACACCTTGGAATTATAGTCGATCAACACATTAATGCTCTGTACTTTATCGGGATATGCGATAATGTGGATACCCTGTTTCTCGTCGTAATACTCGACCTTCTCCTTCAATACGAAATACTTCCGGTCGGTCGATTGCTCCACGGTTCCTGTTTCTTCGATGGCTTTCACATACTCCAGTGCGCTTCCATCCAGGATCGGCGCCTCCGGTCCGTCCACTTCGATCAGCACGTTGTCAATGCCCATCCCCACTAAAGAAGCGAGAACGTGTTCGATGGTAGAGATCCTGGCCCCGTTCTCTTCAAGTGTGGTACCGCGTGAGGTTTCCACTACATTTTCTGCCAGCGCACTGATCAACGGTTGTTCGGGAAGGTCGGTACGCTTGAACACATATCCGTGGCTGTCCGGAGCGGGTTGAAAAGTCATCCGGACATCCACCCCGGTATGGAGTCCGGTGCCGGTGAAAGTGATGGGGGCCTTGAGGGTTCTCTGTTTTTCGGCCATTCTTCTATGTCATTAAGAGTCAGGATTCTGTAAAAATCGCCACAATATAGGAAATTCTATTGAATCCCGTTCGCGTATTTCCCGAAGTTCAACTTTACGCATTTCTTATGATTCAAGCTTACCCAGCCTCTTTTCCATATCGTTGATCTGGTTGCGGATATCCGGCAGGTTTTTGAATACCACGTAACAGCGCTGATAATGGGTGAAGTCCAGGGGCGGGGAGCCCTGAATGACGATATTCTCCTGCCGGATGTCTTTGGTGACACCCGACTGCGCAGCGATCTTGACCCCGTCGGCGATCTGGATATGACCTATCAGCCCTACCTGTCCTCCGAACATGCAGTTCTTCCCTACCTTCGTGGAGCCGGAGATCCCTGTCTGGGCTGC
The DNA here is from genome assembly GCA_964604655.1 of uncultured Bacteroides sp. Classification (GTDB taxonomy): domain Bacteria; phylum Bacteroidota; class Bacteroidia; order Bacteroidales. The sequence continues at coordinate 10,498 of CAZRZY010000080.1, read as the reverse complement.
CATGACGGTGTTCTCGTCCACCTCCACATTATGAGCGATCATGATCAGATTGTCCAGTTTCACCCCTTTTCTCAGAATGGTGGCGCCCATGGTAGCCCGGTCGATGGTGGTATTGGCTCCCACTTCCACATGGTCTTCCAGGATCACTTTGCCCACCTGCGGGATCTTCTGGTAGTTGTTGGCCTCTCCCGGCGCGAAACCAAATCCGTCCCCGCCTATCACCGCGCCGGCATGGATCACGCAATGGTTCCCGATTTCGCATCCTTCATAGATCTTCACTCCGGGATGGATGATCGTACCATCTCCGATGGTTACGTTTTCTCCGATATAGGCCTGGGGATAGATCTGGACCCCGTTACCGATGATGGCCTGTTCCGAAATCACTGCAAAATCACCCACATAGGGATCCTCTCCCAGCCGGGCCGAATCTGCGATGCTGGCCATGCGGCTCACACCGCGTTTTTTCGGTTTACTCTCTTCGTATAGCCGGAGCAGCGCAGCGAAAGATTCGTAGGCGTTCTTCACGCGTATGAGCGTAGCCGGTACCGGTTTCTGCGGAGCAAAATCTTCATTGACGATCACAATGTCGGACCGGGTGTCGTAGATATGCTTCTCATATTTTGGATTGGCCAGAAAAGAGAGGGTACCGGCCTTGCCCTCCTCTATTTTTGATACATCGTGGACTGTCGCATCGGGGTTCCCTTCCACGGTTCCCTTCAGGAATTCAGCAATCATTGCTGCGGTAAAGTTCATCTGGTCGATTTTAAAAAAGCTACAAAACTAGGACTATTCTCTTAAAGATCGGGGATAGCAGAGAAAATATTTACGGACCGTCTTGGAGAGCACCGAAATATTGAGCATATCGGATGCTTCAGCAATATCGCGGGTGTTTCCCTGCTTGTCCATGATGGTGATCCGGTCGTCCAGGTCGCTGTAGGCGAAGTTGCTGACGGTATCGGAGATCACCAGGTATTCGGTCTCCTCAGGAGTGAGAGAGAAACGGGTGCTCACCCTCCCCCGGAGTTCTTCCACCAGATCCGTATCGTAAGGCTGATCCTTCAGTTCCACCGAGAAAAGGCGGCGGTGAACCAGTCCGCCTGCCAGCATGGAGAGCACCGGGTCGGAGTGTGCGGCCCACACCTTGGCCGAAGTGAGGATGTCATAATCATCCATCAGGGCAAACTGCTTCAGGAACTGTTCCCTGTTCGAATCCTGGAATTTGCCGGGGGCAAACTCCAGGAAATAGCGGAGTGCCGGGGTGGCAAACAGTTGCTCACCCGCGTTGGTCAGGTGTCTGGCCCGTTTCAGCATCATCAGCAGCACCTGTTCGGAGCTGACCACGGTCCGGTGGAGGTACACCTGCCAGTACATCAGCCTGCGTGCAATCAGAAATTTCTCGATCGAGTAGATCCCCTTCTCGTCCACCACCAGCTGATCATCTTTCACATTGAGCATCTTAATGATCCTGTCAGAACCGATCACTCCTTCGGTAACCCCCGTAAAGAAACTATCCCGTTTCAGGTAATCGAGACGGTCCATATCCAGCTGACTGGAGACCAGCTGGTGAAGAAATTTTTTGGAGTACCGGTTCCGGAAGATCTTCATGGCCAACTCCAGCCTCCCGCCCATGATATGGTTCAGCTGCTCCATAAACATCAGGCTGACGGATTCATGAGAGACTCCCCGGATCAGGCTTTGTTCCAGAGAGTGGGAGAAGGGTCCGTGACCGATGTCGTGAAGCAGGATGGCCATGGTCACCGCTTCGGCTTCATCCTGCCCGATCTTATGACCCTTGGAACGGATCACCTCAATGGCCTGCCCCATCAGGTGCATGGCCCCCACGGCATGCTGGAAACGTGTATGGTTGGCGCCGGGATACACAAATTGAGTCAGCCCCAGCTGCCTTATCCGGCGAAGTCTTTGGAAGAGGGGGTGCTCCAGAAGGTCGTAAATGGCCTCGAAAGGGATCTTGATAAATCCGTAGACCGGATCATTTATGATTTTCAGCTTATTGGTGCCTGATTCCCGACTCATCCGATTGGTTCTGTGGCAAAAGTATGTTATTAATGCCTTAATCCTGTTTGTATCAGCGAAAAAACTTCCGGTTTTTTGCGAATTATAGGAAACTTTGTAATTTTGCGCTGTCGTTAGGAGGGTTGATTTCTTAGGGGGCATTTGTCCCCTATTTTATTACAGATAGTAACATGACGGCAGAAAAGATAAAAAGGCTGATAGAAAACAGGATCGGGGAGACCGATATCTTTCTGGTGGAGGTCTTTGTCGGGCCATCCAACACCATCCGTGTGCTGGTGGACCGGCCGGGGAGCATCTCCATCGGCGAGTGTGCCGATCTCAGCAGGTACCTTTACGGGGAACTGGACAGGGATGTGGAGGACTATTCCCTGGAGGTATCCTCACCGGGACTGGGCTCGCCTTTCAGGGTCAGGCAACAATATACGAAAACCATCGGCAGGGATCTGGAAGTGCTGTTGAATGATGGTACCACACTGAAAGGAAGACTGGATAAGGTGGAGGAGGACGAGATCATACTCTCTGTCAAAGAGAGGCAGCGCCGCGTGGCTTTTGATACGATAAAAAAGGCAAAAGAGGCCATATCATTTAATTGATTCATTAGTGAAATGGAAAATATTAATCTGATCGAGACCTTTTCCGAGTTCAAGGAGCTGAAAAACATCGACAGGGTGACGATGATGAGTGTCCTGGAGGATGTATTCAGGGGATTGCTCCTGAAAAAGTATGGGACCGATGAAAATTTCGATGTGATCATCAATATCGATAAAGGAGACTTTGAAATCTGGAGGAACCGTGAGGTGGTAGAGGACGGAGAGGTGGAAGATCCCAACCTGCAGATCTCGCTCAGTGAGGCCAAAAATATCGATGAAGATTACGAGGCAGGTGAGGAAGTAACCGATGAAGTGCGGCTTGCCGATTTCGGAAGAAGGGCCATACTGGCACTGAGACAGAACCTTTCTGCGCGGATCATGGAGCTGGAAAAGAGCTATCTGTACAATAAATACAAGGACAGGATCGGAGATGTGGTGACCGGAGAGGTTTATCAGGTATGGAAGCGTGAGATACTGATCCTGGATGATGAAGGAAACGAACTAATCCTGCCTAAAACGGAACAGATCCCATCTGATTATTTCAGGAAGGGAGATACGATCAGGGCGGTGGTCGTCAAGGTGGACATGCGGAATGCGAATCCGCTCATTATTCTCTCCAGAACTTCCCCGGTGTTCCTGGAACGCTTGTTCGAACTGGAAGTTCCCGAGATCTTCGACGGACTGATCACCGTTAAGAAGATCGTCAGGGTGCCGGGCGAGCGGGCGAAGGTGGCGGTGGAGTCCTATGACGAGCGGATCGATCCGGTGGGTGCATGTGTGGGTATGAAGGGATCCAGGATCCACGGGATTGTCAGGGAGCTGAAGAATGAGAACATAGACGTGATCAACTTTACCAATAACATCCAGCTCTTCATTACCCGGGCTCTGAGTCCGGCCAAGATCTCCTCCATCAAGTTGAATGATGAGGAGAAGCGTGCCGAAGTATATCTGCAGCCCAAGGAGGTTTCTCTGGCCATCGGAAAGGGCGGCCTCAATATCAAGCTGGCCAGCCAGCTGACAGGTTATGAGATCGATGTGTATCGCGAGTCGGACGGGGATGATGAAGATGTGAACCTGGAGGAATTTGCCGATGAGATCGAAGGATGGGTGCTGGATGAGCTGAGGGCCATTGGTTGCGACACTGCTAAATCGGTCCTGAACCTGAGTGTGGAAGACCTGGTGAAGCGGACCGACCTGGAGGAGGAGACCATCACGGAGATCATGAATGTACTCAAAGCGGAATTTGAATAGACAAGCGGAATTTGATTAGACTTATATGGCTGAACGAAAGGCAACGAGACTTAGCAAGGCGGCACGGGAGTTCAATGTAGGAATATCGACCATCGTCGACTTTCTCGAAAAGCAGGGTTTTGAGATCGACTCCAATCCGAACACCAAGATGCAGCCTGAGTTGTATGACCTGCTGCTGGAGGAATACAGCACCGACCTTAATGTGAAAAAGGAATCGGAGAAGCTGACGCTCAGAAATATGAGGGAAAGGCAGGAGTCAATCTCGCTGGAAGATGTTCCTTCGGACACCGAGCAGGAGGAAGGGGAGGAATTGTTGATCACCGATAAGACCGCTGGCGCTGCCGAACCTGTGGTAACCAAGAAGGAAGAGGAACCGGACCAGGAGTCAAAAGCCGAAAGTCAAAAGCCGAAAGCTGATAGTCAGAAGTCGAAAGCCGAACCACAGCTAAGCGGTTCTGTCGTTGACAAAGCCGGGCAACCTCAGGAGGCCAGGGAAGAAGCCCCTGAAGAAGAGAAAGAGAAGGAAGAAGAACCGGCGGCTGCCAAGCCGGAGGCGGAACAGGCCGTGGAGGAGAAGGGCGAAGAGTCGGGTCCCAGGGTATTGGGTAAAATTGATCTGGATTCACTGAACCAGAAAACACGCCCAGGGAAAAAGCAGAAAGAGTCAAAAGCTGAAAGTCGAAAGGCAAAAGAGGCAAAAGACGCAGCGGAGGCGAAGAAAGAGGAAGCGGCTGAAAAGAAAGCAAAGAAACCGGAGGCGGCGAAGCCCAAAGTCGGGAGCCGGGAGTCTGAAGTCGAAGAGGCGCATGCCACGACCAAACCTGGTAAAACCGGGGATCAGGAGCCGAAAGAAGAGAAACCGAAAGCCGCTGAAAAGAAAGTGGATGAAACTGCGGCCGGACCTGAAAAATCGGAAGAGAAACTTACGGAGACCGAGGCCAAAAAGAAGTTGGATGAAGAGCAGAATCTGATCCCCACCCGTGTGGAGAAGCTGAGCGGTCCCACCGTCGTCGGCAAAATCGACCTGCCCGAGAGAAAGAAGAAAAAACCGGTGGCTTCCAGCAAGGACAACGACCTGCATACCGAGCACAGGAAGAAAAGAAAGCGGATCAGGAAAGAGGCCGGCCCGGTCGATATCGAAAGTCAGGACCGCGGCGGCAAAAAGGACAGAGGCAAAAAGCGTAAGAGGGCCAGCCGTCCCGAGGTAAACGAGGAGGATGTCCAGAAACAGATCAAGGATACCCTGGCCAAACTCACCAGCAAGGGTGCGAAGTCCAAAACTTCCAAGTACAGGCGCGAAAAGAGAGATGCCGTGCACGCAAGGTTGATAGAAGAGACCGAACAGCAGGAACAGCAGAAGAACGTACTGAAGGTTACGGAATTCGTGTCGGTCAATGAGCTGGCCAGCATGATGAGCGTCCCGGCCACCGAAGTGATCCAGACCTGTATGAACCTGGGGCTCTTTGTTTCCATCAACCAACGTCTGGACGCGGAGACCATGGCCCTGGTGGCCGATGAATTCGATTACAAAGTGGAATTCGTCAGTGTCGACCTGATCGAATCGATCAGGGAGGAGGAGGACGATCCGGAGGCTTTGAAGCCCAGGCCTCCCATCGTAACGGTCATGGGACATGTGGACCACGGGAAGACCAAATTGCTGGACGTGGTACGAAATGCCAATGTGGTGGCCGGTGAAGCCGGCGGTATCACGCAGCATATCGGAGCATATGGCGTTAAACTGGATGACGGGCGCAGGATTACCTTCCTGGACACGCCAGGTCATGAAGCGTTTACCGCCATGAGGGCCAGGGGAGCACAGATTACCGATGTAGCCATCATCGTGGTGGCCGCCGATGACGGAGTGAAACCCCAGACAGTGGAGGCGATCAACCATGCCGCCGCAGCCGGGGTTCCCATTGTCTTTGCCATCAACAAGATCGATCTGCCGGCTGCCAATCCCGAAAAGATCAAAGAGGAGCTGGCCAATATGAATTATATGGTAGAGGACTGGGGCGGTAAATACCAGTCGCAGGAGATCTCCGCCAAGGGGAACGTCAACATCGAGGAGTTGCTGGAAAAAGTACTTCTGGAGGCCGAACTGCTGGAGCTGAAGGCCAATCCGGAGAAGCCGGCCAGGGGAACCATCATCGAATCGACCCTCGACAGGGGCCGGGGGAATGTGGCTACCATCCTGGTGGAGTCCGGGACCCTGAAGATCGGGGACGTGGTGCTGGCTGGTCATTACTATGGACACGTGAAGGCAATGTTCAACGAACGGGGCAAAAAGATCAAGGAGGGCGGACCCGCTACTCCTGCGCTGATACTCGGCCTGAACGGCGCACCCCAGGCTGGGGAGAGTTTCAATGTGATGGAGACCGATAAGGAGGCCAAAGATATTGCCAACAAGCGGGAGCAGCTGCAGCGCGAGCAGGAACTGCGAACCACCAAGCACATCACCCTGGATGAAATCGGCCGGCGGATTGCCATCGGGAACTTCCAGGAGCTTAACGTGATTGTCAAAGGAGACGTGGACGGTTCCATCGAGGCACTGTCTGATTCACTGATCAAGCTCGGTACCGAAGAGATCCAGGTGAACATCAAACACAAGGCAGTGGGACAGATATCCGAGTCGGATATTCTGCTGGCAGCTGCTTCCAATGCCATCGTCATCGGATTCCAGGTACGACCGTCGCTCAGCGCCCGGAAACTGGCCGAAAAAGAACAGATCGACATCCGGCTCTACTCCATTATCTACGACGCCATTGAAGAGCTGAAGGCGGCCATGGAAGGGATGCTCACGCCGGAGATCAAGGAAGATATTATCGGAACCCTGGAGGTGCTGGATGTCTTCAAGATCACCAAAGTGGGTACCATTGCGGGATGTATGGTACGGGAAGGAAAGATCCGGAGAACCAGTAAGGTGAGGCTGATCCGTGACGGGATCGTCATTTACAGCGGTGAACTGGGCTCCCTCAAGCGCTTCAAGGACGATGCCAGAGAGGTTGTTTCCGGGCTTGAATGCGGTCTGAACATCGAGAATTTCAATGATATCAAGGTGGGCGATATGGTAGAGGCCTACGAGGAGACCGAGATGGAGAGAACCCTCTGACCTTTTTACTATATTAGTATCCCAAAAGAAGGGGTATGTATGAGTTCATCGAGGGGGAATTTATCGAGAAGTCGCCGGCCCACCTGATCATCAGGGCGGATCACCTTGCCTTTCACATCCACATTTCGGTCTACACCTACAGTCAGATCAGCAATCAGACCAGGGGCAGAATCTATCTCCATTTCGTGGTCCGGGAGGATGCTCAGGTATTCTACGGTTTCAGCAGTAAGCAGGAGCGGGAAATCTTCCGGATGCTGATCTCTGTTTCAGGTGTCGGGGCCAATACAGCACGGCTCATTCTCTCCTCCCTGTCACCCGATGAGGTGACCCAGGCCATCCTTGGCGGGAATGTTTCCGTATTGCAGGGAATCAAAGGCATCGGGGCCAAAAGTGCCCAGCGGATCATTGTCGACCTGAAAGACAAAGTAGGCAAGGGGGCCGGGATCGATGAATTATTCATTTCAAAGGACAATACAAGCCGGGAAGAAGCGTTATCTGCATTAGTAGCACTGGGTTTTCCGAAGAAAACAGTGGAGAAGGTAGTTACCCGTATTTTAGCAGAGCAGCCCGAACTTTCCGTGGAAGAGTTAGTGAAGGCTGCCTTGAAGTTTATGTAGTGAAGGCTGCCCTGAAGTTTATGTAGTGAACCACCGGAAACGTTATATATTCCTACTTGTCTTCGGATCCTTGCTGGTGACGGCAGCGAAAGCCCAGGACACTACTCTGCAGTTTCCCCTGCCGAGTCTGGATGGATATCCCTTTTCCGGCTCCAGTCTGAATTCCCCGCTCTATCTCCAGGATCCGCCCAATATCAACTCCCAGGTGATCTACGACCCGATCACCAGAAAATATATTTTCTCAGAGAGAGTGGGAAGCTGGGACTACAGGTATCCTCATCTGATGACCCGGGAACAGTTTGAGCGGTATCAGTTCCGGGAATCGGTCCAGGAGTACTGGGATCTGAAAGCAAGCGGCTCTTCACTGGAACAGCAACTTTCCTTCATCCCTCCCATTCAGGTGGGGGGGGAGGCTTTTGACAAACTGTTCGGGTCCAATGTGATCAATATTGTGCCTTCGGGAAGTGCCGAGTTGATCTTCGGGTTCAACCTGTCCCGGCAGGATAATCCCAATATCAGCGAACGGCTGAGAAGTGTTCCCTCCTTTACCTTCGATGAAAAAATCATCATGAACGTGGCCGGCTCCATCGGGGATAAGATGGCCATGGATATCAGCTACAATACCGAGGCCACTTTCGATTTCGAGAACCAGACCAAACTGGAATATTCCGGAAAGGAGGATGAGATCATCAAGAAGATCGAGGCCGGAAATGTAAATCTTCCCCTCCCCGGTTCTTTGATCAGCGGGAGCCAGAGCCTTTTCGGGCTGAAGACCGAATTGCAGTTCGGGAAGTTAAGGGTGACCTCAGTCTTTTCCCAGCAACGTGGCGAATCTTCGGTGATCAATGTGGAGGGGGGAGCCCAGCTCCAGGAGTATTCGGTGACGGTGGACGATTACGATGCCAACAAGCACTATTTCATTTCTGACTACTTCAGAGAGACCTATAACAGGGCACTGGCCAGATTGCCGGTGATTACTTCCGACGTATCGATCACCCGGATCGAGGTGTGGGTGACCAACAAAACCACCAATTTCGACAACTCCAGGAATATCGTGGCCATTGGCGACCTGGGTGAGGCCGAACCGCGGTCCGATCTGTTTAACCGTGATCCATCCCGGCAGGGCGACTATCCCAGGAATGAGCTGAACGATGCATACGAAGAGCTGACCACCACCTATTCGGCCATCCGGGATATAAAGAATGTCACCGATGTGCTGGAGCGGGCTGGCCTGGCGTTGGGGGTGGATTATGAGAAGATCGAGAATGCCCGGCTACTTTCACCCAGAGAGTATACGTTCAATGAGAAGCTGGGGTATATTTCGCTCAACACCGCCCTCAACACCGATGAGATCCTGGCGGTGGCCTACGAATATACCTACCGCGGGCAGACTTTCCGGGTGGGGGAACTTTCCCAGTCCAGCGGGATCAGTGCTCCCTCCTCCCTGGTTTTAAAGCTGATCAAGCCCACCAATCATACCCCCAATAGCTACACCTGGCCGCTGATGATGAAGAACGTCTATGCCCTGGGGGCCTACCAGGTAGGACAGGAGGAATTCACCCTCGATGTACTATACCGGGACGACAAGACCGGGAACGCTATCAATTATCTGCCCGAAGGGAGCCTGAACCGAACCATCCTGATCCAGCTGTTCAATCTGGATAATATGAACTCGCAGCGGGATCCCTATCCCGACGGTATTTTCGATTTTATTCCGGGGGTCACCATCAATCCCTCCAATGGCCGGGTCTTCTTCCCCCTGCTGGAGCCCTTCGGCTCGGACCTGGCAGGGATTCTGCGCGACAGCCTGGAAGGGGAGAATGTGGATATGGCCATTGACCAGTACGTATTCCAGGAGCTCTACGACTCCACCAAAACCAAGGCGCAGCAGATCGCCGAGAAGAACAAGTTCCTCATTGCCGGGGAGTACTCCTCCTCCAATAGCAGCGAGATCATGCTCAATGCCATGAATATTCCCCAGGGATCGGTGAAGGTCACCGCCGGCGGCCGCGAACTGGTGGAGGGTCAGGATTACACGGTCGACTACATGCTGGGACGGGTCACCATTATCAACCAGGGGATCATGGAGTCGGGCACACCCATCCGGATCTCCCTGGAAAACCAGTCCCTGTTCAACTTTCAAACCAAGACGCTGGTAGGTACCCACCTGGATTATAACTTCTCCGAAAACTTCACTATCGGTGCAACGGCCATGCACCTGACCGAAAGGCCGCTGACTCAGAAGGTAAATATCGGGGACGAGCCAATCTCCAATACCATATGGGGATTGAACGGGAGTTACAGTACCGAGTCCCGGTTCATTACAACCCTGGTCGACAAACTTCCGTTTCTGGAGACCAAAGCTCCATCTTCCCTGACCGTGGTGGGAGAGTTCGCCCAGCTGGTTCCGGGACACTCCAGGGCCATAGAGAAGGAAGGAAATGCCTACATCGACGATTTCGAAGGGAGCGAAACCTCCATCGACCTGAAGCAGTTCTCCTCCTGGAAACTCTCCAGTACACCCCGCGGATTTTTCCCCGAGGCGGAGCTGAACAATAACCGGGCATACGGATACGGACGTGCAAAACTGGCCTGGTACCAGATCGATCCGCTCTTTGTCAACAGCGATTCAAGGACCCCCAACTATATCAAGGAAAATCCCGATTTACAGTCCAGTGCCTATGTGTACGAAGTGTATGAACAGAACATCTTTCCCAACAAAGAGAATCCCAACGGAATACCCACACGGATCTCGGTGCTGAATATGGCCTATTACCCGCAGGAACGGGGACCCTATAACTACGACTATGATCGGATCGACCGGGACGGACGATTGCTGGAGCCCCGGCAGCGATGGGGTGGCATCATGCGGGAGATTTACTCCAGCGATTTTGAAC
>CAZRZY010000079.1:1179-22309 GCA_964604655.1 uncultured Bacteroides sp. | reverse complement strand
GTGGTGTGAGAGGGAGCTAAGGTCGGAATTGCCCGCCCTTAGTCCCTACTCGATTAGGAAAACTTTATCTTTTTGTTGATTTTTAGACCGTTTCCGGTCCAACCCAATCCACCATTGCTTGTTAACTTAGTATCTATTACCGGATAGCTGGTGAGGAGATTCTTTTTCATAGGTTGGATGCTGACTGCAGGCACCACATTGCTCGTGGGACAGGTGATCGATACCTCCAAAAAGATCAATACATGGAGATTGATGCACGAGTTCGCCCGCTTCGAGGAGACTCCCCTTGATACCAATATGCATCAGCTGCACCGGGAGTATCAGCCCGCCTACACCCAGGGATTCAGTTACGAGTATCTCGGAATCCTGGGCCACGGACTGAATCATCTGGATTTTACCAGGAGGCCTGATCCTGACCAGTTCCTCTTCGGCAGAGCGTGGGATCCCTACCTGAAGAAGCCTGAACGGACCATCTTCTTCAATACGAAAGTCCCCTTCACCTCCCTGGCCTATTCCACCATCCCCTTTGTGGAATGGAGGGAAGAGAATGTGGAAGTGCTGCACACCCAGAATGCCTCTCCGTTCACCAACTTTGGGATCGAATTCAATATTCTGGCCGGCAAGCAGCTTTATCAGAATGAAGAGACAAGGACTAACCGCGTGGGGCTGTTCGGAAGCCATGCCAAAGGTCGCTACAGTATATTCGGTACCTTCCACTACAACGATTTCCGGATGCAGGACCATGGAGGGCTGGTCGATCTGGAGAGTTTCGAGAACGGGGAGCAAGAGCAGTATTTCGAATACCAGATGTTTCTGACCGATGCCCGGTCGCAGTACCGCAATCTCTCTCTTTTCACAACCCAGAAATATAACCTCATTGAGCGGGAGGTAAAAACAGACAGCCTGGGCAACAAGACCATCACCGGGAAGACTCTGTCTTTGTCCCACCAGTTTCATCTGGAGCGGGATATGAAGGATTACCGGGATGAAGTCAATCCGGATGACCTTTCGCCCATCTACAGTAATTATTACTATACCGTTACGAACCCCCTGGATTCTGCTTTACAGGACCGGATCACCAACGTTTTTCAGCTGATCCTGGGGGATCCGGACTATGACAAAATTTCTGCCAGAGTCTATGCAGGCCATATTTACCGCAGGTTCGGGTTCCTTTCTCCCAGCCTGGTGACCTACCTGGAGACCGATACCCTCCGTACCGATCCCCTGGACATCGATTCCATTTATACCGATACGGTGGAAGCCGTATTCAGAAACAACTCATTCAATGATATTTACATCGGATTTCATGTGGCAGGGCCCACTACCGGTATCTGGGACTGGGTGGTGGACGGAACGTATTACCTGGCAGGGTACGACCGCTATAACTTTAAGGCCAATGCCACTTTTTCCAGGCAGTTTCTGAAAAGGGCGGAACTGGGATTGCGGGGATCCCTCTCCCTGAAGCGCCCCCACTATTTCACCAACCACTACCGGTCCTCCTTTTTCAGCTGGGAACATGATTATCCTTCCATGTTCAGGGCCGGTGGAGAGGCCTTTCTGCGGAGCCAGTCTCTGGAAATGGACCTCCGTGCCGGGGCAACCTACGTCAGCAATTATATTTACTGGGATCAGGAGGCCCAACCGCGGCTTTATGACCGTCAGATACTGGTCGTTTCCGGATTTTTTTCCAAACATTTCCGTGCAGGTGGTTTTCATTCCGACAACCGGATCCTGTTGCAGTATACCACAGCGAACGAAGTGCTGAGGCTACCCTTAGCGGCGCTCTATACCTCCAACTATTGGATGCAGACTTTCTTCAAGGGAGCCTTGATCACCGATCTGGGATTCGATCTGACATACACCACGAAATACCGTGCCAATGCATATATGCCGGCCACCGGAATATTCCACCTTCAGGATGAAGGAGAGATAGGGGGATTTCCCTTTCTGGATGTATTTCTGGCATTTAAGATCTCCCGCACCAGGATATTTCTCTCCTACAGCAACCTGCTGCATGGCATAGGTTTTGTAGGGAACAATTTTTTTACGACCTACCGGTATCCCATGAAACCCAGGACGTTCCGGTTCGGTCTGGTATGGACATTTTATGACTGATGATGGAAATGGACCCCCATAGAATCGACAGACGATTGTGGCATCCCGCTTGGTTGATCGTGAGTCTGTCCTTGTTGGTTTTGGTGCCAGTATCCTGCAACCGCAATGGAGAATCCAGGTTCAGGGATCTGGACAGCCTTCAGCCTGAACGCATCACCAACCTGGAATTAATCAGGAAGAAGGGAGTGCTCAAAGTAGTGACCGAATACAACTCCATGAGCTATTTCATTTACCGGGGCCAGCCCATGGGCTTTCAATATGAAATGCTTCGGGCTCTGGCCAATCAAATGAACCTGGAGCTGGAGGTCCGGGTCAGCAATGACCTCGATCAGAACTTTGCCGACCTGGAACAGGGCAGTGTTGATCTGATCGCCATGAATCTGACCGTTACTTCCGGAAGAAGGAAAAAGGTCGATTTCACCATCCCCTTCCTGCAAACCAGGCAGGTGCTGGTCCAGCGGAAGCCAGAACACTGGGAAGAAATGAATCAGACACAGCTCGAATCCATGCTGATCCGGAACCAGCTGGATCTGAGCGGAAAATCCGTGTATGTTCAATCGGGCTCCGTCTATGCGGAAAGATTGCGTTCCCTTTCCAACGAAATAGGGGGTGGGATTGAAATCAGGGAGGTTCAGCTTGAGTCAGAACAGCTGGTGCAGCGGGTAGCCCTTGGTGAGATCGAATATGCCATTTGTGACGAGAATGTGGGACTGGTGAATACCCTGTACTTCCCGCAGCTCGACGTGGGGACTGCCATCTCCTTCCCGCAGAATGTGGCCTGGGCTGTCCACAAGAGCTCGGACAGCCTGAAGGCAGAGATCGATACCTGGCTCAGGGATTACCGGAACTCCAGCCGCTATGCCATTTTGTACAACAAGTATTTCAAAAACCGTCATACTTACAGGAGCATTCACAGCGAGCACTATACACTCAGCAGCGGCAGGATCTCCCCCTATGATGAGCTCATTAAGAAGGAGAGTGAACGCATCGGATGGGACTGGAGGTTGCTCGCTTCCATGATCTACCAGGAATCCAGGTTCAATCCCCGGGCCGAATCCTGGGCCGGCGCCTACGGGCTCATGCAGCTGATGCCCAATACTGCGGCGAACTACGGAGTGACCCGTGAATCACCTCCGGCCGCTCATATCAGGGCGGGCGCCAGTTTCCTTAAATGGCTCGATGACCGGTTCATGGAGCAGATCCCGGATCAGAATGAGCGTATCAAGTTCGTTCTGGCATCCTATAATATCGGTTTCGGGCATATAGAAGATGCCCGCAGGCTTGCCGAGCTCTATGGAGAGGACCCTAATATCTGGCATGGCGTGGTGGAGGAGTGGCTGCTGAAGAAATCGGATCCCAAGTATTACACCGACCAGGTAGTCAGATTCGGGTATGCTCGTGGCATCGAGACTTACAATTTCGTTCGTGAGGTGATCTACCGGTACGAACATTACAAGAATATCGTAAACAGCGAAGTGATCACTCAGTGGAAGCCAATTCAAGAACTTCACTTAGGATCATAGCGGTCGCGCCCCAAATCTTGTCTTCTCCTGCCCGGAAATAGGGGGTCTCGATCACGGTACCATGATGGTATAGTATCTCCGAATCCCTGCAGGATGGATCGAGGAGCCTGGAAAGAGGGATCTCAATGACATACTGGACCTCGGTCCCGTCGGGATCGAACCGGGGTGAGTGATCCAGCCAGCCGATGAAGGGGGTCACCATAAAGTTGCTTACCGGTATATGAAGTTCTGTGAGTTTGCCAAGCACTTCGATACGGGAGTCGATTCCCAGCTCTTCCATAGTCTCCCTCAGGGCAGTTTCCTCCAGTGACCTGTCGGAGCACTCCCTCCTCCCCCCGGGAAAACTTACCTGTGCACTGTGTGGGCCAGGGTAGGCATTTCTCTTGATGAAAACCAGGGAGGTCTCTCTTCCCGAAGGGTAGAGCAGGACCAATACTGCTGCAGGAACGGGTGATGAGCCGGGGTTTTTCTCTCCTCTCATGGAAGGGGCCATCAGTCGATGGGCTCTTTCGCCGGGCAGGCCGGACCCGAGCAATTTTTTCCACCGTTCCCGATTTATCTCACCCCGCATTAGGTTTTCACTTAAAAAAGTGGGAATTTTATTCATCAAACATACGCGGACCAAAATTGTTTTTTCTCTTTTCCAGACCTTCCAGACAGCAGGTCCTTATTATGGGCGTGCTGACATGTCTTTCCTGCGGTTTTTCGCTTACCGGACAGCAGCCAGAGGATTCGCTGACTGTCGATTATGACAGTCTCCAGGATGTCCGGGTCGACAGGCTCGAGTGGTGGTTCAGCCGGAGCATGGAGCAGCTCGATCGGGCACGCAGCGAATCGGATCGGGAGGTCGATTCCCTGCGGGGAGTGTTGCAGGGAGTTCGCCACCTGAACAGGGAACTCGGGTTGCAAAACAGCCAACAATTCGCGCAGATCGAGGAATTGGAAGAGACGGCCAACCGTCAACAGCAAGCTTTCACGGCTTACCGTGGCAGGCTTCACACCACGCTGTGGGTGACGGGATCGATCCTGCTGGCCCTGTTGTTCGCCTCTTTTCTGTTCCTTCTCCTTCGCTCGGAACGGACGCGGCACCTGCTGGCAAAGTTGCGGGGGGAGTTTAAGGTTCATCGCAAAGAGTACCGGAGGGAGTTGAAAGCACGGAGCCTGCAGCAGCGAAAAGAGCTTAAAGCTCAGCGAAAAGAACTCAAAGCTCAGCGAAAGGAGCTCAAAGCTCAGCACAAGGAGCTCAAAGTTCAGCACAAAGTTCAGCACAAGGAGCATCAAAGGGAGTTGAAAAAGCGGTTTAATCAATTGCGCAGGAAGAAGCGGTAATTCTGACCTAATTGAACCGGATACTTTTATCGGGCGAAATCCTGGCAATGATCATGGAGGGCAGCAACAGGAAAAGGAAAGTGATAAGCATGGTGCCCAGGTTGATCAGCAGTATATGGAGGATATTCAGGTTGACAGGCACGGTATCCAGATAGTAGGAGGTCGGATCAAGTGAGATCAGGTTCAGGTACTTCTGGGCCAGACTCAGGGCCAGCCCGAAAAGGTTTCCCCAAAACAGCCCGAGAAGAGTGAGATAGGAGGATTGATACAGGAAGATCTTCCTGATGGAGTAGTTAGTGGTCCCCAGTGCCTTCAGGATACCGATCATATGGGTTCGTTCCAGTATCAATATGAGCAGACCCGATATCATGTTGAATCCCGCCACGACCAGCATCAGGATAATCAGTACCAGCACGTTCATATCCTGAAGGTTCAGCCAGTCGAAGATCTGTGTGTAGCGGTCTTCGATGGTTTCCACTCTTAAACGGCTTCCGTCTTCCAGGAAATCGAAAGAAACCTCCTCCATCACTGCCCTGGAGGTCTTCGGAAGATCCTCCATCCGTTCGAGCAGTACTTCGTATCCGCTTACCTGCCCTTCGTGCCAGTTATTAAGCCGCCGGACCTGCCGGATGTCGGAGTAGATGTAGATACGATCGAATTCTTCCAGACTGGTATTGTAAATTCCTTCGATGGTGAATGTCCGCGCTCTGGGCGGATCCTGAATAAAATACATGGTAAACCGGTCACCCAGTCCGAGGCGCAGCAGCTCTGTTGTCTTCCGGGAGAGCACCACACCGCTGGACCTGACGGAATCGGACAGGGTAAGAACCGATCCGCCCGTCAGGTGTCTTTCGATGAATGTCCAGTCGTATGCAGAGTCGACCCCCTTCAGCACAGCCCCATGAATCTCATCCCCTGTTTTGATGATCCCCGCCTTGATGGCAAAGGGTTGTACATTGCTGACCTCCTTCAGTTCCGCTACCCGCTTTATACTCTCCAGTCCGGACGGGACAGGCAGGGTCTCATAGGATTGATTGGAATCAAGATTCAGGATCTGTATATGCGCACCAAAGCCGGTCACTTTGCTGGAGATCTCCTGCTTGAACCCGGTTACGATGGCCACGGCCACAATCATCACAGCCAGCCCCAGCGCGATCCCGAAAATGGCAATGGAAGTGATGGAGCGGGAAAAACTTTTTTTTCCCCTCCTGCTGCCGATCATTCGGCGAACGATGAACAGTTCGGTATTCAATATCTGAGATGTGCCTTTTTGAGGGATCACAAAATAGTGAAATCATTTGCATTTGCCTAAATTTGGAGATGCTTCGACCGATCATAGTTGCACTGGTTCTTCTGCTCCTGATGTCCGTCCCTGCCTGTGGGGATCCACCGGTCAGTCCGGGTGCTTTTCATATGGAGGATTACCTGACAATGCTGAAGGGGAAGAATTTCGCCCTGGTAGCCAACCACACTTCACAGGTGGAAGGTACTCATCTGGTAGACACCCTGCTTACCCGGGGAATTACCGGGGATCAGATCCTGAAGGTGTTTGCGCCGGAGCATGGTTTCAGGGGCGATCAGGCAGACGGTCAGCAGGTGGAAGATGGATTCGATCCGGTTACGGGGATTGCGGTTGCCTCCCTGTATGGTGATAATATGAAGCCCTCTCCCGAGTCACTCGAGGGGGTGGAACTTATCCTTTTCGATCTGCAGGATGTGGGGGCGCGGTTCTATACCTATATTTCCACCCTTCACTATGTAATGGAAGCGTGTGCCGAACAGGAGATTCCACTGATCCTCCTCGACCGTCCCAATCCGAACAGGGAGTATGTGGATGGTCCCATACTGGAGGAGGACTTCGCTTCATTTGTGGGAATGCACCCTATCCCGGTAGTGTATGGGTTAACCATCGGTGAACTGGCCCGCATGATCAATGGTGAAGGGTGGCTCCAGGGAGGCATAGCCTGTAAACTCACCGTGATCCCGTGCCGGAACTATTCCACGGGAACAAATTACACGATGCCGGTAGCCCCTTCTCCGAACCTGCCCACCGATCATGCGATCCGGCTATATCCCTCCACCTGTTTCTTTGAAGGAACAGTGATCAGCGAAGGAAGGGGTACTCCATGGCCCTTCGAAGTATATGGTCATCCCGATCTGGAAGGAGAATTCTCCTTCACCCCGGAGCGGATCCCGGGCATTTCAGAATATCCGAAACATGATGGATTTTTGTGCCACGGCAGGGATCTTCGGACTTTCATTCCCCGGGGAGGGTGGAGCCGCATCCGGCTGGAGTGGCTGCTGGATGCATACCATCAGTTTCCCCGCAGGGAAGAGTTCTTCAAGTCCTATTTCGAGAAACTGGCCGGAACAGCCCGTCTCAGAGAGCAGATCGAATCGGGATGGGATGAGGAAAGGATCAGGGAGAGCTGGAAACCGGAACTGGACCGTTACCTTCGAATGAGAGAGGGCTACCTGATTTACGACTGACCATCCTTGTGGCCTTTCTGAGATTTTGTCTCCGGCCGGCGGCTGTGGGAGGAGTGTTCCTGTTTCCCGCTTCCGCTCCTGCCTCTGGAACTTTTGCTTTTGGCGTATGTGCCTTTTCCACTTCTGCCTTTTCCGCCCCTGCGTTCATATCCGCCCCGGCCTTTTCTGCTGTTGGGATCATATGCCGGACCGTCCCCAAGGTGTTCCGGAAGGGGAGATTTGGTCACCTCTTTTTCCAGCAACCTTTCGATCCGCGCGAATTTGTACTGCTCTTCCTGGCTGATCAGGGTAATGGCGATCCCGTCCGACTCGGCCCGGGCGGTCCGGCCGATCCGGTGAATATAATCTTCTCCTTCGTGAGGCACATCGTAATTGACGATCAGCTCGATATGGTCTACATCGATGCCGCGAGACAAAAGGTCGGTGGCCACCAGGATGTTCAGTTTCCTGTTTCTGAACTGCAGCATGATCTCCTGGCGGGTTTTCTGATCCAGGTCCGAATGGATATCCTGGGCATTCAGACCTTCCCTTTTCAACCGCCTTCCCAGCTCTTTGGCAGCAATTTTGGTAGAACAGAAGACGATCACACTTTTCAGGTTGCGTCCTTTCAGCAGATGGAGGGTCAGTGGCAGCTTCTGGTTTTGATAGACCGGGTATGCCACCTGCAACACCTTCTCAACCGGTTTGGAGATGGCAATATTGACCTCCGCCGGGTTATGGAGTACTTTTCTGGCCAGGGTCCGGATATCAGAGGGCATGGTCGCAGCAAACATCAGATTTTGCCGCTCCCTGGGAAGATACTGGATGATCTTCATGATGTCATCGTAGAATCCCATGTCGAGCATCCGGTCGGCCTCATCCAGCACCAGGTATTTCAGGCCGTCAAACTTTACATAATTGTTGTTCAGATGGGCGATCATTCGTCCCGGAGTGCAGATGACCATTTCGGTGCCTTCGGACAGCGCCTTCTTCTCCCGGGCGAAGAGGGCACCGTCTCCTCCCCCGTAGACTGCAATGGAAGTGACTGGAGTGAAATAGGAAAATCCCTCCATATGCTGGTCGATCTGCATGGCCAGCTCCCGGGTAGGGACAATAATGAGTGCACGGGTCTTCCTGGTCTCCCGGTTATTTAAGATATGCTGGATGAGTGGCAGCAGAAACGCAGCCGTTTTACCCGTACCGGTCTGTGCCGATCCGATCAGGTCACGGCCCTCTAGAATGGCTGGAATTGCCTGTTGCTGAATGGGGGTGGGGGTCTGAAAACCCATGGCTTCGATGCCCTCTATCAGAGAGGGGTCGAAGCGGAAATCACTGAATTTCAAAATTTCTTCTCCTTATTTTCGTTCCACAAAGGTAATCATTTCCTGCTCCCGGTCACATAATAGTTCCAACCGCCTCCCAGCCCTCCCAGTCCGATGACGGAAAACTCCAGGAAATCCCTTCCCTGGAATGCCCCTGAGCAACCGTAGTGGTATCCGCCACGGGGCACCAGGGTACCGTCAGGCTTCAGCAGGGTGGTGATAGCCGATTGTTCCAGGAACTGGATAAAAACCGCGCTGTCGCGGTGGAGGGTATCAAGGTCGGGGTAGAGGTCCATGGCATCGTCGCCGGGTTCATATTTGCGAATAAAACCCCGGAATTCAATGGTATCATAATCGATCACCTGAATCAAACCGGTGGAGTCCGTGTTGAGATGCCATCTCATGACCACCGTGGTGAAAAGGAAATCACCGGTAAACCCATCACGGTAGCCCGTCACCTCCTTTTCACAGGAGGTACAGAGCAGCAGGGCCATTCCTGCCAGGAGGAATCGGATACCTTTCATACACTATGCTGTCCGTCCCGGATATACTTTCAGTGATTCCGACAGGGTCTCCATGGCATGGCCCAGGTCTTCTCTTTTCAGTACATAGGCGATCCTTACCTCCTGTTTGCCGAGCCCGGGAGTGGAATAGAAACCGGAAGCGGGAGCCATCATGACTGTCTGGTTCCGGTATTGGAAATCGCTGAGGATCCACTGGGCGAAACGGTCGGTATCATCCACCGGCAGGTGGACCACCGTGTAGAATGCTCCCCGGGGAGTGGGGCAGATCACTCCCGGGATCCGGTTTAGTGCTTCCACCATAAAATCCCTTCGCCCGGTATATTCCTCATAGACCTCCCTGAAGTAGGAGGGCGGAGTTTCCAGTGCTGCTTCAGCGGCTACCTGACCGTAAGCGGGCGGACTCAGTCTTGCCTGGGCGAATTTCAGAGCGGTGTCGATCACCTTCCGGTTCTTCGATACCAGGGAACCCACCCTCACTCCGCACATGCTGTATCTTTTGGATACCGAATCGAACATGACCACATGCTCCTCCAGCCCCCTCAGGTGCATGGCCGAGAAATGGGCGGCCCCATCATAACAGAACTCCCTGTAGACTTCATCGGAAAAGAGGTACAGGTCGTGTTTTTTGACAAGTTTACCCAGTGCTTCCAGCTCCTCTCCGGAATAGAGATACCCGGTGGGATTGTTGGGATTGCAGATGATAATGCCCCGGCTCCTGGGCGTGATGGCTTTTTCAAACTCGGAAATGGGAGGCAGCGCAAATCCATTTTCAATACCGGAGGTGACGGGGACCACGGTAACTCCTGCAGCCACTGAAAACCCGTTGTAGTTGGCGTAAAATGGTTCGGGAACGATCACCTCATCACCCGGATCGTGCGTGGACATCAGGGCGAAGGAGATGGCTTCCGATCCCCCTGTGGTCACCAGCATCTCGGTATGGTCCACAGGGATGTCGATCCCTCTGTAATACTTTGCCAGCTTCCGGCGGTAGCTTTCATTTCCGGCAGAATGGCTGTACTCGATCACCGTGTCTGCCAGCTTGCTGACTGCTTCCCGGGCGGTTTCGGGGGTCCTGATGTCGGGCTGACCGATGTTCAGGTGATAAACAATGCGCCCTTGTCTTTTGGCCTCTTCCGCATAGGGAACCAACCTTCGGATGGGCGAGGAGGGCATCAGCTGCCCTTTGTGAGAAATGCTCGGCATGGCAATAACTGTTTTATCCCGCAGGGACCACCTTCCCCTTGATCTGAAGTTTCACCGGGGAGTTGGCAGCGGTGGAGTAGACAAAGACCGATTTCAGGAAAGTCCCGGTACCGGCCGTGTTGTAAATAACGGTAATCTTTCCGGTATCGCCCGGTTCCACCGGCTCTCTCGGCCACTCGGGAACGGCACATCCGCAGGTGCTTCGCACCCGGTTGATCACTACCGCCTCCCGGCCGATATTCTTGAATTCAAAGGACCATGTACCATCGCCGTCTTTCTCTATCACTCCATAATCATGGATATGCTCTTCGAAATAGAGTTCCAGTCCTTTCTCTTTTGCCCGGTTCTCGGGATCATCGCCACAGCCCTGTACTAAGGTGGTAAGAACTACGATACCGATCATCCCTTTCATCCATCTTGTCAACATAACTGTCCCCATTTGGGATTACTAATGTACTTGAATTTCCCGAAGGCGGAAATGATAAACGACAGGAAAACGTAGACGAATGGATATAACATTTTCCCATGCAGGACCGTATATATGACAGATGGCATGAGTAAGGTCATCTAAAACAGCCATAACCCAGATGAACAAAACAGCTTGTTGGTTTAAAGTCTCCCTGGTATGTATCCTGCTCCCTGCCTGGATTTCCTGCGAGCGGGAAGGCAATGAGGAGGGTGATCCCCTCACCATAGAAAGCCTTCAGGGGCAGGTCCAGAAAGGTCCCTACCTGAACGGAACCTCCATCACCGTAGCTGAACTGACTTCCGGTCTGTCACAGACAGGAAAGAATTTCACCACCCAGATCAACGATAACAGTGGCCGCTTCGAGCTGAACCAGTTGCAGCTCTCCACACCGTTTGTGGAACTCGCGGCCGATGGATTCTATTTCAACGAGATATCGGGTGAAAGTTCCTTATCCCGCCTGATTCTCTACGCCATCTCCAACCTGGAGGACAAGACTACCCTTAACGTCAATGTGCTGTCACACCTGGAGAGGGGGAGAGTCCTGGAACTGGTCTCCGGAGGCATGGATTTCTCCTCCGCCAAAAAGCAGGCGCAGCAGGAGGTGCTGGGTATTTTTTCCCTTTCTAAATCGGACATGGCCGAGTCTGTTCTGCTGGATATTGCAGGTGAAGGGGAAGATAACGCCATGCTGCTGGCCATCTCGGTGATTCTTCAGGGCTACCGGTCGGTGGGAGAGCTTTCCGAGTTGCTGGCAGGAATCCACGGAGATTTCAGGGAGGACGGGATTCTGGACAGCGGTAACCTGGGATCGGCGCTGATGAACCAGGCTGTGGTGCTGAACATGGAACAGATCAGAACAAACCTGGAAGAACGGTATGCCGGTCTGGGACTGGAGGTGACGCTTCCCGGATTCGAGCCCTATGTAGAGCACTTCATCGAAAACAGCGGATTCGAGGTAACCTCCCGGATCGAGTATCCGGCCACCAGTCCCTACGGAGAAAACATGCTGGTACCGGAAATAACAACGATACAGGAGGGGCAGGACTACAGCATGGCCGCGGACCTGCCGGATGGCGCACAATTGAAGATCAGGTTATCAGGAGGGTTATGGTTTTATGTCGCCCTTCCTGATGCTCCCGTAAACTGGGCCATTACTAAATATGATCATCAGGAAAGGGAACAAACCTTCACCTCCATCGAGCCGGGTACCCGGTGTGATCTGAGGATCCAGTTTGCGGCCGACACCGCCCCGATGCCCGATACGGTCGATTTTACCCCTGTCGGAAACCAGGTTCTGGTGGAGTATTTTGAGAACCAGTCCGACCGTGCGACCCATGTGAAAACGCTGACGATCGAACCGCAGAAGTAAAAAGGAACGTATTGAAATGAAAAAACCGTCACAGAAAATTCAAGACGAGAGCACCATGGAAGAGATCCTCTCCGGGGGGATGATCTGCCGCCTTGCCATGATCGACGGAGAGAAGCCCTACATGCTCTCATTTAACTACGGATACCGTAACCGGTGCATCTATATCCACTCCGCTCCTGAAGGGAAGAAGATCGACTTGTTAAAAAAGAATAACCAGGTCGGTTTTGAGATCGAAGAGGGCGTTGAGATCCTTAAGGCCGAAAAAGCCTGCGGCTGGTCCACCAAATACCGTTCGGTGACCGGGCACGGAGAAGTAAAGATCCTCACCGACCCGGAGTTGAAGAAAGAGGGGCTGGAGGTCATTATGGATCAGCACGGTGCGGTAGGTCCGTTCGAATTCCCCTCTGGTCAGCTGGAACGGATGGTGGTCCTGCAACTGCAGATCACCTCCATGACCGGCAAAAAGTCCGACAACTGGGAAAAGGGAAACTGAGAACCGCTCTACGGATCTAATACTTATCCACCACTTCCCAGACGAATGCCCGGATACCCACATCCTTGTTGTCCTCATCAAGCCGTTTGACGCCCTCCAGGATCGGCTGCACCATCTTGTCCTCCACTACCGCCAGTCTGGCTGTATTCTGTTCCGGCCAGGTGTGCGTGTTCATGTGGGGGGGGCCGGTTTCACTGCCCCTCCCTGTCAGATTGGTCCACCGGGTGAAACCCCGGATGTTCAGTTTGTCGAACATGTACTCGACCTTCTCGGTCTGTGCCTGGTTATATACGATAAAGACTGCCTTCATGTCATAAGTGTTGCGGCTCCGGAACCTCTACCCCGTTACCATTCATAAAATCATATTCCACCGCTTTTCTCTTCCGTTCACTTCGCCGGAGCATCAGAAGGTAGATCACCGGGATCAGGATCAGGGTCACCAGGGTGGAAAAGATCAGGCCCCCGATCACCGAGATTCCCATAGGACTCCATATCTCCGCACCGGAACCGGTACTCATGGCAAGCGGCAGCATCCCGAGGATGGTGGTCATGGAGGTCATCAGGACCGGCCTTAACCTCGATTTTCCCGAAACGATGATGGCCTCACTCAGTTCCAATCCCCGCTCTCTCATCAGGTTAATGTAATCGACCAGAACGATGGCGTTCTTCACCACAATTCCTATCAGCATCACACCACCCACCATGGAGATCGTACTCATGGTTATTCCGGTGACCATATGGGCCAGAACCACTCCCGAAAATGCGAATGGGATGGAGAACATGATGATAAAGGGCATCTTCAGCGACTCGAACTGGGACGCCATCACCAGGTAGGTAAGAACCAGGCTCAGCAGGAGGAGGAGCGTCAGGTCGCGCATGGATTCCTGCAAATCCTCTACTGCTCCACCCATTTCCACATTGACCTCTGGCGGTATTTCCATACTGTTTATCTTGGACTGTATCTGCTCCGAAAGGACATTCAGCGGAACCTTGTAGGGAACCACGGATACGCTTACGATCCGTTCCCTTCCCTTATGCTCTATATTGGGAGGGGACCAGTGCTCCTCTATTTCGGCCACCTCCTTCAGCCGGATCATCTGGTTATTCATGTTCATCAAAGCAATGTCGTTCAAGTCAGAAAGCTCATTCCGTTCCTCCTCCCTGAATCGAAGCACGATATCATACTCCTCGCCCTCCTCCCTGTAGCGGCTGAGGTAGGGTCCCTCCACCCGGTTTCGGACGGCATTGGCCAGGGTATAGGTGTTAAGCCCGTGCTGGGCCATCTTCTCCCTGTTGGGAACAATCTGCAGCTCCGGCTTGGTCGGATCGCGGCTCACATTGATATTGGTGGCGCCGGGGATCTTGCTGATACTGTCGGCCAGGGCTTCGGCAATGGAGGAGGTGGCCTCAAAATCGTACCCGTATATCTCCACTACCACGCTATTATCCGTAGTACCTCCCATCCCTCCGTTAGGGACCACGTCGAAATTGACGATCTCCGGGATGGTGGCCAGATACTCCCTCAACAGGTTGGCAAGGTCCCATACGTCCCTTTTTCTTTCTTCCAGACCGGTGAGCATCATATTGTAGTTGATCCGGTGAGATCCCGATTCGGTGAAAAGTGACATAATACCTCCCTGATCATCGGCTCCGGCCGATGTGTTATAGACCTCCACCTCCGGCAGGTTCTCTACGATATAGGCATCGACCTTACGTGCAATCTTTGTGGTCTCGTCTACCCTCAGCCCCGTCTGAAGTTCGATGGCCGCGGTCATTGATCCCTGATCGGCCTCCGGCATAAATTCGAAACCAATTCCTCCGGCCAGACCCATGGAGGCAAGGAAGATGACCAGAGCAATGATCAGGGTACCCCACCTGAAGCGAAGGGCGATCTTCAGGGAGCGTTCGTAGAAGCTGTCAAGCCAGTTCAGGAAACGGCCGATCGTATGATCATAACTTACCCTGCGGACTTTCTTTGGCTTTTTTCTGAGCTTCATCATTTTGGAGGCCAGCATGGGAGTCAGGGAGATAGCGCTCAGGGTGGAAGTCACTACCGTGATGGTAACCACAAATCCCAATGGCCGGAAGAGCTCCCCGGTCATTCCCCCGATCAGTGTAAGGGGCAGGAATACGGCCACCACAGTGAGAGTGGTCACAATCACTGCCAGCCACACCTCATTGGTGGCATAGATGGCGGCCTCGCGCGGACGGCTTCCCCGTTCCACATGCTTGGTGATATTCTCCAGGACCACGATGGCATCATCGACCACCATCCCGATGGCAATGGAAAGGGAGGAGAGGGAGATAATATTGATGGTGCTCCCCGAAATGTAGAGATAGATAAAGGCAACGATCAGGGAGATGGGGATGGTGAGGATCACAATGAAAGTGGCCCGCCACCTGCCCAGAAAAAAGAGGACCACCAGTACCACGAAAATCCCTGCCCACATCAGGGTATTGGTCAGATTGTCGATGGAGTCGACGATAAATTCAGAGGAGTCCCAGAATGGCGTGATGGTGATGTCTTCCGGCAGAGTTTCCATCAAAGAAGGCATCATGGACTGAATATCCTGGGCGACCTGAACGGTATTGGCCCCAGATTGCTTCTGAATGATAATCCTTAATCCGGTCTCCCCGTTCATCCGCTCATCCAGGGAGATGTCGCGTATGGTATCACGAATGGTAGCCACGTCGGACAGATAGACCGACTGGCCGTTGAAGCTGGCCAATACGATGTCTTGCAGCACATCGCTGCTGGGAAATTCTCCTTTGATCCGCAGGGGATAATCCATCATTCCCATTTCAATATGACCCGCCGGAAGGTTCAGGTTTTCTGCATTCAGCACTCCGGCGATCTGTTCCACCGTGAGATTATAGGATTCCAGTTTCCGGGGATCCACATCTACCTGGATCTCCCTTCCGGGCGCCCCGAATAATCCCACCGATCCGATCCCCTCTACCCGGTTGAGCGGGTTGATCACCTTCTCGTCAAGGATGGTAGCGATGGCCGGGTAACTCTCGTTGGCGGTCACCGCATAGAACAGGATAGGCATGGCGCTGGAGCTGAACTTGAACAGTGCCGGTTTGTCCACTTCTTCCGGGAGGAACTGTTCGGCAAAGCTGATGGCATCCCGCATTTCGTTAGACGCTTCGTCCAGGTTGGTCCCCCACTCGAATTCACACACCACAATCGACATATTGTCCCGTGAGATCGAGGTGATCTCCTTTAGGTTGCTGACCGTATTCAGATTGTCTTCAATGATCCTGGATACGTTGGTTTCGATATCGGCTGCACTGGCGCCACTGTAGGTGGTCAGCACCGAAATGGCCGGAAAATCGATATCTGGATAGAAATCGATGGGAAGCTTGTTCAGGGAGTAAACTCCCATGACCATCAGCCCCACAAAGATCATGATGGTGGTGATCGGCCTTCTGACTGCACTTCCGTATATACTCATGGTTCCTTTGTTTTTCGAATTAATTCTCCACTACCTTTACACTGTCACCCTCATCCAAATGGGTATGCCCTGCATATATCAGCTGCTCGCCTCCGGTTAGATCGGATGAAAAGATCTCCAGCTGGTCGTCGTAACGGCTGACGATCTGTACCTTTACACGGTGAGCGCTTCCATCCCTGTTCAGCATCACATAGCGTTCATTGGTTCCGGATACCTGGAGCACAGTAATGGATGGGACTAACATGGCCTCTTTCTCACCCAGTTTCAGATCCACCTTCGCATACATACCCGGGCGCAATTTTTCACGGCTGTTGGGCACCATTATCTCCACAATAAAGGTGCGGGTGGCAGCATTCACGGTCGGATGGATGCGGAATACGGAGCCCTGGAAATTCTCCTCCGGATAGACCTCCGTAGATACGTTAGTTTGCATGCCGGTGCGCACCAGGGGAAGGTATTTTTCGCTCAGACTGACCAGAACCTTCAGGGGATCGGTCTGGATCATCGAAACCAGAGCCGCCTTTCCCGCGGGAGTATTGGGTGTGGGAGAGAACAACTCTCCGTCGTTGTAGTATTTCCCTGTGATAGTTCCTTTGTAGGGAGCCCTCAGGAGGGTATTCTCTTCCAGATTCTCCAGAACCAGTTCCGTCGATTCCACCTGGGATTTCAACTGGTCGTACGATTGTTCGGTCACCGATCCGTGTTTTAACAGGGTATCCATTCTTGCCAGATCGGTCTTGAGCTGCTGATATTGCAGACGGGTCTGGTTCAGTTGCGTGGGATCCATCTCCACCAGGAGATCTCCTTTTTTTACGGCATCGTTCACCTCCACCTTCACGGATCTGATCCGTCCCTGAAGCGCCGAAGCGAGATAGGTCTCCTCAAACGCTTCGATGGTGGCAGTCACACTCTGGCGAATAGCTGTTTCCCGGTAATCCAGGTTCATCACCCGGACCGGCTGAACGTTGACCGTTTCGGCCACTGTGCCGGGGGCTTTGGGGTCGGAGGCTTTGGCGTCCGTGGACTGCATGTTGCACGAGGTAGCCGTTGCTCCCGCTGCAGCTGCCACCACCACTATATAGATGAGTCTCATGATCAGATTGGATTTCATTGTTTAAGGATTTACAGGTTGTTCATCAGTTTATCGAGTTGAAGTTTGGCATTCAGTACTTCCATGATGGCCGAAAGGTAATTGCTCTCAGCATCCAGATAGTTGCTGTTGGCCTGGGTAAGGTCCAGGCTGGTGGCCATTCCCTGTTCGAATTTCCTTCGGTAGCTGTCAAAGACATTCTGCGCTACTTCCACATTCTCGAGCTGGGTATAGTAGTTTTCCATTGTGTTCTGCAGGTTGTATTTGAACTGTTTCTCCTGGAGCATCAGCTGATCCTCCATAATATCTCTGTTTATCTGTGCCATCTCATAATCGATCTTTGCCTGATCGAACCGTGCTTTCCGCATGCCACTGGAAAATATCGGAACCGAGAGGGTCAGGCCCGCCAGATGGTTGGGATTCATATCGAAACCGGTGGTCAGGATCTTGGCGTTGTAATTGTAAAACCCGGCCAGGGTGGGGGCAAAGTTCCACTTCTCCATGGCCATCAGTTTCCTGTTGATCTCCTCCTGCGACTTCAGGATCTGGTAGGTTACATTATTTTCGATGGAAAAGGGCATGACCATGGCACTTTCCGGCTCCAGACTCCGGAAGAGCGACGTCAGCTCGTCGGTCAGGACCAGTTGCTGATCGGTCTCCACACCCAGCTGGAAGCGGAGCATGTTATAGCTCATCTCGAGATTTCTCTGAAGGGCGTTACGGGAATTCTCCAACTGGCTGACCGTGATCCGTATCTGATCCACATCGGTCTGTTCGGCCATCCCGGCGGATAACATCACCCGGGTCTGCTGCTCAGTTTCCCTGAGGTTCTCCAGGTTTTGTTCGAGTATGGAGAGGGACTCTTCGGTCAGTAGCACCAGGTAGTAGGCGTTGATCACTGTCTCTTTGATCGTCTGCTCGTTGAGCTCCAGATTCTGTTCAGAAATGATCCTTGCCAGTCTGGCGGTCTGGATCCCTACGATATATTGCCCGCTGAAGATGAGTTGGGAGACTTGTGCAGTGGCGGTAGACTGATTGCTCATCAGGATGGTCGAAGGAGGCAGCATCGACTGGAGAACCCCGTCATAGAAGTTGCCCGCCTGGTGGTGATAGATGTCGGTAGCGGTCACACCGGGAAAGGCCTGCTGGGTCTGGTTCAGGGCATCCATCAGTTGTTCCTGTGTGAAGCTGGGCACCTCATCCGATCCAAAAGAGAATTCCAGTTCATAATTGAAGTAGGTCATGTAATCCAGCGTGCCCTGGATCTGAGGCAGACCCTGGCTGATCGACTCCCATACACTGCGTCGGGAGCGCTCTACCTCCAGCCTTGCGTTTTTCAGCGATTTGTTGAACGAGACAGCATAATCCACTGCCTCGTCCAGATTTAAGGTGAGTTGTTCCTTCGGTTCCTGTCCGGTTGCACCAAGCCAGGTGAAGAAGACAAGGAGTATCATTATAGCGTAGGTTTTCATTCTTTGCATTTTTTTTGGTGTTTATGACAGCATTTTCCGGTGTTTCTCCAGCAGCTCATTGCCCTTTCGGGTGGAGATCCCGCGCAGATATGGAATGATGATATGATCGAACAGTTCCATATGGCGGTACCCTTCTCTGGCCAGGCTACTGTCGTGTCCGAACAGTTCAAACATCTGATGCAGTGAGCGGTTGACAATATCGATATGGATCTGATCCATGAAGATCTTCTGGCTCACTCCGTTCTCCAGGATCTTCCGGGTGATGCTCATGTCCCGGATATCGCCGGGATCTGACAGTCTCTGGTACACCCTGGCGTGGTATTTCCGGAAGTCATGGAAAAAGACCGGATTCATCTGTTCCACCTGGTTAATGGTGATCTTCATAATCCGGAACATGGCTTCGATCACATCGGAAGAATTTTCAATGATTTGATGAGCCTCTTCCGTCCTTCTTTGCTTGTAGTAGCCTATCACTTCCAGCAGAAGGGTATCTTTGTCCTTGAACTGTTCATAGATGGTTCTTTTGGAAATGCCCATCTCCTCGGCCAGGATGTCCATGGTCATGCTTCGAATTCCGAATTTTCCGAACAGGGCCCCTGATTCAATAATAATGCGTTCTCTGACTTCCACGGTGGAGATTTTCGGCAATAATATGAAAACTATTTTGGTTTTCCTGGTTTTCGGGCGTTTTTCAAGTAAATAATCGGTGAATGGCACGGGGAGGTCGGTAAGCTACATTTTTACTATTTTTGCACGCATGATAATCCCTTCCAAATATGATCCGGCACTGGTGGAGGACCGGTGGTACTCCTACTGGACGAAACACGGTTTTTTCCGCAGCCGGCCGGACCAGCGCGAACCTTATTGCATCGTGATCCCGCCCCCTAACGTGACCGGAGTGCTCCATATGGGTCATATGTTGAATAATACACTTCAGGATGTTCTGATTCGCCGGGCACGCATGCAGGGAAAAAACGCCCTCTGGGTACCCGGGACCGATCATGCTTCCATTGCCACAGAAGCCAGGGTGGTGAATAAACTGGCAGGAAAGGGAATTAAAAAAAGCGATCTGACCAGGGAGGAGTTTATGGAGCACGCCTGGGAATGGAAGGAGACCCATGGGGGTATCATCCTGGAGCAGCTGAAAAAATTGGGAGCATCCTGTGATTGGGACCGCACTCGCTTTACTATGGACGATGCGCTCTCGGAGAGTGTGATTAAAGTCTTTGCGGACCTTTACAAAAAAGGGTTGATTTACCGGGGCGTGCGAATGGTGAACTGGGATCCGAAGGCGTTGACGGCCGTTTCGGACGAGGAGGTCAACTACCGGGAGGTTCGTTCGAAACTTTACTACATCCGCTACTTTCTGGAAGGGGAAGAGGGCCACCTGACCATTGCCACCACCCGTCCCGAAACGATTCTGGGGGATACAGCTGTATGTGTCCACCCCGGGGATGAACGATACAGGAAATTTCATGGAAAGCGGGTAATGGTGCCGCTTGTTAACCGATCTGTCCCGGTGATCGTTGATGAGTACGTGGACCGGGAGTTCGGAACCGGGGCACTGAAGATCACCCCGGCACATGACATCAACGACTATGAACTGGGCATTAAGCACAACCTGGAAACCATAGATATTTTCAACGACGACGGCACTTTGAATGAATCGGCCCGGGTCCTGGTGGGTACCGATCGGTTCGAGGCGAGGGAACGGATCATTCCTGACCTGGAGAACAAGGGGCATCTGGAGAAGACCGAGGATTATTTGAACAAGGTGGGTTTCTCCGAGCGAACCGATGTGGTAATCGAGCCTAAGTTGAGCCTGCAGTGGTTTCTGAAGATGAAAGAACTGGCACAGCCGGCACTGGAAGCTGTCATGAACGACGAGGTGAGGCTTCAGCCTGCCAAGTTCAAGAATACCTACCGCCACTGGATGGCGAATGTGAAGGACTGGTGCATATCCCGCCAGCTGTGGTGGGGACACCGTATTCCGGCCTGGTTCTTCGGTGAAGGTGCGTCAGATTATGTGGTGGCTGAAAGTCCGGACGAGGCGCTGAAACTGGCCCGGGAGAGAACGGGTAACCAGTCGCTTCAGAAGTCGGATCTGCACCAGGATGAGGATGTGCTCGATACCTGGTTCTCCTCCTGGCTGTGGCCCATCTCCGTTTTTGATGGTATCCGTTTTCCCGACAATGAAGACATAAAGTATTATTATCCCACCAACGATCTGGTAACGGCCCCCGATATCCTCTTCTTCTGGGTGGCCCGCATGATCATGGCCGGCTACGAATACA
>CAZRZY010000079.1:0-1169 GCA_964604655.1 uncultured Bacteroides sp. | reverse complement strand
ATGAGTACCGGAACGACCGTCCTTTCGAAACCGTTTATCTCACGGGGATGGTTCGGGACAGCAAACGGAGGAAGATGTCCAAATCACTGGGAAATTCGCCCGATCCGCTGGAGCTGATCAGAAAGTACAGCGCCGACGGGGTCAGGGTGGGAATGCTCCTGTGTGCACCAGCCGGAAATGACCTGTTGTTCGATGAGAGCCTTACCGAACAGGGAAGAAATTTCAGCAATAAGATCTGGAATGCCTTCCGGCTGATCCATGGCTGGCAGGTGGACGAATCACTCGAACAGCCTGCTCATTCGAAACTGGCAGTGGATTGGATCGTTTCACAGATTAATCGTGCCCTGGCCAGTATGGAGGAGCAATTCGGGAAATACCGGATCTCCGATGCGCTTATGATTATCTACCGGCTTTTCTGGGATGAGTTCAGCTCCTGGTACCTGGAAATGATCAAACCGGCCACTGGCCAGCCCATCGACGGGGTGACATATGATCGCACCCTCGGGTTCATCGATCAGTTGCTCCATATGCTCCACCCCTTTATGCCCTTTATCACCGAAGAGATCTGGCAGCTGCTTGCACCGCATCAAAGCGGGGAAAGTCTCATGATTTCACCTTTGCCCGTTGGGAGGGATTTCGATCAGACCCTGCTGGAACAGTTTGAGGAGGTAAAAGAGGTGGTGACTTCCATCCGTGCGATCCGAAAGGATAAAAAACTTCCACCCAGGGAGGCTCTGAAATTATGGGTCCGGTCCTCCAACGGCCAGGCCCGGTTACATCAGGTGGAACCGGTGGTCAAAAAGCTTGCCCAGATCACCGGGGTCGAGGAGATCACCTCTGATCCGGAGAATTCGGTTTCTTTTATCGTGAAAAACGTAGAGTACTATATCCCGCTGGGAGATATGGTGGACACCCAGGAGGAGATCGGCAAACTGGAAGCAGAGCTTCAATATACCAGCGGTTTCCTTGCCAGCGTGGAAAAAAAACTGCAAAACGAACGGTTCGTTCAGAATGCGCCGGAAGCGGTAGTGAACAAGGAGCGGCAGAAGATGGCCGATGCCAGAACCAAGATCGATGTTCTGGAAGCACAGCTTACCCGGCTGCGCTCCGAGTAGCTCGCGATATAACCTCATGCGCTGAAATTCGCTTGCACGAATTGTAGGCGCATT
>CAZRZY010000078.1:0-22709 GCA_964604655.1 uncultured Bacteroides sp. | reverse complement strand
GATTGCCGCTTTGTAACCTGGGAGAAGAACACGGACTCCAAAGCGGTAAAATCTCTGGATGACAAATATTTTGACAAGTATCTGCGGGTAAACGGAACTGATTATCAGCTGTATGAAACACCCCGTGTATACAAAGACATCGAGGGCAACCACATTGAATTGCGCCGGATAATCATATGGAACACCAGGACCAATACACGGCCTGTTGCCGTAACCAACGACAGGTATGAAGATACCCAAACCATTGCCCGGGCGATGTTAAATCGTTGGAGGAAAAGTGAAAATAGCTTCAAGCACATGGGTGATCGCACCAGCATGCAATACAACCCCGTACTGGAGATCACAAAAGAAAGTGACAATCAGCAGGTATATAACCCGGCATATTCAAAAATGCAGGACGAAATCGCTCAAATCAAAAAGCATATCAAGACCCTTGAGCTGAAGATAGGGCGTAAACCTGTCACATTCAATAAAGACGGGAGTTTACGAAAGAGTGCCTCACGGAATTGGTTGGTCAGTGAGAAGGAAAACAGCCAGGATAAACTCAAAGTTTTAAATCAATCCATCAAACAGACTGCTCAGTATATTGATGCAGGCAACATAGATGACTATGAGAAATTTATGGTAATAGAGACCGAGGGTAAGAAGCTATGGGATTTAGCCGGAGCAATTTTTTGGAACAGCAGGAAACAGCTGGCGAGTATTTTCAAGGAATATCTGCCTAATGAGAGGGATTTATTGCCTGTATTAGAGGCGATAACAAAATGCAGAGGCAAGGTAAGGTCAACAAAAAGCTCATTGATTGTAAAACTGGAACCACTGGAAAGGCCTCAGTTTCGACATGCGCAGGAACAACTTTGCCGCCACATCAACCAAATGAATGTCCAATTGCATAATGACAAAACGTTGATGTTTGATGTCGGGTAATGTACCAAAATGTGTAATTTAACCTTTAAAATTTATCGGTTTTTAAGAAGTCTGTAATACGACTAAAACTTACTTTCACTGATCATCAGGGACACTTTGAATGATTTCCGATATGCTGATCGATACACACCACCATCTCTGGGAGTACAATGAAACGGAGTACAGCTGGATGGATGAATCCATGGAGGTTTTGAAGCGGGATTACCTTCCGGCAGACCTGGAGAGGGAGCTTGCGGTAGCGGGGGTGACCGGAACGGTGGTCGTCCAGGCCAGGCAAACGGAAGAAGAGACACGCTGGCTGCTGGAGCTTGCCGGCAAACATGAATTCATCAAGGGTGTGTTGGGCTGGACGGACCTGCGGTCGCCAAAGGTGGCCTCGCAACTGGAATCATTTTGTGGGGATCCTTATCTGGTTGGTATCCGGCATGTGCTACAGGATGAACCGGATGACGCGTTCATGCTGCGGCCCGATTTTCTCAACGGTATCCGTCACCTGGAATGGTTCGGGCTGACCTACGACCTGCTGCTCTTCCCGCGGCACCTGAAATACGCCGCCAGGCTGGCGGGCATGTTCCCCGAGCAGCGGTTCGTACTGGATCACATCGCCAAACCACCCATACGGTCAGGGAGTTTTCATCCCTGGCAGGAGGATCTCGAAGCCCTGGCAGCACACCCCAATGTCTGGTGCAAGATCTCCGGTATGGTAACCGAGGCTGACTGGCAGGGATGGAAATATGAGGACTTCGTACCCTGTATGGAGGTAGTGCTTGATGCCTTTGGACCGGAAAGGATACTGTTGGGAAGCGACTGGCCCGTTTGCCGGCTTGCGGGGGAGTACGCTGATGTGATGACGATCCCGCTCAGGTTCATTGAAAATTTCAGTACGGCGGAAAAGGAAAAGATCACTTTCCGGAACGCAGTCGATTGCTATAACCTTAATCTCTTATAATCTGAAAGATGAAAGCTAAATTGCTGGAACGGCAGTACCTGGTGCCTTTTATCCTGATCACCTCCTGTTTCGCTTTCTGGGGGTTTGCCAACGATGTGACCAACCCGATGGTGAAGGCCTTTTCGAAGATCTTCCTGATGAGCCCGGTGCAGGGGTCGCTGGTGCAGGTGGCTTTTTACGGGGGCTATTTCGCCATGGCCTTCCCGGCTGCCATTTTTATCCGGCGCTTCACCTACAAGGCGGGGATCCTGGTGGGGCTGGGGCTCTATGCCACCGGGGCACTGCTGTTCATCCCTGCCAGTGCCATCGGCGTCTATGCCCCCTTCCTGATCGCCTATTTCATCCTCACCTGCGGATTGTCCTTCCTGGAGACCAGTGCCAATCCCTATATCCTTTCCATGGGGGCCGAGGAGACCTCCACCCAGCGTTTGAACCTGGCACAATCGTTCAATCCCATCGGATCGATCACCGGGATGTTCGTTGCCAAGACCTTCATCCAGGCGCGGATGGACCCCAGTGACACGGCACAGCGGCAACTGATGTCACCGGAGGAGTTCGAGGCGGTGAAGATGCATGACCTGGATGTGACGGCAGGTCCCTACATCATCATCGGGGTGGTGATCCTGGTGATGCTGGTGCTGATCGCGCTTGTGCGGATGCCACGCAACGAGGATTCGAACCACCGCATCGATTTCTTTCCCACCCTGAAACGGATCTTCTCCCTTCCGCGGTACCGCGAAGGGGTTGTCGCCCAGTTCTTTTATGTGGGGGCCCAGATCATGTGCTGGACCTTTATCGTGCATTACGGCACGCGGTATTTCATGAGTCAGGGAATGGGCGAGCAGGAGGCCGAGGTGCTGTCCCAGCAGTACAACATCGTGGCCATGGCCATCTTCATCGTCAGCCGCTTCATCAGCACGGGGCTGATGAGCCGCATCCGCCCGGGGCGGCTGTTGATGTTCTTTGCCATGGGCGGTTTCCTGCTGGTGACCGGGGTGATCTTTTTCCAGGGGATCCTGGGATTGTACTGCCTGGTGGGGGTATCGGCCTTCATGTCGCTGATGTTCCCCACCATTTACGGGATCGCGCTGCGCGGGCTGGGCGAGGATGCCAAGTTCGGGGCAGCCGGGCTGATCATGGCGATCCTGGGCGGATCGGTGATGCCACCGCTGCAGGGTGCCATCATCAAGCAGGGGATCATCTTCTCGATGCCGGCCGAGAATGTTTCCTTTGTGGTCCCGCTGGTCTGTTTCGTGGTGGTGGCCATCTACGGATACCGCACGCGGACCTTTGCGCATTGACAGGGCATCCTGCTGAACCTTAATAATACTATCTGATGCATGCAAAACTGACTGAAAAGAACCCCCTGGGACTTACCGGTATCATGGTCCCGAAAGTGATCTACGGCACCAGCTACCTGGGCAACCTTTACAGGGTTCTGTCCTGGGAGGAAAAGCTGGGATTGATCCAGGGGTGGATTGCCTGCACCGAAAAACCGTTCATGATCGATACAGCCGGAAAATATGGTGCGGGACTGGCCCTGGAGGCGATCGGCAGGGGACTGGCCGAACTTGGGCTCGATCCCCGGGATATGGTCATCAGCAACAAGCTGGGCTGGTACCGGGTACCGCTGACAACCGATGAACCCACTTTTGAGCCGGGAGCCTGGGCCGGCCTGGAGCATGACTGTATCCAGCGGTTCGGCTATGAGGGGATCATGGAGTGTTTCGAGCAGGGGAATGTATTATTGGGAGGAACCTACCGGGCAGAGGTGGTCTCGGTCCACGACCCGGACGAGTACCTGTTTGCTGCAACGGGTGAAGAGGATCGGAACAGGCGTTTTGATGAGGTGCTGGAATCCTACCGGGCGCTGTTCGACCTGAAGAAGGAGGGCAGGGTAAAGGCGGTGGGTATTGGCTCCAAGGACTGGCCGACCATTGCAGAATTATACGATCATGTGCCCTTCGACTGGGTCATGCTGGCCAACAGTTTCACCATTTTCAGTCATCCCGCCGAACTGATCCGGTTCATGGACCGTCTTGCTGAAAACGGGGTGGGGATCATCAACTCGGCGGTCTTCCACGGTGGGTTCCTCACCGGCGGGGAAAAATTCGATTACAGGGATGTTGACCCGGGGTCGGAGGAGGGCAGGCTCATTTATGCCTGGCGGGACAGTTTCTATGGGATTTGCAGCACCCACCGGGTATCTCCGGCAGATACCTGCCTGCATTTTGGCCTGTCGCACCCGGCCATTGTCAGTATTGCATTGAATACGAGCAAACCTGAGAAGATGCTCCGGAATGCGGAAGTCCTGCACCGGCAGATCCCGCCGGCATTCTGGACCGGCATGAAGGAGGCGGGACTGATCGATCCCGGTTACAAATACCTTTGAAACGAAGCGGATGAAAGCACTGGTAATTGAATCTCCCGGAAGTATTGGGATTACAGACAAACAGAGGCCCGAACCGAAAACCGGTGAAGTACTGGTCCGGCTCAGCTATGTGGGATTTTGCGGATCGGACCTGAGCACCTACCTGGGAAAGAACCCCATGGTCTCGTATCCCCGGGTCCCCGGTCATGAGATATCCGGGGTTATCGAGCAGACAGGGGAGGAGGTGCCTGAAGGATTTTCGGCCGGACAAAAAGTGACCGTTGTGCCTTACACCAGCTGCGGAAGGTGTACTTCCTGCAGAAAAGGCAGGAGCCATGCCTGCCGGCACAATCAGACCCTTGGAGTCCAGCGCGACGGCGCCATGCAGGAATTGATCGCAGTGCCCTGGCAGAAGATCCTGAAGGCGCCCGCGTTGGGTTCGCTGGAGCTGGCCATGGTGGAGCCCCTGACAGTGGGATTCCATGCGGTGGAAAGGGGGCGGGTGACCGACTCGGATGTGGTGATGGTACTGGGTTGCGGAATGATCGGCGCGGGGGCCATTGTACGTTCGGCACTGAGGGGTGCCACGGTGATCGCGGTCGATATCGATGACGGTAAGCTGGACCTGGCAGAGGCCCTGGGGGCCGGGCATGTGATCAACTCAAAGACAGCAGACCTCCATGAGGAATTGCAAAAAATTACCGGTGGTGACGGACCCGATGTGGTGGTGGAGGCTGCCGGGAACCCGGTTACCTACCGGGCAGCCGTGGACGAGGTGGCCTTTGCGGGCAGGGTAGTCTGTATCGGATACGCGGGAAGCGAGGTCTCTTTTGCCACGAAGCTCTTCGTTCAGAAGGAAATGGATATCCTGGGATCACGCAATGCCACGGCGGAGGATTTCCGGGCGGTGATCTCCTATCTTGAAAGGGGCACATTTCCCATGGACCGGATGGTCACCGAAAGAGTAAAACCCGGGGATGCCGCAGGTGCCGTTCAGGCCTGGGCCGATGCACCCGGTAAAGTCATGAAATTATTATTGGATCTAACATAAAAGTGAATCAGATGCGAAAGACCTTATTATTATCTCTGATTGCGGGAACCTGGATGTTGCAATCCTGCACCGGACAGGAGCCCCGCAGGCCGAATATCATTTTTATCATGGCCGACGATCATACCAGTCAGGCCTTCGGGGTGTATGGCCGCCGTCTGGCCCGGCTCGATCCCACCCCGAATATCGACCGGCTTGCCCACGAGGGGATCCTGTTCGAGAATGCCTTTTGCACCAACTCCATATGTACTCCCTCCAGGGCCTCTATCCTGACCGGTCAGTATTGCCATGTGAACGGGGTACTGGACCTGGACGGGAGCCTGGTTCCGGAGGACCAGCACCTGGCCATGGAGGTAAAGGCACTGGGTTATGAGACGGCCATGGTGGGCAAATGGCACCTGAAGGAGGAACCAGCCA
Source organism: uncultured Bacteroides sp. (assembly GCA_964604655.1). Classification (GTDB taxonomy): domain Bacteria; phylum Bacteroidota; class Bacteroidia; order Bacteroidales. The sequence continues at coordinate 16,997 of CAZRZY010000078.1, read as the reverse complement.
CGTTCGACTATTACTGTGTTTTGCCGGGGCAGGGCGACTACCATGATCCTGAGCTCAGGGTCCGCGGCGGGAATGGATGGCCGGATGATGTGGTAAGATTCCCTGGACACTCCTCGGATGTGATCACCGATATTACGCTGGACTGGCTGGAGAACGGGCGGGACAAAAGCAAGCCTTTTTTCCTGATGCACCATTACAAAGCGCCCCACGATATGTTCGAATTTGCCGAAAGGTACTCGGATTACCTGGAGGATGTGGAGATTCCCGAACCTGCCAGCATGTATTACAATGCCAACAATGGTTCCGCAGCTACCCGGGGGGAGAACGATGCGTTGATCCATGACATCGGCTCTTCGATCGGCCACCGGAATATTATCCGGAACATGGGGATGCACATGGAGATCGATTCCACCATCCCCGACCCGGAATACACCCACCTGGCCTACCAGGAATACCTGAAGCGCTACCTGCGCTGTGTAAAGGGGGTGGACGACAATGTGGGGCGTCTCTTCGAATATCTGGAAAAGGAGGGGCTGATGGATAATACGGTGATTTTTTATACGGGCGACCAGGGATTCATGCTGGGGGAGCATGACTATATCGACAAGCGGTGGATGTACGAGGAGTCGATGCGGATGCCTTTTCTGGTCAGATACCCGGAGATGATCGACGCTGGTACAAGGACAGATGCCATCATCAACAATGTGGATTATGCACCGACGATCATCGAACTTGCGGGAGGAACGGTACCGGAATATATGCAGGGTCAGAGTTTCAGGGAGATCCTGGAAACCGGCAATGAACCGGAAGGATGGAAACAGGCCACATACTACCGATACTGGATGCACATGGCGCACCGGCATGCCAATCCCGCCCATTTTGGGATCCGGACCAAGGACTACAAATTGATCTTTTTCTACGGGGTATACTATAAGGACACAGGCGAGGAAGCCAACCTGGAGGGATGGGGAAACCGGTACACCTTCCGAACCCCTCCCGGATGGGAGTTCTATGATCTGAAAAAGGATCCATTTGAGATGGACAACCGTTACGGAGATCCGGAATACTCCCATGTAATAGCTACCCTGAAGGAGGATCTGAAAGCCATGAGGGAAGACCTGGGGGAGATCGATGACCGCTTTCCCCAGATCCAGCAGGTGATCGATCGATACTATTGATATGGATCAATCTTTCAAAGGTCAGGCGATGAAAAAAATCCTTTTGTTCTTCCTGCCACCACTTTTGCTGATCACAGCCTGCGGAAGTTCAGATCAGGGACCCGGTGCATACCTTGATCCAGGGTTGCCCGCTGAACAGCGTGTGGAATTGCTGTTGAAGGAGATGACCACAGAGGAAAAGATCGGTCAGCTTTGCATGTATGTATGGGAGGGCCGTACCAACTCTGCGAATATCGATGAGGCCGTGGATGATCAGATCGAACAATGGGCATTGGGGGAGCTGATCCGCCAGGGAAAGATGGGTTCGGCCATAAAGGTGCCCACTTATGCAGAATGTAATGTTATCCAGGAATTTGCCAGTCAATCACGCCTTAAAATACCGGTCCTGATTACCGAAGATGGTATCCATGGACACGGGATGTATGAGGGCGCCACCACCATATATGCTACGGCCATCGGCATCGCATCCAGTTTTGATACCACCATGGCTAACCGGGTAGCGCAATACACTGCCCGGGAGATGAGGGCATCCGGCTATCACTTAACCTATTCGCCCAACATCGAAGTGGTACGGGATTCCCGGTGGGGCCGCACCGGGGAAACATTCGGAGAAGATCCCTTGCTTGTATCGATGATGGGTCGGGCGATGATTCACGGTTACCAGGGAAAGGACTTCGGGGAGCCGGAAAACCTTCTTTCCTGTGCAAAGCATTTTGTGGGGGGAGGGATTTCCATCACCGGGTTAAATGCAGCGCCTGCCGATGTTTCGGAAAGGACCATGTACGAGATCTTTTTCCCGCCGTTCCAGGAAGCCGTAAGGGCCGGAGTATTCACATTGATGCCGGCCCATAATGAAATCAACGGTATCCCCTGTCATGCACATCAGGAATACCTGGACGGCCTCATTCGGAAAACATGGGGATTCAACGGGTTCTACATCAGTGACTGGAAGGATATTGGGAGATTGTATTCGACGCACAGGATTGTCGGATCACTGAAAGATGCCTCTGTAAAGGCCTTCCTGTCAGGGGTGGATGTACACATGCATGGGCCGGGATTTTACGATCATATCAGGGAAGCACAGGAGGAGGGGCTTGTACCAATCTCGAGGATAGATGAAGCAGTCCGCAAGGTTCTCTATGCCAAGTTTCGGCTGGGGTTGTTTGAGAACAGGCTGGCAGATCCCCGGAAGGTGAAAAGTACCCTGCTCCGGCAGGAGCATCTCGACCTGGCACTGGAGACCGCCAGAAAATCAATGGTTTTATTGAAGAATGAGAACGATGTTCTTCCCCTGGAGAAGAACATTGGATCGGTTTTTATCACAGGCGCTAATGCCAACACTCAGGCTGTCCTTGGTGACTGGGCCAAGTTTCAGCCTGATGCGAACGTGATAACGATCCTGGAGGGGATTAGTGGTATTGTTTCCTCCGGGACAAAAATCGACTACCTGGTGAGCGATGGTTACAGGGAGATCAGTCCGGTGGTGCTGGAACAGGCAGCATCAAGGGCACGCCTGTCAGATGTGGCCATCGTGGTGGTTGGCGAGAATTCCATCCGTTTCGGCGATTCCATGACCAGCGGGGAGAACCTTGACAGGCCCACACTGGAACTAACGGGCGATCAGCTGAAACTGGTCCAGTCAGTGGAAAGTGCCGGAAAACCTGTAATCGTCGTATTCGTGAACGGAGGTCCGATTGCTTCGCCCTGGATCGTGGAACATTGTGAGGGGATCCTGGAAGCATGGGAGCCAGGTATGTTTGGCGGGCAGGCTGTTGCCGAGGTGCTTTTCGGAGATTACAATCCAGGTGGAAGATTGCCCATTTCCATCCCACATTCGGTAGGCCATATTCAGAGCTTTTATAATCATAAACCGTCGGTTGCCCATTCCGGGAGAAGGCATTTTTTCGATTCTGAAACAGAGCCCCTCTATTCATTCGGGCATGGGTTATCATATACAAGTTTCGATTACAGTGGATTGGAATTGCCCGGAAGCATGGACCGGAACGATGACCTCCCTTTAAGGGTGAGCATTCGAAATACGGGCGATATGGCCGGTGACGAGACGATCCTGATCTATATGAACGATATGATCAGCAGCGTGACCACCCCGTCAAGGAAACTGGTCGCCTTCAGACGCATTCATCTCAAGCCCGGTGAGAAGAAGGAGGTGGAATGTATCATTGAAAACGGGCAATTCGGGTTCTATGACGAGAAAATGCGGTACATCGTTGAACCCGGCGAGTTTGAAGTCATCATTGGTGACCGCATCATCAGCAGGAGCGTGATGATGCGATGAAAGAAAGAAGCTACGGAAAAACAGATTCGACATGAACAGAAAAAAGCAAACTCTTATCGCAGCATCACTCGTATTGGCAAGCTTCACGTTGACGGGGCAGCAAGTCATGATCGAAAGGCCGGTCTGGCAGTCAAGGGATTATTCATCTCAAAGGATATCCAGCTATGACATTTCGGGAGCCAATGATGATGGGAACTGGAGTGAAAAGATCCAGCCATGTGAAACAAGAACCATTGGAGAGATCGTCGGACCCGGTATCATCACCCACATGTGGTTCACCATCGCAACCAGGGAACCATACCATCTGAAAAAGATCATTCTGAGGATGTACTGGGATGATGAAGCGGATCCGAGTGTTGAAACACCCATTGGTGATTTCTTCGGCCTGGGGTTGGGAAAATATTTTATGTTTGAATCCGAATATATTTCCGTGGGTTCGCAAAAATCACTCAATTCTGTTTTTCCGATGCCTTTCAGGAAATCGGCAAGGATCACCATCACTAATGAGGGTGAGGAGCCCATCAATGCTTTCTACTACAATATTGACTGGGAAAAACACAAAGCCCTTCCCGAAAACACCCTCTATTTTCATGCCCAGTACAGGCAGGCGGTTCCCACGGTTGGCTGGACGACGGAGTGGGAGCAGAACAGTGAGCCGGGAATAAACGGCAAGATCAATACAAGCGGTGATCAGAATTATATCATCGTGGAAGCAGAGGGAAGAGGGCATTTCCTCGGGGTCACCCACAGTATTATCCAGAACCAGGGTGATTGGTGGGGTGAAGGTGACGAGATGATCTTTATTGATGGGGCGGAAAAGCCACAGATACATGGTACCGGGGCGGAGGACTATTACCTGGGGGCATGGTGCTATGGGGGTTGCGGGATCAACCCATTCGGCCATGCCAACCCCACTTTTAACTATTCTTATTATGGGAATCCCCTCAACGGAGGAGATAACCGGGGAGCCGAGTGGATGGTCTACCGTTTCCATCCCGAATCACCCATCGTATTCAACCGGTCGATTAAAATGACCATTGAGCACGGGCATGCCAACCACCGGTCCGATAATTATTACACCGTAGGATACTGGTACCAGACTGAACCCCATGGTCCCTTTCCTGGGTTGCCGCCGGTGGATGAAAGGATTCCCTGCGTGCTCGGTACAGAAGGTCCTACCGTCGGAAAGAATTGATTATTTTAACTGTATACAAAGGATCGCATCATGCGTTTTTCTATTTTTTGGTTGCTTTTATTTTTCGTGGCTGGACTTGAAGCCAGGCAGCAGCCCAATGTGATTATAGTGATCACTGATGACCAGGGATACGGAGACCTGGGATGTAACGGGAACCCTTACATTCAAACACCATCTCTTGACCATTTCAGCCATGAATCGGTGAGCTTTTCAAATTTCCACGTATCCACCACCTGCGCTCCGACCAGGGGGGCATTGATGTCGGGAAGACACACGAACCGTGTCAATACCTATCACACCATCGCAGGACGATCTCTGCTTTTTGAGGATGAAGTGATCCTCCCCCAGGTGCTGGCAATGAATGGGTATACCTGTGGAATGTTCGGTAAGTGGCACCTGGGGGACAATTATCCTTTCAGGCCCGAGGACCGCGGTTTCCATGAGGTGGTACGTCATGGCGGAGGAGGCATTTCCCAGCTTCCCGACTACTGGGGAAACGATTATTTCGATGATTCATACTGGCACAATGGAAGACCGCAACAGTATGAGGGATATTGTACAGATGTCTTTTTCGGGGAAGCGATGAGGTTCATTGAGGAGAACAGGGGTGGGCCGTTTTTCTGCTATCTCAGCACCAACGCACCCCACGGGCCGCTGAATGTTCCTGAAAAGTACATTGAGTTGTACAGGGGCATGGATGAGGTCCCCGAAAGGCAGAAGAGATTTTATGGAATGATCACCAACATCGACGATAACTTCAAAAAATTAAGGGAACATCTGGATATATTGGGAGTCATGCATAATACCATTCTTATTTTCATGACAGACAACGGAACAGCCGAAGGACATATCGTATACAACAGCGACATGAGAGGAAATAAGGGGAGCGAGTATGAGGGAGGTCACCGTGTACCTTTGATGATCAGCTGGCCGGATGGCGGGCTTACAGGTGGAAGGAGGGTGGATCAGCTGGTAGCCCATTATGATTTACTGCCTACACTGGTGGACCTTCTGGAGCTCAGGTTTACTCCGCATCATCCTCTCGATGGTTTGAGCGTTAAACCGTTACTCGAAGGCTCTGCCAAAGACTGGCCCAACCGGATTCTGTTCGTGGATACACAGCGTTTACAGAACCTGGTCAAATACAGGAAGTATTCCGTCATGGACAATGAATGGCGTCTTGTGAACGGCCAGGAGCTTTATCATGTGAAGGATGACCCCGGACAGAACCGCAATTTGATCCGCGAATACCCTGAGGTAGCCGGAAGGCTTGCGGAGGGATATGAAAGAGGGTGGCGATCCATCCAGGATGAGGGGGTTCAGGAACGTTATGCCTTTATCAGGGCCGGAACTCCGTGGGAGAACCCCGTCAGGATCTGTTCACATGATATGCTGACGAGTGATCTGGGAAATGCCTGGCACCAGTTCGGGGCAGCTGAAGCGGTACAGGCTGCAGGCATCTGGAAGGTTGAACTGGCCACCGGTGGTTCTTACGTTTTTACGCTGAGGCGTTTTCCCCGGGAGAGCGATCTGGCCATCAATGCCCACTTTCCGGCGGCAGTGAAACCCGCGCGACTTGAAGCTTCGATGCCGGCAAGCCGTGACGCTGGTTTTGAGGCTGCCTTTCTTTCCATCGGGAGTTTGAAGGAAACGACAAGGATTGGCAGCCGTGACCAGGAGGTGACATTTACAGCCGATTTGCCCGCCGGCCGGTATGATATGGAAGCCAGGCTGATCGACGGGGAAGGACGTGTCCACCCTTCCTATTTTGTTTATATTGAACGGATCGACAAAACTGAATGAAAATGAAAAGGCGAGTTCGTGCAACGGACCGGCTGTTGATCATGCTCTTCCTGGGAATGCTCGGGTTCACGGGCCTTTCCGGACAGGATGGTTTGCCGGCCAATCAAAACAAACCCGAAAGGGAGGAATGGCTCAGGAATGCCGGCTTCGGCATGTTTATTCACTGGAACATCGACACCCAGTTGGGCATTGTCATCAGCCATTCACTGGTTGGTTCCTCTGAATCTTATGCAGAGAAGTATATCCGCGAACTGCCTGAAACCTTCAACCCGGTGGACTGGAACCCTGAGAAGATCGTGATTCTGGCCAGGAATGCGGGCATGAAGTATCTGGTTTTCACCACCAAACACCACAACGGTTTTTGTTTCTGGGATACGGAGAGCACCGATTTCAAGATCACCAATACCCCTTATGGAAAGGATATCCTTGCTGAGCTGGTCCGGACCTGCCGCAAATATGGAATGGCTGTGGGGTTCTATTTTTCCACCGAAGACTTCGTCTATTCTTATCGCAACGGGATCCCGGACATCCGGAGGGTGAACCACTGGGAGGCGGCACGACCGATACGGGACAAATATGAAGCATACCTGCAGCTTCAGGTCCGCGAGCTGATGACAGGGTACGGGGATGTGGACCTGTTTTTCATCGACAGCGAAGCCTACCGGGAAGAGGTCAAGCAGCTGGTGTGGAAATTGCAGCCAGCATGCCTGATCACCCGGGGAGCCATTCCAACCCCCGAGCAGTTTATTCCGGGAGAGAGGGTCGATGTGGCCTGGGAAAGCAATATGACGATGGGTACCCAGTGGAATTATAAACCTACCAACGAGCATTACAAATCGGGGACCTATCTGATCAATGCCCTGATCCGTGCAAGGGCCCGGGGAGGATCGTTCCTGCTTAATGTCGGCCCCGATCAATGGGGGAACCTGAATGAGGCACAGCAGGGCAGGCTGATGGAAATTGGAGCCTGGAGTTTCGTCAATGCAGAGGCCATCCAGGATGTCAGGCCGTGGGTCGTCAGCAACGAAGGGGATATCTGGCTGACAAAACATAAGGACAGCAATACACTCTATGCCTATCTAACGGGACTGACCGACTGGAGAAGGGGAGAGAGGAAATCCTTTGTGCTTCAAAGTGCCAGGGCTACCGGCGATACCCGGATCAGTGTCCTGGGCCAGAGCGGGAACGTGGTCGAGTACATGCCCCGGGTGGATGGGAAGGCACATGTCAGGCAATCGGGCGACAGCCTCTGTTTCTCGGTCGTAAGGGCACAGCGGTTGTATAATAACCATCATTGGCCCAATCCGGTGGTGATCAAGTTGGAGCATGTGGAGTCCGCGCTCATACCCGCAAATTTCCGAACCCTGGAGGCAATAGTCCGACCCGATCAGTCGCTGCTTTTTAACACAGAGATTGTCAGTCTGGGAAGTGGGAAGACATTCGCACTTTTCTTTGAATACAGACTACTTGTCAGCTCGCTTGATGAAAGAAGTGAGCCTGATTGGACCCGGACCGGATCAGTAAGCGTTCATGATCCGGGCAGGTATGAGACCGTTCAGGAAGATTCGTTGTTCGGGAAATTGAACAGAGGGGAAGGGGATCTGGTTGATTTTGGAACAGCATCCGCTCCTACACAGGGGATCGAGTACCGCGCGGTGATTGTCCAGGACAGCCTGGAAATCCAGGGGAACGTACTGAAGCTTTAAGGGGAAATGAAAAAAATCAGCGCGATTTCAGCCATTGGGCTGATCATCATTCTGGCAGGCAGCGGTTGTGACAGAGAAGCAAAGGATTCCAGGCCCAACATCCTCATCCTGCTGTGCGATGATCTTCGCTGGGATGCCCTGGGTTGCATGGGAAACCGGTTTGTTATCACACCCCATATCGACCGGATGGCCGGTGAATCGGTGGTATTCCGGAATGTCTTTCATACCTCCCCGATCTGCAAACCCAGCCGGAGTACCATCATGCTTGGTCAGTATCTGGGTACACATGGTTCAGGGTTTGACCCACCCACAGATTTCAACATCACCGACAGGGAATTTGATCAAAGCTATCCGGTGATCCTGAAGAAAGCAGGGTACTTCACAGGCTTCATCGGTAAATTCGGGTTTGCAGCAGGTGGAGAGGAAAAGATCTCTGCAGGCCAGCTGGAAAACAGGCAGGAGTATATGCCTGCAGGATCTTTCGACCGATGGTACGGCTTTCCCGGACAGGGGAGCTACCGCCCTGAGAAGAACGGATCTTTCAACGGTCATGAAAATCCCGGTCGTGCGGGACATCTGACCGAATGGATGGGGCAACAGGCCATCCGGTTTATTTCGGAAGCCAGTGAGGCCGGAAGGCCCTTCTGCCTGTCGGTTAGTTTCAAAGCCCCCCATGCACCCTTTGATCCTGATCCCCGGTTCCGGATGTTGTATGATTCACTGGTTATTCCACGCATGGTCAACGATACACCTGATGCCCACGAAAGCCTTCCGGGAGCGGTACGGGAAAGGAGCAGAAATGCAGACTGGTACTTCGGAAGGTCCGATCCGTACAGGGCAAGCTGGCACATCGAACTGGATCACGTATACCTGGAGTTTATACGGAACTATTACGCCCTGGTCACAGGAATAGACCATGCGGTAGGACAGATCCGGCAAGGGCTGGAAAATACCGGGGCAGAGAACAACACGGTGATCATCTTCACCTCCGATAACGGTTTTTTCTGCGGATCGCGGCAACTGATGGGAAAATCGCTCCTGTATGACGAATCAGCAAAAGCCCCGATGATCGTTTTTGATCCCCGGACCAGCAAAGATGAACGGGGACGCGGTGAGAAGGGACTGATCTCCATGGTGGATGTGGCACCCACCATCCTGGACCTGGCCGGTTTACCCGCGCTCTTATCCATGCAGGGTATCAGCTTCCTGCCCATCCTGGAAAACGAAGTGGAAGCGATCCGGGATGTGGTATTTGGTGAGAACAATTTTGATAATCATCTTCCATTGATCGTGGAGGTGGAGGATCCCATGCACTATTTTTCGATCCGTTCAAAATATACCAGGACGCTTGATTATAAATATATTCGATATCATGAGTGCAATCCGGTAGCGGAGGAGTTGTGGGATATGAGAGACGACCCGCTGGAATCGGTCAACCGGATCAATGACCCCGCCTACAGTGAAGTTGCCCTGGAGCTGCGTGCGCGGCTGGATAGTTTCGAAGCCCGTTACGTCCTTTACAGCAACACTTCGAAAAAGATGGGTCAGTGGGCACCGCTTCGATAAAGTCGCATTTACACCTTACTATTGGACAAATAGGCCCACCCCTGTCATGCTCCGTGCCTCTTATTTTTGAAACAGCACGATCTGCAGTATAATCATTCAATACATACACCCCCGATGAAAAAATCACGCTTTTCTTCCATACTGGCAGTGATCCTTGTCCTCTGCGCATCCTGCCGGTCAGAAAATCCCGGTAAGGATGCGCTGGTCATGGATGATCCCTATATTCTTGGCCTGATCTCAAAGATGACCCTGGAGGAGAAGATCTCCATGGTACACGGCGAGAAGGGGGATGATCCCCAGGGAGTGCCCTATGTAGGATACCTGCCCGGGATCCCGAGGCTGGGGATCCCTCAGCTTACGGTTCAGAACGGTCCCTCCGGAGCCGGGGCCTCCTTCACCTCCAACCGGCATCTGAAACCGGCTACCGCCTTCCCGGTGCCCATTTCCCAGGCCAGCACCTGGAACATGGAGCTGCTCTACCGGTTTGGGAAGGCACTGGGCTCGGAAGTGATGGCCCAGGGACGAACCGTTTGCGCGGCTCCCATGGTGAATATTGTCCGGATCCCGGAAGGCGGCAGGAATTTTGAACTGTTCAGCGAAGACCCCTACCTGTCGGCCCGTTGTGCCGTTCCGGTGATCAAAGGAATGCAGGAGATGGGGATCATTGCGAATGTGAAAGCCATCACGGCCAATAACCAGGAGACCTGGAGGGGCGATATCGATAATACCATGAGCGAGCGGTCGCTGAGGGAGATCTATCTTCCCTCCTTTGAAGCTGCGGTGAAAGAGGCGGATGTTTCTTCCATCATGACAGCCTACCCGAGGATCAACGGGGTGCAGTGTTCTGAAAATCCCCTGTTGCTCCGGCAGATTGTTAAAAACGAATGGGGGTTCAAAGGTTTTATACTGACCGACTGGGGTACCAAGCATAAAACAGTGCCTGCCGCCAATGCGGGGCTGGACCTGGAAATGTCGGGCTGGGGAAAGTTCGGTGAGCCCCAGTTCAAGTTCCATCTGCTCGATGCGGTGCAAAGCGGCGAGGTTGCCGAATCGACCCTCGACGAAATGATCTACCGCATCCTGCGTGAGATGAAGCGGTTCGGATACCTGGATAAAAAGGTGGAATTTCCCGATGGAAAAATGGATACCCCCGAACACAGGAGACTGGCCCTGGAAATGGCCATCGAGGGTTGTGTACTGCTGAAAAACGAGAACGGAGTTCTTCCACTGAAAGAGGCGGAAATCAAAAAACTGGCCCTTTTCGGCGACGTGGATACCGTGATGGCCTCCGGCGGCGGCAGTTCAAAGGTGGTCCCCTTTTATAAAGTGTCCCCCCGGGAAGGGTTTTCCCGGCGCCTGGGAGAGGAGAGGATCGCTTGCTATGCGGATTACAGGAGTGCCGGTGAGGCCGATGCCGCCATCGTTTTTATCTATGAATACTCCACCGAAGGGCATGACCGGCCAACCGTTTCTCTGGAACGTGAGCGGGAAATGATCGAGGTATTGTCGGCGAAATATAAGAAACTCATCCTGGTGTTGCGTACCGGCGGACCTTACATAATCCCCTGGATCGACAAGGTGGATGCGGTACTGCAGGTCTGGTTTCCCGGACAGGAGGAGGGGAACGCCGAGGCTGCCCTGATCTTCGGAGATGCCTTTCCGTCCGGGAAATTACCCGTAACCTTCGGACTGGAGAGGAACGATTTCCCGGCCACAGAGGAGGAGGAGTTCCCGGGGATCGATAAAAAAGTGCATTATTCAGAAGGCATTTTTGTCGGCTACCGTTATTTCGAAAAGGAAGGTACTGATGTACTCTTCCCGTTCGGACACGGGTTGAGTTATACGGAGTTCAGCTATTCGGATCTTACCCTGTCGTCCGTCCGGCTTTCGGGGAGGGATACCCTGGTCGTATCGTACACGGTGACCAATACCGGAGAAAGGGAAGGAGCCGAGGTGTCGCAACTCTATATCCGCGATCCGGAAGCGAGCGTGGAACGGCCGGTCAAGGAACTGAAAGGCTTCGACAAGGCATTTCTGGCGCCGGGAGAAAGCAGGCGCGTGGAGATCCCGGTCAGCTTCCGATCCCTGGCTTACTGGGATGAGGAAAAGAACCGATGGAAGGCCGAGGCGGGGAAGTTTGAAGTGCTGCTGGGTGCTTCGGCCACGGATATTCGGTTGACCGGTTCCTTTGATTACAGTGGCGATTAGAAGGAGAAGGATGTGTAGTAGTAGTAGTTTCAGTTGGGTTGGGAGGCCGTTCCGGAAGGGCGGCCTCCGTATTTATCGGCCTTTTAGCGGGGTATCTTTCAATTCCTCTTCGGATTCCGGCTCAGGAGAGTTGATCTTTTTATAGTCGGAGGGGGTGATGCCGAATTCTTCCTTGAAACAGGTCCGGAAATATTTCAGGTCGGAGAGACCGACATCGTAGGTCACCTCCGATACCGTGTACCTTCCGGTTTCAAGTAACTGGGCAGCACGCTTCATTTTAATGGACCGGATAAAGGACTTGGCAGTCAGCCCCGTCAAAGCCTTCAGTTTCTTATTCATCAATTTCTGCGACATGCCGTAATCCGAGGAGAGCCTGGCCACTGAATAGTGGGGATCCACCATATTTTCCTCAATCAGTTTGCAGGTCCTTAGCAGGTATTTCTCATCCATGGCGGTCATGGCCACCGCTGACGGATTTACCTCAATACTCTCTCTGAAGCTTAAATGGTTCACCTTCCTTCTTCTGAGAATGGATTGAATCTGTGCGTGAAGCACATCGGCATCAAACGGTTTGGAGACATACGCATCGGCTCCCAGGTCATAACCCTCGATCTGAGTCTCCTCGTTCGTTTTTGCCGACAGAAGGATGACCGGGATGTGGCTGGTGTGTTCATCTCCTTTCAGCCGCCGGCACAACTCCAGTCCGTCCATCAGGGGCATCATGATATCACTGATGATGATATCCGGTTCGCATGATTGCACCATGTTCCATCCGGCCTCACCGTTCTCTGCAATGAAAACGGTGAAATCCTCTGCAAAGGAATCTTTTAAATACCTACTGAGTTCTGTATGGTCCTCCACGATCAGCAACTTAACGCGAGAGCCGTTGGATGAGGGTATGCAGGGAGGCTTTGCTTCAGGGACCTCCTGCGGAACCATTTCGTTCAAACGCTTATGCGTATAGAAAGGTGAAATTTCGCGGTTCATCTCTGATTCAGTCAGGTGGGCACTCCCTTTTCTCAGCCTGAAAAAGAAGGTGCTTCCCTGCCCGGGAACACTTTTGCAACCGATTTCTCCCTTATGAAGCTCCACGAGCCCTTTCGAGAATGAGAGACCGATCCCTGTACTTCCCGCCTCGCTGTCAGAGATGGATTTAGCACTGTAGAATCGCTCAAAAATTTTATCCCTGGCAGCTTCCGAAATGCCTATCCCGCTATCTTCGATCCGAATCTCAACAAATCCCTCATTCAGGTCGTGGACCGAAAAGGTGACAGAGCCCTCTTCGGAGGTATATTTGAAGGCATTGGACAGCAGATTGTACAGGATCTTTTCGATTTTTCCATCATCGTACCAAAGGGGGATCTCTTTGCTGAAACTGCTGAAGGTGAAGTCAATTCTTTTCTGGAATGCCAGTTCCCTGAACGATTCGAAGATCTCCCTGGTTGTCAGGTAGAGATTGCCCATAGAGGCGTTTAGCTGCATCTTGTTCTGCTCCAGTTTTCTGAAATCCATCAGCTGGTTGATAAGCCTGAGCAACATGGCCGAATTCCTGTAGACTGTATGCAAAAGGTGCTTCGATGCAGCAGGGCTCAGGGTACTGTATTGTTGCAGGAGACGTTTCACGGGGCCCATGATCAGCGTGAGCGGAGTCCTGAATTCATGAGAAATATTGGTATAGAAACGCAACTTCATCTGGGAGAGTTCCCGGATCTTATCCTGCTGAAACTGTTCCATTTCGAGCTTGTGCTTTTCCATGATCCTGATAAAGGTATACCGGTTGAAGAAAAGCGCAACAGCAATAAGAAGCATCAAATAGACCACCAGGGCTGGCCAGGAATACCAGAAAGGAGGGGCCACCCGCAGCTGAAGTGTTCTGGGAACCGGGTTCCAGAGGCCGTCGTTATTGGAGGCCATGACCTTGAAGGTATACCTGCCCGGAGGAAGACTGGTATATTTGGCAATATTGTCGGAAGCACCGGTTCTGATCCAGTCCCGGTTGAAACCTTCCAGCATATACCTGTAACGGATCTTGGCAGGGGAGGAGTAGTGCAAGCCAGCAAACGAGATCGAAAAACTATTCTCCGAGTGTTTCAGCCTGATCTGAACGGCTTTATTAATGGTACGCTCCAGTACCACCCTGCCGTTGAACTTCTGACCGACCTCCACCCCGCGGTTCAGGATCTGCAGCTCAGTAAACACAACCTGAGGAAGAGTAGACTCCGCTTTGATCTCTTCAGGTCTGAAGGCGGTCAACCCCCTGGCTCCGCCAAAGATCATCTCTCCGGTGAAGGTCCTGGCACATGCAAGGTCTCCGAATTCGTAGTCCTGCAGCCCGTCGTTCAGGTCAAAATTAAAGATTTCCCCGGAAGCGGCATCCAGCCTGGACAACCCTTTGTTCGTGGAGATCCAGAGATTTCCTTCCCTGTCCTCCAGAATTCCTTTGATGACCTTATTGGGGAGGCCGTTACTATCGTCGATGGTGAGAAACCTTCCATTTCCCAGATATTTGTTAAGACCTCCGCCCATGGTGCCCACCCAGAGCGTTCCACTAGCGTCTTCAAACAGGGTCAACACATAATGGTGTGCAATACTGGTGGTATCCCCGGGAATATATGAAAAGACTCCGAACACAGGATCGGAAGATCCCTTTTCCCTGGCGGGAAGAAAATTGATTCCCTTTCCGGTGGCCACCCATAAATTCCCCCCACGATCGATCAGGATATCCCTGATGATATTGGATGACACAGAATGTCCGTCATCCTTGTGAAAATGGTCGATCCGGTCTTTCGCTTTATCATACCGGTATAAACCATTGAAGATGCTTCCGATCCAGATGTGACTTTCATCATCTTCGATGGCGAAAATACCCGACCGGAAGGTGTCGGTGCTGAATGTTGGGGCTGTCCTCACCGGATTTCCGCCGGAGAGCCTGTAGAACGCGATGGCCTCCGGCACGGCGGTGCCCACCATGTAAACGGTGTCGCTTCCATCGATGTAATGTTCGATGCAGTATGCATCATGCTCCCATCCGCGCGGATTTACCATGTAGTGCCTGAAATCATTGAAATCCCCGTTTGCTGCACTCTCAGAAGAAAGGAAGTTGACCCCCCCGCCATTGGTGCAGATCCACAGGTTGTTGCAGGGATCCTCGTAGATGGAGCGGATGTTGTTGCTGGAAAGGCTTCCGGCTTTGGCGGTCCTGCGGTAATGAGCGAATGGTTTCCTGTTCGGATTATAAAGGTTCACCCCTCTTTGAGTACCTATCCATACATTTCCGGTATGGTCGAGGACCAGTTCAGTAACCAGTTTACTGGTGATGGTATTCGGTTCCCATCCCTCAGGAATATCCGACCTATCATCGGAGGCTGAGCCACCCGGAACCCACGCGTCAAAAACAGCCAGGTCAACTCCGCCGGATGCCCAGAGTTTCCCCTGATCGTCTACCAGAAGCACCGATGCCACGAAAGAGTTTATTTTCCGGTAACCTTTTTGTTCGCTAAAGCTGAAAATGCCGTCTCCGGATGCCACCAGCAGTTCTTCTCCGTTGCGGGTGATATAATTGATCACCTGGGATCCGGGTTTGGGAAAATGTTCTGAAACCCGGTTACCCTTTCCCTCCTGCCGGAAACGGAAGAGCCCGGTTTCGGTGCCGATCCAGAGGGTACTGTCCTCATCATATTCGTTTTGCGAAATGTACAGGACGCCGGGTATCCCCTGCATTTCAAATGAGTTCAGGAATTCTTTTCCATGCGCGTCCAGTTCGACAATGATCAGGCCGGACTGGGTTCCCACCAGCAGGTCATTCCCAATCCTTCTTGTAATTACCAGGTTATTTGGTTGCAATGCGGAAAGAATACCCGGCATCCCCAGATGGTGAAATGAATTTCTGTCCAGGTCGTACCGGTAGATCCCCAGGTCGGTGGTCAGGATCCAGAGATTTCTGTCGCTGTCGCCTGATATATGCCGGATCAGGATGCTGTGGATCCAGTCGTTTCTTTCCCTGTCGATGGAAAACACTTTGAATTCGTTCCCATCGTACCGGCACAACCCGTCATGGGTCCCGATCCAAAAATAACCATCCACGTCCTGGTGCATGCAGTTGATGAAATTCTCCGGGAGCCCGTCCAGGGTAGTGATATGCTCGAACACATATTCCTGGGCATGCACCTGTATTCCCAGAACCACATGAATCATGAATACAACTATCTTACGCCGCAGGATTCCCTCTCTGACACTTTTCATCGTACAGTTGCAGTTTAGTAGTAGTGTAATTCAGGCGAGGTCGCCGGCATCAATTTACAAAATGTTCATGTGACTGCACAAAATTTCACCGGTTTTTCGACCGAATCCTCCCTGAACCGGGGCGAACGGTTCATTAACTTTATACAAAACTGTTTCCTATGGCAATCCGTTTTCTAATGATCATATCATTCGGCTGGCTGGCTGCTTTCACGCCCGCAGCGGTGAGCCAGGAGATCCTCCACATTGAAGATCTTCAGAAACCAAAAAACATTTATTTTGATGAGGAGGTCCCGGTGACTATGTCCGTGGCAACCGGACCGGGGGCCCACAGCTTGTCTGTTCGGACCATCGACTATTTTGAACGCCAGGTGTTTGCCGACACCCTGCCGGTGCAGGGGATATCCGGTCTGGAGGTCACTCTGCTGAATGAATTGCACTACGGGTATTTGGTGAGCACTTTCACTTTGTTGGGCGTGGCGGGCGATACCCTCGCCCAAAAAGAGATCCCGTTCTGCGTGGTTCGCAGACCGAAGAACTGGGGAGAATTCGATCCGGAAAGCCGGTTCGGCTACCACGACCCGGGGAACCCTTCCGATGTGGCGGCGGTTGAACGGATTGGCATGAAGTGGAGCCGGATCTATCACTGGTGGCGTTTCGATGAGCCGCGGAAAGGAGAGAAGAACTCCACCCGGATCACCGGGCTTGAGGAGATGAACAGGCAGTATCACATGAACTCGGTCATGTGCATCCGGCCGGAAGACCCGCCCCAATGGGCGGTGGGGGATGACTATCCGGCCCATATA
>CAZRZY010000077.1:223-22762 GCA_964604655.1 uncultured Bacteroides sp. | reverse complement strand
GGTGTGAGAGGGAGCTAAGGTCGGAATTGCCCGCCCTTAGTCCCTACTCGATGATGAGAATCGCCACGGCCATAGAACCTTCTGCTACCCGGGTTGTTGATTTACCTCACGCAGAATCGGCAGTATGATTAATGCAAGACATATCGCTTTTTTGGTATTATGCTGTTTGGGCTTCCAGGTATCCGGTCAGCATACAGAACTGGACAGCCTGAAAGCACTTGCAGAATCAACGGCAGAGGACTCCGTCAGGGTTCGGCTTCTGAATGAAATGGCTGGAATCCTATACCGGACGGATCCGGAATCGGCCATTAAGTACAGCGGGGATGCACGGATGATTGCCGAGCAGGCGGATTTCCAGCCCGGGCTGGCCGAAGCCTATAAGAACCTGGGGCTGGGCTACTATATGCTGGGCGATTATGAGGCGGCCTTCAGGAACTGGAATCCTTCCCTGAGAATTTTCCAGGTACTTGGAGATGAAAAAAAAGTGGCCAATATTATTGGGAACCAGGGGTCTATCTATTATACCATCGGTCAAAATGTGCAGGCTGTCGAGAACTACCTGAAGGCATTAAAGATCGCTGAAAAACTAAACGATAGTATCCGGATTGCCACCCTGTTACTGAATATTGGCCTGGTTTACGCGGATCAGCCCGGAGCTCATGACTCTTCGGCAAGCTACTATCTGCGTGCCCTGGAAATAGGTGACGCCATCGGTTACAAAAATCTGCTGGGCGTGGGTGAGGTCAACCTGGGAGAGCTGTATCTGTCCCAGGGGGCACACGATTCTGCACTGGTGCATTTCGAACGTTCCCTGGAAATCCTGCAGAGTGAGATCGATATCTCCACTTCCCTGAACTTTATCGGCAGGACTTATGCCGAGAAAGGAGATCTGGACCGGGCGATCCAATATCATGAGGATGCCCTGGAGATGGCCGAGCAGCAGAATGCCAAGCTTGAAATGGTGAAGATCCTGCTGGGGCTTGCCTCCGCATATCTGAGTCAGGAGGAGGCCCGAAGCGCCCTGAATCACTTTGAAAGGGCCATGGAGATCGCCAAAGAGATCGGGACCAATTATCAGCTCTCGGCAGCTTACGGGGGCCTGGCCGAGTCGTTTGCAGCACTCAGCGACTACCGTAGTGCATACACGTACCTCTCCCTGCAGTATGAGATCGATAATGTAATCTACCAGATCGAATCCGATAACAAGACCGATAACCTGATGTACGGTTACCAGCTGGAGATGAAGCAGGATGAGATCGAGATCCTGGAGCAGCAGGCTCAGATCGAAGAGTTGAAAAGCATTCGGCAGCGGGGAATTATGTTTACCATTGCAGCCGTTGGTCTTTTGCTGCTCCTGCTGGCAGGGGGCCTCTACAACCGGTTCCTTTTCATCCGGAAAACCAACCGGCAGATCCAGGTGCAAAAAGCGGAGATTGAGGATCAGCGCGATGAGATCGAAGCCCAGCGGAACCAGATGGAAAAACAGCGCGACCTGGTTATGGCCCAGAAAGAACTCATCACCGACAGCATCAGTTATGCCCAGCGGATACAGTCGACCCTCCTGCCTTCACAGGCCGGTTTGGAACAGCTGATCCCCGAGCATTTTATTTTCTTCAGGCCGAAAGACATAGTGAGCGGCGACTTTTATTGGATCAGGGAGGTGGAGGACCATGTGGTCATCGTGGTCTCCGACTGCACCGGGCATGGGGTTCCGGGAGCCTTTATGAGTATGCTGGGGATTACCATGTTGAATGAGCTGGTGGGTGACCAGTGCAGGAATTCCCCTGCAGAGATCCTGGACGAGTTGCGGGCCAAAGTGAAATCGATACTTCTCCAGAAAGGGGATTCAGAGGATCAGAAGGATGGAATGGAGCTGACTCTGGCCATCCTGGAGAAGAAGAGCCGCCATCTTCATTTCGCAGGAGCCAATAACCCCCTGTACCTGATCCGCAAAAAGGAGAATGCCGCCGGGCCTGAGCTGGAAGGGCATACTTCCCTGGAGAACGGGGAGTATCAGCTCTACGAGATCAAAGGAGACAAGCAACCCATCGGTGTGCATTGGGAGGAGACCCCGTTCACCTCTCATACCCTGCACTTACTGGAGAGTGATTCCATCTACATGTTCTCGGATGGATTTGTGGACCAGTACGGAGGAGAGCACCGGAAAAGATTCAAAACAATAAATTTCAAAAAGCTGCTGCTCTCCATCCAGCGGGAACCCATGACCAGGCAGGGAGAGATCATCGGTGAAACATTCGAATCCTGGAAGGGCGACCATGAACAGCTGGATGATGTGAGTGTGTTCGGAGCCAGGTTGTGATCGCCCCCGAAGGCCGGATCCCCTATTTGAACAGTTTAAAGAACAACAACCTTCCGAAAAGGTATTTGGAATGGTTATGCAGCTCAAAAGGGTACCCTTTGTGTTTGGTGGAAAGCCAGATAAAGGGGATCAGGAAGGAGAGCCACCGGGAGGATTTCTGCCGCTTGTCGATGGCGGTCTCGAATCGGGAAAATCCGGAAGTGAGCGTCAGATTGGTATACTGATCCACCGTCAGGGATGAAAGGTGCTGCAGGCCATCCTGGTTTTGATGATCCACCGGTTTGAAGGCATAGAAGAAGCCGGTGAAAAGGAAGCGCACTCTCGATTTCAGTGACATGATGTTGGGAGTAGAGAAAAACATAATTCCTCCCTTCCTGAGGATACGGTGGCACTCGCTGAACAGGTTGGCATGGTCATGGATATGTTCCATCACTTCGATCAGCAGCAACACATCGAAACGCTCATCCTCGTAGGGTAATTCTTTCGTGATATCGGCCTGTCTGCATTGGATCTCGGCAAAACGGAAGTATTCGGGATACATGTCACACGCCTCCACTGAAAAGCCTTCTTCGTGCAGCCGTTTGGTAAATGCCCCGTGACCCGCCCCCACATCCAGAATTTTGAGGTTATCCTGGGGATGCAGGAATCTCCTGACGTACCGGTGAACGCTGTCGTGTATTCCGGGCATGGTGATGGGTTTGATCTCTTCGTGGCTCATGAACCTTTCTGGTTTAATCATCTGATGGTAAAATTCCCAATGCTCTGCATTGGAAAAGAGGGCCCAAGGTTCTACCCCGGGGTTAATACCATTTATTGTGCGCGAAGATATGGATTTTACCAGAAGGAGCGGCATGGACCTCCTTTTCAACCGTTCCGGGATGACCGGAATTCTCCATGCTTATATTTTTTTTGATATTCATAAAGATCTTGTTCAGAAGATTACTAAATTACAGGGATTTGAGTCGTTTCTGCCCCACGATATCCGGCCGAGTTTTCCACCTGGCCTTCATTTTTCTTCTTCTCCTGTGCTCCCCGCAGGTCGGGGCCCAGACCCGTATGGTGGTTTATGACGGTATCACGGGCGTATATAATATCAGTATGCGCGATGATACGGTGGTAATCAACACGGTACTGAAAAAGAGTGCTGCCGACAGGGCCGGCATCCGGATGCGGGATCAGTTGCTTTCGGTGAACGGAGTACCGGTCTCCGGGAGGGGAATGACCAGCAGGGAGGTGAACAGTTTACTTACCGGGAAGCAGGGAGAGCAGATGGACCTGGTGATAAGAAGAGGCGGAAGGGAGGAGCTGTTTGAGTTCACTCTAATCCGGGATCCATACCTGAGTCAGATCACCACCTATGATTACCGGTACCTCATCGACTCGCTGAACCGGTGGTCTTTGCAGGATGTTCTCTCGGGCCGGCTCGATTCGCTCTTTGTGGATCCTTTAGAGGCAAAGATTACGGTGGCTTCGGTGGAAAAGGAGAGCCGTGCAGACTCTGCCGGAATCCGGACGGGTGATCGTTTGATCAGTCTTGCCGATGAGATGGATAAAGACTTCTACTTTCACATCAGCCATCCCGTCGTCCGCACTGTCACCACGGATAGTGTGACGGAGGTCCTCCGGGAGGATTCGCTGCTCCGGATCCATCTTTCCTCGTCCCCAGAAAGAGATCTGGCAGGGATCACCAGCCGGTTCGAGCAGGATATGTCCAGCAAATCCATTTGGCTGAAGATCCATACGCGAAACAGAATCACTCAAAACCGGAATTACGTGCTCAATTTCCCCGAACTGGAGGGTGGCGATTCACTGATTTTCTACCACATGAATCCCGGGGGGGATATCATCCGAAAAAAGGCGGGGGTTCATCTGCCGGTTTCGGAACGGGATTTTGTTTACAAAAACTGGCGTGCAGTTTCCCTGTTGCTTATGCAGGAAAGGGAGCAGGAGTTCTATGTCAGATTACATTCCAGTGAAGGGCTGGGCCCTCCTCTGATGGAACTAATTGCTCAGGAGACCATCAATATTCACGACCGCCTGGAGCGGATGCTCCTGTTCGGATTTTTCGGGATGATGCTGATCATCGCCATTTTTTACATTCTGTTTTATCTGGCGTTCCAGGGAAGACAATACCTTTTCTTCTCACTATATATTCTCAGTTTTGCCATTTTCCTTTTCATTTCCCAAGGATACCTTGCTGAATATCAGTGGAACCCCGGTGGATTTCTGTCCGAGTTCATGGTCAGTTACGAGCCCTTCCTGATATCCCTGGTCTCCATCTTCTTCCTCCTGTTCGGGATAGCCTACCTCGATCTGAAAAGGAAATTTGTCTGGTGGTATCGGAGTATCCTGATCGTGATTGGTCTGATCATGATCAGGATGATCCTGGTTATGGTCGACTCCTTTGTTGGTATCGAGATGGGGGAAGAAATGGGGGACCTAGTTTTAATCGCCTGGGCATTGGCGGTGGGTGTATTCCCCATGTTCATCATGGTGGTTCCCTCCATTATCCGGATCCGGGACGGGTTCATGCCTGCCTGGTTTTTTCTGGTGGCCAATGTGGTCCTGGTTCCCCTTGCCTATATTTCCATAATGGCAGCTCCCTTTTCGCTGACGGTACTCACCCTTTATGAATCGGATCTGATGCGCATCCTCCATGTCTCGGGGATCTTTCTGGCGGCCATTCTTCAGATCCTGATCTTCTCCATCGGACTCACCCGGAAGCTTCGCCATGACGAGATTGAAAGAAAGGAGGCCAGGGAAAAGATCATTGAACAGCTTCGCGAGAACGAGAAGTTGAAGGATAAAGTAAACCGGGAATTGGAGCAAAAGGTACAGGAGCGGACGCGGGAGATCATTGAACAGAAGGAAGAGATCGAGTCGCAGCGAGATGAGATCGAAGCACAGCGCGACCTGGTGCTCTCACAGAAGCTAAAGATCACCGATAGTATTGCTTATGCCCAGCGGATCCAGAATGCCGTACTTCCCCAAAGAGAGTCTATCCATTCGCTGGTGAACGATTATTTCGTTCTTTATAAACCGAGAGATATCGTGAGCGGCGATTTCTACTGGATTAAGGAGGTGAAGAGCAAATTGGTGGCCGTTGTGGCCGATTCCACAGGACACGGGGTTCCGGGTGCATTCATGAGTATGCTGGGAATCACCCTGCTCAATGAGCTGATGGCCAAATCCGAGATGGATCGTCCCGGAGAGACACTCGAACAGTTGAGGGCCAAGGTGAAGGAAATGCTTTACCAGCATGGCGACCCCCGGGAGCAAAAGGATGGAATGGATATGGCCATAGCAGTCATCGATAGGCAGAAAGGGAGACTGGTGTTTGCAGGGGCCAATATGAGGTTGTTCCTGGTGGGCAGTAAAAGGACCGGATCGGATAATGAACTGCGCCCTTTGCTCTCATCCAAGGAGGGAGGTTTTGATCTCTTCGAGTTCAGGGGGAACCGGCAGCCCATCGGTATACACTGGGAGGAACGCAAATTTACCAGCCATCGCATACCAATCCAGGAGGGTGACCGCATCTATATGTTCAGTGACGGATATGTGGACCAGTACGGCGGGGAAGAACGGAAGAAGTTCAAGTTGGTCCAATTCAAACAACTGCTGCTTTCCATGCAGGGGAAACCGATGGATGAGCAACAGCGCCAACTGGAGGAGGTCTTTGAAACCTGGCGCGGCAGGGAGGAACAGATCGACGATGTGTGCGTGGTCGGGTTGAAAGTCTGAAGATCGACCCGACAACTTCTTTCATTTTTGGACTTCGTAAATTCACCGTGACTTCTTTTGGATGTGGAGCGGATCGCAGAGCGGATTTCAAAGCGGACCGGCTTATGATTCACGGTGTTTTTTGAGTGCAGAGCGGATCGCAGAGCGGATCAGGGATCCGGTGGAATAACATGTGTTAAGGTCAATACAGCAGGGATCGTTCTTCTGCGGTAAAACCTTCAGGGGATACGCTCCAGGGGATACGCTCCAGGGGATACGCTCCAGGGGATACGCTCCAGGGGATACACTCCAGGGGATACACTCCAGGGGATACACTCCAGGGGACACCTTCTGCGGTAAAACCTTCAGGGGACACCTTCTGCGGGAATGTGCTCCCTTATTCCGGGTGTTGAACTCCTTTATTTTTCTGCTGGAAAGGGGCCTGATGGACTTTTCAGGAGCCAGAGAGACCTAAATTATCTGATTGTTATACTTATTCGGTTGATTATCGATAATAAATATTTTTTAAAAGATGTTTTTTAGAAAAAAAACACTCAATAAGTTAATAAGCAGATAAAATACATCTCAAATGATTTCTGAACACTCCCGCAGCGAGTTGCGAGGAACCATTAGACGAATTTTATAGGATCCCATCGACAAACCTGCGAGGAACCATTTGACGAACCTGCGAGGAACCATTCGAATTCGATGAACGGGCACGAAACCATTCGAATTCGACCAAGCTGCAATAAACGCCAGGGTTGCGTTGGTTCCGACAGGAAACAGAGGGTGATGGAGGAATCACCGGTCAGGTTGTTCTGAAGGAAGGACCGAATATGGCATATGCAGGACATGATCTTCTGAAAGAAGGACCGAATATGGCATATGCAGGACATGATCTATTGAAGGAAGGACCGAATATGGCATAAGTAGGACATGATCTTCTGAAGGAAGGAATTGATATGGCCAGCCATGGGCCGGACCGTTTAATCATTTGATGGTTTAATTCCCCGAATTCTACTTAGCGGTAAGCGAGCACAAAATAATATACACTTGATCGAAGATTGGCTTCCTTAAAGGTTCCTTGCAGCTTGCTGGAATGTTCTTCAATCTGAACCTAAAGTCAGGCCATTTGTATCAGGCCATTTGTATCAGGCCATTTGTATCAGGCCATTTGTATCAGGCCACTTGGATCAGGCCACTTGGATCAGGCCATTTGGGTGATCACCTCTGGATGCGTTTGTCGATATACCGGGAGTTGATGGCCCGCAGGGTCCCCATGTAGTCCATGCGGAATTCGATCAGGTCGCCTACTTTGTAGTTTTTCTTGTTCTCGCCCAAGTCGATCACCATCACATCGGAACTGGCCCCGGCAAACCTGATTTCCTCATCCACCGGGTGGATGTGTTCCTCATCCACGTCCAGCAGGCCCAGGTCGAGGATCCCACGGTACGATTTCTTGCCGATCTCCTCCTCTTTAAAATCGAATGATTCCCCTTCCACGTTGGTTCCCATCTCACCGTTGGGCACCACCGGTTTTTCGGCCAGTTCGATGATCTCCGAGTAGAGCCTGAATACATCGGATTTCATGTGTTTCAAAGTGGTGTTGTTATACACATCGGTCCCCAGGAAGAGCGATTCACCCACCCGGAAATGGTTGATTCCTTTGGGGAGGAGGTTCTGCTTGATCAGGGGAATGGTCACCGAAGATCCGCCCGATACGTAGGGGATCTGTTTATTGAACTTGGCTTCGATGATCTGTTCATAGAGGCAGAGCTGGATCAGTTTATCGTGGTTAGGAAGCACCCCGTAGAGGCAGGTCAGATTGGTCCCGATTCCTACCACCTCGATATGGTCCAGTTCAAAGACCTTTCGATAAAAATCGACGAATTCCTCGCCTACGATCCCCTCGCGCAACTCTCCCAGTTCGATCATGATGATGACCTGATGGATCTTGCCCTGTTTTTTGGCCTCCTCGGAAAGCATCTTGATAGTCTCGATCTCGGTGTTCATGCTGATATTCGCATACTTGACCACGCTGGGAATGGCACGTTTGGCGGGTGGTTTGATGTACATGGTCTCGATATCCGGATTGATGGCCTTCACCATTCTCAGGTTGGAGACCCTGGAATCGGCTATCTGGGTGACCCCCAGATTGAGCAGCTCGGTCAGAAAGAGCCGGTTCCCGCTCAGCATTTTGGAGACAGCCGTCCATTGGATACCATTCTTCTCAAAGAGTTGATCGAGGTTTTTGAAATTATGTCTTAGTTTCCTGGTCTCTAATGTGATAAATGCCATATCTATTCAACCCGTATAGGGAGTTCTTGTTCGTTCGATGTTTTGAGGGAGCCGGGCAAGAATCTCGTAGTTCAGAGAGTTGTTCATTTCCGCGAAGGAGGAGAAGGAGATCTCGGTATCCCCCTGGCGGCCGATGAGCGTGATTTCATCACCGATCTGCACGCCCGGAATATCGGTAATATCGCAAATAGTCATGTTCATGTTCACTATTCCGATTACGGGAGCACGGGTCCCGCGTACGATCACGTGTCCGTTGTTACTCAGGGAGCGGCTGTATCCATTGCAGTACCCAACCGGGACCACCATGATCCGCATTTTATGGGAGGCCTGGTAATTGAGGCCGTATCCGATGAATTCGCCCTCGGGAACCTCTTTGATGAGCATGACCTGTGAATCCCATTTTAAGGCTCGCTTCAGTGGGTCGGTCTTGTCTTTTTTGCGGTGTACGTAATTGATGAAGGTCTCACGGGTGGGCCAGTATCCGTAGAGGAGAATCCCTATTCGGACCATATCGAGCCGGGTATCCGGATAATTGATGGTGGCAGCCGAGCTGGCAATATGCCTGGAATGAACCGGGATTCCCTGGCCCCGCAAATACCTGGTCCGTTTATTAAACACCGAGAATTGCTTCCTGATCCGCTGGTGGTTGGCAATGCTTTCGGCGCCGGCGAAATGGGAGGTGATTCCCACTACTTCCACATGATCCATGTTGTGCCTGATCCTTTCCACTGCACGCTTCAGCTGACTGATAGTCAGGCCGGTCCGGTACATTCCCGTCTCCACGTCCAGATGGATCCGGGCCCTGGATCCCAGGCAGCGGGCAGTCTCCAGGGCGTGGTCCAGAATGAACAGATCCGCCACATAGAACTGGATCCCGTTTTCGATGATCCAGGTCAGATCAGCTGGATGGGTGAAACCCATGATCATCAATGAGGAGCCGGGTCTCAGGTATGGGAATGCACCCCTCGCTTCGTCAGAGGAGTAGACCGAGAAATGGTCGATCTGGTTTTCCTGGAGGGCAGGAATAACCGTGGATTTCCCATGTCCGTAAGCATTTCCCTTCACTACCGCCGTGATTTTCACTTCACTTCCCACCAGGGAGCGGATGAACCTGATATTATTCCGCAGAGCCTCTTCGTCGATAGTGATATGCGAAGTGCTACTCATTCCTGTACCGCATCTCAGCGTATTTATTGGTGAAACCTATTCTTTCGTAGAGCCTTTTGGCCGGATTGTCGTATTCCACATGCAACTTCACATCTCCGTCGCAATGGGTGAAAGCCTCCTCGATGATCTGCCTGCCGAATCCTTTTCCTCTGTAAGATGCATCCACAGCCACATAGACCAGGACCCAGTCAGGGATGTAGTGGGCCATACCCGTCCGGTTCATGATGAGACCTCCCACCAGTTTGCCTTCGAAATAGGCAACCAGGACAAAACCGCCTTCCGATTTTTCAGTGGAAAAGGCGTAGCGCAGGCATTTACGGATATCCTCTTTCGGATCTCCGAACCGGCCCAGGTGGGTGTGCATAAAATCGATAAACTCTTCTGATTGGATGGGAGCGAATTCCTCATTTCTGTCAATTCGCCTTACTTCCAGTGCTGTTTTTGCAGTCATTATCGTTGAGTTAAAGATTAGAACTACGAATTAGATCCATCGGATTCCTGTTCCAGGTGCAGAGAAGAGTAAATGGAGTAGAAGACAGAAACTCCCGAATCGATCAGCTCATCGGGGAAGTCGAAGCCCGGATGATGCAGGGGCGGCGTATCCTCTCCCGAACCAAGGCCGAAATATCCTCCCCGGAATTTTTCAGTGAAGTATCCGAAATCTTCCGACCAGCGGAAGGGATGCTCTATCTCCTTCACCGGAAGGTCCGCTTTACGGGAAGCCTTTCTGATCAGTTCCACACAAACCGGATCGTTCACAGTGGCTGGAAATATCTCACTGTACGAGATCTCATGGATAAGGCCTTCCTTTGCGGAGATTTCAGAAATACGTTCTTCCAATTTACCGATCAGTGATTCCATGTCCGAATTATTGACGGAGCGCAAGGTTATGCCCATGGTTGCCTCACCGGGGGAGGTGCCAAAGGAGATCTCTCCCAGCCGGATATAGATCAACGTGGCAAAGGTAAACTCGCTGAACAGTCCCCTGCTTTGATTCAGTTTTTCCACTGTTTCGATGATGGCAGAAACGGCACGGGCCGGGCTGATCCCCTGATCCGGTTCACCGGCATGGGAGGTCCTGCCGGTCAGCCTGACCGTCAAACCCCGTGAAGCGGAAGCAAAGCTGTCCTCTTTGATCAGCACCCGGTGCATCGGTTCGCCGGGAATCTGGTGCAGGGCGAATACATAGTCGGGCTCGATCATTTTGAACCGGGGATCCTCCACCACATCCCGGGCACCCTGTTCCATTTCTTCGGCGGGTTGAAACAGCAACACCACTTTACCCCGGTCCGGGGGACGGGCGCTGATTCTCTGGGCAAGTCCCACCAGAATGGTCATATGCCCGTCGTGGCCACAGACATGACTCACACCCGGATTGGAAGAGCTATAGGGCTTTCCCCCGGTCTCAGGGATCGGCAGGGCATCCAGCTCTGCCCTGAACATGGTCATCGGCCCCTCCGTTTTCCCGTTGAAAACGAAAGCCCTTCCGTTGGATCCGAGAAGGATCTCCTCCTCCGGTCCCAGCTCTTTCAGGATATCGGAGATTTTTTCCGATGTGGCATATTCCCGGTTCGACAGTTCGGGGTGTCTGTGAAGGTATTGCCTTAACTGGACGAGTGCATTCATCTTCTGAAGATATATACCATCATGTAACTGATCAGAGAAACAGTGATCCCAAATATATTTACATCCAATCCCAGAGGAAGGTTCACCTGAGACAGTATTAGGACAATAGTGGTGGTTCCCCCGGTAATCATGGAGATCAGGGCTGCCCTGGTGCTGGGTTTCTGGGTAAAGAGCCCCGCCAGGACCGGGACGATCAGCCCCGAAACCATGAATGCATAGGAGAGCAACATCAGTTCCAGCACGTTCTCCATGCGGAGTGCCAGGAATAGTGCCAGTGCCCCTATCACCAGAGTGAGCAGCTGGGAATAACGCAGGCTTTTCCGTCCTTCATGTTTGTTGAGTACATCCGTCAGGATATTCGCCGAGGAGGCCATCAGGCAACTGTCTGCAGTGGACATGATCGCTGAGAAATAGACCGAAAGTACGATCCCAAGGAAACCTACCGGCAGGATCGTTTTCAGCAGGATGGGTAATCCCATCTCCGGATCCATACTCTCTACGGTGTATTCCGTGATCACCCCGTTGAGAATGGCCACCCTGGACAGCATACCCAGAATGACCCCGATAAAAGCCATCACCGGGTATTCAAAAAGTCCGGCAATAAACCATCCCCGCTGGGCCGTTTTCTGATCTTTAGCCGCATAGATCCGCTGGTAGAGGGTCATTCCCACAAACCATATGGGTATAATGGTGAAGGACCAGTTGACGATCTGCTGCCAGCTGACATTTCCCAGGGACAGAAACTCGGGTCCCAGGGTCTGACGGACCGTATCCCAGCCTCCGATACTGGAAAGCGTGAAGGGCAGGGCTACGAAGATGAGGCCCGTCAGCAGGATGATCCATTGGATGGTATCGGTGTAGATCACTGCTTTCAGTCCGCCGAGCGCCGTATAGACAATGGCAATGATCCCCATCAGTAAAAGAGCCCGTTCCAGGTTCAATCCGTCGAAAGTGGAGGAGGCGAGTTTGGCCCCGGCGAGGATTTGTGAACTGGTAAAGCCCAGGTAACTGATGGCAGAAATGATACCTGCGATCAGCGCCACTCTCTTATTGAATACCATGGAGAGGAACTGGGGAAAGGTAAGGAAACCTCTGCGGCTGGCGATATTGAATACCTTTGGGATCAGAAATACTCCGGCGATCCAGGCACCGATCAGTCCGGTGAATAAAAGCCAGCTGCCAGCCAGCCCCATCACGAACCCCAGGCCACCCAGTCCGATGGAAAAACCTCCGCCCACGTCGGTGGCAACAACCGAGAGGCCTATATGGAGACTGCCCATCTGGCGCCCCCCTACGAAATAATCATCCGTATCTTTGTTTTTCCTCAGGAAGAAGAAACCCACCCCCAGCATGGCAGCCAGGTATACTGCAAAGATCAGCAGGTCCAGAATGTGCATGGTGCTATTTGAGCTTTACGTTGAGCTCAATATTGGATGAGCGATATTTGTATTTGATAAGGCCCCTGGAAAGCAGCGAAAAGATGATATGCTGTCCCTCTCTCGAGGAGATAGACAATTCCTTGAAGATATTGCCATACAGGCATGTTCCGTTCGCTTGCAAAAACTGCAACACCTCTTTCTCTTTCGGATTTTCGATCTCGTTTATGTAGACAGTCTTCATAAAATTGTTTCTGTGCGAACAAAATTAACACTTTTAATCAGGAAATCTCTATTTTTGTGAACGAAATCCCATCAGTGAATCACTCATGGACAATACAGAGGTTCTGGTAAAGATCAGACGGATCGTTCGATCGATTAATTTGGAATCTAAGAAGATACAGAAAGAGTACGGGGTCAGCATTCCCCAGGTTCTTTGTCTGGGTTTTCTGCAGCGGGCACCCCAGTTCCAGTCGACCCAGGGGGAGATCAGGAAGTACCTCAATCTGAATGCCAGCACCGTTAGCGGAATCATCGGAAGGCTGGAAAAGAAGGGGTACCTGGCACGATTGCCCAAGTCGGGAGACAAACGGGTGGTGAATATCGCCCTCACCACTTCGGGTGACCGGTTACTGGGAGAAATACCCGGCCTGTTGCACGACCGGCTTTCTGAGAAACTGAACCGTCTGGAGCCACTGGAGCTGGAGAGGGTGGAGAAAGGACTCGATACACTGGTGAAACTCCTAGATATCGGATCCCTGGAGGCTTCACCGATGATTACTATGGAAGACGATCTGGAGGAGCAGGACCCATAAGGATATTTTAGCTAATTTTGTTCTTGTAGAAACAAAAGAAGGAAGGATGATATATAACCAAATACAGAAGGAGATAGCCGGAAAGCTGGAGAACGATCCGACGATTTCGGGGTGGAAGAACTGGAAGTGGCAATTGAAGCACTCCATACGCTCCCTGGATAAATTTGAATATCTAACGGGAATCAAATTCCCCGGCGAAGAGCGGGAGGAGTTGATGCGGACTTTTGACAGATTTCCGCTCTCCCTCACGCCCTACTACCTGTCGCTGATCGATGTAAATAATTTCCGGAACGATCCGGTATTCAAACAGGCCTTCGGCAGTGTCCGGGAGCTGCAAACCCATTCATCCGAGTTTAAGGATCCGCTCTCAGAGGATAAAGATAGTCCGGTGGAAGGGATTACCCACCGTTACCCGGACCGGGTCTTGTTCCATGTGAGCAATGTCTGCTCCATGTATTGCAGACACTGCACGCGGAAAAGAAAAGTGGGGGACGTGGATTTCGTTCCTACCAGGGATCAGCTGAGAAAAGGGATCGGTTACATTGCCGGCAATCCGCATGTACGCGATGTGCTTTTGTCGGGGGGCGACCCGCTCATGATGAGTGATACGAAACTCGACTGGTTACTCTCCGAGATCAGGGCCATCCCCCATGTGGAGATCATCCGCATCGGAACCCGTATGCCCGTGGTCCTTCCATACCGCATAACCGATGAGCTGGTGGAGATGATGAGAAAACACCATCCGGTGTGGATCAATACACATTTTAACCATCCGCGGGAGATTACCCACTCTTCCAGGGAAGCCCTTGCAAAACTGGCCGACGGCGGATTTCCCCTGGGGAATCAATCGGTACTGCTGGCCGATGTGAACGATTGTCCCAGGATTATGAAATCGCTGGTGCAGAAGCTGGTCCGTAACAGAGTCAGGCCCTACTACCTTTATCAGTGTGACCTTTCAGAAGGTCTTTCACATTTTCGCACCCCCATCGGCAAGGGGATCGAGATCATGGAAAGCCTGGTGGGTCATACCAGCGGGCTGGCCCGGCCCACCTATGTGATCGATGCACCCGGAGGCGGAGGCAAGATCCCGGTCATGCCCAATTACATCATCTCCTGGTCGACCAACAAAGTCGTACTTAGGAATTATGAGGGAGTGATCACCACTTACAAGGAGCCTGACAGTTACGAGGCCAAAATGTGTGACCGGAACTGTGAACGGTGCAATCTGGATCTGCAGCTCGAAGACGCGGATGAATCGGAATCCATAGGAATAGAACGGTTGCTGTCTGATTATGACGATACCATCTCCCTCTATCCGGAGAATAACGAACGAATACAAAGAAGGGACGACCATGCATGACCAGGTAGAGACTATTGGAAAGGGGACGCTTATCCAGCATGGAAAATACAATGACCGGATCTACCTGATGAAACTTTACAGGGATGACTGTCCGGAAGTGCTCAGCGAACTGAATGGCATCGCCAGGGAGAACCACTACTCTAAAATCTTTGTCAAGGTGCCGGCTTCGGCAGCACCGCTCTTTTTTGCAGACGGGTATATGATGGAGGCCCATATTCCCGGATTCTACCGGGGAAAGGAGGCGGCCTTCTTTCTGTCCAAGTTTCTTGACTCCGACCGGCTGATGGGGGTGGAATACGGAAGCCTGAAGGAGTTGGGAGCGCTCCTGGGAGAAAAGCCCGGAAAATCCGACAAAATCAAAGATTCCCTGAAAAAATCCTCAAAGTTCAAATGGCGGAAACTGGATCAGAGAGATGTGGAACAGATCACCAGGATCTACATGGAGGTTTTCCTCAGCTATCCATTCCCCATTCATAATCCGGGATATATCCTGAAAACCATGAAGGAGGATGTACGGTATTATGGAATGGAGAAAAAAGGCAAACTGGTTGCGCTGGCTTCGGCCGATGTGGACAAAAATGGGAGCAATGCAGAAATGACCGACTTTGCCACTCTTCCCGATTTCAGGGGAAAGGGGTTGTCCATACGATTATTGCTGGAGATGGAGAAGCAGATGAAAAAGGAGAATATCAAGACCCTCTTTACCATTGCCAGGCTCAATTCTCCGGCCATGAACAGGACTTTCCTCAGGCTCCACTATATCTATTCCGGTACACTCATCAGAAATACGCATATTGCGGGAAAGCTCGAGAGTATGAATGTATACTACAAATCGTTGTAGTTTAAAAAGATCGGTAGCGTATGAAGGAGCAGAATTTAGGAAAGAAATGCAGATACACCGCCCGGTGTCCCTATTATCAGGGCAGGGAGAAGATGGGAGAGATGGACCTGACCATCATGAGGAATGTGTTTTGCTACCGGGGCAGGAAAGGATGGCAGAATTGTCCGCAGTATAAAATATTTTCCTCGGCCTGATCTTCAAAGGCGAACCGTCGTCCCTTTTTTTTGTTACTTTGGCGGACTTTTCAGAGGGATGAATTTACGAAACATAGCCATTATTGCCCACGTGGATCACGGAAAGACCACCATGGTGGACCGGATCCTTCACCAGGTTAAATTGTTCAGGGAGAACCAGGAGGTTCAGGATCTGATCCTGGATTCCAATGACCTGGAGAGGGAGCGGGGAATCACCATCCTTTCCAAGAATGTCTCGGTTCGGTACAGAGATACCAAAATCAACATCATCGACACACCGGGACATGCCGATTTCGGCGGGGAGGTGGAACGGGTACTCAATATGGCTGAAGGGGTTTTGCTTCTGGTGGATGCCTTCGAGGGCCCCATGCCCCAGACCAGGTTCGTTCTGCAAAAGGCGCTCGAGCTGGGGAAGAAAGTGATCGTGGTGATCAATAAAGTGGATAAGCCCAACTGCCATCCGGAGGAGACCAATGAGAAAGTGTTCGAATTGATGTTTGCCCTGGATGCCACCGAAGAGCAGCTGGAGTACCCCACGGTTTATGGTTCGTCCAAACAGGGATGGATGGGTCCTGACTGGAAGGCACCCACCCACGATATGGCCCACCTTCTTGATACCATCATCGATCATGTGGATCCGCCCGCAGAGAATCCCGGTACCCTTCAGTTGCAGATCAGTTCGCTGGACTATTCCTCCTATACCGGAAGAATCGCCGTTGGCAAAATACACCGGGGAACGATTCAGGCAGGGGACAGGGTGGCGATCGTGCAGCGGAACAATCTGATCCACCATTCTACGGTGAAGGAGCTCTACCTGTTCGAGGGACTCGGAAAGGAGAAGACCAAAGAGAAGGTGGGTGCCGGAGAGATCGTTGCGCTCTTTGGACTGGAAGACTTTGATATCGGTGATACGGTAGCCGAACCCGAAAATCCGGAAGTCATGCCTCCCATCTCCATCGATGAGCCTTCCATGAGCATGCTTTTCACCATCAACACTTCCCCTTTCTACGGGCGTGAGGGCAAGTTCGTCACCTCGCGGCATCTGCGCGATCGACTTTACAGGGAAACGGAGAAGAACCTGGCCCTGAGAGTAGAGGACACCGATTCTCCCGAACAGCTGAGGGTTTACGGGAGAGGCATCCTTCACTTGTCGATCCTCATTGAGACCATGCGCAGGGAAGGGTATGAATTGCAGCTGGGACAGCCGAAGGTAGTGATTAAGGAGATCGAGGGATTTATACATGAGCCG
The DNA here is from genome assembly GCA_964604655.1 of uncultured Bacteroides sp. Taxonomy (GTDB): domain Bacteria; phylum Bacteroidota; class Bacteroidia; order Bacteroidales. The sequence continues at coordinate 5,796 of CAZRZY010000077.1, read as the reverse complement.
GTCGAGCACCTCTTTATCAATTGTTCAGAGGAGTTTTCCGGGAAGGTGATCGAGCTGGTGACTGCCCGGAAAGGGGACATCCTGCAGATCGAAAAGAGGGAGGACCGGGTGAACCTGGAGTTCAAGATCACTGCCAGGGGTCTCATCGGTCTCAGTCAGCCCATTCTCACCGTAACCGAAGGCAATGCAGTGATATCGCACCGGTTTACCGGTTATGAGCCATGGAAAGGAAAACTTCAGGAAAAACGGAGCGGTGCGCTTATCGCCATGGAAACAGGCATTGCCATTGCGTATTCCATCGATAAGCTTCAGGACCGTGGAAGGTTTTTTATCGATCCCAACGAGGAAGTGTACGCCGGTCAGGTGATCGGAGAGAACACCCGCCAGGACGACATGGTGGTCAATGTGGTGAAGTCCAAGAAACTCACCAATATCCGTGCAGCCGGCTCCGATGAAAAGGTCTCCATAGCTCCCGCTGTCAAATTTTCCCTGGAGGAGGCACTGGAATACGTGGGCCCGGATGAATATGTGGAGGTGACCCCCGGGTCGATCCGCCTGCGAAAGATTCTGCTCCATGAGCATGAACGGAAACGGGAGAAGAAAGCCTAGTTTTAACAAAAGCTATCCAGCTGACAGCCAATAGTATACCGAGATCCCGGCAGATTTCTGAAACTTTCGTCCTCCGGGGATGTTTATCCGAAGGTTGAACTCATATCGAGAGGGATGAAAGAAAGAATTCAGAACATTGATATCCGTTTGACCAGGTGGATGGCCACCCATGGTATTGCCCTGCTGAGGATCAGCATGGGGATCATCTTCTTCTGGTTCGGCATGCTGAAGTTCTTCGAAGGGCTGAGTCCAGCCGAATCACTGGCCATACGCACCATCGATATCCTCACATTCGGTCTGGTGGGGCCGGACCTGGTGCGGTACGGACTGGCCGCATGGGAGGTGTTGATCGGGATCGGATTGATGTTCAAACTGCGCCTCAGGGAAACGCTTCTTCTGATGTTTCTGCAGATGGTGGGCACTCTGACCCCCATCCTGTTGCTTCCCCGGGAGGTTTTCACACAGTTTCCCTACGGTCTCACCCTGGAAGGACAGTATATTTTCAAGAACCTGGTGGTCATTGCCGCCGGATTGGTCATAGGGGCCACCGTCCGGGGAGGGAGGCTCGTTTCCGAGCTTCAGTAGCCTTCCCGCTGGAGGGAGCATTTTAGCGGGGACATTTATTCTATTTTGCTCTCTTAGATCGCCTCCTGAAGATCTCTTCTTCCTCGCGCCTGGGCGGTGAAACCGCTGGTGCCCATTCGGAGAAAGCCAAGTCCCCAGTACATGAAATTGAATATCAACGATCCCACTGCAATGGCTCCAATGTAGTCGTCCGATTCCAGGTGTCCCATCAATGCCATATCCACGATCCCCAGCAGGGGGACGGAGATATTGCTGATGATATTGGGGACCGCCAGTTGCAGGATCTTTTTGTTCATTCTCCCGGCAAATAGTGCGAAGATAATGTATATTTGAGAGGGTGATCAATCGCGAAACCATTCAAAAGATCAATCGCGAAACCATTCAAAAGAGAGGTATGCAACCATGAAATTTCACATTTTCCTTTCCTTTGCCCTGGCCGGGTTATTTATTTCCTGTGACCGTGTAAAAGAATCCCCTCCCCATATCCTGCTGATCATGGTGGACGATCTGGGTTTTTCCGACCTGGGATGTTACGGCGGCGAGATCCACACCCCCCATATCGATCAGCTGGCAGACAACGGACTGCGCTTCACGCAGTTCTACAATACGGCCAAATGCCACTCCTCCCGGGTATCCCTGCTGAGCGGCCTGTACTGTACCCAGGCCGGGGATGAATCGCTCTCCCGTGCCACCACCATTGCCCGTGAACTGGGTATTGCGGGATATTTCACCTCCATGACCGGGAAATGGCACCTTCACAGGGAACCCACCGATTTCGGCTTCCAGCGTTACTGGGGCCATCTTTCAGGAGCCACCGATTGTTTTGAAGGTGATTCCACCTTCCGACTCAATGGAGAACCCTGGTACGGGTTCGAACCGGGATTCTACACCACCGATGCCAACATCGACTATTCGCTGCAGTTCCTGGAGGAGGCCATCAGAAGCGGGAAACCATTCTTCCACTACATCGCGTTCAATGCTCCGCATTACCCGCTTCAGGCACCCAGGGAGGATATTGAAAAATACCTGGGCCGGTACGATGAAGGATGGGACAGGGTCCGGGAGTCCCGATTTGCCCGCCAGCTGGAGCTGGGGTTGTTTTCCGGGGATGCGGCACTTCCGCCCCTTCCGGCTCACATGGAGCCCTGGGATTCCCTGGAAGATTCCCGGAAAGATCTGGAAAGCTATCGCATGGGTGTTTATGCGGCCATGGTGGACCGCGTCGACCAAAACATCGGAAGATTGGTCGGTTACCTGGAGCAGCAAGGTGTTCTGGATGAAACACTCGTGATGGTCTTATCCGATAACGGGGCCTGTCCGTTCGAGCGAAGCAGGAACCTGGAGATCCCGCCATGGGAAGGAGGATCTTTCCTGTTGTATGATGCCAGTTGGGCTACGGTATGCAATACCCCGTTCAAACACTACAAGCAGACCCAGCATGAAGGGGGCATCTCTTCGCCGCTGATCGTTCACTGGCCCGGTAAGATTGCCTCTCCGGGAAGCTGGGTCAGGGAGCCGGGACACCTGATCGATATCATGGCCACCTGCCTGGAGGTATCCGGGGCCACCTACCCGGAGGAAGAGGGGGTACAACCCCTCATGGGCCGCTCATTGCTGCCGCTCCTGGAGGGAGAATCGCGGGAGCCTCATGAGGAGCTCTACTTCCGGTTCAGCAACTGCCGGGCATTGAGGCAGGGTGACTGGAAGGTGGTGAGTTTCTATGGGTACCGGTGGGAACTTTACAACCTGGCCGGGGACCGTTTTGAACAGCACGACCTGGCCGATGCGTATCCCGATATCGTGAAGGCGATGTCGGAACGCTGGAACCACCTGGCCGAACATACCGATCTGTTAACGGAAAAAGACAGGCAATTGGTCAGGGATATTCCCCCTCCCAACAACCGCTTCGAATGGCATCGTCCCGAGCTCACATCCCCATGGAGTCCCTATGATCATTGATCCGGCTGCAGCATCAGTCGGTCAATGAGATGCAACCAAATCTTCCTACTTTCGTTCTTATGGGTATATTTGTGCACCCACGGGGCCGGACCCGGATCTGCGAAGAAATGTGCCGGCCGGGGAATTAACAGTTATTGCTTATCTGGATCAAAAACGCAGCTTAAAATGAATATCAGGGTCTTTTACTCTTTGATCATCCTATGCTTTTCACTTTCAGTGGCCACCGGCCAGGAGACGGTGGTAGAAACCGATCCTTACATAACCCCGGGAAACAATTTCGACGTGGACGTGAAAAACGGGAAGATCTATCTGATTTCCGACCACTATTACGAACTGGACCTGAACGGGAACCAGCTCTATTCCAACTCCAACATCGATGACACCGGTCAGGGCACCTTCGATTTCGGGCCGGCCATCGAGGTGGGCAACGACGGGGTGGTTCATGTGATCAACCGCAACGGTGGAAACGGGCCCACCGGGTTTAATCTGAGGTATTCAAGAAGAGAACCGGCAGGCAACTGGTCGGTGGAAAATAACCTGGTAGGCGCTCCCCTGGCCAGGAACTACGTGGTGGATGTGGTGGCCCTCGAGAACGGGGAGGCAGTCTATGCCCATAGCAGGCTTACAACCGATGATGTGGGGGGTTCAGTCTATTTTTACAAGCTCAACGGTACCAACGCAGATCCTTTGGGGGATTTTGGCAGCAGCCAGTTCTACAGGGTCGATGCCGATTTCCGCATGGAGCGTTACGGAAACGTCCTTCATGTGGCCACCGGAGTTCCCAATCCTTACGGTTACATCTATTACATGAAGGCCAATATCGGTCCCTCCCTTCCCGGCACCCTGGCCTCCAGCGCTTCCGTGGTGAAGCAAGGAAGCGGCAGGAAAGGGATGCCCGACCTGAGGATCGATGATTTCGGGAATGTATTCATTTCCCACGGGGACTATTATGTGGTTGATTTCGAGCGTTACTCCAGCGGGGGTTCCCGCGTGATCACCAACAGGCAGGTGCTGGGGAACCTGGGCCCCTGGCACCTCGACTTTGGGCTTTCGGCCCTTGCCGCTTCCCCTGCGGGCGATACCCTGCTGGTGGTGGGACTGGAAACCGGCGGAAATGAAGCGACTGCCTCCAACAGCATTCTCCAGTACACCTATTCGACCGACGGCGGATCCACCTGGTCGTCCCAGTACGAGATCGGGGGGATCGAGACCCATGCGAGAGAGGGCCGCTCCAGGCCCAGGGTCCATTATTACGGCGGTAAGTTTTACCTCTTCTACAACAACACCAACGGGGGCGGTATCGCCATGTCGACCATCCAGATCGGTGACGGTCCCCCGCCTCCTCCGCCCGTAGGGCTGGTCGATCCGGTCGACCTTTCCATCAATCTTCTGGCTCCCGGTAAGAACTTCGATGTGGAGGTAGCCAATCAGCGCATCTACCTCATTTCCGACCACTATTACGAGTTCAATCTGGCCGGAGAGACCTATGCGGAAAATACCAGCATCGGAGATAGCGGACAGGGCGACCTCGATTTCGGGCCGGCGCTTGCAGTGGGGACCACCGGTGAGGTGCACCTGATCACCCGTGACGGGGGAGATGGCCCGAACGGATTTAATCTGAAATACTCGCGCAAGCAATCCGGAAGTAGCTGGGATGTGCTGGAAACAGAAGTGGGTGCCGTTACGGCCCGCAACTATGTGGTGGATGTGGTGGCCCTGGACGGCGGACAGGCCCTGTTTGCCCACAGTTCGCTGGAGGATACCGCCGGGTTCGGCACGCTCCGGTTTTACAATCTGAACGGTACCGGCGCCACTTCGTGGGGAGCCCTGGGCAGGAACGACCTCTACAAGGTGAACTCCGATTTCCGGATGGAGCGCTCGGGCAGTACTCTGCACCTCGCTTCCGGAAAACCCTACGGAGAGGGAACGGTATACTACATGAAGGGCAGCATCGGGTCATCGCTGCCTGTCAATCTGACCGGCAGCGCAGTGCCACTGGCCGCCGGAAGCGGGATGAGCGGTCAGCCCGATCTTAGGGTCGATGATCTGGGCAGGGTTCATGTGACTTATGGTAGCGAACAGACGGTAATCTACCAGCGATATAGCTCAGGAGGAGTTCAGGAGATTTCGGAGAAACCGGTTTTCGACCGGCTGGGAAGCTGGAAACTCAACCTGGGGCTGTCGTCAGTTTCCGCCGCCACCGGCGGGAATATCCTGTTGGCAGTTGGATTGAAAACGGACGGAAGTGTCGCCGCTTCCAACAGCACCCTTTATTACAGCTATTCCGGAGACAAAGGGCAAAGCTGGATCTACCCGGTGGAGCTGACCGGATTCGCCACCGATGCAGGGGAAGGCAGGATGCGGCCCCGTGTCAGGTTTTACGATGGGCGGTTTTATATCTTTTTCCATAACGTGAACGG
>CAZRZY010000077.1:0-213 GCA_964604655.1 uncultured Bacteroides sp. | reverse complement strand
GAATTTCGGTCAAGACGGTAACGGTGCCTGTCCAGGATCCTTTCCGGGCGGCGGCACCGGTGATTCAGCCCGCGGCCGACTCGGTGGAAGCCGATGAGCTGATCACCATGTCAGCCCCGGGCAGTGATGCGATCTACTACTCCTTTGCCGATCCGGCGCCCGATATGCTTTCGACCCGGTATAACGGGGGGCTCACGATCAGCAGTGATACCA
>CAZRZY010000076.1:0-23411 GCA_964604655.1 uncultured Bacteroides sp. | reverse complement strand
ACAGTCCGGGCCATTCAGAACGGTAAGCGACCAGGGTGACCGGAAAAAGCGCTCCCAGTTCCTCCGGAGTCATCCGGTCCAGTGGTGAGGGCTGTGAAGGGTTCATGGCATTCCGGGGTGAAAGGTTCAGAGTTCTTCGGGATCCCTGGTGGCGATGATGTAGCGGTGTTCCCCGGCGATATTCACCGATGGCCAGAGCTTGTTGCGCCACCACTCATCCTCTTTCGGTTTGGGTCCGATGGCACGTCCGTCCACCCGGCTGGGGGTTTCATCCGCCTCCCCGATCTGAAGGTCGGTGAACAGGATCCCGAAGGGTTGCGGCTTCCCGTCGTTGATATGCCAGACGCCCAGATGCACCAACAGCCGGTCGGTCTGTAGCTCCCCGAAGGATTTTTCCCGTCCTGCCCGGTTATAGTCTTCGGCCAGGGCCAGGCTGGCCAGGTGCCAGCTGCCGGGATCAAAGGGCAGCTCCATCTGGATGAACGGGAACTCCCTGGTGAGGCTGTATTTTCCGCCTATATTCACCCAGATCTTTCCGGCCGAGTACATCATATTGAAGGTTTTCTCCCGGCCTGCAAATCCCTCGATCCAGATAAAGCCTCCCGAAAAGGAATCCGGATCGTACCCTTCCGGGTCAATCCGGTACCGGAACCGGATCGACGGGGTGCTTCCGGGAGTGATACCCACGGCCTGGCATACCCGGTTCATATCCTGCGGGAGGCGGTCCTGTCCGGGGGCCATATACCCCCTGCGGCGATTGAAGAGGTAAAGTGCGGAGGACTGAGGGAGTCCGGGTGCATCCCGGACTTCGCAACGGTTCGACGGATCATGGTCTTCCATGTAGAGGTAACGGCGGGCCCATCCCTGCAGGCCTTTTTTGAAATTGCCGTTGGTAAATCCTTTGGGAGCGGGAAGCTCCCAGGGGTGCTTCAGCCATAGCGGGAAAGAAGTCTCATCGAGGGGAGGGAGCTCATCCGGGTAGTCGAAGAGCTCCTCGGTGACGGTCTTGAGTTGGATCCGGGCTTTATCGCCCCGGATATGGACCAGCCCGATCCCCTGACTGGGTCCGCCGAAATAATCCTCCTCCCCGAACGCCCTGGGCCGGTAGCCTGCAGCCGGAAGGCTGATCATCCGGATCCCTTTGAAGGATACGGCGGTTTTCACGGAGGCTTTGACGGGAATGTGCACGTGCCCGCTCAGAACAACCCGCACGTTTCCATGCCGGGCCAGAATATCCAGGAAGGTGCGTTTTACCTCTACCGATTCGGCATAGTTGATGTGGGGAGCGATTCCGATAGGATGGGAGGGCACATGCTGAAAGACCATGGTGGGCCGGTCCCTGTACTTCTCCAGGTCGCGCTCCAGCCAGTGGAAATAGTGGGGGTGCGTCTCCCAGAACCGGTCCCTGAGCGGATCGGGCCATACGATGAAATGCCAGCGGCCGGCATTGAACGAATAGAGCAGTTTATCCAGGCCGTTCATGGCCTTCTGGGCTGCCAGGTAGTGGTTGAAGGCGTTCATGTCATATCCCGGTTCGAAGGTGGACCTGAGAAGTGTCTCATGGTTGCCGATCCCGTACAGCACCGGCGAGCGCAGCCTGGAAAGGACCCGGTTCATCTGGGCCAGATCCTTTTCGTAGCCCCAGTCATCGCACACATCACCGATCACCATATGGAACAGCGGATCGAAATCGAGCTGATTGGCCAGTTGCACACTCTCCTCGATATACGCATTGTGGATCTTCATCCGGGTCTTCAATCCCTTCTGATCGTCCGGATATCCTCCCTGCGGATCGGCCATGGCCACGAAGCTGAAGTTTTCCTCCGGTTCCGGGATACCCACATCCGAAAGGCGGATCTCCCCGATCTCCTTGTCCATCAAAAAATTGACCTTGACCTGACTTTTCCCTGCGACCGCCTCTATTTCCCCGGCGCTCACCAATTCATCCAGGGTGAACCTGCCGCCCCGCTTTCCCCGGAAACGGATCTCCGTTTCAGCAGAGGCGTTCTCCAGCCATAATACAAAGATCCGGTCGAGGAACCAGGACCGTATGCGGATGCGTTCCCCGTTCCTGATGTTTAAAACCTTTGCGGGGTCCCGGCCCAGTTCCGGCAGGGATCGGTCGGTTTCCAGGCGGAGCATCACCTGGCCCTCCGAATTAAAAACATCATTCATGGAGCGGATCTCACCATACCGGTAATCCGGTAATCGGGGCGGATCCTGAAGGTCCTTTGAGGCCAGGACGGGCGAGGCAGCCAGTGCGGTGGATGCCGCTCCCACGCCTTTCAGAAAATGTCGTCGTTTCATGGCAGCTGGGATTTCAGACAAAGATAGCATATATCGCGCTCCTGTTTTTCCACTATATTTGAAGATATGTCCACCAGAAACAACATTCTTACCGCGTGCCTTTTGATCATCACTGCATCGGTCACTGCAGCTCAGACCGGCGATAGCGTCCTTTACAAACAGATCGACACCACCCGTCTCTATCTGGAGGTCCACTACCCGCCATCCATGGATACTGACTCCTCCTATCCCGCCATGATCTTCTTCTTCGGAGGAGGGTGGGTGAGAGGGAACCGCCAGCATTTTGCGCACCATGCGCGTCATTTTACGGAACGGGGGATGGTCTGTTTCCTGGCCGATTACCGGACACAGTCCCTTCACGGGACCACTCCATTTGAGTGCCTGAAAGATGCCCGTTCGGCCATCCGTTTCCTGAGACAGCATGCGACCGAATTACACATCGATCCCAGGAGGATCGTTGCCTCGGGCGGATCGGCAGGGGGTCACCTGGCGGCAGCCACGGCACTGGTCCACGGGTTTGACGAACCTGCGGATCCGTTGGATATCAGTCCCGTTCCCAATGCCCTGGTGCTTTTTAACCCGGTGATCGACAACGGTCCGGGGGGATATGGCTATGAGCGGATAGGTGCGGCATACAAAGATTTCTCCCCCCTTCACAACATCCGGGGAGGAGCACCGCCTACCGTTTTTTTCCTGGGGACCGAAGACCGGCTGATCCCGGTGGAAACAGCCGTTTACTACCGTACGATCATGGAACGTGTGGGCAGCCGTTGCGAATTGCATCTGTACGAGGGGGAGGGTCACGGGTTTTTCAACCACGGCAGAGGGGACCATTACCGGATCACCCTGGAGGAGGCGGACCGGTTCCTGGTCTCCCTGGGCTACCTGGAACCGGGTGCGACCCAATAGGAACAATATATCATACCGATCCTTAAAAATAGCTTACCGATTCGCGGGAAAAAACGGAGGTGCCGGCCGGAGATTCATTAAATTCGTAGGTTCATACCCCTTAAGCTCATGAGACCAACCCTCCTTGTAACCATCGCCTTTCTCCTGGGTTTCACGCTGATCAGTCGTGAATGCTCGCAACCGGGAAGGGAAACAGATCCGCCCAATATCATCTTCATCATGGCCGATGACCTGGGTATCGGTGATGTGGGATGCTACGGCCAGGAGGTGATCCAGACCCCCCACATCGACCATCTGGCATCTGATGGAATGCTGTTTACCAGGCACTATGCCGGAAATACGGTCTGCGCCCCCTCCCGTTGCGCCCTGATGACCGGTTATCACATGGGTCATGCCGAGGTACGGGGCAACCGGCAGGGGGAACCCTCCGGGCAATGGCCCATCTCCGACGAAACGGTTACGGTGGCAGAGCTGTTGAAAAAAGCCGGATACACCACTGCCATGATCGGCAAGTGGGGACTGGGCATCGAAGGTTCCGAAGGGGATCCGTTAAAGCAGGGGTTCGATTTCTATTATGGCTACCTGGACCAGGTATTGGCCCATAACTACTACCCCGAATACCTTCTGAGGAACGGGGAGCGGGAGTACCTGGAAAATGAGGTGCGCTATCTGGCAGATACCTTCTGGCACAAGGGGTTGGGAAGCTATTCGACCGCGAAGGCCGAGTACTCCCACGACCTGATGGCCGGGGAAGCACTACGGTTTATCCGGGAGAACAGCGAAGGCCCTTTTTTCCTCTATCTCCCCTTCACCATCCCCCACGATAACGGGGAAGCTCCGGTGGGCGAACGGCAGGAGGTTCCCGACCACGGCATCTATGCGGAGAAAGAGTGGCCGAAGGAACGGAAAGGGTACGCGGCCATGATCACCCGGATGGACAGCGATGTGGGAAGGATCGTGGAGCTGCTGGATGAGCTGGGACTGGAAGATCGGACGGTGGTCTTCTTTACCAGCGACAACGGACCCATGCCCGACCGGGAATTTACCGAATTTTTCAACTCCAACGGCCCCTACCGGGGGGGGAAAAGGTATCTGTATGAAGGAGGGATCCGGGCCCCGCTGATTGCATGCTGGAAGGGAAGGATCGAGCCCGGGAGCCGCAGCGACCATCTGAGCGCATTCTGGGATTTCCTGCCCACGGCATGCGAGCTGGCCGGTATTCCGGTCCCGGAAGAGGTGGACGGTATTTCCTATCTGCCCGCACTGATGCAGGAACCCCAAACCGGGCATGAATCGCTCTACTGGGAGTTCCTGGAGCGGGGCGGTGCCCGGGCCATACGGAGGGATGAGTGGAAACTGGTCCGGAACCGGGTCATCAGCGACCCGCCGGGTACCATTGAGCTTTACAACCTGGCCGACGATCCGGGTGAAACCGTGAATCGGGCCGGCGAAAGGCCCGATCTGGTGGAGGAGTTATTGCAGGAGATGGAACGCAGCCGGACCGAATCGGAAATCTTTTCACTGAAACCCAATGAATAGTAAGGTTATGCTGGTGCCTCTTTTTCTGGGGATGGGATGGTTTCACTCCGGAACCCTTTCGGGACAGGAGGCGGAACTTTATACCGATCCCAGGGACGGATCGGTATATCATACGGTGGAGATAGGCCGTCAGGTCTGGATGGCCGAAAACCTGAATTTCCGGGGAGCCGGATGCACCTGTTACAATGCCGATCCGGAGAAGTGCGAGAAGTATGGCGGACTCTATACCTGGGAGGAGGCACAGGAGGTATGTCCCCCGGGCTGGCACCTGCCCTCCGGAGAGGAGTGGGAAGCACTCTCCTCCTTCCTGGGAACGTCCGGGGCGGGCCAGAAGATCAAGGCTTCCCCGGAGGATCCCATTCCGTGGGACGGAAACAATGAGACCGGATTTACTGCACTGCCTGCGGGAGCCGGCAACGGGGAGGGGTTTCAACGGATGGGCGACTGGGCACTCTTCTGGAGTTCCACCTCCTATGACGAACGGCGGGCCTGGTTTGCACAGCTGGATGGATTCTGGTATGAACAGCCTCCCAAATACCGGAGTATTTACATAGGATGGTACTATCTGAAATCCAATCAGTTTTCGGTCAGGTGCATCCGTAATGAGGAGTGATCCATGAAAATGTGCAGATTCAACCGTATCACTAATGGAGGACGAAGGCGCTATCCACTTCTTATCACCGCCTCCCTTTGCCTGCTCACATTTTCCTGTCAGCGAGCCCCCGATTCCCCTTCAGAAAAGCCGCCCAATATCCTCTGCCTTGTATGCGAGGATATCAGTCCTTACCTGGGTTGTTACGGAGATGAGGTGGCGCTCACCCCTCATCTGGACAGTCTGGCGGAGGAGGGGATCCTGTTCACCCGTATGTATTCGGTCTCCGGGGTGTGCGCCCCCAGCAGGAATGCACTGATCACCGGGATGTACCCCACCAGTATCGGGGGGAATAACATGCGCACCACCAACCGCCGCCGGGTGATGAATGTACCTGATTCGCTTCAGGTCCCTCCCTACGAATGTACACCTCCGCCCTATGTGCGTTGTTTCACCGAATTCCTGAGGCAGGCTGGCTATTACTGCACCAACAATGCCAAGGAGGACTACCAGTTCAACGCTCCCAGGTCAGCCTGGGACGAATCGGGGCGGAGCGGCCACTGGAGGAACCGGCCCGGAGGGATGCCATTCTTTTCCATATTCAACTTATTCCGCAGCCACGAATCGCAGGTCTGGGGCTGGGAACAGGAGCCATGGATTATCCATCCCGACAGTGTGGAGGTTCCTCCCTACTATCCGGATACTCCGCTGATCCGGAGAGATATTGCCCGGGTGCACAGCAACAATACCATCATGGACCGGGAGGTGGGAGAGATCATCGACCAGTTGAGGGAAGACGGTTTGTTGGAGGAGACCATCATTATCTTCTATTCTGATCACGGGGGACCCCTTCCGCGCGGAAAACGAGAGTTGCTGGAAACCGGGACCAGGGTGCCGTTCATCGTCAGGATGCCCGGAGGAGCCGGCGGTGGTGGCGTGGTGGAGGACCTTTGCAGTTTCGTCGATATCCCACCCACCATTCTTTCCCTGGCCGGGGTGGAGATACCGGGGTATATGCAGGGGCAGGCATTTCTCGGACCGCAGAAAGCATCTCCGCGGACTCACATATTCACTGCCAGGGACCGCATGGACGAATGGTTCGACTGCCGCAGGTCGGTGAGGGACCGTCGCTACCGGTATGTCCGGAACTATCGTCCCGACCTGGGGGCTTATATGGACCTGGGTTTCAGAAAAAATATGAATACCATGCAGGAGCTGCTCCGCCGGAGGGATGACGAAACGCTCAACAGGGCGCAGGAGTACTGGTTCAGGACAGCCAAGGAGCCGGAAGAGCTGTACGACCTGGAGAATGATCCCTTTGAATTGCAAAACCTTGCGGGTGATCCGGCCTACCGCCCGATCCTGAACCGGCTGAGCAGGGAGCTGGATGAATGGATCGGGAAGACCGGTGACAAAGGAGTGAGGTACCGCACCGAAAAGGAGCTGGTATGGAGCATGTGGCCGGGGGGAGTTCAGCCAGTCACGGAATCCCCACAAATCCATTACAACCGGGGCCGGGTGATCCTTCAGTGCCCTACCCGGGGTGCCTCTCTGGCCTATCAGATAAGCAGCGACGGATTCGGTCCGGAACACTGGATCCTCTACAGCGGCCCTGTGGAGGCGGATCCCGGCGATACCCTGTCGGTGGTGGCCCACCGGATCGGTTATGCGGAAAGTAAGATGGTACAGTTCGCGGTGCCGATGCCTTGATCCTGGCGGTATACGGAGCCCTTCCGCGTGAAAAGCAACCAGGTTCTGGAAATATTCTTACATTAGATTCTGACTAAAACCAACATCATGAAAACACGTGTTCTTTCTTTCCTTTTTCTTCTGGCAGTGGGAGCTGCCTCCCTTTTCGCCCAGCTGACCGTTACCGACCTGAGATCCGAATACAAGCATGATCCGCTGGGGATCGACCAGCCAAGACCCAGGTTGAGCTGGAAACTGGAGTCGGGCGTGATGAATACCATGCAGGAGTCCTATGAGATCAGGGTGGCCTCCAACGAGAGAGATCTGGAGAGAGGAAGAAGGCTCCTCTGGGAGACCGGCCGCATCGGCGGTTATGTTTCGACGCAGATTCCCTACGAAGGTCCGCCTCTGCCATCCTTTCAGCCGGTATTCTGGCAGGTGAGGGTGTGGGACAACCACGGAAACAGAAGCGACTGGAGTGAGCCTGCCTCCTGGGAGACTGCCTTTATGGGTGACGCCTCCTGGAAGGGGCGATGGATCTCACCCTCCTGGGAGGAGGACCCGAACTTATCCCAGCCCAGCCCCTACCTCAGAAATGACTTCCGTCTGAAGGGGCCGGTGGAGAACGCCCGCCTTTATATCAGCAGCCACGGATTGTACCGGGCCGAGATCAACGGGAAAAGGGTGGGAGACCAGGAGTTCACGCCCGGCTGGACCAGCTATGATACCCGGCTTCAGTACCAGACCTATGATGTGACAGGGATCCTGGAACAGGGGAACAATGCCCTGGGAATCATTCTGGGTGACGGCTGGTTCCGGGGTAACCTGGGATGGATCGACAACCGGAATATCTGGGGCCGGGAGCTGGCCGCCATTGCCGAATTGCATGTGACCTACGGCGACGGCAGCAAAGAGATTATCGGGACCGATGAAAGCTGGAAGGCGGCCACCGGACCCATCCTGGAATCGGATATTTACAACGGGGAGGTCTACGATGCCCGGAAAGAGATGCCGGGATGGAGCCGCCCCGGATTTGATGATGACGGATGGCAGGCGGTGAAGGTGGCCGAAATCTCCACCGGGAAGCTCATCGCACCCGAGGGGCCACCCGTGCGGATCGTCAACGAACTGGAACCGCTATGGATCAAAAAGACGGATGAGGGCTGGATGGTTGATATGGGGCAGAATATGGTGGGGTGGATCCGCATCCGGGTCAGCGGAAACAAAGGAGACCGGATCATCCTCCGGCATGCCGAGATCCTCGACAAGGAGGGGAATATGTACTACGATAACCTCCGCACCGCAAAGGCCACCAACACCTTTTATTTAAAGGGGGGTGCGGAGGAGATTCTCGAGCCCCATTTCACCTTCCAGGGTTTTCGCTATGTCATGGTGAAGGAATATCCCGGCGAGCTGACACCCGATAAGATCCGCGGAATGGTCATCCATTCCGATATGGAAACTGCAGGCAGCTTCACCTGTTCAGACAGTCTGATCAACCAGTTGCAGCACAATATTGTATGGGGCCTGAAGGGCAATTTTCTGGATGTGCCCACCGACTGTCCCCAGAGGGATGAACGGCTGGGATGGACCGGTGACGCCCAGGTATTCGCCCCCACTGCATGTTTCAATATGAATGCAGCCACCTTCTACACGAAGTGGTTGAAGGATCTGGCTGCTGATCAAAAGGAGGATGGGGGCATTCCTCACGTGATCCCCGATATGCTGGGAGGAGCCGGAGCCACCGGATGGGCCGATGCGGGTGTGGTCATTCCCTGGGAGGTCTACCTGAACTACGGGGATGTCCGTATCCTGGAGCAGCAGTACGAAAGCATGAAGCAGTGGATCGGTTTCATGAAGGAGCACGCGGGGGACGATTACATCTGGCAGGAACGGGATCACCATTTCGGCGACTGGCTCTCGTTCAATTCCGAACGGTCGGACTACATGGGGGCCTATACCACCAAGGACCTGCTGGCTACCGCGTACTACTCGTACTCCTCCTCCATCGTCTCCAGGGTGGCTTCCATCCTGGGCAGGGAAGAGGAAGCGGAACAATACAGGGATCTTTCGGAGAGAGTAAAAAAGGCATTCAACCAGGAATTTGTCACTCCCAACGGACGGCTGGTCTCCCATACCCAGACCGCCTACACCCTGGCGCTCGCCTTCGACCTTCTTGACGAAGAGACCGCCCGGATGGCTGCATCCCATCTTGCCGGCGATGTGGAGCAGTTCGGACATATCACCACCGGTTTCCTGGGAACGCCGCTGATCTCCCTGACCCTCACCGAAACAGGCCGGAACGATCTGG
Source organism: uncultured Bacteroides sp. (assembly GCA_964604655.1). GTDB lineage: Bacteria > Bacteroidota > Bacteroidia > Bacteroidales. The sequence goes on along the minus strand of CAZRZY010000076.1, from coordinate 14,064 downwards.
CGTATATGTTATTGAACAGAAAGGAGTATCCTTCCTGGCTCTATCCGGTGACCATGGGTGCCACCACCATCTGGGAGCGTTGGGACGGTCAGAAGCCCGATTCCACCTTCCAGAACCCTGGGATGAATTCCTTCAACCATTACGCCTACGGGGCCATTGGTAAATGGCTCTACCGGGTGGTAGCCGGAATCGGGATCGATCCGGCCCGGCCCGGATACCGTCATATCCTTATCCATCCGCATCCCGGAGGCGGCCTGACTTTTGCCAGGGCCACCCATGAGTCGATGTACGGAACGATCGTATCTGGCTGGGAACTGAACGGGAACTTGCTGGAAATGGAGGTGGAGATCCCGGCCAATACCTCAGCCTCATTGTTTATTCCGGGGGAACCTGAGGATATCCTTGTTAACGGCACCGGGTTAGGGCAGTCTGAAATCGATTTCTCCATGGAGAACGGGGGGGTGAAAGCCCTCGTTGGCTCGGGCAGCTACGAGATTTCCACCCGGCTCTCTGTTGATCTGTAGCCAAACCGGACCAACAGGCTATAAAACACTGGATTATCGGGCATTCTGGCCTGGTACTCCAGTGTTTCCTTCGACTGCCATCATCCCGGCAGTAAAATAGTATACCTATATGGTAATATACCGGACCATGCTCCGGCAGGTTATGGATATGTTTGGTTGATAATTTTTCATGTCTAACTAAAAATCTGCTTTATGAAAAGAATTGCTACGTTTCTACCCATGTTGCTCTTTGCGGCCGGACTGCTCGCGCAACCTTTTGTGGGGGTTTCCTGGGTAAATTGGGCTCAGGAACCGGACTCTCCGGACGATTCCAGTTACATGGACACTCCCTACGACAATCCTGTTGTGGAAGTACCCATGGCACCGGCGGACTGGAGTTATGACGGGATCACCGATGCGGCTACCTTTGAGGCTACCTGGGGAATCCTCGGAGACTCCATGGCAGTAGCCAACCTCACTTCCGATCCTGCCAACGGGGATTTCTTCGATCTCGGCACCGGGAATACCTTTGGGGCTGCATGGAAAGGGGTTCACGATGGTTCCAAGTTCTATGTGCTTCTGAAATACTGGGATGCCAATGCTCAGGTAGGTGCAGATTCCAGGACCTTTGAGATTACGGCCCAGCCCACTTCGTTCAGGTACGACACTGCTACATTCAATATGGTGACACGGGACAGTGCCGATAATCCAAATCTTCGTGCTTACCAGAATATGGCCTATGCCCGATACGTGGAACTGGGCGGCGGTAAGGCCGTATTCAATGATGGCCAGGTGTCCGCCTATGAAGCATCCATCGGCTTGGGACCGGACAAGAAAGCATGGATTCCTTATACCACAGGTAGCTGGGGTAACAATGAGCAGGGCCTGCTGGCACTGGCTTCCTCCTCCCATTTCTGGGACGAAGCAGAGGATGGAACTATCCGGGCCATCATGGTCATGACCTTCGATGGGGCTCTTTCCTATCCTGAGGATCCAGCCGATCTGGATAATAACCGCATCGCCCTTCAGGTAGGGGATACGATCGCATTCGATGTGAAATCCAATTCCTCTGTTCCCGGGGATCCCGATCCACTGAAGATAGAGTACTTCTGGTCTGCAGATAAGAATAACGGATATGCCTCTAACTATTACAGTGGTCATGTGGTGATGATGCCTGAGCCAACGGCTGCCGAAGACCTGCCGTTTGTTGGTGTCTCCTGGGTGAATTGGGCTCAGGAGCCTGATTACGAAGGAGATTCGTCATATGCAGATACCCCGTATGAGAACAGGCCCCTGGTAGATATTCTTCAGGCACCCGATGCGTGGACCTATGAGAGTATTGCCGATGCGGCGACATTTGAGACCACATGGGGCCTGCTGGGAGATTCTATGGCCGTGGCTAATCTGACCTCTGATCCTGCCAATGGTGATCTCTTTGATCTGGGCGACGGCAATACATTCGGTGCCGCCTGGAAAGGGGTCCACGACGGAAGCAACTTCTATGTGCTTCTGAAGTACTGGGATTCGAATGCTCAGGCCAATGCGGATTCGAGGACCTTCGAGATCATGGCACAGCCTGCATCGCCGGTCCGTCATGAGCCCACCTTTACTGCGGCTTCTGACAGTGCCGAAAATGTGCGTGCATACCAGAACATGGCCTATGCCCGCTATGTGGAACTGGGCGGCGGTAAGGCTGTTTTCAATGACGGCCAGGTCTCTGCCTACGAAGCATCCATCGGTTTGGGACCGGACAAAAAAGCCTGGATCCCCTATACCACCGGTAGCTGGGGGAACAATGAGCAGGGCCTGCTGGCACTGGCTTCAACCACTCATTTTTGGGACGAAGCCGAAGATGGTACCATCCGTGCCATTATGGTCATGTCCTTCGACGGGGCACTCTCTTATCCGGTGGATCCCACCGCGCTGGATGGTGATCGTTTAGGGGTCAAGGTAGGGGATACCTTTGCATTGGATGTAAAGACCAACGCCGCTGTTCCCGGAGAGGAAGATCCTTTGAAGATCGAGTATTTCTGGTCATCCGACAAGAATAACGGATACGCTTCCAATTACTACAGCGGTCATATTACGCTGAAGGAAGAGCAGATCTCTGTCGGCTTGAGGGAAAGGATCGCCAGCACGGTCAAGGTTTTTGTATACCAGGACATGCTGCACATCCGCGGAGTGGAATCTTCCGATCTGAAAATTTACAGTATTACCGGTTCGCTGGTGAAGTCTGTTCAGAATGTGAGCGGAACACTTCCCCTCAGAGATCTGGCAGATGGAGTATACATGGTGAAGATTGAAGGAATTCCTTCAGGATTTAAAGTGGTCAAGTAGACCTGTATGCAATTAATTCAAAAAAAGGGATGCCGTGTGTGTCCCTTTTTTTGAATCCTGCTCGCGCATTGGCTTCGCCGAGCTCGCAGGCTCGGTTCCCCGCAGCTCTGCTTCGAGGTTCTTCAATTATCCAGCGGGTACCTACCTTTTTGAACTATTAAACATACCAAAATGAAACTACAACTGAGAAAGATACTCTGCCCCGCATGGCTGCATGCCGGCATACTTCTTTTCGCAGCATCAGTCAGTCTCTATGGCCAACGGACAGTAACGGGGACCGTGACCGATGCTGCGGACGGACAGGGAGTACCCGGGGCCAATGTGGTGATCAAAGGGACCACTGCAGGAGCCATCACCGACCTGGAGGGGAATTATACCATTACGGTGGAAGGAGCCGACGACATTCTGGTTTTCTCCTATATCGGTTATCTCACACAGGAGATAGCGGTGGGTGCGCAGACCGCCATCGATGTGGCACTTCAGGAGGATATCCAGGCCCTGGATGAAGTGGTGGTGATCGGTTATGGTACCGTCAAAAAGGAGGACCTGACCGGATCGGTGGCGGTGGTATCCGCCGAGGATCTGAACAAAGTACCCTCTTCATCCCTGGCCAGAGCTATTCAGGGACGGGCCTCCGGTGTTCTGGTGACCCAGTCCGGCAGTCCGGGTTCGGGTCCCACCATCAGGATACGCGGTATAGGCTCCATCAATTCCAGTCCCAACCCGCTCTATATTATTGACGGTGTTCGTGCCGGGGGACTGGGCGGACTGAATACCAACGACATTGAAACATTCCAGGTTCTGAAAGATGCATCCGCTGCTGCCATCTACGGAGCCGACGGAGCCAACGGAGTGGTCATCGTTACCACCAAGCGGGGAAGTGCCGGAAAACCCAAGGTAACTTTCTCTGCATATGGGAGCATGAACCTGGTCCCCGAGCAGTTCGGTGTAATGAATGCGGACCAGTATGCCGCTTTCTATAATGAAATATATGAAGACAACGGGCTCCTTCCCAATGTGGCTTACAGCGACCGTTTCCGCCAGCTCTATTACGGTGACGGATGGGAGGAGGGAACCGAATGGCAGAATGCCGTGACACGACGGGCCTATACACAGGACTACTATCTGGGAGTATCCGGGGGGAATGAAACAAGTAATTATGCCATCTCTGCCAACTATGTGGATGAGCAGGGAATCCTGGTCTCCTCTGCTTCCCGCGGTCTCAGGCTAAGGGCCAACTCCGACTTTAAGATCGGAGATTATCTGCGGGTGGGTGAATCGATTCAGCTTTCCAGGGGGGTCACCTCTGTTCCCAACGAATGGCAGAGCGGTGCCTGGTCGACCCCTCTGATCACCTCTCCCCTGATGGCCATCTACAACGAAGATAATAAGGGCGGTTTCGACGGACCGCAGATCCCCTTCGAGTTTATCGATGGCGGGGATACTATTCAGGCGCTGAACACCGGAGGGAATGATAAGCCCAATCCGCTGGCTCCCATGATAATAGGTGATGATCAACGGACAGGAACAGGAGTCACCGGGAGTGTGTATCTGGAGTTCACCCCCTTCGAATGGATGACTATCCGTACCATGCCTTCGGCTACCTATTCTGCCAATCACAACAGGAACTGGTTCCCCTCCTTCGAGTCGGGGGTGAGGACCAAAAGTGAGTCCACCCTGGCAGAAGATTTCAATGACAATCTGGCGCTTAACATGGAGAACCGGATTACGCTCTCCAAAGATTTTTCAGGGCACCGCTTTACCCTCACAGGGGTGCAGGATGCCCGCAAATTCGAGGGTTGGAGCTCCAACGTGGACGACCGCGGTTTCGAGTATGAGAACCTGAACACGATCGGGAATGGCAATGCCGACCTGTTGCAGGCAAGGGGCTATTACACCCCTATCCGGTGGTCCTCCTACCTGGCGCGTCTCATCTACGACTATGAGAGCAAATATCTGGTTACTGCCAGTATCCGGCGTGACGGGAATTCCCGGTTCGGACCCGGCAACCGGTGGGGGACTTTCCCTTCGGCCTCTGCCGCATGGAAGCTGAATGAAGATCTCTTGCCCAATGTGGATGCCATCGATATGCTGAAAGTGCGTGTCGGATACGGACAGACAGGAAACTCGGAGATCGGGAACTTCCGTTACGAGGCTCAGTTAAGTTCGATGACCGACTTTTCCCCGGTATTCGGGACCTCCCAGCAGGTGGCTCCCGCCATCAATGTGCTGAATAATTTCGGAAACGAGCTGATCCAGTGGGAATCTTCAGAAATGACCAATATCGGGGCCGATATCGCCCTCTTACGAAATAAGTTTTCGGCCACAGTGGAATACTATATTAAAGATACCGATAACCTGGTGGTGAGGCGGTCGGTTTCCGATGTCTTCGGACGAATAGGTACTCCGTTTGTGAACCTGGGAAATATTCGCAACCAGGGGTTCGAATTCAATCTCAGCTACCGGGATATGGAAGGGGATTTCAATTACGAGATCACCGGGATGCTGACCACCATCAAGAACAGGGTCGTCGATATCCCCGAGACCTATTTCGACGGCAACAATGTGGCCCGCGTGGGCAATACGGTCGGATCGCTGCGGGGATTTATCGCTGAGCGGATCATCACACCCGAGGATTTCGACGGGGAGGGAAATTATCTCTACGCTGTTCCCAGTAACGGGGTTCCTTCTCCGGGTGACCTGAAATTCACCGACCTGAATCTGGACGGTGTGATCAACGACGATGACCGTACCATTATCGGAAAACCCATCCCCGATTTCATCTACTCTCTGAATGTCAATCTCTATTACCGGATGTTCGACTTCAGCATGTACTGGTACGGTTCCCAGAATGTGGATGTGATCAACAGTCAGCGTGCTCAGGTCGAAAGCTTTGTAAGCCAGGATATCAATCACAACAAGACGGTGGAATACAGTCAGAATTATTACCGGGAGGACCGTCCTTCCACGGAATTCGTCCGGGCCGACCTGGCCAACTCCAACGACAACACCCGGACCTCCACCTGGTGGCTGGAGGACGCCTCTTTTCTCAGGATGAAAGATATCCAGCTGGGTGTGACCCTTCCCATGCGCGTTGCACAAACCCTGGGAATGACCAGGGCCAGGATCTATGTCAGCGGGGTGAATCTGATCACCATTACCCAGTACAAGGGGCGTGATCCGGAGGCTCCCACCTCCGGAAATCCTTTGGGAATTGGAACGGATGGAGGAAGTTATCCACTCCCCAGGATATGGACCGCCGGCATTCAAGTTGATTTTTAGTGCTGTACCCAATAAATAGTCTGGATATGAAACAATTGATGATAAAATCGCTGATCCTGCTTACCCTGATCTTCAGTGCGGGATGCAGCGAGGAGTTCCTGGAGGTGGAGAATAAAAACAATCTGACCGAAGGGAGTTTCTATAAAACCAAGAATGATTTCCAGCTTGCCTTAAACTCCTGCTACACACCGCTGGCAGGAAGGGGCATGTATGGATTACGCTTCCAGTTCCTGTTCGGAACCTGGGAGGACAGGACCCTGTTTGAAACAGAGGGGCGCGACAATCTGGCGGTCATGAACTCGGGAAACGGGGATAACCGCCAGATGTACCTCGACATGTATTTCGGTCTTTACCGTACCTCCCGGTTGCTGAGGGAGCTTGCTGCTGCCGGCGATATCGAAGGGATGGACGCGGATTCCAGGGACCAGATCGAGGCTGAGACCCGTGCTCTGCGGGCGATGTATTATTTCTACCTGGTGGTGGTTTATAACCGCCCGGTCTATTATGATGAGGTGGACTTCCCTGTGGATTTTAATCAGAACTTCACCAATGGGGACCCCATTCAATTCTGGGACAAGCTGGAGGAGGACCTGGATTTCGCCATTCCCATCCTCCCGGAATCCTATCCCGATGCCGATGTGGGCCGCATCACAACCGGTGCTGCCAGTTCACTGCTCGGGAAGGCGCTGCTGTTCAAATATTACCATTTTTATGCCAAAAATGGCAACCAGAGCAGCGGTGAGGCTTCAGCAGATCTGGGAAAGGCCAGGGATACCTTCCTGGATGTGATGAATTCCGGAACATACGATCTGGTATATCCCAAGGCTCCAAAAACCCGGAAAGACTATCTGATGGCACTGCTTTCCAATACAGCCTATCTCGATCTGCAGTCCGAAAACAATACCTATCCTTCCGAGAATAACATTGAATCGATCTGGGAGGTGCAGTATTCCAACACCCGGATTGCAGGAGGGTGGCTTCCCGGATGGATGTGGAGTGGTTCCATGAACAGTCAGTGGTTTTCGATCCACAGCAACAGCTACAAGAATCATGAGGTACACCCAGACTGGTTCTATTCCTGCGATTCGGTGGGAGCACCTGGCGGATTCGACAGGGATCCCAGGGCTTACGCCTCTGTTTACATCAACGGAGATACCATGCATATCGATCCCGATGCAAGCATGTTCAAAAAGTACAACTCTTTTATCAACACCAAGCGCATCGCCAATTCCAGGGGGCTTACACGGCCCGAGATGGATGGTCTTACAGAAGCTTTCGGGATGAAGAAGTACTACTTCCCGGTATATGATGAGGCAGGTACATCAGCTCCCAATAACGATCCGGTGAACAGGAATGTGATCCGGTATGCCGATGTGCTGTTGATGTATGCCGAAGTGATGTTCCTTCTGGGTGATGACGGGACAGGCCTTAGTGCCCTGAATGAGGTGAGGGGCAGGGTCGATATGCCTCCGGTACCGGCACTGACAGCGGAAGCGATCATTCATGAACGGGACGTGGAGCTGGCCTTCGAAACGCACCGCTGGCTTGATCTGATCCGTTGGAGCTTCGATAATCAGTGGGGGATCGACTGGGATGCCCTTCTGGGACCGGGAATATTCAAAGTGGGCAAGAATGAGTATATGCCCATTCCCATCGGAGAAATCGATGTCAACAATGGTGCGCTGCAGCAAAATCCGGGGTGGTAATTATAAAACACGGAATTATGAGACATACTATTTATTACCTGCTCTCCGCCTGCCTGGTGACTCTCCTTCTTTCATGCAACAAGGAAGAGCCGCAGGCAGTTTCGGCAGAGTTCACGACCAATATCGAGAATAACACACTCGGTTTAAGGGATGGGTTTACCGTTTATACTTCGGAAACAGAAGGAGAATTCCTCACTTATTTCAAGGGTGATAGTGAGGAGAGCAGCTGGCCGGAAGGCTTCGGCACTCCCTTTGATGAAGGGACCGATTCACTGGTTGTATCAGGCTACGGAGCTGAAGGAACCTTTACATTTACGGTAGTGGCCACCAGCTATGGGAACTGGGGTGAAACCGTTCTGCAGGATGTTCATTCGATTGATATTACCGTTGCGGCTGCCGAATAGGAGCCAGATTCTCTTCTTATTTATTACCAGGGGCCGTCTCACTGAAATGAGACGGCCTCATTATATCATTCCTTTCTACCTGCTCGTTTCGAAGAAAATAGGGCAGGAGGAAGGATGCCACTTTTTCGTGACCGAATTCGTTCCAGTGGTTGTCGTTCTGGATATAGTACTTGTTGATCACCAGATCGGGATCTTCATCGTTGATGAACAGCGGAAAAAAGTTCAGAAAGGAGATCTGGTGTTTCCTGGCAAATACCTCCCAGTACTGAACGTACTCATCGCGTATTTCCCCTTTTTCTATCTGATGGTGCCAGGGATGTACCGAAAGGGTGAGTCTGATATCGCGTGAATCGCACAATTCCTTGAGTTTAAGTATCTGCTGCTGACCCATCCCTATTCCTTTCAGGGCCAGCTCCCGGAAGTTTTCATCCTCCATCCATCCCCCCATACCATGGAACTGGGGATTGGAGAGCAGTACCTCATTATCGAAATGACTGAAGAAGCCGGAATAGAGCTCCCATATATTGTTATTTTCATTCTCCCTCACATCGGCATAGAAATTATCAATGCTGTTGAAGAATTTTTCCCGCTCTTTTTGGTTTTTAAGAGCATCGACCAGGTAATAGATGGTGGAACTCTTTTTTAATCCATTGTTCAGTCTGAACACCATATGGCCGAAGCCCCCTCTTTCTTTTGGTTCGAAGGCTTCATAAACCAGTTCGTTCTGAAGGTCCGAGATGTCGATCAGAACGAGGATCTCATCCACCTCCAGGCCCATCCTTTCCAGGAGGAATTCGGATTTCAAATACTCGATCTTCTGGCTGTAACTGACTGCAGAACCATTCAATAGCTGTATATCGTGATAGCGCAGTGTATCGGACAGCCTTCCGGCAAATGTTTTGCCATACGGGACACCCACACCTTCCGAATGGGAATCTCCAAGAATAAGGATCCTGTGCTGATCACTGTCTTTCTGAACCTTGTAAACCGAAGAATCGACCATCCCCATGGAATTGGTATGAATGGGATAGATCAATGCTCCCCAGGCAGCCATGGTCTCCTGATTGGGCCGTAAACCGTGGTGGTAATAGTAGTGTTTGGTCCTGAATGCATTGAAGCTGTCGGGTATAAGGAAAAACCCGGCAGCAAGGTCAAGCGCCACAAAGATCAATACGGACAACAGGATCCTGACACGTGTTTTTTTCATATTACCACATATTTTCCAGATCTTTCACCTGGTAGAGATGGTCGCGCCGGTGGTATCCGCTCCTTCCGGGTGTACGAAGATGCAGGGGATCTTTACGAAATAATCTGGACAGCAGGGCAATGGGCAGTAAGATGAGGATGAACAATGCCCCCAGTACCACCTTACTGACCACAAATCCCAGTTTTTCACCCAGAAAGAACCAGGCCACATGGATCCACCGGTTGATGTCTACCGATATCATTCCGAGAATACCGGTTCCCAATGCTAAATAGAGCATCCATACGCGGTCCAGCAGAACATAAAGCACCGCAAATCCAAGCACGATAACCAACAGGGTCTCCCTGTATTTCAGCCGGTTGTCTTTCATTAATTTTCAGAAAAGAGTATAGATAAAGGGTGCCAGGGCACTACCTCCGCCCAGAACCAGTAAAACCCCAATAAGCAGAATGAAAAAGATAACCGGGAAGAGCCACCATGCTCTTCGTTCCCTGATGAATCTCCATATATCTTTCAGCATATCATCTTAATTTAATACTCAATCGGTTCCCATTTTCGTTTGCCAGTCATGTTCCTCCCAGGGAGGTTGTTCCTGTTTCCTCAGAAGGAAGTTGCCAATGACAAGGACATCCATTTCAGTGCGCATGAAGCAGCGGTAGGCATCTTCCGGGGTGCAGACGATCGGCTCACCCCGTACATTGAAACTGGTATTGACAATGACACCATATCCCGTGAGATCCTCAAAATCGCGGATCAATTGCCAGTACCTTTCATTGGTATCCCGATGGACCGTCTGCAACCTTGCGGAAAAGTCGATGTGAGTCACGGCAGGCAGGTCGCTGCGCTCCACGTAGAGCCTGTTCATGTAGGGTAGTTCGAAGTAGTCCGGTGGCAGCTCTTTCCGTCTGTCCTTCTTCACAGGGGCCACCATTAACATGTAGGGTGAGCTGCCTTCATATTCAAAGTATTCCGATACGCTCTCCGTCAGCACAGAAGGGGCAAAAGGCCGGAAACCTTCCCGGAATTTCACTTTCAGATTCAATTTCTTCTGCATTTCGGGACTCCTTGCATCGGCCAGTATACTGCGGTTTCCAAGCGCTCTCGGCCCGAATTCCATCCGTCCCTGGAACCATCCCACCACCTGTCCAACGGAAATCAACTCGGCAGTTTTTCGCGACAGAGCAGCAAAATCAGAAATTTCCTCCGCTACAGCCCGGAATTTCCTCACTGTTTTTTGGATATCATCCTTGTGAAATGCCGGTCCGAGATATGCGCCCTGCATGGCATCGGGTGTTTCGATGGTGCGTTCGGATCCGTTCAGAATATAATGTGCGGCCAGAACGGCACCGACAGCCCCACCTGCATCTCCGGCGGCAGGTTGAACATACATATCCTTGAACAGTCCGCTTCCCCTGATTTTCCCGTTGGCCACACAATTCAGCGCAACCCCGCCGGCAAGGCAGAGATGGGATGCCTGTGTTTCGTTTTCAGCATATTTTTTGGCATGGTCCACCATCCGGAGCACCGTTTCTTCAGTGACTTTTTGTATGGCCAGTGCCAGATTACAATGCACCTGATCGATGGGATCGCTCTCCCTGCGCCTTGAAATGCCGAAGAGCCGTTTCCACTTCCGGTTGATGGTCATTCTCAGCCCGGTGGCATATCGGAAGTAGCGCTGGTTGAGCCAGATGGATCCATCTTCGTGTATCTGTACAAGTTCTTTCTTAATCGTCTGAATAAACCTTTCCACCTCTTCCGATCCGGGATTTCCATACGGAGCAAGCCCCATCAGCTTGTATTCGCCTGAATTGACACGGAATCCGAGATAATAGGTAAAAGCGGAGTAGAGAAGGCCTATGGAGTGCGGGAACCGCAATTCTTTGATGATCCTGATCTGTCCTCCTTTTCCGGTGCAAATCGAAGCGGTGGCCCACTCGCCGACCCCGTCCAGCGTGACGATCAGAGACTCTGTAAAGGGGGAGGGATAGAATGCGCTGGCCGCATGGGACAAATGGTGTTCCGGGAACAGGATTTTTTGCCTGGAATGATCGAATTCGCCTATCTCCTGCAATCCTTTGCTGATATTACGCTTCAGGAACAGTTTCTCATTGATCCAAACCGGAATGGCGGTAACGAAAGAGACAATACCCCGGGGTGCGAAGCTGTAGTAGGTCTCCAGTAATCGCTCAAATTTCAGAAAAGGTTTGTCATAGAAGACCACCTGGTCGACCATGGAGAGATCAAGGGAAGCTTCTTCGAGGCAAAACCGGATGGCATTTCCCGGAAATCCCGCATCATGTTTTTTACGCGTGAATCGCTCCTCCTGCGCTGCAGCGATCAGTTTTCCATCCACCAGGAGTGCCGCTGCAGAATCGTGATAATATGCCGAGATTCCCAGGATGATCATTGAACGGGATTTTGGAGGATCCGCTCTTTCAGATCCTGTGAGATCACCATACCACGTTGCTCAAGTTCCTGGATGTAAAGGCGGGCTGTCTCCGTTTCTCCTGCCTGTACCCAAACCAGAGCCCTGGCGAGGAGCAGACTTCTGTTATCGGGAAGTTCCTCAAGGCCATGGTTAATAGCAGATTGTGCTTCATCGAACAGTCCCAGCGCTGCCAGACCCTGGGATTTCTGAAGGTATCCGGAAAAAAAGGAGGGTTGCTTCCCGATGGTTTCTTCAGCCTTGATGACCTGTTCCACGGATGAGACTGCCTCCACGTAATCCCTCTTTTCATCCAGGCTCCTGGCGAATTGCATGTAGTAGAGTGCCGAATCGTATTGTGCTTTCTGAAGTCTGATCAGCCCCTTCATAAACAGGGCAGAATGGTTTCCGGGATCCTGGTTGAGCAGGCGGCTGAGTATCTGATCCGATGCATCTGTATCCCCGTTAAGCAGCCTGGAACGAGCATCGTTTAACAATATCCCGGCATTCTCAACTGGTGAGCTTTTTTCCTGGACCTGATTATACAGGGCCTGGATCTTTTCATTGCCTGGATCTCCTGCTGTGGCGCGTTCCAGATCTGCCAGTGCCAGTTCAGGCTGGAGCTCATTGCTGTAGCAGAGTCCCCTGAGGGCCATGAGATCGTAGGAAAATATACCATTCCTGAACAGATTATCGATGCTGTATCTTGCCTCCGTGTGATATCCCATGGAGATCAGATCAAGTACGAGAGGAATCGCCTCCTCGGGTGTAAGGTCAGCAGTGGTGGCAAGATAAGTGGCCGTGGCGTAAACCACGGGATAGAATTCCTGTGAATCCTTTTTTAGTTCCTCCAGCTGACTGACCACCTCGTCGTGCCGGGTCCCGCAGCCCGATATAAAAGCAACTACCGACAGAATGAAAGTGATACGGATTATCATTCAAAGTGTTGATTATTCCATGCAAATAAAGTGATTTTTTTCTTTCACATGGGCAAGTGAAAACATAATATACCTAATTTAGAAATCGCTAAACCAACAACTTACTTCATGTCTATCTCCAAGCCTGCTTTTTATCGAAGAGTTCGGACGATCCTTGCGGCGGCGGTCATTCTGCTTCCTGCCTTACTGGTATTGTGCCGGCAGAATCCGGACAACAGCGCTGCCGGGAAGCCCCATATCCTGTTCATCGCGGTGGACGATCTAAGGCCAGAGCTTGGCTGTTACGGGATGGACCATATCCACTCGCCGAACATCGACCGTTTGGCCGGTGAGGGAACCAGGTTTGACCGTTCCTACTGCAACATTCCGGTTTGCGGGGCCTCCCGTGCCAGCCTGATGACGGGGCTCCGCCCTGCCCGTAACCGCTTTCTGACCTACTATACCCGTGCCGATGAAGATGCACCGGGGATTACTACCCTTCCCCGGTTTTTCAGGGAAAACGGGTACTATACCATCAGTAACGGGAAGGTTTTTCACCATGGAGATGATGCCGTGCAGAGCTGGGACGAAATCTGGCATCCCGCTTCCAGCAGTCCTAGCTGGCGCGACTATGCATTGGAGGAGAACATACGGATCGATACCTCCGACCGTTTCAGGGGGCCTCCGTTCGAACGGGCAGTGCTTCCCGATACGGCCTACAAGGATGGCAAGACCGCCCGGAAGGTCATGCGGGACCTTCAGAGGCTGAAGTCCATGGACCGGCCGTTCTTCCTGGCGGCGGGCTTCCTGAAGCCCCACCTTCCCTTCAATGCACCGGACCGCTACTGGGCTCTGTATGACGGCAAGGTAACCCTTCCTGCAAACAATGTTCCCCCGGAAAACGCTCCCCCGGAATCGCTTCATAACTGGGGGGAACTGCGGGCCTACGCAGGGATCCCGCCCGAAGGCCCGCTGACGGATGAACAGGCCGGACAGCTGATCCATGGCTACTACGCCTGTGTGAGTTACATCGATTCCCAGATAGGAAAGGTGCTGGATGAGCTGGAACGACTGGAACTGGACCGGGAGACCATCGTGATCCTCTGGGGGGATCATGGCTGGAATCTCCGGGAGCACGGGCTATGGTGCAAGCACTGTAATTACGAGACTTCCCTGCATGCACCCTTGATCATCAAGGTTCCCGGTACCGAACAGGTTTCCTCCTCCCCGGAGATCGTCGAGTATGTGGATATTTACCCCACCCTGTGTGAGCTGGCCGGATTGGA
>CAZRZY010000075.1:0-23955 GCA_964604655.1 uncultured Bacteroides sp. | reverse complement strand
ATTTGATTACTTTTACCGCCATGAGATTCAGGTTCTGGAACGGCGGGCCCATTGACAATGTGCAAACCTATATCAGTGAATATCTCCGGAAGCATCCGAATGTGGAGATCTATGTAGGTACCGACTCGGCCAAAGGGGGACAGGTGGGCAAAGAGCCTTTAACCATTTTCGTCACAACGATCTGCTTCAGGCATCCCGGAAACGGGGTTCATTACATATACAGCAAGGAAAAACAGCCCCGGATAAAGGATCTCTACAACAAGATCTGGGCGGAGGTCGAACGAACGAACCAGGTAGCTTCGATGGTCAAACCGCTCATCGGTGAAAGGACCCTGTTCCTGGATCTCGATATTAACAGTCTGAGAAATCACGGATCCCATATAGCCTATGCCGCAGCAAACGGCTTCCTCATGGGGCAGGGGTACAGCGTCCGGTCTAAACCCCAGGCCTGGGCGGCCCATGCTGCAGACTGGCTGCTGAAATAATAATCCCATTACAGACCGAACTCATGAAACAATCATCTCTCATCACCCTTCTCCTATTCGCCAACACCTTTCTGAGCGCACAGTACGGCAGAGTATACGACAATCTCTCCATGGAGAGCACCATCCTGGACATGGAAAGAAAGTATGCCATTTATCTTCCACCGGATTACGAGCTTTCCGGGCGCAGCTATCCGGTCCTTTATCTTCTGCATGGTGCCGGAGATGATCAAACCGGTTGGGTGCAGTTCGGGGAGATACTCCATATTGCCGACAAGGCCATCCGGGAAGGCAGGGCCACTCCCATGATCGTGGTCATGCCGGATGCCAATACCGGCCAGCGGGGATATTTCAATGATCCCTTGGGTGAATGGAGGTACGAGGACTTTTTCTTCGAGGAGCTGATGCCCCATGTGGAAAGCAGCTACCGGATCAGAGGTGAAAAGCGGTACCGGGCGGTTGCAGGGCTTTCCATGGGGGGAGGTGGAACCTTCATGTATGCCCTTCACCATCCGGAGCTATTTTCCTCGGCATGCCCCCTGAGCGCTTCCTGCGGACCCCTCTCCAGGGAGGAGATGAATAATTCGAGACACTGGCAGAGGTGGGATTCGGCCACCGAGAAGCAGAAGGATGAGTGGTTCAAACGTCACAGCGTGCTGCAATTGATCAGCGACCTGCCGGAGGAGGAACTGCGGAAAGTACGCTGGTTCATTGACTGCGGCGACGACGATTTTCTGTATGAAGGAAATTCACTGGCTCACATTGCCCTGAGAAAGAAAGAGATTCCCCACGAATACCGGGTTCGTGACGGAGGGCATACCTGGACTTACTGGAGAGAATCCCTTCCGGTGGTGCTCTCTTTCATTTCAGATGCCTTCCACCAGTATTAAGCATCCTCAACGATGAAAAGAACAATCACTGTACTGATTAGCTGCCTGCTGGGATCGGTATTTTGCCTGACCGACGGACAGATCCCGGTAATCTTCGACACCGATGCCAACAATGAACTCGATGACCAGCACGCACTGGCCTACCTTTTGATGAATGAAGAGACCTTCGATGTGATCGGGGTAACCGTTAATGCCACACGAAGCGGGGGAGCTATCGAGAACCATTATCAGGAAGCCCTGCGGGTGGTGGCACTCTCCGGAATGAAGGACAAAGTGCCGGTGATCAGGGGAGCCAATGCCGGTTTCAAAGAGATCCGCGACCACCTGGAAAAGCATTCCTACGATGGATCAGAGGCAGTGGATTTTATCCTCAGGGAAGCAGAAAAGGAACGCCACACCCCCCTGGTCCTTATGGCTGTGGGAAAACTCACCAATGTGGCACTGGCCCTGGAAAAAGAACCTTCTATTGCCGGCAGAATAAAGGTAGTCTGGCTCGGTTCCAACTATCCGGGCCCGGGGGAATACAACATGGTTAACGATACAGCCTCCATGAATTATGTGCTGGAATCGGATGTGCCTTTTGAGCTGGTCACCGTGCGGTACGGAAAACCTTCCGGAACAGCGGCAGTCAGGGTAACGCGACATGAGGTCTACACACGGATGCCGGGAATGGGACCAATGGCGGAGCCGCCGGTGTCCGGAAGGCACGGGGGTAGCTTCACCTGTTTCGGAGATTACTCGGTCAGCCTTTTCAGGAACATCACCCATCTGGATGAAGGCTGCTACCGCTCCCTGTTCGATATGGCTGCAGTAGCCATCCTCAAAGATCCTTCCTGGGCAGAATCCAGGGTAATCCCGTGTCCTGTGCTGAAAAGTGGTCGGTGGGCAGAACGCCCCGCTAATGATCGTACCATCACCGTGTGGGAAAATTTCGACCGGGATAAGATCATGGAGGACTTCTTTTCTACCCTTCAATTTCGTAACTTGTAGGCAGATAACCTGTATCTGCCTGAAATGAAAAGAAGAACGTTTGTCAGAACCACCGCCATTGCAGCTCCATTAATCAGCTTGTTTCCCGCCGGTCTACATTCCATTGAACGAGAATTCCTGAAGGACAGGCTCGAGAAACGCTCCCTCGGAAAAACCGGTGAGAAACTCTCCATGATCGGTTTCGGAGGGATCGTGGTTGATAAGGCAACCCCTGAACAGGCATCCGCCCGCGTCACGGAGGCGATCGACTTCGGGGTGAATTATTTCGACGTGGCCCCGACCTACGGGAACGCCGAGGAGATGCTCGGGCCGGCCCTTCAACCTTTCCGGAAAAAGGTATTTCTTGCCTGCAAGACCCAGGAGCGTAAAAGAGAAGGTGCACTGAAGGAACTGGATCAATCCCTGGAATATCTCAAAACCGATCACTTTGACCTTTACCAGCTGCATGCGGTCACTGCGCCGGAAGATGTGGATACCATTTTCAGCAAAGGCGGCGCCATGGAAGCATTCCTGGAGGCCAGAGAGGACGGAAGGATCAGGTACCTGGGGTTCTCTGCCCACTCGGTGGAGGCAGCCATGGCGCTAATGGACCGGTTCGAATTCGATACCATTCTGTTCCCGTTCAATTTTGCCACCTGGTATGCCGGTAATTTTGGTCCGCAGGTGATGGAAAGAGCCAAAGAGCAGCAAATGGGGATCCTTGCGCTGAAAGCCATGGCTTTCCGGCCCTGGGAAGAGGGAGAAGAACGCTCCAATACCAAGACATGGTACAAACCTCTTCCCACCAAAAAAGAGGCGAACCAGGGGCTTCGGTTTACACTTTCCCATCCGGTGACCGCAGCCATTCCTCCGGGACACGAAGATCTGTTTTCCATGGCGCTGAGGCTGGCATCCGGCTTCACCCCAATGGACCGGGAGGAGATACTGGCGATCAAAGAAAAAGGAATGGAAACCAGGCCGCTTTTCAGCTATCCCATGGAGGGTTGAACCAGCCAAGCCACCTGAAGCGGCGGAACTTAGAAATACTATTGCCGGATCCGCCGGATTTTACTTACTTTGGGCGTCAATAATGACCCTATGCCCATCGAGATCCGAAAAGTTTCCACCCGCAGGGAACGCAAGCAATTTGTTTGTCTTGCCTACCGGCTTTTCAGGGATGACCCGCAATGGGTCCCTCCACTGATCAAAGGCGAAAAGGAAACACTCGATCCAAGGTCAAACCCGGCATTTGAACATTGTGATACGCTGTTTTTGCTTGCATTCAGGGATGGTGAACCTGCCGGCCGTATAGCCGGGATCATCAATCACCGGTATAATGAACAATGGGGAAAGAGGGATGCCCGGTTCTGCTGGTTTGACACCGTCAATGACCGGGAGGTATCCGGACAACTCTTCTCAGAAGTAGAGAATTGGGCCCGTGCACACGGAATGGAACGGCTGGTGGGTCCCATGGGATTTACCACGTTCGAACGGCAGGGTATCCTGATCGAAGGATTCGACGAAATACCCACCTTTGCAGGCGCCTACAATCCAGCCTATTACGCAGAACATCTGAAGGCCATGGGCTACGAGAAGGAGATCGAGTACGTGGAATTTGAACTAAAGGTCCCCAGGGAGATCCCGGAAAAGATCGTCCGCTTAAGTGAACTGGTCAGGGAACGCTACGGACTCCGCCTGCTGGAGGTCAGCTCGGTGAAGGAGATGCTGCCCTATGCCCACCAGGTCTTCCATGTCATCAATGAGGCCTACAAACCCCTGTACGGATTTACTGAGCTGAACGACCGGCAGATCACCTACTTCATAAAGAAGTATTTCTCTTTCCTGAAACCGGATTATACCACCGCCGTGCTGGACAGCCAGAACAGGGTCATCGGTTTCCAGATCTCCATACCCTCCCTGTCTAAAGCCCTGCAGAAAGCCAGGGGAAAGCTGTTTCCTCTCGGCTGGTACCACCTGATAAAGGCGGTGAAAAAACCGGAGCGGATCGATATGCTGCTCACCGGGGTGCTTCCGGAGTACCAGAGCAAAGGAGTGACGGCGTTGAACATGCTCCACCTGACCGGAGCAGCCATTCGGAACGGCATTGTATACGCCGAATCGAACAATGAGCTGGAGGAGAATTACAAGGTACAGAGCATCTGGCGTCATTTCGAGAAACGGCAACACCGCCGTTCACGCATCTTCGCAAAATCACTTTAGCAGGAACAGGTATCTGGAGTTATACTCCGGATGATCCGCTACCTTCAGCTCCAGATAAAACCGGTCCGAATCCCACTCCGGGATAAGAGCAGTGAACCCGGGACCAGGGATGTTTTCTCCGGGTCCTGCCCCGCCGAACTCCCACTCACCCATGAACAGTTCTTCGCCGGAGGCGAACAGATAAACCCTGACTATCCCTTCCTCCAGAGACTCGGGACTGTCATTCAGGATCCATATCCGGGTAGAGAATTCCTCTCCCCTTTTCCACTGCAGCCTGGTATTCCGCGCACTGGCCAGAACCGGCCTGCACGCATCCCCCACCGCATAGAATGCAGGTTTCGGCCTGTCGGGCCAGTTGATCAGACTGTTGTTGGCAGCCGTCGGCCACGGTTCATTGAAGCACCAGTTGAGTGCCATGGAACAGTAGGGCTTTTGCCGGCGCGCCTCCTCGTAGATCGCTTTGTAGCCTTCACACTGCAGCAGCTGGCCGTTTTCCACCAGCTCTTCCAGGGAGCCCGACGGCCCGAAATAATCCTCGATCATCCCCTGCATCAACCAGGTATCGCCCACCCAGGCATTATACGCATGGTGGCTTTCCCATGAGGTCCCGGGTTGGGGTGGCCAGAGTTCTTCGTCGGGAAGAATGGTTTCAAGCAGCTCCACCGGTGAAGGAGACGGCATTCCAAATTCGGTGTATGCGGTGAAGTGCGCCCGGTTCATGGTGGAGTAAACCTCCTCGCCCGATCCCATATCCCTGAAGACATAGTGCCCATGGCCCACTCCAAACAGCGGGGAGGTGGAGATGAACGGCGTGTGCGGATCATGCTTCAGGCACATGCTGTTCAGCAACCGCACGGCCAGGGACTGGTCGGTCATCCCGCTCCAGGAATTGAACAGCTCGTTCCCTCCGGACCAGATGGCCAGACATGGATGCTCCCTGATGCGGGTGATGATGGACACTGATTCCCTGCCCAATACCTCCAGGTAGGAAGAAGTCGCCTCATAGTTGTTGCATGCCAGCGGAAATTCCTGCCAGACAAGGATCCCCTTTTCGTCACACTGCTCATAGAATGATTCCTTGTTTACGATGCCTCCACCCCAGATTCTCAACATATTAAAATGTGCTTCCAGGGCGCGATCGATCAGTTCCCCGTATCTTCCTGCCGTGATAATTCCCGGGAAAACCTCGGGATTGACCCAGTTGGTCCCTTTGCAAAAGATCTTCCGCCCATTGATCTCCAGCTGCATGGGCACCACACTTCTTGTTTTCGGAAAACCCCGGGGCTCTGACCATCCCCCTTCATTCATCACGAGCCGGACCCTTCTGAAACCGATCCTGCCTTCCTTCGTCTGGAGAGGGGCGCCATACCGGTCGGTCAGGTCGACCCGGTAGGAATAGAGGGGCTGATCACCCTGATCGTACGGCCACCACAACTGAGGTCTCTGCAGGGAAGTATGCAGAACCGCCGAAGTATCTCCGGGAGAGAAATGATGGGCCTCCAGCAATTCTCCCTTTGGATCGTAGAGCTTCCAGGTGCCGCTGCACCCCTCCATCTCCCTGCCGGTTACTTCCACGGTGATGGAGGCTTCATCCAGCTCATCACCCAGCACATAGGTGACGGCAAGCTCTTTGATATGCGATGCAGGAAGGATCTCCAGGCAGGTGGAATCCCATATGCCCGAAGGGATCAACCTTGGATGCCAGTCCCACCCGTAACTGACAGCCGGCTTCACACTTGCTGCCGCCTGCGTGCGATCCACCGGGAAAGGATGCTTCTTGGGAATGGGAAGAATCATCACCAGCAGCTCATTTTCATTTTTCAGATGACCGGTCAGGTCCAGCCTTACCGATGTGAACATCCCTTCCCTTTCCAGAAGTATCACGTCATTTATCCATACCTGGTAGGAGTAATCGATCCCGAGACAATGAAAGATCAGCCTCTCACCCGGTTTTAATTCCGGCTGCATAAAACGGGTCCGATAGATGAAGGCGGAATCCTCCATCCACAAATAATCCTTCCAGTTCTCCGCATAGTAGAAAGGGCCATACCCTTCTGAGCGGGCAATATCCAGCTGAACCGCTCCGGGTACGTTTGAATCGATCCAGCGGAGTCCTTCCGCTTCCCCTTCCCCATGATATCCCAGTTCCCATTTCAGCGGTTCCAACATCTGAGCCATAGATGAGGTACAAATGGATATTAATGCAGCCATCAGGCAGACTTTGACGGATTTTTTACAAATTTTCATCACTGGATTCTTCTGAACAGTAAAATGGTGATAACGGTGCTGGCATAGGCCGATCTCAGGAATGCCCCCGGAGCGGCAAAAACTGCAGGGGCAGCGGCCAGTAACCAGGTCAATATGCGCAGCGCGGGGATAGAAGATGCTCTCATCACAGGCGTATTTGGACCGAAATTAGGAAAATTGTTAAAGTTCGTTAAAATGAGTACTGGATATTTTTAAAAAAAAATGAGGTTTCACTATTTTTGCCCCCGCCATCCGGCACGGTTCTGCCAGATTATTCATAAGCTATCATCATGGATATAACCATTGAGAATCTTACCAAAAAATTTGGAGGCCAGAAAGCGGTGGACGATATCTCCTTCCGGGTGAAAACCGGGGAGATCGTCGGCTTTCTGGGACCTAACGGCGCGGGAAAGACCACCACCATGAGAATGATCACCCACTTCATCTCCCCTTCAGAGGGGAGCATCTCCATTGGAGGAAAATCCCTGGTTGAGCATTCCGACGAGGTCAAGCGCCACATCGGTTACCTTCCCGAAAACAACCCCCTCTACCTGGACATGCCGGTTATTGACTACCTGGAATTCGTGGCCGGCATCCAGGGAATGCGCAAGGAGGAGATTCTGCCCAGGGTGGCCGAGATGATCCGGGTCACCGGGCTGAACCGCGAGAAGCATAAAAAGATCGGGGAACTCTCCAAGGGGTTCCGGCAAAGGGTAGGCCTGGCCCAGGCCCTGATCCACGATCCGGAGATACTGATACTCGATGAACCTACTTCGGGACTGGATCCCAATCAGATCGTGGAGATCAGGAAGCTGATCCGTGAACTTGGAAAGCATAAGACGGTCATCCTGAGCACTCACATCCTTTCGGAAGTGGAGGCGACCTGCGACAGGATCCTGATCATCAACAGGGGCAGGATCGTGGCTGACGGCACTTCGGAATTGCTGAGAAAACAGGCAAGCGGATCGGAGATTCTCAGGGTCAGGGTGGAGGAAGCGGAGCCCAATGAGGTATTCCGGGCACTCCGGGAGCTGTCGCAGGTACAGCAGGTGGGGTTCGCAGACGGAGATAAAAACCGGTTCGAGATCCAGTGTCAGCCCGATGCCGGCACAGCCAGAGAGGTGTTCCTGCTCTGTGCCGAACGGAAATGGATCCTCACCGAGATGGTTCCCTTCGAAACCAGGCTGGAAGATATTTTCAGGCAACTAACGACCAATTAAACAGGAATTTGAATATGCAAACCATATGGATATTGAGCAAACGGGAATTCAGGTCATTTTTTGACTCCCTGATCGCCTACATCATGCTGGTCCTTTTTCTGGGAATCAGCGGATTCTTCACCTGGCTTTTCGGAACCGACGTTTTCCTGGTGGGCCAGGCCAGCCTCGGGTCCTTCTTCTCCATTGCCTACTGGACCCTCTTCTTTTTCATACCGGCCCTCACTATGCGGCTGCTGGCAGAAGAGATTCGCTCAGGGACCATCGAGCTGCTGCTGACACGGGCCATCACCGACCGCCAGGTCATCGTCGGGAAGTTCCTCTCCACCTTAATGCTGATTGTTACGGCCCTGGTTTTCACCCTCCCCTATGTGATTACCATTTCCAGTATAGGGAACCTGGACCTGGGCGCGGTGGTCTGCGGATACCTGGGATTGTTCTTCATGAGCGCCTCCTACATCAGTATCGGGCTTTGGGCCAGCAGCATCACCAGGAACCAGATCGTTGCCTATCTTTTATCCCTCTTTATCGGACTCTTTTTCCACCTCCTGTTCGATCTCCTGGCTTCCGGATTCTCCGGACCGACCGGTCAGGTATTCAGCAGCCTGAGCATGCGGCAACACTTCGACAGCATCTCCAGGGGGGTGCTGGACAGTGGCGACCTGGTCTATTTTCTTTCACTGATCTTGCTGGGACTCTTTCTGACAGAGATTACCCTGGCCAAGAGAAACCTCAACTAATAAGCTATGAAGGCAAGGAATTATAGTATAACCATCGTTCTGTTCGTGGCGATTCTGATCCTGGTCAATCTGCTTTCCCAGCAGTTCTTTTTCCGGCTCGACCTGACCGAGAACAGGAGATATACCCTCAGTAACGCCACGAAAGAGATTCTCCGGGAACTGGAAGAACCTCTTACCGTCAAAGCCTATTTCAGTGAGGATATACCTGCCCAGCTGATCAAGACCAGGAACGACTTCCGGGAAATGCTGGTGGAATATGGAAAAATCTCCGGGAATATGGTGGTCTGGGAGTTTGTCAGCCCCAATGAGGATGAAGAACTGGAAACCGAGGCGATGCAGAAC
Organism: uncultured Bacteroides sp.; assembly: GCA_964604655.1. GTDB lineage: Bacteria > Bacteroidota > Bacteroidia > Bacteroidales. The sequence goes on along the minus strand of CAZRZY010000075.1, from coordinate 14,848 downwards.
GGGATCCAGCCGGTCATGATCAATGTAAGGGAAAAGGACCAGATGCAGCAGCAGAGGGCCTACATGGGAGCCGTCCTCAGCCTGAGTGAACGCAAGGAGATCATTCCGCTGGTGGAGCCCGGGCTGGCTATGGAATACACCCTCTCCACCGCCATCAAAAAACTTGCCGTGGTAAACAAACCTGCTGTAGGGATTTTGCAGGGAAACGGGGAACCCTCCCTGCAGCAGATGAACCAGGCCCGACAGGAACTGGGAATCCTGTACGATTTGGAAGCAGTGACCATTACCGATTCCACCCCGATCCCTTCCTACATCGAATCACTGGCAATCATTCGCCCTGCCGACTCCATCCCCGGGCCCGTTTTCAATGAACTGGACCGGTTTCTGGACCGGGGAGGTAAGTTACTGGTGGCTATCAACAGAGTGAACGGGGATCTTCAGGGCGGCTATGGTAGCGGACTAAACACCGGACTGGAGTCGTGGCTCGGTGCAAAAGGGGTTCAGGTAAACGAGAATTTCATCATCGATCAGAATTGTGTGTCGGCCACCATGCAGCAGCAGATCGGCAATGCCATTCAGATCTCCAGCATCGCCATTCCCTATATCCCGAGGATCAACCTATTCGCCGATCATCCCCTGACCGAAGGGTTGGAAGAGGTGATCCTCCCATTTGCCAGCACCATCGATTTTACGGGCGACTCCACCGTACAGTTCACCCCGGTCATGTTTAGCTCGGAGCTCTCCGGAACCCAGAGCAGTCCCACCTATTTCAATTTTCAGCGAAGATGGAACCAGGCCGATTTCACCCTTCAGCGCCAGATTCTTGCAGGCATTCTGGAAGGTTCGATCAACGGTGGAGCGCCGGGTAAACTGGTAGTGATCGGCGATGGCGACTTTGCGGTGAACGACAATGGTCAGCAGGTGAATCCGGACAACATCAGCCTGCTGGTCAACAGCATCGACTGGCTGAGCGACGATACAGGCCTGATCGAACTTCGCACCAAAGGAGTAAGCTCCAGACCCATTAAGCAGATGGAGGACAGCAAGCGGAGCCTGCTCAAATGGCTGAACTTCCTGCTGCCCATTTTGCTGGTGCTGGTATACGGCGGAATCCGCTACCAGGTCCGGAAAAACCAGCGGATCATGCGCATGGAAGCGGATTATTAACAACCCGATTAGATTGAACGATCAATGCTGATATAAAATGAGTGGAAAATTCAATAATCGCATATTGCTGATCATTTTTGCCGTTCTGGCAGCCATTTTCGTGGTCACCCGGTTCACCACGTTCAAACGATCCAATCAGACCCTGAAGAGCGACCTGGTCAGAATCGATACCAGCCGGGTAACTACCATGAAGCTCTATCCCAAAGCCGACCAGGGTTCCGAACTGGTCTTCCGGAAAGAGGAAAGCGGCTGGACCGTGGCCAGAGAAGGGCTCGTCGTCCCTGCAAGCAGTCAATCGGTTCAGAGTGCGCTCACAGAGATTCAGCGACTGGAAGCGGAGCAGCTGGTGGCCCGTTCGGCTGAGAAATGGGAGCAATACCATGTAAATGATTCTCTGGGTACCCGCATTATCCTCCAGGATGGAAAAAAAACATGGATGGATCTGGTGGTGGGACGTTTCCATTACCAGCCCGCACAGGGCGGAAATTCCATGTACGGGTACGGGCAGAATCAGGGGACGGCCTTTTCTTATGTAAGACTTTCCGGCGAAGAGGAGGTCTATTCAGTGGAGGGGTTCCTGGCCATGAGCCTGAACCAGCCGTTCACCCGATGGAGAGACCAGACACTGACCAGGCTGAACACCGGCCAGCTTCAGAGGATCATCTATGAGTATCCTTCCGATTCAGGATTCGTGGCCGAAAAATCGGAAGCCGGCTGGATGGTGGCAGGGATCCTGGCAGATTCCGCGACCATGTCCGGTTATATCAATCAACTGGCCAGAAAATCATACAGCACCTATGCAGATGATTTTGAAGCCCCGTCAGAACCCGACTACAGGATAACTTTTGAAGGGGAGAATATGAATTCCCAGCAGGTAAAAGGGTATCTGGAGAACGATTCGATGATGGTCGTTGGAAGCACCATCAATCCCGGCACCCATTTCCGGCTGGCTCGGGAGGATGCGGCGGGTGACCTGTTCAAAGGAGCCGGCCGGCTGACCGAGGGTTCGGAGTGATGTATCTCACCCCTGCTCTTTCTTAGACCGCTTCGCCTGGGAACGTCTGATCAGTATCCATGCGGCTATCATGAGCACCGGTATGACGATATAGAAAAAGACATTCCAGAAGGTGAAGGGCTCGGGGTTCTTACCGGTGGGATAGTGGGTGGGGGTCTGGCTCAAGACATTTGTTGCCGGCATCACCCAAAAGACTACCCAGGTGACCCGCCGGTAATATCTGATCAAGTTTTCCATCTTCATTCGCTTTACAGATATAGGCAAATCAAACCATCGAATTGTTCATCTTCTCAACCGCTCCTGGATCCTCCGGATAATGAAGGTCATGGTCTTCCTGGGAAGAACCCTTGGGGCCAGGGTCATCAATCTGTTGGAAAATCCCGGGATGATCAGCGTTTTACCCTGCATCATTCCACAATAAGCTTGTCGGGCTACTTTTTCCGCAGTCACAGTATGCAATTTAGCCTGACTCTCCCGGACGTTTGAATTCCTGGCGGTGGTCTTCTGAAAATTGGTACGGAACCACCCGGGGAGAAGAACAGAAACCGTCACCCCGGTGCCTCTTGTTTCGTTGGCAAGCGCTTCGGAAAAAGAGAGGATATACCCCTTGGAAGCATAGTAGACCGACATCAGGGGACCCGGCTGAAAGGCAGCCAGGGAGGAGACATTGAGTATCCTTCCCCTTCCCTTCCTGATCATGTCCCTGACCACCAGTTTGGTCAGATGGGTGACCGTCAGGACGTGGAGCCGGAGCATCTGCTCCTCCAGTTCCCATTCGGTCTCCGCAAAGAAGCCGTAAAGACCGAATCCGGCATTGTTGATCAGAATATCCACACCATCCGGACCAATGGAATCATAGAGTTCAATAGCCACTCCGTTCTTTGAAAGGTCCACTACCCGTATCTGAACGGAAACGTCGTGATCCCTCTCCAGCCGGCGCTTTACCCTCGACAGCCCGTCCCTGTCCCGGTCTGCCAGTACCAGGGCAAAATGTTCAGCTGCCAGCAGAGTCGCCAGCTCCAGGCCAAGACCTGAGGCAGCGCCGGTGACCATTGCTCGTTTTTCAGCCATAAAAAAGGCGCTCCTGATGGGTTCGGAGCGCCATAAGATAGGGATTTACTCTGAACTATCCTGCAGGCCAGGTCCCGCTCATCTCCGTCCCGCCGAAATAGTAGGCCCAGGAACCTGCACCGGTCGCATCCCACTCCATATGATAGTAGGGGTCATCATAAAAGTAATAGTCAATCTGGCCCGAACCATCGGAATTGATGGTAACTTCATACCTCATAAAATAGTTATATTCTTCGTCCGAGGCGTCGTAGTGCCAGCTGAACTCATAGGATCCGTCCGCTTTCTGCTCCCACTGGTAGCGCCAGTAAAGCCCCTCGTATTCCGATTCGTAGGTATCCCCTTCGTAAATATATAACCAGTTGAAGTTGTAGATTACCTCTCCTCCATGTCCGTCCTTCCACTCCCAGGCCTGGACATAATCGTACCGGGGACCTTCGCCGAACTGGATATCCATGGTCCAGTAGCGTTTAGAATTATCCTCTTCGTAAGTCCAGAAGAAAGTCCACGTAAAACCCTGGGAGGTAAAAGTCCAGGTCCATGTATCGCCCGAGGCTTTCTTGGAGCTGCGAACGGCATTATCCGGCACCTCCATATTGTCGATAAAACCCGACATATCAAGCGCATCCTCGATCATTTCCACGCATTCCTGGGCATATTCATCCGAGGCATTGAGCAATCCATCGGGCAGCTTTTCCAATACTGCCTCCGAATCAAAAGAGAGCTGTTGAAACTCCGGAGTCTCCTCCTCATCTTTCTGACAGGCTGTTGACATCATTGCAACGATCAACAAGACAAGCCATCCCTTAAAATCTATTACTTTTTTCATGATATAATTATTGAGGTTGAGATAATTAATTTGAATTTCATAGGCAGTACGAACGAAATTTAAGCGAAAATTCAGTATTCAGCAAACAGAATTCTCTGTTTTTAAGAACAATGCGACTGTATTTAATTATTTTTATAACCATATAACTGCCCTTAAACATGGTATTGGTGCCCCTCTGTCCAATATATGGGAGAAGTTTCCGGCGGACAGCACATCCGGGATCACGACCTTTGTGATCTTTCCGGTGTTCTTTCGGCCTGAATCCTTGAAAACTCACTTTCTGCCTTCGCCGATTATCTTTCTCCCATGACCTACGCTCATATGTTAAGACGCCCCCCCGTTTGGATTGAAGAACCTCGAAGCTAGCTTCGAGGAATCTTCGATCCAATGTTAGTTTCATTTGTGCTCGCTAACCCTCGCAGCAGAGCTGCGGGGAACCGAGCTTGCGAGCTCGGCGAAGCCAATGCGCGAGCGGGATTCACAGGATCGCCCGGGAAGTTCATTCCCGGACCGGCAACCGGGTCATCCCGAGCATTCAGGTGAATAAGGCCTACCTCGAGCAGGATCTCTCTTTGAAAGAGTTCATCAGCGCCATCGATCAGTTCCTGCGTCCTCCCTCCTCCGGAGTGGTCATCTGGTCATGGAAGCAACTCGAGGCCTCCCCTGAAAAGATGGAGGTGCTAAGGGACAGGTTTGTTTCACAATAGCTTTAGTTTATGTAGTTTTATATGAATTTTAAGACGAAATCCTATGAAAAATATCTGTCGCATTTCTCTGCCTTATATGTTGGTGCTCCTGCTGTACACCTTGATTTTCCAGTCATGCCGGGATATGCCGCAAGCTAATAGCAGCCAGGCTTTGATTACAAAGAACCAGCAGGAACTCCCGACCGGAATCATGACCCCGGAAGTGCTGTGGGCCTTTGGCCGGCTGAGTGATGTGCAGGTATCTCCCGATGGCGGTAAGATCCTTTACGGGGTAAGCTACTACAGCGTGGAGCAGAACGGCAGCAACAGGGAACTCTTCCTGATGAATGTGGACGGATCGGAAAAATCGCAGCTGACGGAGACCCCGGAGAGTGAATTCAACGCCGTATGGCATCCCGACGGGGAAAGGATTGTATACCTTTCTTCTGCTTCGGGAGAGGTCCAGGCCTGGGTAATGGATCAGGAGGGCAATGGAAAACGGCAGATCTCCGATGTAGAGGGAGGGATCAGCAGCCTGGCCTTCTCGCCCGATGGAAACAGGGTACTCTACACCAAAGAAGTACAGATCGATCCCACCACAGCCGATATCCACCCCGACCTTCCCGAATCGGATGCGCGGATCATTAACGATCTGATGTACCGGCACTGGAACACCTGGGAAGATGGGGCATACAGCCATATTTTCCATTCAGGATTTGACGGGGAGGTCTTTTCGGATGGAGCTGACATCATGCCGGACGAACCGTGGGACAGCCCCCTGAAACCGTTTGGGGGGATGGAGGAAGTGTCATGGACCCCCTCTGGAGATGCCATTGCCTATACCTGCAAGAAGCTATCAGGTGTCGACTATACTTTCAGCACCAATTCGGATATCTATCTGTACGATCTGGAAAGCGGGAAAACCAGTAATCTGACAGAGGGGTTGCCGGGTTACGACAAGGTTCCCTTCTTCTCGCCCGACGGTAGCAAAATGTACTGGTTCAGCATGGAACGGGCGGGTTTCGAATCGGACAAGGACCGTCTTTTTGAGCTGGACCTTGCCTCGGGAGAGAAACGCTACCTGACCCCCGATTTTGATTATAGTCCCTCGGGACTCAGCTGGGAGGATGATGGCCGGACCCTGCTATTTACAGCCGGAGTGGAATCCACCTTCCAATTATTCCGGATGGACGTAAAAAACATGGCGATAACGCCCATCACCGGGGGTATTCACGATTACCATTCGGTGGTAAAAGCCGGCGACCGCCTGATCGCCACCAGGGTCGATATGACCAAACCCCAGGAGATCTACAGTGTGGATCCTGCCACCGGGGAAGCCACCGAGCTCTCCCTGGAGAATAAGCACCTGCTGGACCAGCTCCGGATGCCGGAGGTGAAAAAACGATGGGTAACCACGGTCGATCAGAAAGAGATGCTGGTCTGGGTGATCTATCCGCCCGGATTCGATCCCGGCCAGCAATATCCCTGTGTGATGTTCTGTACCGGGGGCCCACAGGGTCCGCTGAGCCAGTTCTGGAGCTACCGCTGGAACATGAGCCTGATGGCCTCCTACGGATATGTGGTGATCGCGCCCGCCCGCCGGGGGGTCAGCACCCATGGCCAGGAGTGGACCGACCAGGTGAGCAAGGACAACAGCGGACTGGCCATGCAGGACCTGCTCAGCGCCATTGACGACATCAAGAAAGAACCTTTCGTGGATGATCAGCGACTGGGTGCCGTGGGGGCCAGCTTCGGCGGATTCTCGGTATTCTGGCTGGCCGGCAACCATGAGAACCGGTTCAAGACCTTCATTTCGCACTGCGGGGTCTTCCATTCCGGAATGGAATACATGACCACCGACGAGATGTTCTTTGATCAGTGGGAGAAGGGCGGTGCACCATGGGAGGAAGACAATCCGGTGGCCATGAGATCCTACGCCGGTTCCCCCCACCATTTTGTAAAGAACTGGGATACCCCCATCATGGTGATCCACGGCGAACACGACTACCGGATCCCCTATACCCAGGGTCTGGCTGCATTTAATACGGCACAGATGCTGGGTATCCCCAGCAAACTGCTGTTCTTTCCAAGCGAGACACACTGGGTGCTGAGTCCGCAGAACGGCATCCTGTGGCAAAGGGAGTTCCAATCCTGGCTCGACCGCTGGCTGAAATGATCAGGCAGTTCCTTCTCATCGGGATGGGAGGCTTCGCAGGAAGCATAGGTCGCTACGCTGTATCCAGGGCTTTGCGAAACGTGGACTGGATGTCGGTCCCGCTGGGTACCCTCACGGTCAATGTGGTTGGAAGCCTGTTGATCGGTTTCCTGATCGGGATCGCCGAGAAGAGTCCGCTGCTCACAGCGGAATGGCGATTATTTCTGATGGTGGGGCTCTGCGGGGGATTTACCACCTTCTCCTCATTCACCGGCGAGAACCTGATGCTGATGCGTAACGGACAGTTCCTGACCCTTCTTCTTTACACCGGCCTCAGCATATTGCTGGGGTTCTTTGCAGTATACCTGGGATACATCTCCACCAGGCTCCTGGCTTAAATGATATAGTATGACAAAAAAAATTGATCATAGTGTCATGAGAATACATGCCAGTTCCACCGACAGGATCGGATCAAAACTATTCTATCAGCATATGGTGGAACTGGCCAGAGAGAGGGGGATTGGCGGCGCTACAGTGTACCGCGGGATCATGGGGTACGGCGCCAGCAGCCAGATCAGTTCTTCCCGCTTCTGGGAGCTGACCGAAAAGCTTCCCATTGTCATCGAACTGGTCGACCAGACTAAAAAGCTGGAGAACTTTTACACAGAGATCGAAGAGGAGTTGATCGGGATGCCCAAAGGGTGCATGGTGGTCATCCACCCGGCTTCGGTGCTCCTGAAGAAAAAAGGAGGTTAGTCCCGGTTTCCCGCCCAGTGGACCATCATCAGGATAGCCCCTGCCGTACCGTCCATGGTCGGTTCATTGGTGGAGTAATCGCCGATATCGTCGTGGTAGACCACAAAGGGATTCTGCACCTCTGCAAACTCATCGGGCGAATAGAGGGTCAGCCCCCGCAGGGACCGGAAAATGGTCCCGTAGACCGGCCCGTCCACCAGTCCTCCGGGCACCTCCCTCCGGGTCAGTGCCCAGGTACTGGTGTGTACATCCACCGGATATTCTCCCCCTTCAGGGATCCCGGTGAACATGGAAGTGCCCCACGGATTGCGTCCCAGCAGCCAGTCCCGTTGTTCCACCATGAAATCGTGGTACTGATCATCCCCGCTCATCCTTTCAAAGAGGATTATCTGCGTAATGAGTGCGGTCATCAGGTTATTGGAGCACCAGATAAAAGGGATCCCGGTATGAAAGGGTGAGCTCGCGGCCCGTTGAAGGCATCGCTCTATCCCTGAGCGGTACCAGTGCTCCAGACTGTCCCTGAAAGGCTCCTCCGCCACCCTGTGCAGGGCAAAATGGCCCATATTGATAAAGGGGTAGTACTGGTAATGGGCAGCCGTATCAAAGGGCATCCAGGAGACGCTGCCCGCCTTCCTGGCATAATCCGTCGCCTCCTCCAGGTACTTCCGCTCTCCCGTCTGGCGGAAAAGCTCTGCAGCAGCCCACTCCATATCGTCCGCCCAGGTCTCCTCGCCATACCGGTAAGGGGCCCCGTAGGAGTTCCCCTGCTGGTATCCTTCCCTCTTCCTGCCCAGCAGGTAGAGGCTTTCCGCATCCTTCAGGCACCGTGCGGCAAATACCTCGTCCCCCATATCGTCTCTCCAGATACGGGCGGCCAGCGCCATGGCTGCTGCCGACCTTCCGGCCAGGTTGGAGACCCCGGTCGCCTCACTCCGGTACTCCCTCAAGCCCTGTGGTTTTCCGCTGGCCACATATGCTACCCGGTAGCTGTTGGGACCCCAGCCGTAATCCGAATGGTCGTTATCGGGCATCTTCCATCCCACATGGTCCCTGTCATCCCCCACCTGGTGGACCAGAACCTCCGGTGACGGATGCAGTTTATGGATCCATTCCAGTCCCCACCGTGCCTCGTCCAGCACATCGGGTATCCCGTTGGATCCCGTTCTGCCCAGGTCGTCACAAAGATCCACGAACCGTTCCGGATAGAGTTCATATGCAAGCAGCATGTGGGCAGTGGCATAGCTTCCGGTGATCAGGTATTTCAACTGGTCGCCGGCATCATGCCAGCCCCCGCTTACATCGATATATGTGGAATCAGGCATGGGACCGTAGAAGGTGCGCCCGTCCTTCCGGTGGCAGACCAAATCCAGGAACGGATTGTAGCCACACCGCTGCTGGCGCATGAAACCGAGAAGTTTCTCCACTCCTCCGGAATAGCTATCTGTTCCGATCCGGAATTTGGGTGTTCGGACGTCGCTTCTACTGATTTCCAGCCAATAACGGCCTGGTTCCCGGATGGAGGTAAAATCGGCCTCATAATAATACCTGAACCTACCCCATCCGGGCCGGTCCACGGGCCGGGGACGGATTCTTTTCACCACCTCCCCGCTCTCCGCAGATACCATTTGAACAGGCCCCTTTACCGGCATACCGGAAAAGAGGATCGCACATTTATACTCCTCAGGAAGATATCCCATTTGATTGATCCGGATGTAGATCTCTCCCGGATCAGTCTCATCGGACGTTTGAGCATCTGATTCGGCAAATCCCGAAAACAGGGGAAGAAAAACAGGGATCATTTTGAAAAAGAGCGTTCTCATCATATATCCTGGTTGGGTATGGTTATTCCGGATCCCCGGTAATCACTCTCTGACCGGGACGGGGCCGATTTCGAAGATCTTTCCGTCATACAGAAGATCCATCTCCACCGGAAACCCCGATTGCATCAGCTCACTGCCCGTGGCAGTCAAAACCGTGGGTCCCGAGGGAGCCTCCCTGACCGCATATGATCTGTCGGGCTTCAATCCTTTCACGAATACCCTGCGTTCACGTTCCAGGGCCCCCTGCCTGAAGACCCCCACTATACCGCCCTGTTCCGTGTCATTGTTGATCCTCATCCAACCATCCCAGGAGCCCTCCGCAGGTTCCCCGAATCCGGGAAGGTCTCTCCGGTAGGACATATAATCGTAGGTTCGCTGCATCTCCTGCATCCACTCCGACCACTCCCTGATCCTGGTCCGCTGCCGGGTGGCCAGCTTCCTGGGATCACCCAGGACGATGGGCAGGGTGCCGATCAGCGATTTCAGTGCCAGCTCAAATCCGGGATCATCCATCCGGCTGTTCCCGATAACCAGCGATGAAGCCGGAAGGGCCGGCGTTCTCCACCATGCCATCTGACGAATACGAAGCGGGCCCGTGGGAGAGGATTCCTCAAAATTGGCCAGCCAGTTCCCGTCGGCATGCCGGGCTATGGCATAATCCATCAGTTGCAGCTTGCCCGCAGTTTCGAAGGTACAGTCGATAAATAGCCCGGGAGATTGGCGGTGAAGCCTGTCGAAGAGTTCCATCACCCTTTCGTAGTTCACCAGAAGAGATTCGTGATGGTCTTTATGAAAAGGATGGTCCGGGGAATAGCAACCAGAAATGGCCGGATTATTCACATAGGCACTGGTGACGACCGCGAAATCCAGTTTCGTATAGGCCAGTCCGTACTTTTCGGTCATAGACAGGAGAATGTCCCCGATATATCCGGCCCAGTCGGTACCAAAACAGCTGGTATGGAAATCGTCGTCATGGAGGGAGTGCAGGTTCCCGAAATTACCGGCAGGATCCTTTACAAACCATTCGGGGTGTTGTCGGAATACCCGGGCATCACCGGTGGCCGAACCTATGCTCATCCATATTCCCGGCTTCATGCCCAGGGAATCGATATAGGCGAAGGTGGAGTGAAATCCTCCCGGGAATTTGACCGTATCCACATTCCAGTCGCCGTAGTTGTTTCCCCAGGCATCCGGGGAGGTGACCGAACCTGTGTTCACCTGCCAGCCGTCGTCTATGATGAACTCCATGACGCCGCATTCCGCTGCAGCCAGGGCCACCTGTCTGACCAGGGAGTCGCTGACAAAGGTCCTGAACGGATTCCAGGTATTGTACACGAACACCGGTTTATCTTCCCTTTTGACTATCTGCGGAACCATATGCAGCCTGATGAAATCGTTCACCTCCCCGTCGATGACCGAGAATCCGTTTCTGTGCCCTGAATAGGGGCAGATAAATGTTCCGGGAGTTTCCCAGCTCTCCCCGGGTTCGAGCCATCTCCGGAAGGGAAAATCCTGCCCGGGGTGGGTGAGTCCGGCTTCCAGGTTTCTGTCGACGGTGTGATAGGCGGTCCGTTTCATGACACCGGGAGCTTCATTTCCGACGGCCAATCCGCGATGTCCCGACTGGTGGTGAAGCACCACCACCGGATCGTGCCAGTTACCGGTGAAGGTTCCAAGGTGTTTCATCCTTCCATAATTATGATGCACCACGGTATGGGTGGAGGAGAGGGTGGTCTGCAGATCCTCCACATTCACCGCTTCCAGTTTCATCTCCCCGGGACTCAGATTGGTAAATTTCAAATGCTTCCGAATGACTGGGGATCCTTCATACATCATGTAATTCACCTCCAGTCTCAGGCCCTCCAGTTCTCCCTCTCCGTCAAGGATCATCCTGATCCCCGATCCGTTATTGCCCCCGGTTATCGTATCCAGTGAGACTGTGCGCCAGCCGGAACCGCCATGCACCGGCGTGTCATTCAGGAGGAAGGAGAACTCACGGCTTTCCGAGATCAGGTTGTGGTGCGATCCGTTCCTGTGCAGAAGAACGGACGAAATCCCTTCAGGCCGCAACAGGATCCCCCTGGTAACCAATCCATTATTCAAAACCAATGTATCTTCTTCACTGGAAAAGGAGTGGACGATGTCTGGATTCAGCCCTGTTGTTAACTGAGATAGAATAGTCAGTAGTATAAAGAAATGCATATAGCAATATAGCAATTCCTCCTTTGCCTCAGGCTATCTATCTATGGGGAAAAATCAACCCTTTACCGGTAAAATGTACCCGTTCGGCTAAAATAACTTTGCCCTCTTTTCCCGGAATACTATCTTCTGCAGATAACTGAAACCAGATCGTTTACCTAAACCCCTACCCATGAAACAATACACCGTGATGCTTCTGGCCCTGCTGATCGTCCTCCCGGTAACCTCCCAGGGAAGAAGATACAAGAAGAAAATGATCCAGGGCATTGAGAACATCGACCGGGCTTCTACTCCCGAAGAAGCCGAAAGCTGCGTGGAGGAGTTCCGGAATATCTCAGAAAAATATCCGGGCCATTGGCTCCCGTACTACTATGCAGCTCAGGTACTTACCACCCAAACCATGGGAGAACAGGATAGGACTGCCGGTGATAAGCGGCTCGACAGGGCCAGGATCTATCTGGACAGTGCTTATCACTGGCACCCGAGGAATCGGAGGTACATGTCCTGAACGCCCTTTATATCATTGCCAGGATGTCCCTGGATCCCTATAACCGAGGGCAGCTTTACTACGAAGATCTGCTGGATGCCCTTCGGAAAGCGGAACAGCTGAATCCCGAAAATCCACGGGCCCATTTCCTCAACGGGATGCTTACCCTGAATATGCCCGACTATATGGGAGGAGGACCCATTTCAGCAAAACCGGTCTTCGAAAAAGCGGCGGAAATGTTTGATGCCTTTGATCCGGAGGATCCGCTCTGGCCCGATTGGGGGGCCGATATGAACCAGCAGGAGCTGGATAAACTGTAGGGAGGTCCCTTCAGTGTTCCGGAGCGTAGAGGCAGTCCAGTTTCTCCAGCAGGGCCCTGTACATTCCGGGGCGTTCTTTCTCCAGGGTGCTCTTGTTGTGGGCATACATCGCCTCACGGTTCTCCCAGGTGTTGCACGGATCGGAGTAGTCCCATGCCACCGGACCGTTATCATCTGTATAGTAGTTCGGGCGCGTCTCCGGAAAAGGCCGGATAAATTTTCCCGCCCAGCTGCTTTCTTCCGGATGATCGGGATCGTGATCCGGATCCAGAAGGTAGAGGACCGACGGGGTATCCCCCACCCGGAAGTACCGGGCCCAGGAGTGTGCACTGACCACCTCTTTGATGTGCAGTCCCATCCGTCCGAAACGGCTTACCTTTTTAAACATCTCTGAGGGCTCATCGCCCGAGAACATCCCGTTGTAGGTCCAGTTGATCTCCAGCCACCACATTGCTGCAAAACGGGGATCGTCAAATATTTCATTCCGACCCGGGCCGTTCCAGTTGGGTGCGGTGCAATCCTTTCCCGGTACCTCATCCCTGGGCCCGTATTTTACCCCTGTACCGATAGTCACCACCCGGATCCTACCGGAGATCTCCGGATATTCCATAAGTGCACTTCGCAGGGTAATCATGTTCCCCCAGACGAGCACCCAGAGCGGCTCACGGGAAGCGAGCGCGGCCAGCCTCAGTCTTCTGACTGCATCCTCCCGGTCGACTGCCACCTTTGCCGCCAGATCATTGGGAGCCGGGTACCCCTTCATCCCGAAGCCGAATTGTTCGTAATCGGCGGCATATGCATCGAGAGCAAGCATGGTGGCTTCCAGCCCCCGGCGTTCCCATGCATCGGGGACGATCCCCTCTATCAGAAGTTCATCGGCGTACCAGAGCAGGTGGACCATCGATTGCCTGTCATCGGGATCACCGGCTTCAATATTGATGTCGGTCAGAATGAAAACCCTGGGTGCAGGCTCCGCTGAAAAGGAGAGAGCCTGGATAAGGAGCAGAGACAGGGTCATCGGAATGGTCTTCATGGGTTCTGGATTATGCGGACAAAATTATGGATTAGTCCGGGAATATGCTATCATTGCGTAGACCGAAACTACAAATCTCTAACCATGATACCCAGATCCAGATTATTCTGCCAGATCCATCGCATCGTTTTATCAGGGCTGATCCTGCTACCCCTCTTATTTGCCGTTGGATGCAACCGGGAGGAACCTGCCTCTCCGCCCCATATTCTGTTCGCCATCGCCGACGACTGGGGATGGCCGCATGCCGGGGCTTACGGTGATCCGGTAGTAGAGACTCCGGCGTTCGACCGGATTTCGGAAAACGGGGTACTCTTCAACCACGCCTATATCACCTCCCCCTCCTGCACCCCCTCCAGAAACGGGATACTCACAGGGCAGTATCACTGGCGCCTGGGACCCGGCGCCAACCTTTGGAGCACCCTGGATCCCGCTACGCCGGTGTTTCCCTTGATCCTGGAAGATGCGGGATACAAGATCGGTCACTACCGGAAAAGCTGGGGACCCGGAGATATTTCCAACTGGAAACGCCACCCTGCAGGTCCGCGTTATTCGGATGAGGAGGGCGGTTTCGTTCATTTCATGTCGGAATGGGACGGTGAGCAGCCTTTCTGTTTCTGGCTGGGGGCCTGGGATCCTCACCGCCCGTACGAAAGGGGAACCGGCAAGGCGAGCGGGATGGCCCTGGAAAAGATCCGGCTGTTCGAGTGCTTCCCGGATGCTCCGGAAGTACGCAGTGATGTGGCCGACTACTACTATGAAATACAACGGTTCGATACCCTGGTGGCCGGCGCCATCCGGTTGCTGGAGGAGTATGGCGTCCTGGACAACACCATCGTGGTGATGACCGGTGACAACGGGATGCCCTTCCCCAGGTGCAAATCCAATAATTACGACTCCGGGGCCCGTGTCCCGCTGGCCGTCATGTGGGGAAAAGGGGTAAAGAATCCTGGCAGGGCCCTGGAAGACTTTATCAGTCTCACCGACCTGGCTCCCACTTTTTTAGAGCTGGCGGGTGTGGGGATTCCGGAGATAATGACCGGCCACAGTTTCTCCGGACTCCTGCAATCAGGTGAGGAAGGCTTTGTGGATGCGGAGGAACGCAACTTTGTGCTCCACGGGAAGGAGCGGCACGTTCCCGGCCAGGAAGAGAATATGGGAGGGTACCCGGCCAGGGCCATACGGACCCATGATTTTCTCTATATCCGGAATTTCGAGCCGGACCAGTGGCCCTCAGGAACGCCCAACTATAAAGAAGCAGCCATCCCTTACTGCTGGCTGGGTGATTGCGACAACGGGCCCAGTAAAACCTACAT
>CAZRZY010000074.1:0-24338 GCA_964604655.1 uncultured Bacteroides sp. | reverse complement strand
TACCCCATCGCCAGGCTGCATTCCCTTCGCGAGGCCGCATTCCCTTTCGCCAGGCTGTATATCCTTTCGCCAAGCCGCATATTCTTTCGCGAGGCCGCATATTCTTTCGCGAGGCCGCATACCCCATCGCCAGGCTGTATTCCCTTTCGCGAGGGGCATGCCTCTTCGCTATGACGGTCCTCCTTAAGCTGAAAAACGTTTTCACGTTTTGCAGGCACCCTGCGAAATATCCCGGCACCGTATTTCTCAGTGATGCCAGTTTGCCACGTGCTAAAACACTTCGTGATTTATGCCAGGTGGCTTTCCGGGAGTCCCCGGGAAAATAGAAAGGGATGAGCTGGAGTGGTCAGGGGTAGAGCAGGGTGAGGTTTCCGGTAAGGGTCCTGAACAGCCCGGTAAAATCGGTGTACTGAATGTAGTAGACGTAAACGCCTTCGTTGGCATTTTCTCCGTTGAAACGGCCATTCCAGCCCTCTCCGGGATCGGTGGTCTCGAACATCTTTCTCCCCCCCCTGTCAAGAACCATCAGGCGATACTTCCTGGGGGCAAAGTCAAATCGGGGTTTGAAAACGGAATTGACATCGTTGCTGGACGGAGTGATAGCGTTGGGAACCTGCATTTCGCTTGGAAGCTGGATCTCGATCAAATTGGAGACCGAGATACCCGGCTCACCGGGATCCCCGGGTATGCTGATGGCCTGTACCATGAAACGGATGGAGCCGGGCTGGTCTCCATTGGCAAGGTTTTGCAAGGGGATGCTCCAGCTGGTACTGCTTCCATTGGAGATCTCTTCCATAATTTCCCCGTCGGGACTGATCTGTTGGATGTTGTACTCCGATATTCCGGTCACATAGGAGTCATAAGCATTCCAATTCAGGGTGATCAGCTGGTTTCGCACCTCTCCCTCCAGCAGGATGGAGTTCCCGGTGTTGGACTCCGATATCACCAGGGGTCCGGGACACCCTCCCGGTTGGTAGACAGCTTCTATCTTATACTGGTAGCTTTCGGTGTTGGAGGGCACCTGGTCGATGTAGGTCTGAATCGACTGGGAGGCATCGGGAAGGGAGGCCACCGGGAGGAAGGGTGAACCCGGATTACTCCGTCGCAATATCCGAAAGTCTTTTATTTCTCCGGTGATATCGGCTGAAAACTGCAGTTCAATGGTAAAGGGGTCGATGACCGAAACATAGTCAATGGTCACATACCGGGGAGCATCGGGATAGAGGGGTTCCACCTGAACGATAGGGGAGAGGGAGGATTCCCGGTTGATGTGCAAAGCCTCCACATAATACCGGTAGTTGGAACGGATGGTCACATCCGTATCCGGGAAGGAGTAGTCGGTGCCCAGAACAAATCCCAGCTCCCGGAAGGCTCCTCCGTTGACGGATTGCCACACCCGGTAACCTGCAATTTCGTCTGTGTCCCATCCCAAATAGGGGCTCCAGGTAATCAGATTGGAAGGACCGCAGGGTTCAAAGGAAACAGAGGCCTCCACGGCCCGGTGGGTATTGTCCTCGAAAAGGCTCTCGTTGCCGCTGCTGTCCTCTGCTGTCACCGAGTAGGTAAGATTCACGAGGCCGCTGGTCAGATGTTTGTACTGGTAGGTATTCCCGGAGAAGCTGAAGAGCCGCTCAAATGCCTGGTTCTCGTTCATCTTGTAGAGGTGATAGAAGGCGATATCCGAATCCTCACTGGGCTGCCACTGTACCAGCACACCATCATCGGCGTGGTCCACCGTTACCCGGATCAGGTCGGGGAGGTCAGGAGGATCCTGAGCCGGGGTCCCGACTGGTAAGGCCAGTATCAGAAGCAGGGATAAAAACACCTGTCTGAGAATCAGGGATAAAAACACCTGTCTGAGAATCAGGGATAAAAACACCTGTCTGAGAATCAGGGATATGGAAAAAACAGCCCCATTCATGTTTCACAAAGATAATGTATTTGAACGCACCATTCCGTTTTGTTCTGCTGACGAAAATGCTAATTTTGTCCTGCCATGCCCTGGAAACGATTGGTGAACCAGATTAATAATTTTAGAATCAGGTATTTATCTGGTCACAGGTTTCTCTATCTCCTTTCTGTGTTTGTCGGTCTGGGAGCGGGTCTGGGGGCAGTGATTATCAAGAACCTGGTCCACTTTATACGGGAAGCGCTGGAAAATAGTTTTGCGGGCGATTACACCCGACTCTTTTATTTTATCCTTCCCGTGGCCGGGATTTCCCTGGTTATTGTTTTTATACGTTATGTGAACAGGCGTCCCGTAGGACATGGAATACCGGGAGTGCTCTTCTCTATCTCCAAGAACAACGGGATCATGCGATCCCATAACCTCTACTCCAGTATGATCACCAGTGCGCTGACGGTGGGATTCGGAGGATCGGTGGGTCTGGAGGGGCCCGCGGTGGCCACCGGCGGGGCTGTCGGGTCCAGTATCGGAAAGGTTTTTAAACTGTCCTACAAGGAGATCACACTGCTGATCTCCTGCGCTTGCGCGGGGGCCATGTCTGCTATATTCAAAGCACCCATTGCGGGGATCGTATTTGCCCTGGAGGTAATCATGCTCGACCTGACGGTCTGGGCGGTCATACCCCTGCTGATCGCATCTGCCACAGCGGCCCTCACCTCCTACTTCTTTATGGGTCAGAATGTTCTCTACTCCTTCCAGTTGTCCGAGTCTTTTGAGATGGGACAGATCCACTTTTACCTCCTGCTGGGCGCTTTAGTGGGCTTGTTATCTGCCTACTTTATAAAAAGTTACATCTTCATCACCGAGTGGATAGAGAGGATCCGGGGACCCTGGAAACGACTGATCATCGCCGGAGGAGTGCTCGGGGTGATCATCTTTTTGTTCCCACCGCTCTACGGGGAGGGGTATGAGATCGTCAACCAGGGGCTCAGGGGGGAGTACCACCAGCTTTTCGAGGGAACCTTCTTCGAAGGATGGGAACAGACCTTTGCGCTGACCTTCCTTTATATCCTTCTGGTAGTGGGGTTGAAGGTGATAGCGACCACGCTGACCTTTGCAGCAGGCGGTATCGGCGGGGTTTTTGCTCCTTCGCTCTTCATGGGGGCCAATGCTGGCTTGTTGTTCGGACTGACCCTGAATCAGCTGGGTATCGATGTATCGGTGAGCAACATGGCTCTGGTGGGCATGGGAAGTATGATCGCCGGCGTGATCCATGCCCCTCTGACTGCCATCTTCCTGGTGGCGGAGATCACCGGAGGATACCAGCTCTTCTTCCCCCTGATGCTGGCAGCCACTATCTCCTATGGAACGGTACGCTATTTTGTCAAGAATTCGGTATATACTGTACAGCTGGCAAAGCGCGGAGAATTGATGACTCATCATAAAGATCGTAACATTTTGCTGATGATGAAGGTGACCGACCTGATAGAGACCAACTTCAAGACGGTGAGGGCCGATGACACCCTTCGTGACCTGATCAAGGTGATCACCCAGTCCAGTAGGAACATCTATCCGGTGGTGAACGGGGAGAACAACCTGGAAGGGATCGTAAAACTGGACGATATCCGCCACATCATGTTCAACCAGGAGATGTATGATACCACCAGGATCCGTGACCTGATGATCACCCCTGAATGGACTATTGAAACCACCGACCAGATGGAGGAGGTGGCCCGGCAGTTCTCGGAGAGCGGTAGGTATAACATCCCGGTGCTGGAGAACGGAAAATATCTGGGGTTTGTCTCCAGGGCCAGGGTCTTCTCCTCTTACCGGGAGATGCTGAAGCACTTCTCGGACGACTGACATTATACCTTCCCCGGTCTTTAAAATAATTCTAAATTCCCGCACCACCGCTGGCATCCGGGTACTTCACCTGATTATTTGTTTATGTTTGTGGAGCTTACCATTCGATAGTTACATGCCAAGTTTTGTGATTAATGAGAAGTGCGACGGGTGCAAGGCCCAGGATCGCACTGCCTGCCAGTACATCTGTCCGAACGATTTGATGGTGCTGGACCCAGGGACCAATAAGGCCTTCAACCGCGCCGTAGATATGTGCTGGGAATGTTATAGTTGTGTAAAGATATGTCCCACCCAGGCCATTGAGGTCAGGGGATATGCCGATTTCATGCCGCTGGGGGCAGTGGTCCAGCCTTTGCGGAGTTCCAACGCCATTATGTGGGCTGTCCGGTTCAGGAACAAGCAGGTAAAACGGTTCAAGTTCCCCATCCGGACCACCCAGGAGGGCTCTATTGTCCCTGATGCGGGTCTTTCCACGGGAACAGAAGATCTGAAAGATGCAGGATTGAGAACAGAGCCTGATTCATTGAAAAAAATCACCGCAAAATGAATGCAGCCGATTTTGAAACGGTCGTGGTAGATACCGACCTTTTAATTCTTGGAGGTGGAATGGCCGCATGCGGGGCAGCCTATGAGGCTGCATACTGGGCCGCTAAACATAACCAGCGGGTAACCGTGGTCGATAAGGCAGCCATGGAGCGGAGCGGAGCGGTGGCCATGGGGCTTTCTGCCATCAATCTATATCTGGGGGTTGCAGAGGGAAAAAATACTGTGGAAGATTACGTGCAGTATGTAAGGAACGATCTGATGGGAATTGCCAGGGAGGACCTGGTGGCTAATATCGCAAGGCATGTGGATTCATCCGTTCACCTGTTCGAAAAATGGGGACTCCCTGTCTGGAAAGACGCTGAGGGCAACTATGTGAATGAAGGTCGCTGGCAGATTATGATCCATGGCGAATCCTACAAGAACATTGTCTCCGAGGCTGCCAAGAATGCGCTGAGGGAGCTGGGTGGCCGGGGTGAATATTATGAGCGGGTTTTTGTCACCGAACCGTTGATGTCGGGCGACCGCTGCGTGGGAGCGGCAGGGTTCAGCGTGAGAGAAAAAAAGTTCTACATATTCAAAGCCAAAACGGTGCTGGATTCCATGGGCGGAGCAGTCCATATCTTTCGTCCGCGCTCGGTGGGGGAAGGGCTGGGAAGATCGTGGTACCCGCCATTCAACAGCGGCGCCAGCGCCTATTTCACCCTTCGGTCAGGAGCTGAAATGACCTGCCAGGAGGTTCGCTTCGTACCCGTGAGATTCAAGGATGCATACGGACCGGTCGGTGCCTGGTTCCTTCTGTTTAAATCAAAAGCCACCAACGCCAAAGGGGAGGACTACATGCAGACCCGGGCAGGGGAACTGGAAAAGTGGGCTCCTTACGGAACCTCAAAACCGACCCCGGCCAATCTCAGGAACTACCTCATGCTGAAGGAACTTGAGGAGGGCAACGGCCCCATCTACATGCGTACCGATGAAGCGATCCGCGAACTGGTGGCCCAGATCCCCGATGAGAAAGAATCCCGGCGGAAAATGAAGGAGCTGGAGTCGGAAGCATGGGAAGATTTTCTGGATATGACCATCAGTCAGGCCCTTCACTGGGCCTCCCACAATATCATGCCCGAACAGCATCCTTCGGAAATTGCAGCATGCGAACCCTATTTCATCAGCTCCCATTCCGGGGCCTCGGGTGCATGGGTAAGCGGACCGGACGATCTGGCCACCAGCGGATACAGCTGGGGATACGACCACATGACCACCGTGAAAGGTTTGTTCGCAGCCGGGGATGCATCGGGAGCATCCTCCCACAAGTTTTCTTCCGGTTCTTTCACCGAAGGCAGGATTGCCGGCAAGGCAGCCATCGCCTTCTGCGTGGACCATCCGGAAGAGATCTCCCTTGAAGCAGAGCAGATAGCAGCGCTCAGGGAACGGGCTCTTGCCCCGCTGAACCGGTTTGAGGAGCATTCTGCATTCACCAACGATCCCGATGTGAATCCGCACTACATCAAACCCCGCATGTTCATGTTCCGCCTGCAGAAGATCATGGATGAATATGCGGGAGGCGCCTCTGTGGGGTTCCGTACCTCCGGGGCCCTGCTGTCAAAAGGGCTGGAATATATTCAGTTTATGAAAGAGGATGTGGATAAACTCGCTGCCTCGGACCTGAATGAACTGATGCGTTGCTGGGAGAACATCCACAGGCTCTGGCAGGCAGAGTCTCACATGCGTACGGTCCTTTTCCGTGAGGAAACCCGATGGCCCGGCTATTACCAGCGTACCGATCACCCCTCCATGAACAGGGAGTGGGACGCGTTTGCCAACTGCCGCTGGGATCCCGGCAGCGGGGAGTGGCAGATGATCAAGAGAGCCCTGAAGCCTGAATAGAACTGTTCAATCGCATGACCGAACCGAATCAGATACTACCGGTATTGATCATAGGAGGGGGGATCAGCGGGATTACTGCTGCCGTGGAGCTGGCGGAAACCGGACGCCAGGTCATCCTGATCGAAAAGGAACCCTATCTGGGAGGGAATGTAGCACGTTTCAACAACTATTTCCCCAAAATGTGCCCCCCGTCCTGCGGACTGGAGATCAACTACCGCAGAATACGTTCCAATCCCCGCATCCAGTATTATACGGGGGCGGAGATCACGGGTATCCATGGGTGCAGGGACCGGTTCCGTGTGAATGTTTCGTTGGCCGCCAGGATGATCAATAACAGGTGCACCTCCTGCGGCAAGTGTGTGGAAGTATGTCCGGTTCCGGGCGCCATACAGATTCCCGGCGGACTCTCCTTTCCCATGAAGTATACCATCGATGCATCCCTATGTGAAAAAGAGGCGTGTGCCCGGTGCGGGAAGGTATGTGCATACGATGCCATTCAGCTGGATGCCGCCCCGGCGGAAGTGGAGATGGAGGCAGGCCGGATCATCGTGGCCACCGGATGGAGCCTGAAGGATGTTTCCAGCCTGGATTCTTACCGGTACAGTGAGCACCCCGACGTGGTCACCAATCTGGAGTTCGAGATGCTGCTGGCCCGATGCAGCAGGGAGCAAGACGAGCTGGTCAGGCCCTCCGATGGCCGGAGGCCCGGACGCATCGCTTTCGTCCAGTGTGCCGGCTCCAGGGACCGTCATCATTTGCCATACTGCTCTGCCGTCTGTTGTTCCGCTTCCCTGAAGCAAGCCCTGACGCTGGTGCGCGATCATCAGGGGATGGATGCCACCATCTTCTATATCGACCTGAGAGTTCCCGGAAGGAATGAGACCCTTCTGAGAGAGGCCGGAATCATTCCGGAAATCCATTTGGTCAAAGGCAAGGTGGGCAGGATTGCCGGAAAATCGAAAGAGGGAAAAGTAGAGCTGGAGGTGGAGGATATCATGGCCGGACGGAAAAGAGTGGAACTGTTCGACATGGTGGTACTGGCAGTGGGTCTGGTCCCCAATGAGGCAGTCCCGGGGCTCCCTAAAGGAACCTTCGGTTTTTATGAGGAAGAGCAGGAACAGGGTATTATTCCCGTGGCATGTGCCAAGCGTCCCATGGATGTGGTCTCCTCGGTCAGGGATGCTACGGCCGCGGCATTGAAAGCGATTCAGGAATGAGCGAGGAACATACATACCAGATGGCCATTGCACTTTGCAGCGGTTGCGGCATTGGTGATTCCATCGATCTGGACCGGCTCCGGGAGAAGGTGAGCGGGAGGTTCGATGGAACGACATGCAGCATTCATCCCTGCCTCTGTTCTGAAGACGGAATGGAGAGTATCCGGACATTAGTGCAGCAATCCGGAGTTCATCGATTGGCCATCGCAGCATGTTCACCCAGGATGAAAAGTGAATGTTTTCGGTTCCACGAGCTGCTCACCGAACGGATCAACCTCCGGGAACAGATATGCTGGACCATGAAACCCGGCGTGGAGGATACTCAGGAGGCAGCCGAGGACCAGACATGGATGGCTCTGGCAAAACTGCAGTCCATCAGGCAGCCCTCACCCTACATTCCAGAGGATATCTCCGAGGAGATCCTGGTGGTGGGAGGAGGGGTAGCCGGACTGACCGCTGCGCTGGAGGGGGCACGGGCTGGTTACCGGGTCCACCTGGTAGAAAAACAAAAGCGGCTGGGGGGATATGCAGGCCGGATCTATAAACTAATTCCGGAACACACCCGCCCGAACGGACTTCAGGAACCGGATACCGGCCAGCTTGTAAAAGCGGTGGAGGAATTGGATCGCGTGGAGGTCTATCTGAAAAGCTCCATCGGATCCATTTCGGGGGAGCCCGGCCGGTTCATTGTACAGGTGGAAGAAGGACGGAAAGCAACTCTGAAGGTGGGATCGGTGGTGGTGGCCACCGGATGGAGACCCTATGATGCAGAACGTCTGACTTCACTGGGTTATGGTTTTCCCGGGGTGAGGACGCTGGAAGAGTTCGAACAGAAGGCCCGCGAAAACGGTATGCCGGACCGTGTGCTGTTCATCCTCTGTGCAGGGTCTAGAGATCCGGACCACCTGGCTTACTGTTCCAGCTACTGCTGCGCTGCTGCTCTGAAGCAGGCTCTTTACGTCAGGGAGAAGAATCCCCGATCGGTGGTATACATCATCTACCGGGATATCCGAACACCTGGATTTCAGGAGGAGTTCTATGAAAGGGTGCAGGCCGATGATTCCATACTGCTCACCCGGGGGGTGGTGGAACGTGTCGTTTCAGGTGCATCGGGTGTAGAGGTGGTCGTGAAAGAGAGCCTGCTGGGGGATGGCATTGTTCTGGAAGCGGACCAGGTAGTGCTCGCCACCGGAATGGTTCCCAACAGTACGGAGGATCTTCAGCTCCAGTACAGGCTGGGAAAAGGCCTGCCGGAACTCGCCTACCGGTTTGCCGATTCTCATTTCATCTGTTTTCCATACGAGACCCGCAGGACCGGGATCTATTCAGCCGGGACCGTGCGTGCTCCCATGGATCTGGAGTCAAGCCGTGAGGATGCTGCCGGGGCCATGATGAAGGCCATTCAGTGCATCGAATGTGTAAAGCGCGGTGAGGCAGTCCATCCGAGAGCGGGTGATCTCACCTACCCGGAGCTCTATATGGAACGGTGCACCGACTGCAAACGATGTACGGAAGAGTGTCCCTTCGGGAGTTATGACGAGAATGAGAAGGGCACCCCTTTACCTCATCCTGCAAGGTGCCGGAGGTGCGGAATCTGCATGGGTTCGTGTCCGGAAAGGGTGATCGGTTTTGCCGATTTCTCCATCCAGAGTGTATCCGCAATGATCCAGGCCATCCCCATGCCCGATGAATTGGATGAGAAACCCAGGGTTCTGGTCTTTCTTTGCGAAAATGATGCCTATCCGGCCCTGGATGCTGCAGGTGTGGAGCGTCTCAGCTTCAGTCCTTTTGTCCGGATCATCCCCGTGCGTTGCCTGGGATCCATCAACAAGGTATGGATATCGGATGCCCTGTCCCACGGATACGACGGCATTCTGCAGATCGGTTGCAACCCGGGGGATAACTATCAATGCCACTTTATCCACGGCAGTGAACTGACCGAGCAGCGGGGAGAGAACCTGCAGGACACCCTGGAAACGATGATGCTGGAACCTGAAAGAATCCGGACCAGTTTTGTGGAAATCACCGAATACAGGGAGATCACCCGACTGATTGATGACTACGTGGAGGAGCTGGAGTTGCTTGGTCCGAATCCGTTTAAAAGCATGTAGTAAATTGGAAAACAACGCATTGAAGATAGTGCCGGACATCGGGTTCAAGAAGGAGCTGATCCGTATCAGCGGATCTCCGCTCAATCAGTGCATGCAATGCGGCAGCTGTTCGGCAGTGTGTTCCCTTGCTCCGGAAGAGCGGCCCTTTCCCCGCAAGGAAATGATCTGGGCGGGATGGGGTATGAAGGAACAACTGATGGGCAATGTGGATATCTGGCTCTGCCATCAGTGTGGCGACTGCAGTGTCACCTGTCCGCGGGATGTGAAACCGGCGGACGTACTGGCAGCTGTCCGGCAGAAAAGCTATGAGCACTATGCCAGACCTCGTTTTATGGGCAAGCTGCTGTCAGGTCCGGCAATGCTGCCGGTGGCCGTTCTGCTTCCGGTGTCCGTGGTTGTGCTGATCCTGTCCATGGCAGGCACCTTCACCATCCCGGCAGGAGAGATCGATTACTCGGCCTTCTTTCCCCATGTATGGCTCAACTCCACTTTCACGGGTATGACCATCTTCTCCTACACACTGGCGTTTTTTGGCTGGAGGGCCTTTTTAAAGGATATGAGAAAGCTCTATCCGTCCGGTTCACAAAACGGTGGAGGTAAATCAGGATTCTTCAGCGTGATGACCGAGATCCTCCTTCATCGCAATTTCAGCGGGTGCCAGACCGGCCGGGCAAGGAAAGTGGCCCATATACTCCTGTTTTCAGGATTCGCCCTGCTGATCCTGGTCACTCTCTATGCCATCTGGGCCTCCTTCCATGAACGTTATCCCCTGGCCCTTACCCATCCCTTCAAGATCGCCGGGAACATCGCTTCGGTCCTGATCTATATCGGATTGGGAATGATGATCTTCCACCGCTTGAAGAGGAAAGAGATCTTTGGCAGGAGCAACTATGCCGACTGGTTACTGCTGGTTTCTATCGGTCTGCTGACCCTTTCCGGAACGCTGGTAGAATGGGCCCGTTTCGGAAACTGGCAGGTGGCTTACCATCTCTATTTCTTTCACCTGGTGGCGGTCTGGTTCGTCATCATCTATCTTCCATGGACTAAAATGGGACATATGGTTTTCAGAAGCCTAGCCCTGATCCATGCCCGCTCCATCGGAAGGAGGTAGATCCCGGTTGAAACTCTCCAGCGCCTTTCTGACCGATCCGTGGAGTAAAAGTAATCTGCGAGCCTTATCCAGTCCGATGGACAGTTCTTCGCTGATCATTCTGGATCCCCTGTCCACCAGTTTCTGGTTGGTCAGCTGCATATCGACCATTTTATTTCCCTTGACCCTGCCAAGCCTGATCATGGTTGAGGTGGTGATCATATTCAGGATCAGTTTCTGAGCGGTTCCCGCCTTCATGCGCGTACTTCCTGTCACAAATTCGGGTCCCACCAGCGCCTCCAGCGGAATCTCCGCCTCCCCGGCAAGGCCGGTGCCCGAATTACAGGTGATGCAACCGGTCAACAGGCCCTCTTTGCGGGCATCACGCACAGCCCCGATGACATAAGGCGTGCGGCCCGATGCAGCGATCCCTACCAGGACATCATTGGGTCCTGGCTGGAATGATTTCAAATCGCGCCATGCACCGTGGATGTCATCCTCGGCTGCTTCCACCGCTTTTCTGATGGCCTGGTCCCCTCCGGCGATAATGCCGATCACCACATCGTAGGGCATCCCGAAGGTTGGAGGAATCTCCGAAGCATCCACGATTCCCAACCGTCCGCTGGTGCCTGCTCCCACATAGAAAAGCCTTCCTCCTTTCAGCAGTCTCGGAACGATTCCCTCTACCAGCTTCTCAATGTCCGGAATGATCTTTTGAACCGCTTTGTGCACGGTACTGTCCTCCCTGTTGATGTTCTCCAGCAACTCTTTAACAGACATTTTCTCCAGGTTGTCGTACCTGGAGGGGGCTTCGGTTATCGACACGGTATCACCCGAACGTACCGGACGGGTGCGGGTGTGGTACTCCACCAGGCCCCCGATGGGGGAAGCGAGGATGCGGTTACACCGGAGCTGGTGTTTATCCAGAGTCTCCTGAAGAATCTCCCTGAAGTGGTAGGCCACCGATCCGGCGAATCCAAGCGGGAAACTGCGGTAACCATCGTACTTGAAGATGTTTTTGCGGATGAAATCATCGAAGGCCTGGAGAATGATCTCCCTGATCTCGGGATGATCGATGTGCCGTCCCGCAATCCGGGTGATGGATGCCAGGTAGCGATTGGCAAAGGGTTTCTTGTAGACATTTTCCAGAATCTCATCCATGGTCAGGCCCTCGTTGTCGATTATCTCGTTGCGCAGCTTCTCACTGAGACTCCTCTTATGCAGCGCATTCACCAGCCGCTTGCCAATATCGGTCCCACTCCCCTCATCGCCCAGCGAGTATCCCAGTGCAGGAACCTTGTCCCTGATCTCGCCATCCTGGTAGAATCCGGAGTTGGACCCGGTACCCAGGATGCAGGCGATTCCCTGTTTTTCCTGAAAGAGGGCTCTTGCCACGCCCAGCAGATCGTCCCTGATCTGGATGAACGGATGTACCCCGATACGTTTCTGAAGGGCATCGGAAATCTGATTTCGCATGGATTCATTGGCCACCCCCGATCCGTAGAAATAGATCTGCATGACCCTTTTCTCCAACCCGCCCAGGTCCAGAAGACCCAGTTCTCTGTCAATCTCTGCAGGAGAGGAGTGGTATGGGTTGATGCCGCGGGTGGAGAAGGGCCGGATATTATCTCCGTCAATCAGGCGCCAGTCTGTTTTCGTGGAACCGCTGTCGGCTATCAGGATCATGGATAGAGGTATTAAAGTGCACCACAAAGTTAGAATAACTCAAACATTTCCCACCCCGGTTTGTTTAGCCCTCTGACAGCAGACAAAGACAGGTTCCATGGGCTCGAAGTTGTGCAAGGACAGCGACCGGATCAAGGCGAAGTCCAGAGGTAGTAAAAAACAATATATTTGCATCAAATGTGGCAAAAGATCGCCCAGTGAGAAGTGGTGTTGCAAACCGAAGGAAATAATGCGATGATCCTGGCAGCAGGGCTGGGTACAAGGCTCGGTCCGCTGACCGATACCAGGCCGAAAGCGCTGGTGGAATGGAGGGGCAGCACGCTCCTGGAGCACGTGGTCACCCGTCTGAAACAATCAGGTTTTACCAGGATAATCATCAATGTACATCATTTTGCAGAGATGATTATCCAATTTGTGGAGCGCCATGATCATTTCGGTGTGGAGATTCGGTTCTCGCACGAGAAAGAAGAGTTGCTGGATACCGGCGGAGGGATTGCCAGGGCTTCCTGGTTTTTTGGCCGGGAGTCTTTCCTGGTTCACAATGTGGACATTTACAGTGATATCGATCTCAGAAAACTGATGCAGGCTCATGCTGAAAAGGGGGCCCTGGCCACCCTGGCAGTGAAGCAAAGAGATACCAGCAGGAGCCTCCTGATGGACAGCGAGGGTTTTCTGAAGGGATGGAGGGACAACCGCACGGGAGAGACCATCCTGGCAGCCGGGGAGGAGGCAGCACTTACCCCTATCGCATTTAGCGGAATCCAGGTGATCGACCCCGACCTGGTCGGCTTGTTCCCTGACAGGAATAAATTTTCTCTGGTTCCCTTTTACCTGGAGATCGCATCCGCGCATCCGGTCTATCTTCACAGACATGACCCCGATACCTGGATCGATATGGGTAAATTGGAATCTTATGAAGGATGAAATGGAAGCTACAGAAGAACTGAACAACCGGATAGAGCAGTGGAATAGGGAGCTGAAGGATCTGAGCGCTTATGAAGTGACCGGCTACTTCCTGAATCACTTCGGAAAAGAGATGGTCCTCTCCTCCAGTCTTGGGTTGGAGGATCAGGTGTTGACCCATATGGTCTGGCACCAGGATCCGGAGGCGGAGATTTTTACGCTGGACTCCGGAAGGCTGTTTCCTGAGACCTATGAGTTGATCCAGCGAACCAATGAGCATTTCGGGATCCGGATCAAAGTCTATTTTCCGGACACTGATGAGGTAGAGAAGATGGTCTCACAAAAAGGGATCAATTTGTTTTATGAAAGTGTGGAGAACCGGAAACTCTGCTGCGGGATACGAAAAGTTGCCCAGCTGTCACGGGCCTTCAGCGGTAAGAAAGCATGGATCTGCGGACTCAGAAAAGACCAGTCGGTGACCCGTTTTTTCAACAAACTGGTGGAGTGGGATGAGGTCAACGGGCTCATCCGTATCAATCCGCTGATCAACTGGACAGAGAAGGAGGTACGGGCCTATATCGATGAGCATCGGATCCCCTATAACCAATTACATGACAGGGGTTTTTCCAGTATTGGCTGTCAGCCGTGCACCCGGGCTGTGGAGCCCGGCGAGGATGTGCGGGCAGGACGCTGGTGGTGGGAGAAGGAGGACCATAAAGAGTGCGGACTGCACAAGAGGTAAACCCGCCGGCCTGCTTCTGGTCAGGCGTGGATCACCCCCGATCCGATCACCTCATCTTCCCGGTACCATGCGGCGAATTGCCCGGGTGCGATCCCGCGCTGGGCTTCCCGGAATACGATATAAAGGCCTTCAGCGGTCCTGTGGAGGGTGGCTAGCTGCAAAGGCTGACGGTATCGGATCCTGACCAGGTATTCCCTTTTTTCTCCGGGTTTCATGGCCAGGTCGGGGCGGACCCAGTGGATCTCTCCGGTAAGGATCTTCAGCCCTTTCCGGAATAGTCCGGGGTGTGCCTGACCCTGCCCCACAAAGATCCGGTTCCTCTCCACGTCGGTGTCGATCACAAACAGCGGTTCCGGTTTCCCGCCCACATTCAGTCCTTTTCGCTGACCGATGGTGAAAAAATGAGCCCCCTGGTGCTTTCCTACCCAGACACCCTCCTCCCTGGTGTAGGTCCGGGGAGCGGTGAGGGTTTCCAGATCGCTCCTTCCGGAAGATTCCTCCCGGAAACGTCCCAGGCCGGCGGGAATTTCAAAAATATTTCCCTCCCTTGCTTTTAGTTTCTGCTGCAGGAAGACAGGCAGGTGAACCTTTCCTACAAAACAGATTCCCTGGGAATCCTTCTTATGAGCGGATGGCAGCTGTTGCATTCCTGCCAGTTCTCTTACTTTCGGCTTCTCCAGGTGGCCAATGGGAAAGAGCGTCCGGGAGAGTTGCTCCTGTGAAAGCTGACAGAGGAAATAGCTCTGATCTTTCCGGGAATCGGACCCGGCCAGCAACCGGTGGGTGGATACGCCGTCCTTAACCGTAGTCTCGCGCCTGCAGTAATGTCCGGTGGCCACATAGTCGGGATTGAAGGCATCTGCAGCTGACAGGAAGGCATCGAATTTGATCTCGCGGTTGCAGAGGATGTCGGGATTGGGAGTGCGGCCTTTCTGGTATTCGGCGAACATGTAATCGATCACACGTTTTCGGTAAGGTTCGCTCAGGTCCACCACATGAAAAGGGATCCCCAGTTTTTTTGCCACCATTTCGGCAAAGATCACATCTTCGTCCCACGGGCAGTCAGCATCGATCACCCCTGTCTTGTCATGCCAGTTGATCATGAACAGCCCGATCACCTCATAGCCCTGCTGCTTCAGAAGAAGAGCCGCCACACTGGAATCCACGCCTCCGGACAGACCCACTACTACCTTTTTCTTCTGTGCCCCCATCGGGTACAAAATTAGTAAAATCGGACGAGGGGTCCGCTACTCCACCGGCACTCCTTCATGGAAAGGAAGGTCAGGCCGGGTAAAATTGAGAAATCAACCCGGATGTCAGACAGTCCGGGTACAATAAATGATATCTTTACGTAATGTCTCCCCTGAGCATATACAGGGCCTCTGCAGGATCCGGGAAGACCTTTGCGCTGACCCTGGAATACCTGAAACTGCTTTTCACCCGACCCGGAGTTCACCGGCATATTCTTGCGGTGACCTTTACCAACAAGGCGGCCGCAGAAATGAAGCAACGGATCCTCACCAGGCTGTACCTTCTTTCCCGGGATGAAGGGGAAGGAACAGTCGCAGAATTGGAACTGATCAGGCGGCATACCGGACTGGAGGATGCAGAGATCAAGAGCCGGGCAGGTCAGCTTCTCTCCCGGATTCTGAACGACTATTCCTGGTTTTCCGTGGGAACCATAGACCGGTTTTTCCAATCGGTTATCCGCGTGTTTACCAGGGAGATAGGGATCCAGCCAGGCTACAATCTCGAACTGGATACCGGCCGCATTCTTTCACAGGCGTCAGACCGGCTGTTTGAAGGACTCTTAGGGGATGCAGATCTGCAGAAGTGGCTGATCCGGTTTGCAGAGGAGCGGATGGAAGAGGCCCGCTCCTGGAATTTCAAAGGCGATATGATGGAGCTGGGACAGGAACTCTTCCATGAGTCCTTTCAGTCCATATTCCTGGAGCACGATTTTTCGGTCATCAGCAAACGAAACCTGGAAGATTTTTTGAAGGATCTGAACAAAGTGCAGGGGCAAGTGAACGGAGAAATGGCGGATGTGGGTAGGAAAGCGCTGGATTTGATCGGGAAAGCAGGATTGGAAGTGAACGATTTCCGGCTGAAGGCCAACTCTCCTGCATCGCTCTTTCTGAAAGCATCGCGGGAAGAGCTCACCGTGTTTACGGATGCAAAGCTGGCCGCGCTCACCGACCCGGGTAAATGGTTGAACAAAAGCGCACCGCTCCATATGGAACAACTCACACAGGATCGGCTGATGCCCCTGTACCAGCAGCTCTTCGGGCACTACCGCATTCAGCTCACGATCCAGGCGATCCGTAATCATTTCCACGCCCTGGGGATACTGAGCGATCTGTGGGATCAGGTGCAGTCCTTTGTGAGGGAACAGAACCTTTTTCTGATCTCCGATGCCAGCCGTTTCCTGAAGGGGATCATTGGAGGGAATCAGGTTCCCTTTATTTATGAAAGGACCGGGAACCGTTACCGGCATATCATGCTGGATGAATTCCAGGATACTTCGGTTTTCCAGTATGAGAACTTCACGCCTTTGCTGGATAATTCCCTGGCACACGGGTTTGAAAACCTGGTGGTGGGGGATGTCAAACAATCGATTTACCGCTGGAGGAATTCAGACTGGGATATCCTCGCCAGCCGTCTTGCATCTGATTTTGCGCACCAGAAGCTGGAGGAAACCCCGCTGTTAATGAATTTCAGGAGCAGTGAGAACATTATCCGATTCAATAATTCGGTATTTCAACTGGCTCAGAAGGTGCTGGGTGAGGTGATCGAAGAAGAGCTCCAACTCTCCTCCACCGCTTCCGGGGAGGGGTGTAATATGGCAGGTAAATTTCAAAATGCTTATTCCGATGTGGTGCAGGAAATACCGGAGGAGCGCAGGGGTACAGGGGGTTTAGTGCGTCTGGAATGGCTGGATGAGGGACAGGAGGCAGACTTTAGGGAGCAGTCACTGGAACGAATGCGTACCTGGATCGATGAGATCCTCCAGTCGGGGATCAGGGCAGGCGAGATTGCCATCCTGGTTAGGACCAGGAGGGAAGGGGTGAGGGTTGCCAGCTACCTGCTGGACCACACCGGAAAAGGCGGAAAAGGGAAGTCCTACAGACTGGTATCCAATGAATCCCTTTTGCTGATAGGTAATCCCGCAGTATCGCTGATCATTGCTATCCTGCGTTATCTGGCACACCCGGATGATGAACTGAACAATGCCCATGTCAAGCATCTCCTCCTCACGGTAAAGGGAAGTGTTGAGCGACCGTTGGACCAGCTGTATGACAGCAGGTTGCCGGTGGATGAGGTCCTGCCGGCTGAACTTCTGAAAATGCTTCCGGTATTAAGGAAGCTACCGCTTTTCGATCTGGTGGAACACCTGATCAGCCTTCTGGGCCTGGACTCTAACCCGGCATATCTGCCTTATCTCCAGGCCCTGCAGGATCTGGTAGTGGAGCTTTCCAGGAAATCATCCCCCGGCGTGGCTGAGTTTATCCATTACTGGGAAGAGACGGGCAGGAGGAAGGCAGTGAACGCCTCTGAAGAATCCAACTCCATACGCATTCTCACCATTCATAAGGCCAAAGGATTGGAATTCAGGGCAGTGCTTATTCCTTTCTGCAGCTGGGAGATCACGACCGGACACCAGCAGTCCCATATCCTCTGGTGCGATACGAAAGGAACACCCTTTGACCGTATTCCGGTTGTGCCGCTCCGGTTTAACAGGGAGCTCCGGCATACCCTCTTTTCCGGTGCCTATTATCAGGAGCGGATGAAAGGCTATATGGACAATCTAAACCTCCTTTATGTGGCATTCACCAGGGCGCGGGAAATTCTCTGCATTGGGGCTCCCCGTGAGAAACGGGAAGAGCTGAGACAGATGGGTGGTCTTCTGGAAAGGATCATCTCCATGGAGCCTGAGAAAGAACCGTCTCTGGGATCATTGAAGTCTTTTCTGAACGGAAGGGTCCTTCAGGTGGGTGCGATGCCGTCAGCGGATCAGGCGGGCAGGGCAGGTGAAGGCGAATCCTTTGAATTCGGGGAATACCCGGTCAGCCGTGCCGGCAAGAGGGTCAGGCTGCGGATATCCAGCCACCGCCTCTTTGCAGGGGAGGGTATTCCCTCTTCCACTGCGCGCTGGTATGGAAATACCATGCATCAGGTGTTCTCCAGGATTATCAGCGAGAAGGATGTGGATCCTGAATTGAAGCGGATCATGCGCAAAGGGCTGTTGTCCTGTGATGAACTTCCCGCCCTCAGGGATCGGATCCGCCGTCTGCTGGAGAATCCGCGGGTCAGACCCTGGTTTACGGACCTGCCGGGCAGGAAGGTTTACAACGAACGATCGATCCTGGACGGAAGAGGGAGCACCGTAAGGCCTGACAGGGTCCTGGTGGACGGCCAAAAGGCAACGGTCATTGACCTGAAGTTCGGTCAGCGCGAGGAGGAATCCCACAGAGGTCAGGTAATCGGATATATGGAGCAGCTAAAAGCCATCGGATACAACATAGTGGAGGGGTACCTCTGGTATGTGGAACTGGACAGGATCCGTCAAATAGTGCAGGAATGAGCTATCCCTGGGGAACGGAACGAAGGATTAATGCCTACAGTGATTACTTTCATCGGGAGTTTGGGGGAAGGATCCAGAAGATCACGCTCGATGCAGGATTTTCCTGTCCCAACAGGGACGGAACCTGCGGGCGGGGAGGCTGTACATTCTGTGACAACAGTGCCTTCAATCCCTCCTATAATCAGCCGGGAAAACCGATCGCTGACCAGATACAACAGGGGATGGAATTTCACCGGAAGAGATACCGCAGGGTACGCAAATTCCTGGCCTACTTTCAGGCCTATTCCAATACCTATGCGCCCCTGGAACTCCTGAAGACAAGATATGAAGAGGCCCTTTCGGTTCCCGGAGTGGCGGGAATTGTGATCGGAACGCGCCCCGACTGTGTGGACGATGAGAAACTGGATTACATTGCCTCCCTGGCCAACCACTGTTTTGTGGCGGTGGAATACGGGATTGAATCGGTGCATAACCGGACGCTGCGACGGGTAAACAGGGGACACGATGTGGCCGTAACCGAGCAGGTGGTCCGGAAGACCGCCGATAGGGGGATCCGCACCGGAGGACATCTGATCATTGGATTGCCGGGAGAAAGAAGGGTCGATTTCTTTGAGACTGTCAGGATGATCTCCCGCTGGCCGCTCCATTCGGTGAAATTTCATCAGTTACAGCTGATCAGGGGAACCGGACTGGAAAAGGAATTCCGCCGTAATCCGGCCGACTTCGAGGTATTCAGTCTGAATTCCTACCTGGATCTGATGATGGAGTTGCTGGAATGTCTCCGGCCCGATCTGGTGGTGGAACGCATTGCCGGAGAGATAGCCCCGCATATGGCCGTCAGGGAAGGATGGGGAATACGTTATGACCAGGTGCTCAGATCTTTCGAGGAGTTGCTGGAGAGACATGATTCGTGGCAGGGTAAAAAATACATGGAGGAATAGATGAGACCAATACTGGAATCACTGGCCATTCAGATAGCGGAGAGTCATCCCGCTCACATGGAAGAGGTACGGGTCATTTTACCCAATCGCCGGTCGGGGGTCTTCCTTCAGAAATACCTGGCGAAGCACCGGAAAAAGGCAGGGTGGGCTCCTCAGATCAGTTCCATCGAAGATTTCATCAATGAAATCAGTCTCCTGGACCAGGCCGATCCTGTAGAGCTGCTATTTATCTCCTACGACCGGTATCGGGGAATGGTCCCTTCTCCGGAGCCGTTCGATGAATATTTCCACTGGGGAGAGGTCATGCTCCGTGATTTTGATGAGATCGATAAATACCTGGTCAATGCATCCCAGCTTTTTACCAATGTGATGGACCTGAAAAAGCTGGAGGAGCCTTTTGCCGGCCTGGAGGAAGCCCAGCTGAGGTTTATTCGCCAGTTCTGGGAAGGCTTTTACAACGGTGACCGTACTCCGGAGAAGGTGCAGTTCCTTGACACATGGAAAAGGCTTCCCCTGTTGTATGAAGAGTTGAAGAGAGAACTGAAATCCCGGAATCTGGGGTATCCGGGAATGCAATACCGGGAGATCGTGGAACGCATAGAAAGGGGGCGGATGGATCCTCCGGCGGGGCAATCGATCATTGTTGCGGGTTTCAATGCCCTGAATTCCTGCGAGGAGCGCATTTTCTCCTGGCTGCAGACCCATGGTGCCCAGTTTTACTGGGACTATGACTGCAGCTATACCGACAGAGAAGATCAGGAGGCAGGCCGGTTCCTGAGAAAGCATATGGTCAGATTCCCCCCTCCCGCCAGGATTGATTCATTCAGAGGGCTGGAGCTGGATAAAGAGATACGTATTCTGGATATGCCAACCGATGTGCTTCAGGCCAAATGTGTTCATCTTCTCCTGGAGGAGGAGGAACCCGGAATAGAGCCTGACAGTACCGATATCGCACTGGTTTTGTGCGATGAGGAGCTCCTGATGCCGGTCCTTACTTCCCTTCCTGAATCGATTGGAGAGGTGAATGTCACCATGGGTTACCCCCTGAAGGGTACCCCTGCATTCAATCTGGTGGACCTGCTTTTTCGCTTGCAATCGAACAGAAGAGGAAAGCAGGACGGGAAGATTTCCTTCTATCACCGCCAGCTGTCTGATATTTTGTTACACCCCCTGGTGCGTCCGTTGACCGCTCCGTCCATCCACCCGTTTCTGGAGGAGATTTCCAGGACGAATCTGATCTGGGTGGACCGGACGATGCTGCAGGGGAACCTGGAGCAGCTGATATTCCGGCCGGTGGATGGCTCCGCATCCATGCTGGAATATCTCCGGAAGATTCTCCGGTGGATCATGGATCACGAAGATCAGACAAGCGAGTATCCGCTACAGGAATATGACAGGGGGGGGCTTCTGCAGTTGCTGGTGCTCCTTCATAAGGTAGAGGCATGGCTGCTGGACAGACCGGACCTGCCGGTGAAGACCATGGAAAGACTCTTCAGGAGGATGGTGGTCAGTACCAGGATACCCTTCGAGGGAGAGCCCTTGACAGGCCTGCAGATCATGGGGATCCTGGAGACGAGATTGCTGGATTTCAGACGAGTGATCATGCTCTCTATGAATGAAGAGGTGATGCCTGCTTCTTCGCAGGGGCAGTCCTACATTCCCTACACCTTGAGATTGGCTTTCGGGATGCCCTCGCGGGAAGATATGGATGCGATCTATGCCTACTATTTCCACCGGCTTTTGCAGCGGGCCGGGAAGGTGGATCTGCTGTTCAACAGCAGTTCGGAGGGAGTGCGTACCGGAGAGATGAGCCGCTATCTGTATCAGTTAATATTCGAACGGGACCTGAAGGTGGAACGTCCGGGATTTACCGTGGAGGCCAGGCAACCGGTGCGGGTGACCATCCCGCATACCCCGGCCGTGGATCAGGCACTGGATCGTTTCCTGGCGCAAACCGCCGGGGAGGATGCGAGGTATCTATCGGCATCGGCTATTAATGCGTATATCGATTGTCCGCTGAGGTTTTACTTTCGTTACCTTGCCGGCATAGGAGAGCCCGAGCAGGTGGAGGAGGAGATTGGTCCTGCTGATTTCGGAACTGTGGTTCATGAGGCGATCTGCATTTTGTACAAAGAGA
The DNA here is from genome assembly GCA_964604655.1 of uncultured Bacteroides sp. Taxonomy (GTDB): domain Bacteria; phylum Bacteroidota; class Bacteroidia; order Bacteroidales. The sequence continues at coordinate 2,730 of CAZRZY010000074.1, read as the reverse complement.
TCACCGGACGGGAAGGGGGCAAGATCCATAAAAGCAGACTGAAGGAGTTGTTAGAATCCGGCCGCTCAAGGGAGGTACTCAGAGAGGTCTTTGCAAAGGTGCACCATCGCGGAAGGATTGAAGAGGTGGAAGGCAGGAACATTATTGCATTCAGTGTGATGCAGCGTTTCCTGGAAAAGATCATTGCCACCGACATTGAGCTGGCCCCGTTTGATCTGATATCCACCGAGCGGACGTATCAGAAGGAGCTGGAAATATCAGTGGGCGGCGGTTTCGGACAGGTGATGATTGGAGGGAAGATCGACCGGGTGGATCGAGTGGATGAGAGCGTAAGGGTGATTGATTACAAAACGGGAGATGCACGGTCGAACTTCCCGGATGTGGGCTCCCTCTTTGATCCCCGGTTAAAAAGCCGGAACCGTGCTGCGCTGCAGGCTATGTTATATGCATGGCTTGTTTCGGATGCATTTCCTCGGGAGCCGGTCATGCCCGGTCTGTACGTGATAAAAGCGCTTTACGGAAAAACTTTTGATCCGGGGTTGACCGCAGGTACCTCATCCGGAAAGATACCGGTCAAATCGTTTGCCGACTGGCAGGATGAATATCTGGAACACCTGAAGAAGACCGTTGCCCGGATCTTTAACCCGGAAGTTCCGTTCGGACAGACCGACCAGGAGGCGAGATGCAGGAACTGCGATTTTGCCAGGATCTGTGAGAGGGATCCCCCGGATGATCGACCGGGGTGACCTGGCAGGGACTCCCGGGGTGACCCGGTAAGGACCCGGCGAAGATCACTTCTCTTACTTTTCCAGAAGATCGGGTCTCAGCCGGCGGGTGCGCTCCATCGATTGTTCATGTTTCCACTGCTCGATCTTCGCTGCATGTCCCGAAAGGAGGATTTCCGGCACCTTCCAGCCCTGATATTCAGCCGGACGGGTGTAGACCGGTGGAGCCAGCAGTCCGTCCTGAAAGGAGTCTGAGAGGGCAGAGGTTTCGTCCGAAATGGCTCCGGGCAGCAGCCTGACAATGCTGTCGGTAATCACCGCAGCAGCCAGCTCCCCCCCGGTCATCACAAAATCCCCGATGGAAAGCTCGGTGGTTACCAGATGATCCCGGACTCTCTGATCTACACCCTTGTAGTGACCGCAGAGTATGATCAGGTTGCCGGAAATCGAGAGACGATTCGCCACGGACTGGTTGAATTTTTCGCCGTCTGGAGAGGTGTAGATGACCTCGGCATAGGTTCTCTGCGACCGCAGATAATTGAGGGCCCGGTGAATGGGTTCCACGCTCATGACCATGCCCGGATCACCCCCGAATGCATAATCGTCCACACGACGGTGCTTGTCGGTGGAATAGTCCCTTAAGTCGTGGACTTCGATCTCAATCAGCTGTTTCTTTTTCGCTCTCTGAACAATGGAATGGTCCAGAGGACCTGAAAGCAACTCCGGTAAAACTGTGATAATATCAATTCGCATCTCATGGAGATTTCGCCCTAATTTACGAATAAACCAACCAAAGGCTTTTATTGTTAAACTTGTGAACGATATATGTTTTCATGCAAAAGAGTCTGATTAACAAATAAAATGCATAAATTGTATGAAATAGCCTGGAACCTGGCGTGATCAATCGCGCGTATTAACCCTCTGCCTTTATGAAAAATAGTGATGCAAATGATCCTCTGAAAAAGGGCGATTTTGAAGAAAGAGAATCCGTACCATCAGAAAACGAGCCGATAGAGAAACAGCACATCGACAAAGAGCGCAGCCCGAACGGGGAACATTCTGGTCCGGATGATCAGAAAGAACCCCGCCTGGACGAACCTGGCACGGATAATCAGAAAGAACCCACCCAGAAAGAATCCAGCCAGGAAGAACCTGCCTCTGAATCATCCGCAAAAAATGCAGATGAAACGCCTTCCTCCTCTCCATCTGAAAAAGAGGAAAAGACGCAAAAACGTCCAGACGACCATACCGGTCAGTCTGACGACCCCGAAGAACATGAGGGAGAAGCCCGGCATAAACGTCCCAGGAAAAGGACCACCATCAAACTGATCGATGATGAAGAGGAGAGAGAGAAGAACAGTTCCTACGATGAACTGGACCAGAATGAGCAGCAACAGGAAGAGGAGGAGGAGCGTCTCAATTTCGGTCTTCTGAGCAGAGAGGACCTGGTGAAGCTTATGCGGGAAAAGCTGGATAACCCTGCCAGGGGGAATATTCGGAAAGATGTGGAAGAGATCAGGCAGGCATTTAATGAAAAAGTGGATTCGGAACTGGAGGAGAAAAAGCAACATTTTCTGGAAGAGGGGGGAAACCTGGAGGATTTCAAGCCGATGCAGGATCCTTCGGAGCAGGAGATGAAAGAGCTCCTGGGCAAGTACCGGGAACTAAAAGCCGAGTTCACCCGGCAGCTGGAGAAAACCAAACAGGATAATCTGGAGAAGAAACAGAAGATCCTGGAGCAGTTCCGGATACTGATGGAGGGGCAGGAGACCTTCGAAGTGACCTTCCGGAAATTCAAGGAACTCCAGAAACAATGGTTCTCCGCGGGAATTGTGCCGCAGCAGCACCTGAAGGATTTGTGGGACTCCTACAACTATTTCGTCGACAAGTTCAATGACTATGTACGCATCAACAGGGAGCTCAGAGTCCTGGACCTGAAGAAAAATCTTGAACTGAAAACACAGCTGTGTGAACGAACCGAAAAACTTCAGGAAGAAACCAACAT
>CAZRZY010000073.1:0-24551 GCA_964604655.1 uncultured Bacteroides sp. | reverse complement strand
GGGGAACCAGAACGACTGGGTGGGACGGAACCTGCAGGGACATGCCTATACGGGTGCCCAGGCCATATTCGGGGAGGAGATCACCGATTTTGCAGGGCCGGGTGCCACCTTTGGTTTCTGTGATTTTAATCATCATAATGAGGGGATTGTTGGAGGCGGGCTTCTTTGTAACGAATTCAACGCATTGCCCTATCTGTTCACCGGAGTGCGCCCTCCCGGAGCCGCACGCTGGGGAAAGGCTCATAAGGACTTCCAGATGAAGAACATCAGGCGGGCAGCCGGTCTTCACGGTCCGGTTCAGGAGATGCCCAATTTCCACGCACGGATCACTGTCGATCCTTCGGTCAGGGATCACTGGGGCATTCCCGTGGCAGCGCTGTCCGGGGAACGTCATTCCCTGGACCACGAGCAGTGCAGATGGTTATCAGAGAAGGCGAAGGAGGTGCTGCAGGAGGCAGGGGCCATTGAAACCTGGCTCAGAGTGGGTGGAAGAGGGTTGAGTGGTGGTCAGCATCAGGCGGGTACCGCCCGCATGGGAGATGATCCGAAGACCTCTGTGACCAACCGCTATGGGCAGGTTCACGGTGTGGACAATCTTTTTGTGGCAGACGGCAGTTTGTTCGTTACAGCCGGCGGATTCAATCCTGTTCTGACCATTCTTGCCCTGGGGTACTGGGTTTCTGACTATTTGATACGAACCTGGAAAGGAACCGGTTTTAAATAGTAAGGCAATGACCCGACGCAGAATCCTTATCCTCATCACGTCTGTTCCGGCTGTTTTGCTGGTTCTCTTTCTGGGCTACAGCGGGTGGAACCAGGCCAGTCCGGAACGCACCTGCGGTTCCTGCCACGAAATCGTCCCTTCCATGGAGACCTGGAAGACATCTGCGCACCGGGATATTTCCTGTTCCGGCTGCCATGGTACTGCCCTGAGTAATGGCTGGCACAGCCTTGCTTCCAGGGCAGGAATGGTTTTAACTCATATACGGCAGGAGCCACCGGCCGAAACTATTCATTTGCAGGAGGAACAGGTGCTCGAAGTGATGCAGCAGTGCATCCGCTGCCACCAGGATGAATTCAAGCGCTGGTCATCCGGGGGACACTCTGCCACTTATGCAGAGATCTTCCTGAATGAAGAACACAACCACAAGGAGCAGCTCTACCCCGATTGTTTCCGTTGCCATGGAATGTATTATCCGGGAAATATTCACCACCTGGTGGAACCGGTCTCTACCGAGGGTCCGTGGACTCTGAAAGATCCTGGAAAGGCCGCAGACCCAACTATTCCCTGCCTGGCCTGTCACCCGGTCCATGTAGAGAATCCCCCCCGGCAGCGCCCCGTTTCAATGGAGGACCCGGATGCCATATTCTATGAGCGGGCCAAACGGGAGGCGGCTCCGGGGCTCTACCTGCGGGCGGACGGAATCCACCTGAGGGTGGACATGCTTCCCTCACCTTCGATGTACCATGAGGGGCAGAGAATAGCTGTATCCGCGGATCCGGTACAACGGCTCTGCGTTCAGTGTCATGCTCCCGACTGGAGGCACCGGGCGGGAAGTGAAGATGACCGCACTCCTGTGGGGGTACATGAAGGACTGAGCTGCAGGGCCTGCCACCAGGACCATTCCAATGATGCCAGGGGTTCCTGTAAGGCATGTCATCCGGCTGTTTCCAATTGCGGACTCGATGTGGAAATGATGAACACCTCCTTCAGAGACCGGGGAAGCCCAAACGATATTCATTTTGTTTCCTGCGCCGGTTGTCATCAGGAGGAGGTCCGGGTAAGGACACGCTGAACAAACTTTTGAATCCCGCTCGCGCATTGGCTTCGCCGAGCTCGCAGGCTCGGTTCCCCGCAGCTCTGCTGCGAGGGTTAGCGAGCACAAATAAAATCCCGCCAGCAGAGCCCATCACCGTTAATTTTTTAGCCGCTCATTGGTATCCCGGTGCAAAAGAGGTAAATTTGCATTTCACTCCTGAAAGCATGACGAGTAAAACCTGCTACTTATGAAATTCAAATCCAATGTGGAATCGGCATTTTACCAGCTGTCCGGTTCCCCTGAGATCCTTTCTCGTATTCCTTACATTGTGGTCGAGAACTTTCCCCTGATGGGGCTCATGACTTCGCTTCGTTTCCTGGAGTGGGCCGGAGAAAATCCCGGGGGGGTGATCAGCCTGCCCACAGGGAAGACCCCTGAATATTTCATCAAGTGGACCGGCTATCTGCTGGAGAACTGGGAAGGCAAGAAGGTCAGGGACCTGAGAGAAAAGTATGGAATTGCCGGAATGAAGAAACCTTCGCTGAAGGAACTCCAGTTTGTACAGATCGACGAGTTCTATCCCATCAGTTCCAGGCAGCACAACAGCTTCTACAACTATGTGATGAAATATTACATTGGTGGGTTCGGCCTGAACCCGGAGAATGCCCTGCTGATCAACTCCGATGAGATTCCCCTGGCGGGTGGACGTCATTTTACAGAGGTTTTCCCCGATCACCGGGTCGACATCTCCCTTCGATACCGGGAGCCCAGGACCCATTTCGAGCGTATCCAGCAGGAATCGATCTTCGCCATTGACAACTGGTGCACCGGTTATGAGCAAAAATTGAGGGATAAGGGAGGCATCGGGTTCTTCCTGGGAGGTATCGGGCCCGACGGCCACATTGCATTCAATACGCGGGGATCTGACCACTACTCCACCACCAGGTTGACAGAAACGAACTTCGAGACACAGGCAGTGGCGGCATCCGATCTGGGGGGAATAGAAATATCCCGTAACCGGCTGGTGATCACCATAGGGCTGGAAACCATAACCTATAACCCCGATTCTGTCGCCCTCATCTTTGCAGCCGGGGAGGCCAAAGCCCCTATGGTGAAAAGCGCGCTTGAAAATGAGCCCTCGGTGCTTTATCCGGCCAGTGTGCTCTCCAAGCTGGAAAATGCCAGGTTCTACCTGACTACCGGAGCGGCCTCGTTTCTCCAGACGTCGGTCGATCATTATTACCAGGAAGGCGAGTGGACCCAGGAGAAGACCGACCGGGCGGTGATCGACCTGTGTAACAAATTACACAAATACGGGCACCATCTGACCATGAATGACCTGAAGGAGGACCGTTACTGCCGGATGATTCCCGACCTCAGTGAGAAGACGGTCCAATCGGTGATCCAGTCTACCGTTCAAAAATTTAAAAAAGGGATGGTGGCCGAGAAGAACCAGGTCTATTACCATACCGGTCCGCACCACGACGATATCATGCTGGGACTGAACCCGCATATTCACCGGCTCATGAGGAATGAGACCAACAGCAACTATTTCTCGGTCCTGACTTCCGGATTCACCGCAGTGACCAATCAATTCGTGATTGAAGTCCTGGAAGAGACCAAAGATTTCCTGGATTCGGGCAGTATCTCCATGACCCGTTACCCCGACTTCTTCGAGCGGGGATACCTGTATAAGCGGGACAAAGATGTCAACCACTACCTGCTCAAGGTGGCTTCAGGAGAAGAGTATGAGCGCCGTCGCGGACTGGCCCACCGGATAGTGAGGGATATCGCGGGTCTCTACGGGGTGAAGAATGTGGAACAGTTGAGGGATGAGATCAACAATATTCTGATGATCCTGAAAAAGAGCTATGACGGGGAGATCAACCTGCCCGACATTCAAAAGCTCAAGGGGATGATCCGTGAGTTTGAAGAAGAACTGGTGTGGGCCTATTTCGGGATCCAGAGCAAGAACGTACACCACCTGAGACTGGGATTCTATACCGGCGACATTTTTACAGAGCAGCCCAAGCGCGACCGGGACGTACAGCCCATCCTGGAGAAGCTCAGGGAGATCAAGCCCACGGTAGTGAGCCTGGCATTTGATCCGGAGGGCAGCGGACCCGATACCCACTACAAGGTTCTCCAGGTAATCGCCGAAGCACTGAGGATGTGGAGCGGGGAAGAGGATCTTTCCAAACTGAGGGTCTGGGGGTACCGGAATGTCTGGTACCGGTTCCACCCGGCCGAGGCCAATAAAATGGTCCCGGTCTCTCTCAATGCCATGGGCGTTATGGACAATGCCTTTACCAACAGCTACCTGAGCCAGGTGAAAGCCTCTTTCCCCAGCTACCAGCACGACGGGAAATTCAGCGACCTTACCCAGAGGATATGGGTGGAACAGCTGAAGATGGTCCAGCTCCTGCTGGGGAAACACTATTTCTACCAGAACGAGAGTCCTCGGGTTCGGACCACCCACGGTCTGCTCCTGTTCAGGGAGATGACCCTGGAAGAATTTCTGGGGCATGCGCGTGAACTGGAGAAGTCCATGGAAGGCGTGGTGCTTTAGTCCATGAAGTCTGTAAAGTCTGTAAGGTCTGTAAGGTCTGTAAGGTCTGTAAGGTCTGTAAGGTCTGTAAGGTCTGTAAAGTCTGTAAAGTCTGTAAAGTCCGTAAAGTCTGTAAGGTCTGTGAAGTCTGTGAAGTCTGTGTGATTACTCCGAAGAGGTGATGTATACCGGAGCGTGGTTGGGCAGTGCATCGTAGGTGACGAACTTCCCGGTCTGATCATAACCAATTTGATAATTCAATTGTTGCATGTCCTGGGTCACCGAGACCTGCTCCCAGGAGTCAGGAATAATCGTCTTCAGCGTCAATGGCATGTCGTAAAGCCCGGGATCAATTCGGTGTGACAGTTCAACCAGGTACTCTCCTCCCTTATGGGTGACCGATACCTGGCTGCTCATCCGTTCCCTCATGTACCCGGCCACGTCCCGGAATGTAGCCACCCAGAGATCTTCCCCGGCCGCCATATAACGGAAGTAGTGGTCCAGGGTATCGGCAGGGATGGGCTCCCAGCCTACACCCTCCACCCCATGGAATACTAATACCAGCCATATATTATTATGGGCCAGGCAAGTATCTACCCATTGCTTCATCTGCTCCAGGGGGGTATCGGATAGTGGTCCGCGCTGCCACTGGATGTATTCCTGTTCAATGGATCCGGGTGTCACTTCGCTGGAACGATTCAATTCGGCCAGGAAGGGTTCCGGCATCCGGTTTCGCAACGCCGGATGAATCTCCATGGCGTACTCCATGACCCGTTCATTCTCTGTACCATAGGGACATTCACAGGAAAAGGTGTGGTCCGGGCCAAGGTTTTGCAGGATATCTTCCCGGCATTTTTCCAGCTCCCATAACAGGTTAGGCTCGTCCAGGATGGCCAGACGGGGATGTGAAATGGTATGGTTTCCGAATTCATGGCCGCGGGAGGCGATCATCCGGATCTCATCCCAGGTGATCAACTCTTCCCCCATATAGTCATCATTGGGAAATTCTACTTCGGGACTTTGTTTCACCTTTCCGGAACGTACCAGGTCATACGCCTCATCGATGATCTCACATGCCCTTTGCATGTTGCCGGCATCCACTGCCGATCCGGCCCGGGAATGGTACAGCATCATTCCCTTGTATCCAAGGAAACCCACAGCCGATGCTCTTTCAAAAAGGTTCTCCTCGCTGGTGGGAATCGTTGCTGTTTCACGAATGATCTCCTCCACCGGCCTTCCGATAAACCTGGCCTGATAGGCCGATCCGGGCACATGTCCGGTATTAATGAAGAAAGTACCGCGAAATCCCTGCTCTTCCATCAGTGGTGCTCCCACCCTGAACTGGTTGATGGAACCGTCATCCCAGGTGAGGGAAGCAGCTGCCTTTTTTCCGCCCTTCCACCGGAGTACTTCGGTCCGGCCCGCGTCTCTGCCGGGCGTTCCCGAACACGATCCAATCAGAAGACAACTACCAACGAAGAATCCAGTAAGCAGATAATGTCCCATGAGTTTTTTGATAAATGTAAAGATATTCTGAGGGATGCCATTGAGAGAACTGGTATTTTTTTGCGGAGCAATTAAGCACTCATTGAGGTGGCATCACTGAAAAAAAGAAGGGTGCCTTTTCGGGACACCCTTCCGTTGATTAAGTTCGGCTGCTGTTTACAACTCCTTGATCTTCAGATTTCTAAACCAGACCGCATGGCCGTGATCCTGCAATCCTATGTACCCGGTCTTGGCCACATCGGCAAAGTCGGGATTGAAGGTGGGGAACTTGCTGTTGGCGATCATCTCGTTCCACTCGTCCGTCCAGAGATGGAATTCCATGGTGGTCTTGCCATTCAGCTTGAACGCAATGGTCCCTTCATAGGAGATGATCTCCGCAGTGTGCCACTCCATGGGTCCCCTGTAGAGGGAGGTGTCTGAGGGTATCAGGTCATACAGGCTTCCTGCCCTCCGGTTACCGTCCACACCTAGGGTATTGTCGATGTGATTGCTCCAGTTGTCCAGGATCTGCATCTCGGGGGCGGAATACCAGATCTTCTTGTCGTCCAGTTCACGTGCCAGGAAGAAGATCCCGGAGTTTCCGCCTTCCTCGATCATCCAGTCCACCTTGAAATGGAAATTGGTGAATGGCTTGTCGTAGATAATATCCCCGCCGAATCCGGCCTCTCCCTTGCCAGAATTGGAGCATTTAATGGCCCTGTTGTCAATGGACCAGCCGGTGTCCGGAAAGGTTTGCATACCGTACCCTCTCCATCCTTCGGTGGTCTCTCCGTCGAACATCAGGATCCAGCCGTCCTGTTTCTCCTTTTCGGTCAGCGTGTTGAGTTCTGCAGCCGTTTGCTCCTTTTCGGGCTCGCCTGCATGGGTTGACTCGTCCGCCTGGTCGCTTTTCGGAGAGGAACTGCATCCCATCAGGCCCAGCAGGAGCAAGGCAGTGAATAGAATGAGGATATTTCTCATTGGATTTTCATTTTATCATGGGTTCCACATCGATTATGCCGGCATACCGGGAAGCTCCCATCCGCCTTTGCGCGGGGTATGTTTCACGAGCTCTTGGGCGAAATCGGCGGCTGAGAACGGGTCGGTCCATTTTTTATCGAACCTGGGATCTCCGTCGATAATCTCAAAACCGTCCTTAATGACGGTCCGCAGCTTTTCGTCATTGCCGATATTGGTGAACTTCATGTTTTCACCATCCCACTCCAGTTCCTTGTTCAGTCCCTGCAGTCGAACGGCATTCACGCCCATGACCACCATTTCGTTGAAAGGCCCGGCCTCGCTAAAGGGTGAGGCAGTCTCCACGCGGTTTTCCGGGCTCTCCTTGCAGGCACGCACCCAGTCCATTTCGTGGCTGGTCTCCACACGGCGCCTGAACTTGGGCGCATCGGGGGTCCGGCCCGAAAGCAGCCAGGGATCCTTGCCGTAGCATCCGCAAATGAGGGTATCCTTGGTTCCGTGGAACAGCACACCGCCACCCGCATCATTCATATTTCTGCCTTCGGGCCATCCTTCCGGTTTCATGGGTTGCAGTCCGCCATCGTACCAGGTGACATCTACTTCGGGAAATTTCACCTTATCGGCAGCCGGACGGTCCGGATAGGTCAGCTTTACCATCTGTGCATTGGGGGCACACTTGGTGAGCAGCAGGGTGGAGCTTCCCTGGACCTTGGTCGGGTACTGGAGCTGCAATCCCACAAATACGGGATGCAGGATATGGCAGGCCATGTCACCCAGGGCTCCGGTTCCGTAATCCCACCATCCTCTCCAGTTCCAGGGAGTGTATATTTCATTATAGGGGACCATTTCGGCCGGACCGGTGAACAGATCCCAGTTAAGGGTACCGGGGACATCCATTTTTTCGGAAGGTACGTTCAGGCCCTGTGGCCAGATGGGGCGGTCGGTAAACGCTTCCACTTTACTCACCTCTCCGATCTCCCCGTTCATGATCCATTCAACCACCAGATTGACTCCTTCCCCGGAAGAACCCTGGTTCCCCATGGAGGTGGCCACCTTATTTTTGGAGGCAAGCTTGGTAAGCAACCTGGATTCATAGACAGAATGGGTCAGGGGCTTCTGCACGTACATATGCATTCCCATTTCCATACCATGGGAAGCTATGAGGGCATGTGTATGGTCGGCAGTGGCCACCACTACCGCATCGATCTCTTTGCCCATTTCGTCGTACATTTTTCTCCAGTCCCAGTATTTCTTTGCCTTGGGGTAATCATCAAAGGTCTTCTGGGAATATTTCCAGTCCACATCGCAAAGAGCAACGATATTCTGGTCCTGTATTGCCCTTAGATTGCGACGGCCCATGCCGCCCACGCCCACACCGGCGATATTTAGTTTGTCACTTGGTGCAATATGGCCAAGCCCGCTTACCACATGGCTCGGGATGATGGTGAAGCCAGCGGTGGCTGCAGCGGTGGTACCCAGAAATCTTCTGCGGGAGATTCCTCCTTCCATTTTTTTTGTCATAACGATACAGATTTTAATTAGGTATTTTGTGCAAAATTGTCGAAAACGCCACCCAATTTAAGAATAAAAATCCATTCCTGAAATTGGAAACCAATTTGTAATCTGGACTGACTCTAATTAAAGAACCTCCGGAGCGGCTATTTTGAACATTTTTATATATTTACAGCCATTGGATGAGGCCATCTGTCTTTTATAGCAACCGATTGCAATAAGTCTGTTCTGAGAATCCCTGATTATCTGATTGTTTCATCCGGGCAGGCTGACCGGGCAGAAAGATTGGCTGAAACTGTAACCGACTATTGCTGCCATGATACGAAGACTGGATGTTGCATTTCTGGGGGTGGGGTGTTTTCTCATTACAAGCTGCAATCCCGAATTAAAGAACGAGAATAAGTATGAACGTCCCGAATGGCTGGCCGGGAAAGTATATACCCAGCTGCTGGACCAATCCGATCTTTCCACCTTTGCCCGGTGTGTGGAGTTGACGGGTTATGACACGATCATCGACCGGTCAGGAACTTACACGCTTTTCGCCCCCAATAATCAGGCGTTCGACCAATGGTTTGCCAGCCACCCGGAGTATAATTCGGTGGAGAGCATACCGTTAGAATCGCTGGAGGAGCTTGTCAAATACCATATTGTTCAGAACCCGTGGAGCAGGAATCAGCTCCGGTCCCTGGATGTATATGGATGGATCGATACTCTGGACATTAGCAATGACAAGCCCCGTGGTTTCAAACGCCAGACCCTGCTTCTGAAGGACAACAGGAAACTGGGGGTGGCGTGGAATGAGAATGACGAAGCTGTCCAGATTGTGGATACGCTCTCCACCGGCTGGTACCGGATGCAGTTCACCGATTCCCGTAAATATTCCCCTCTTTTTTTTAAAGAATATTTCGATATCTACGACCTGCAATCGGAAGATTTTCAATTCTACTTCGACCGGCCCCTGGAGGGTTCTGATGACATATTTTTTGCGGGAGCCAAAATTATTGGGGAGGAGATATTCGCAGAAAATGGATTTGTCTATAATATCGATAAAGTGGTGGATCCCCTGCCCAACGCGTATGAACTTTTAAAAGGCGAGCCGGGAGGACATTCCTATGAGACTTTTCTGGATCTGATCAATCGTTTTCCGAATTTCCGGTACAACGAAGAAAGGACCTTCGATCAGCCTGGTGCCGAAGAGGGATTCGCCGTCGATTCGCTTTTTGACCTGACCTTCCCTGAACTGGCATTTGATATCCTGAATGAAGAAACAACTCCTCCCCGGGGTGCTTTCGGACTGCCTTCCAATGTGACCATCCGCTTCCATCACGGCATTGTAGCACCTACCGACCAGGCCCTGGAAAAGTTCGTGGAGGATTACCTGGCTGGCTCTGGAAAATGGGGGGACCTGGAGAGCTCTCCACGCCATATTAAACGGATCATTACTAATACCCATCTTTCCACCAATCCCATCTATCCGACCGATTTTGTGAACGGATTCGTCAATGGTGAGAACGACCGGGTGATGGTGGACCAGGGAGATATCGTAGCCAAACAGTTCGGAAGCAATGCCACTTTTGTGGGCATAGACAGGGCTATCATTCCCCGGGCATTCAGCAGTGTAACGGCTCCTGTATACCAGCTAAGGGGGTATTCCTTTGCCATGTTTGCCATCGAGCAGGCCGGATTACTCCCTGCTCTGAAAAGACAGGGTCAGGATTATATGCTGTTTGTGGAGAACGACCTGGATTGCCAGGATGACTCGTCCCTCTGGTATGACTACAGCACTGAGAGTTTTCATCTGTTTCAGGGAAGCGGCCTTACTTCCCAGCGATATAACCTGAATATAAATGAGATCAGGACGCTGATCCTGAATCACGTGGGTATTAGTAATCCCAGGGGTGCTGCCCGAAAAGAGTTTATCAAGAATCTGGCAGGCAACTACCTGGTAGTAAACAACGAGACTGGTGAGGTATCCGGCACTGCACCTACCACGGATGGGTACAGGGGCGTGCCCACCCAGGAGTTTCCGGAACAGATAAGCGACAATGCCGACAACGGGGTCACTTACAGGATCAGGGACTGGTTCAGCTTCTCCGCATCGAACCTTTATCTTCAGATCTCCGGTAACTATCCCGAGTTCCACTCTCTTCTCACCAGGGCCGGTCTCAGCAACAACAAGGAGTATCGATACATGTTTATCTCCGACAACGAGAACTATACCGTATTTGTGCCCTCCGATTCCGCGCTTGCTGACTACAGAGCAGATACACTGGCCATAGATGACCTGCGGGATATGCTGATGCTCCATTTCGTGCAGGGCCAGCTCATATTCACCGACGGCAATGCTTCTCCGGGATATTATGAGACTGCCCGGATAGACGAATCATCTACCGAATTCAGTACCGTCTTTTCAAAAATCTATATCAGTCCGGGTATCGATGTGATCTCCTTTCCGGACCGGAACGGAGGGGAGTTCCTTTCGGTCGTTGAATCGGAAGCCACCAACACCATGGCCGGTCTCAGCCTGGGCGACGGCACGGAGGTATTTCCGCTGGTGCTGATCAATGCCGTGATCCATGAGGCCGATCGCGTGCTGGACCTGGATGAACTGGATACCAATTAACCTTAGGAAACAAACATGGCAAGAAAAACACTGCTGATCCTTTTGGCCCTGGGCCTGGCCTTTTCCTCCATAGCCCAGGATTCCAAGATCCTGAGAGGTAGAGTGATCGATCAAAGCGACCAGACAGCGGTCATAGGGGCCAACGTGATCGAATACGACAAGGAGAACCGGATCATCAACGGGACCATCTCCAATGTGAACGGCGATTTTGTGCTGGAGATGAAGGATCCGGAGAATATCATCCGGATCAGTGTGATCGGCTATAACACCAGGGAGGTCGATGTGAGAGGCTCGGGCCCTATGACCATCGAGCTGGAATCCTCCAATGTGGAGCTGGAAGAGGTCACTGTTACCGCGGTGGCCAAAACCAAGCACAGTCTGACCAATATCGATGACCGTGACAAAGCTTCCTCCTCCGTGAAAGTTGACCTGATCGAAATGCAGGATGCAGGCTTTCTCTCCGCATCCGATGCGCTTCAGGGGAAGGTGAGCGGACTGGACATCATCGCCGCCTCCGGTGACCCCGGATCGGGCTCCCAGCTGGTGATCCGGGGACTCAGTTCCATGGGAAATAATAAGCCCCTGATCGTGATCGACGGAATCCCTCAGGACAATGTGAGTCAGGATTTCGATCTCAGCTCGGCTGACAGTGAGGACATCAGTGAACTGGTGAATATACAGCTGCAGGATATCAAATCGATCGAAATCCTGAAAGATGCCGCGTCCACAGCGGTTTACGGATCCAGAGGAGCTGACGGAGTGTTGCTGATCGAGACCCACTCCGGAAAGCTGGGGAAGGTCCAGTTCGATTACCAGTATAAGAACAGTATCAATTTTCAGCCTCCGGCCATCCCCATGCTGAACGGGGACGAGTACATCATGTTGCAGCTGGAAGAGTGGCACAATGCCAGGGGAGTATTCGATATTCCGCCTGAAATTGCCTACGACCGTGATTTTGTGGATTTCTATAATTACTCGGCCAACACCGACTGGCTGGGGGCGATCACCCAGAACTCCACCACCCATGATCACTATTTCAAGATCTCAGGCGGAGGCCAGAAGACCCGGTATTTCACCTCTTTCGGTTATGTGAATGAAGGGGGGACCACCATCAATACCAATTCCCGGAGGTTTTCCACCCGCGTCAACCTGGACTATTATCTTTCCAGGAAGCTGCTTTTCACCATCCAGTTCAATTATACCAACAACAATACGGAAGGAAACCTGGAGCTGAACCAACGGAATGTCCGGGAGATGGCCTATATCAAGGCGCCCAATATGAGCATCCGGGAGTACGATGCCAGCGGACGTCCCACGGGTGAGTATTTCACACCCATCAACAGCTATCAGGGGAGCGGGAGCAACTATTTCAACCCGGTGGCCATCTCCAACCTGGGCAAGGACGACCGGGTCTCCAATTCTCTTCAGAACACCTTCCGGCTGCGGTATAACCTGGTTGACTGGCTCATGATCCGGGAGACCATCTCGTTCCAGTATAACGGGACTAAAACCGATGCCTACCTGCCATACAATGCTTTCGGCGCTGACTGGCTGGCCTGGAACGTGAACAAGGCCGATGAGGGCAACAGCATCTCCTCCTCCATTCGTACCGAGACGCAGCTGGCCTTTGATTCGCCCTTCCGGAACATGGACCATGTGCTGACCGGAGCCGTTACCTGGCTGACCAACAGCTCACAGTACGAATGGATGACCATTCAGAGCAACAAGACCCCCAGCACCGATATCCGGGATCCCTCCATCGACGCGCAGATCAACTGGATCGGAACAGGTTCGGGCGAGCAGCGGGAACTGGGAGCACTGGCCAACCTGAACTATAAATACAAAGACCGCTATATGATCCAGACCATTCTGCGGGCCGATGCCCACTCCTCGTTCGGGCAGAACAACCGGTGGGGGTTATTCAAGGGGGTATCGGTGGGATGGCGGTTCTCAAGCGAGCGCTTCATGCAGGGTTTTCAGCGGCTGGATGAGAGTATGCTAAGGTTTAGCTGGGGGGTGGCCGGCAGGCAGCCTCAGGATGTCTACGCCCGGTTTGCCACCTATCAATCGACCAGCAATGGGAATTACATTACCCGGCCGGCCATTGTTCCCACCCAGGTACAGCTGAACAATCTGCAATGGGAGAATATCGAATCGTGGGATATCGGACTGGAACTGAACCTGCTGAACTACCGGCTCTATATCGAAGGGGATGTCTACATGAAGAATACCTCCGACCTGCTTTTTGGCGGTACCAGGGACGAGGATAAGTATAAAATCCCATCGTCATCCGGATTCGAGCATTTCAACTACCTCAACGGTGGACAGCTGGAGAACAAAGGGTGGGAGCTGATGTTCGACTATGAGATCATCCAGCGGGAAAACTTCCGCTGGAGGGTCAATTTCAATACTTCGCAGAATATTAATTCGTTCGTTGAACTTCCAGAGAACTTCAATACCGAGAAGTCCACCTCCATCAGCAATGGGGAGTATCCTCAACGAGTGGTGGAGGGTGAACCCATCGGCTCGTTCTTCGGATTCCGCTATGGGGGAGTGTACCCCACTGATGCCGACGCCCTGGCGCACGATGTCGACGGAAATATCCTCCGGGATGAAAACGGGAATCCCATTCCGATGACCTATATGGGCACCTATGTATTCAAAGGAGGCGACGCAATCTACGAGGATATCAACAACGACGGGGTCATTGATCTGAATGATGTGGTCTATATCGGAGACTCCAATCCCGATTTTATCGGGGGATTCGGTTCTTCCTTCGATTACCGGAATTTCGACCTGTCCCTCGCGTTCCATTACCGGTTGGGATTCGATATCATCAATGGCGTGGCCATCGAAACGGAGGGGATGAGCAACCGGAACAATCAGAGCAAGGCAGTGCTGAGCCGGTGGCGGGTTCAGGGACAGGATGAGGAAGGCATGCTTCCAAGGGCGTATCTGAACCACCCGGCCAACAATCTCGGATCGGACCGGTACGTGGAGCCGGGCGACTACCTGCGGCTGATCAATGTGAAGTTTGGATACCGGCTTCGAAGGGACCTGTGCGAGCGGTTAAGGGTGCGTTCCATGAATTTTGCCCTAAGTGCCAGAAAATTGATGACCCTGACCTACTACAGCGGGCAGGATCCGGAGATCGGTCAGGATGCCAGCAATCCCTTCTGGATCGGTGTGGACCGGGCCAATACGCCGCCGCCCAGAATGATCACATTCAGTGTAGCAGTCGGATTTTAAGGGTGAAAATGACAGAATCATGAAAATAAAGGCAACAGCAATTCTCCTCTTCTTCGCCCTGGCGGCCCCCCAGTCGTGCAGCGACTGGATGGAGCTGATCCCGCCCCAGGGGCTGATCAGGGAGGAGTTCTGGAAAACCAAGGAAGATGTGGAGGCGGTGGTGATGGGGGCTTACGAAACCTTTGCCCAGATGGACGAAAAACTATTCAAGTACGGCGAGATCAGGGCCGATATGGTGATCGGAGATGTGAACCAGTCTTTTGACGAGCAGCTGGTGGCCGAAAGCAATATCTATCCCGAGAACTATCTCTGCAACTGGTCGGACTTCTACCGGGTGATCAACTATTGCAACGAAGTGATAAAGAACGCTCCCCTGGTGCAGCAGGAAGATGATACATTCTCCGATTACCTGCTACAGGGATATCTTTCAGAGGTCTATTTTTTAAGAAGTCTCAGCTATTTCTACCTGGTCCGGATATTCGGGGATGTTCCTTATATCACCGAACCCACCGAGTCGGACGATGCCGATGTGTACCCGCCAAAAATGAACGGGGATGAGTTGTTGGAGCTCCTTCTGGCGGAACTGGAAGAGTACCGGAAGTATGCGACCTCGGACGGTTATCCCACGCTGAAGGAGAGCAAGGGAAGAGCGACCAAAGCTGCCATCGATGCCCTGCTTGCCGATATGAATCTCTGGTTGTTCAACTATGAGGAGGCTCTCAGGCATGTGGCCAATATCGAGGCCAATATAGATATTGTATTGATGCCCAGCGCCAAATGGTTCGAGATGTTCTACCCGGGCAACTCCCTGGAATCGATCTTCGAATTTCAGTTTGACGATCAGCTGAACCAGCAGAACAGTCTTTACGGGACCACCCAGCGGTTCGGTTATCAGTACGACCCTTCCCAGAAAGCCATCGAGATGTTCGCCAAAGAGTACACCCGGGAGATCTACCGGGGAGAGGATGTATCGATCAAGAAATACGGTGAGAACGACTTCATCATCTGGAAATATGTGGGCCGGGCCCCGGATGGGAAGACCACACGGTCAGGTCTGGACCAGAACAGTGCCAACTGGATCATTTACCGGCTGGGCGATGTGATGCTGATGAAAGCAGAGGCGCTTTCCCAGTTGGGACGCTTCACTGATGCACAGCGGGTGATCAATGATATGCGCTTCCGGGCAGATGTACCTCCTTTGAGCATTCCTAATTCGGAGGCGGCCTTTGAAGATGCCATTATGGAAGAGAGAGCATTGGAACTGGCCTTTGAGGGGAAACGCTGGTTCGACCTGGTGCGAATGGGACGAAGGAATAATTATGCCAGGAAAAGCAAGTTGATAGAGGTCATCGTGAACAATGTACCCTCCACTCAAAAAAGGATCCTGGCCACCAAACTGACCAATCCCAATGGATGGTATATGCCCATTTACGACCTGGAGCTTGAACGGAACAGAAACTTAATCCAGAATCCATATTATGAGAACTAATATTCTCCTCTGGTCTTTTGCCGCACTCCTGCTGTGCATGGATGCATGCGATGAAACGGTGGTGGAGGCAGGGTTTGAAGACCTGCTCGATCTGACTATCTATGATTTCGTTTCGGAGAACGATTCGGCATTTTCCAGCTTTATGGCGGTACTGGAGGCGGGGGGGATTGACAAGACTCTGAGTGCCTACAATCCCGAAGGCGCCGGCTATACCTTGTTCCTGCCCGATAATGAGGCCATGGACCAGTTTATCCAGGAGAGCGACGAATTCAACAGCCTGGATGAGATGTTGCAGGATCCGGAATATGTGAGAGCATTCAGCCGCTATCATGTGGTCGACATGGGCATCCACAGCGACGATTTTCCTTTCGGAGCCTTACCGGAATACACCCTGTCGGGAGATCTGCTCACGGTGAGCTTCATTATTGAATCGGATACTTCCTATTACAAGATCAATAACCAGGCCCCGGTGATCCAGCCAAACAACGAGGTATCCAACGGCTATGTCCACGTGATCCAGCAGGCACTGAAACCGGTAACAGGAACCACCTTCAAATGGCTTCTTCAGCACGACGGGTACTCCATTTTTACAGAAGCGGTGGAAGCCACCGGCCTGGATTCAGAGATGGATATCCCCGTGAAAGAGGTGGAGGGTGCCAGTTTCTTCACTCTGCTGCTGGAACACGATTCCGTTTTTAGCAGGCGGGGGATTACCTCTTTCGGGGAACTGGTTGCTCTCATCAGTCCGGACAATAATAACTATTCCCATCCTTCCAATCCCCTTTACCTGTATGTGGCCTATCATATGCTGGAAGGTACCATGTTCATTGACGATTTCGTGGATGTGAACACCAATTACACGACCTATTCGGAGATTCCCATCAATATCAACGGTGGCGGCCTGGATATCCTGATCAATCCCAGAAAAGAGGTCTTCGATACCCTGATCGTTGAGGGCGACACGACCATTATCGACTACGTCGGATTTGACTATGATAACTCCAATATTCTTACGCTGAGTGGATCCATCCACTTCATCGACCAGGTTCTCAGGCAGCAGCCTCCCTCCAGGGCTACTCAGACATTTGAGTTCTGGGACGAGCCTCTCCTGAACGAATTCAGGAAGGATCCGGGAGACTACCTGATCGAGGATACAGCCCTGCTGAACAACTTCACCTGGTCCGGGACCGACCTGTACTTCATCGAAACCGGCGATCCCGACCATTCTGCCTGGGGCGGGGACTATCTCTATATGGATGGTGATTTCATCATATCCTACAGAATACCGAAGATTGTTCAGGGAGTCTATACGGTGAATCTGAGGGTTGAGACCCTGGGCGCCACCAACGCCCTGGTGGAGGTGTTTATCGATGGCAAGAATATCGGGGGACTGGTGGACCTGTCAGCAGGAGGGAGTTCCAACAATCCATTCCAGACACTCGAACTGGGGGCCATCAACCTGACCAGGTATTCGGAACACACGGTCACCATACAATCGCTGATCCCCGGCCGATTCAGCTGGGATCTGATACAATTTGAACCCTATGTCAAAGAATAATAAGATGAAACGGATCGCGTATCTGCTGTCCGGAGTCCTGCTGGCAGGCCTGGTGGCCTGCGAGAACCGTTGGGAGGAGCATTACCAGAAGGAGCCCGAAACAGTGAATATGAACATATGGGATGCTATCCAGCAGGAACCCGACCTGTCACTCTTTGTGCAGTATGTTAAAGAATTCCGGTATGATACCCTGTTTCAGGGTGATCAGCCATACACGCTTTTTATCCCGGACAATGATGCACTCACCCGGCTGACCGATACAGGGATGGTGACCCGGTCAATGCTCGACTACCATATTTCGCTCCATTTTATTCAGTCACGGCTTATACGCGGAAAGAAAAAAGTGCAGACACTGGCTGAAAAATTCGCTCTTTTCGAAAATGCAGGAAGTGAGCTTTTTTTCGACGACATTGCAGTGGATTTTGAGAGTGCTCTTTACCTGAATGGCAAGTATTTTATCATCGGCCGTGTAGCTGCCCCCAAGCCCAATCTCTATGAGTATTTTGCCATTGAGAATCCCATCCTGACCGCCTACATCGACAGTCACGATTCCATTATTCTTAATAAGGAGCTGAGCCGCCCCGTCGGATTTGATGAATTCGGGAATACAGTTTATGACACTGTGTCGGAGGTGATCAATCTTTTTGAGCTGGATTATTTTCCTGTCAGTGAGGAATTCAGGAGCAAGACGGCCACCTTCGTTTTTCCCAGGGAAGATGACTACAACAGTGCCCTGACTGAAATGGCAGAGTCACTGGGGGATCTCTTTCAGGACTTCAGTGATATTCCACTGGAGTGGCAGTATGATGTGCTGATACCTTATCTTCTTGAGCGCGGGGGTTTTGAGAATATGATCGAGGAGTTTGAATTTATTCCTCCCCCGCCTCCGGATACCCTGAAGATGAAAAATCTGCTGGGCGATAGTGTTTATGTGGAGTATACTCCGGTGGAGAAGACACTGTGCAGCAACGGTTACGCTTATAATTATGCGGATTTCTCAGTGCCTGACACCCTCTATAATGCTGCATTCCGCCTGGAAGGGGAATGGCTGCTGGAGGAGATCGGCATCAATAAATTTGCCTGGAGCGAAGAGGTGGAGGTGATCAGTGATCTCTCCTTCGGACCCCTGCAGGAGTATGTGGGCTCGGCTTCCAACGATTCCATAATCAGGATTCCATTTACCAAGGGATACGATCAAAAATTTTCCGTGGAATTCGAGGTGAAAAACCTTTTCCCCAGAAAGTACCTGATGGTGGTCAGGACCCATATGTATGTGGGCGGAGTATATGATATATACGTAAATGACGAGCTGGTCATGAATATCGACTACTATGACTATTTGCTCAACAGAGAGCTCTGGTACAGTGTAACCGGTAAGCGATACAAGCCTGAAGGGGCGTTTAACCGGTTCGACTGCTGGGTGGAAAATGAAGGTGACTATGGTAAAGCCAAAGTCAGATTCGAATACATGGAGCCGGGCGACGTGCAGAATAACGGCCTGGTTATCGACTATATCGATTTTGTGCCTTATGATGAATAGAGCGAGAAATAGTAAAGTCCGGCTGTTATTACCGGTCCTTGGGCTGATCCTCTCATCGGCCCTGTTGGCTCAGGAAACGCTGGAAGTCGAGGGAGTGGTCATCTCGGGAGGAGAACCAGTCCCTGAGGTTTCAGTCTCCGTTGTGGGATCTTCCATGCTGCCGGTGGTCACCGACAGCCTGGGAAAATTTACCCTCCTGGTTCCTTCCGGAGATTCATGGCTTATCTTTTCACCCACCGGGGAGCTGAAGAGAAGGAGTGTATACCTGAACCACCGGTCATCCCTGAAGATTTACCTGATACCGGTGGAATATTCCTCAGGAGACGATCCTGTGGTGATCCTCTCCCAGGAGAGGTTGCGCCGCAATATGGTGGGCGCATTTTCGGAACTGGAGATGGAAGGCCGGCCCTACCAATCTGCCTTCACGGTGGATGAGCATATGCAGGGACGCATCCCCGGGATGCATGTGGTCAATCGGACGGGTGACCTGGGAAGCGGTGCGGTGACCAATCTCCGAGGGGTTCGTTCGGTGTATGCCACCAATCAGCCGCTCTATATCGTGGACGGGATCCCGGTCAACTCCCTGGGACTTTTCAGTTCCAACCTGAGCGGGTTTGAATACAACGCCCTGCTTTCCATCAATAGCTTTGATATTTCCAGAACCACGGTGATGAAAGATCCTTCGGTCACTGCGGCATATGGTTCAAAGGGTTCCAACGGGATCATCTTCATAGAGACCCTGGACCCAAGCGTCACTCAAACCTCCATCGAAGTGGACGCAAGGACCGGCTACTCCCTGGCTCCGGACAATCTCATTCCCCAGATGGATGCAGGACAGCACAAGACACTGATGAATGAGATGCTCTTTTCCACCGGACTGAACGAGGAGGATATCCGGGAACTCTACCCCAGTCTTTTCCTGGAAAAAGAGGATCAACGGTACATCGATTACCAGCATAATACCAACTGGCAGAACTTGATATTTGACAACTCTGTGTTCTATAACCTGAACATGAAGGTGAAGGGAGGGGATGAGATCGCCCGTTACGGTCTCTCATTTGGTTATATGAACGGGAACGGGATTATCCGGAATTCCGGATTTCAGGGATATAACCTGAGGTTCGTCAGTCTGCTGAATATCTTTACCTGGCTGAAGATGAATGCCGGAGTATCGCTGAATTATAATACATCCAGGCTTAAAGAGTCGGCCATTGTCCAGGAGACCAGCCCCATACTCACCAGCCTGACCAAATCCCCGCTCCTGAATCCCTTCCAGTATGATGTGGAGGGTAACGAGCTGACCTCCCTTACCGAGGTGGACGAGATCGGGGTGAGTAATCCGCTGGCAGTCATTGAAAATTACGAGGCCAGCAACACCAATTATAATTTTACCTCCACCCTGGGTGTCGAAGGGACGATTTCCCGGAACTTGACCCTGAACAGCAAGTTCAGTTTCAATTATGATGTGCTGAAGGAGTCTCAATTCCTTCCCAACAGGGGAATGGAACTCTATTACAACGATGAGGCGTTCAATGTATCCAAATCCTCCAATAATGATTTGAACTCCTTCTACAACAATACCTATCTCCTGTATCGACGGGATTTCGGGAACAATCACACGCTCTCCTCCAATACCGGCATGAATATTCTTTCCAACAAATACCAGTTTGACTGGGGCCTGACCAAGAATGCGCCGGAAAATGACGAATACCGTACACTGCAGGACGGCCAGAACAGCCTGAGGGAGATCGGCGGTTCCAACCGCACCTGGAACTGGATCTCCTTCTATGAAAATGTTTCGTATGCATACCGTGACCGTTACCTGCTGACTGCCAGTCTGACGCTTGACGGTTCCTCCCGGTTGGGAGACGAAGCGACGGATGCCATATTCATCGCGGGAAATCCATTTGGGTTATTCTATGCAGCAGGTGTGGCGTGGCGGCTCTCCAGTGAACCGTTCATGAAGAACCTGTTCTGGATAGAAGACCTGAAGCTGAGGTTTTCCGCGGGAAAGACCGGCAATGACGATATCGGTGAGGCAAGTGCCACGGATTATTACCAGGCGGCTAAATTCCGGGAGACCGTGGGACTTTATCCGGCTCTGATCACCAATCACCGGCTGACCTATGAGAAGGTGTCACAGTTGAATGCAGGGATCGATTTATCCCTTGTGGGTAACCGGTTCAGGGCCAAAGCGGATTACTTCGTATCCAATACGACCGACATGATCATCTACAGCCCCATTGAGGCCTACTACGGGTATGATTTCTTCATAAAAAATGGCGGAGAGATCCGGAACAGCGGTATTGAATTAAGCGCCCATCTCCGTCTGGTCGATGGTGATCTGTTCACCTGGGAGCTTCAGGGAACCTTTACACAGATCCACAATGAAATCACCGAGATCGAGGGGAACAAACTGGTTTACAGCATTCCCGGTGGAGAGAAGGTGAACCAGGAAGGGTATCCGGCCAATAGTTTTTATGGATTGGTGTATCTGGGAGTCTATGCGTCACAGGCAGAGGCTGCGGAAGCGGGTCTTCGTAACGATAAGGGTGTGGCGTACGGGGCCGGGGATGCTATATTCGAGGATATTTCAGGACCGGAAGGTGAGCCGGACGGGTATATCAATGGGTTTGACAAAACGGTGATCGGAAATCCTTCACCCGATTATTTCGGCGGGATCTCCAACTCCCTTCGGTTGGGCCGATGGACCTTAAGCGGCAACGTGATTTTTGTAGTGGGGAATGAGGTATTCAACTATGTCCGGTATAAGAACGAACAGCTCACCGATCTGAATAACCAGAGCAGTCATACCCTGAACCGTTGGCAGCAGGAGGGTCAGGAAACCGATGTGCCTCGCGCAGTTTGGGACGATCCTATTGGAAATTCCAGGTTTTCGACCCGTTGGATCGAAGACGGATCCTTCCTCCGTTTGCGGAATGTCACCCTCCGATACAGGGTACCATCGCAGTTCCTGGTATTTAAAAGTGCAGAATTTTATATCTCGGTAAATAACCTGTATACCCTGACCGACTACCTGGGATATGATCCTGAATTTTCATACTCTCAGTCACAGATTTTCCAGGGAATAGATTACGGGTTGACACCCCAGGCCAGACAGTTTATCGCAGGGATTAAAATAGGATTATAAGAGCAGAGGCATGAGAAGAGTAGCGCAAATAATTGGTTTCGTGATTGTGCCGGCCATGTTGCTGGTTATCACCAGTTCCTGTGAAAAATTTCTCAATCCGCCACAGGAATTGAATATCACGGAAGATATGCTGTTTGATGACTGGTATGAATACCGCAGTGTGGAAATGGGAATGTATACCCTCCAGCAGGATCTGGTGGAACAGCTTTTTATGCTGGGAGAGCTGAGGGGGGATCTGGTCGATATCACTCGAAGTGCCACAGCAGATATGATGGAGGTGTATAACTTCAATGTTTCCCGGAACAATGAATATGCCTCTCCCACCAAGATGTTCAAGCTGATCTCGGCATGCAACAATTTCATTTCAGTCCTTCAGCGGGAACACCCGGAGGTCATGGATCCGGAAAGCCCGGTGACCAATTATGACCGTCTTTATGGGGAAGCTCTTTGTATGAGAGCCTGGGCCTATTTTAACGCAGTGAGAATCTATGGAAGGGTACCCTTTATCCATGAATCACTGGTGACGATGGACGAGATCGACGATTTTTTAAACTCTTCCGGAACCTATGTGGACAGTGTCTATATTGAGTTCTCCAAAGACGGATATTACAATGATACCCTCTACAACAGGCCCGTGGAGCTGGAGAAGCAGTATTTTGACCTGGACCTGGTCATCGATTTCTTCACCAACCAGCTGGAGAATGAGGTGAAAGCGGTGGGGGTAAACCACTATATCGATAACAACGACATCTCCTGGGAGGTGACCATCTGGAACACGTGGGCCATGCACGCTCTTTTGGGCCATATGTATCTGACCCAGGGAGACCTGGTACAGGCGGCTGATCATTTCGAGCAGATCATCTACAATGCGACGGAAAACCGGCGATACCAGCTGGATAACAGTTTCAGCAACAACAGCTGGTCCAACATCTTTATCAATGTGGACAGCCGGGAACATATCTATACACTGTGGTTCAATAAGGCCAACTTCCAGCAGAACGATTTTCAGTCCTTTTTTGAATCCTGGGGCCCTCATCATTATATGCTGAAACCCTCCTACCAGGCAGTGTTCAACTGGGAGACAGTCTGGCGCAACCAGTTCATGGACGAGGATCTTTCCAACCCGGACAAGACGGAGATGATCTTTCCGGGAATCCCCACTGACTTCTACAGGGGGATGGGCTTTTCTTATCTGTATGTCAGGAATGGCCAACCGATCAGTGAGGAAGACTATATGAACATGTTCATGCTCAGGGCTGATGAGGATGACCGCAGTTCCAGGGCCATCATGGAAGGGATGGATACGGTCATCTACAAGTACTCCATCGGAAGGGGTCTGTTCGACGAGGATGCCAACTATATCATCTACCGTGCAGCGGGCATTCATCTCTACCTGGCTGAAATCTATACCTACTGGGCAGCGCTGAGGGACGGTCTTGTCCGAACCAAGACCGATGTGGCGGTAAGTCTCGTGAATGACGGCACCAATTATTCCATCCTTCCCTCCAGGGACCAGATGGGAGTCCGCGGAAGGGTAGGTCTGGGCAGTGGTAGAGACGGGATCTACGTGGGAAACATCAATTATATCCATGATCCATTTACCAACGAGATCCAGGGCTATCGCGACCTGTCGGGGAATTTCCCGGGCAAACAGAAGTACCTGGAGGATCTGATCCTGGAGGAGCGGGCCCGCGAGCTTGCCTTTGAAGGGGAGCGGTTTTACGACCTTATGCGGGTGGCCAACCGGCGGAACGATCCTTCCTACCTGGCAAAGGCGGTATCCAAAAAATTCCCCGCCAGCCAGCGGGACCAGATCTACGACCTGCTGATGGATAAGCAGAACTGGTATATCGATTATTTTCAGGAGTAGGCGGATCGCTGAAATTATGGCGGATCGTTGAAATTATAGCGGATCGCTGAAATTATGGCGGATCGTTGAAATGATGGCGGATCGTTGAAATTATAGCGGATCGTTGAAATTATAGCGGATCGCTGAAATTATAGCGGATCGCTGAAATTATAGCGGATCGTTGAAATTATAGCGGATCGCTGAAATTATGGCGGATCGTTGAAATTATAGCGGATCGTTGAAATTATGGCGGATCGTTGAAATTATGGTGGATCGTTGAAATTATGGTGGATCGTTGAAATTATAGCGGATCGTTGAAATTATAGCGGATCGCTGAAATGATGGCGGATCGTTGAAATGATGGCCGATCGTTGAAATGATGGCCGATCGTTGAAATTTCTCACTTCGTTCCGAAATAATGGGCTTCAACAAGGCACCATATGACACCTCAGTATGTTGTATTTGGGAGTGAGTATGCTTCCGAATGGTATGGAATAGCATGTCGAAAGCCTTGAGATATTGGGGGGCAAACAATCTAACCGTCCTTAATACGATCTCTCACAGTGATCGTCCTTAATACGATCTCACTCAGTGATCGTCCTCAATAGATCTCTCTAAGTGATCGTCCTCAATAGATCTCACTCTCTCGCACTGATCTGGATCTGCCAGCCGCACTGATCTGGATCTGCCAGCCGCACTGATCGTCCTTAATACGATCTCTCTAAGTGATCGTCCTCAATAGATCTCACTCTCTCGCACTGATCTGGATCTGCCAGCCGCACTGATCTGGATCTGCCAGCCGCACTGAT
>CAZRZY010000072.1:0-24600 GCA_964604655.1 uncultured Bacteroides sp. | reverse complement strand
ATCTCCCCTGCATTGATGAACTGGGAAGCATACCCGGTGGCCTGAGAGACCTGCAACGGCATGATCTGGTCGAAGGTGGTGTTGTTAAAGTAGGTTGCTGAAAGGTCGATCCGGCTCTGGGCAAAGACCAGGTCAAGCCCTGCTTCCAGGGAGCGGGTGGTCTCTGCTTTCAGGTTTTCGTTCAGCAATTCATCCGGCTTGAACACCCTGGGAGTACCCATGAAGGCACCGCTGCTATTGTAGGAGTAAGTGGCAAATACCCGGTAGGGATCGGTATCGTTCCCCACCTCGGCCCATCCGAGTCGAATCTTACCCAGATCCATCCATGCCACATCCAGCAGGTTGGAAAAGAGGAAACTGGCCGACACGGAGGGATATCCGTACTGGTTGTTCTCTTCGGGAAGGGTGGAGGACCAGTCGATCCGGTAACTTCCGTCAATGAACAGGAGCCCGGCCACATCCACAGAAGCCTGGGCGAACACAGAATTCACCTGCTTCTCCTCGGTGATGTCGTTCATCAGAGCAGGGTCGGCAGAGTTCAGCAGGTTGTAAACACCCGGAACCACCAGTCCGCCCGAGGATTGCCCGCGGATCATGTCAAAGCGGTTGATCCTCCGGTTGGCACCCGCCAGCGCGCTGAAACCAATGCTTTCCAGCTGCTTGCTGTAGGAGAGGACCCCTTCGAAGTTGAACTCGGTGAACTCCCGGTTGATCTCGTAATATTCGGAGGTGGCCTGTGACCCTACGGCAAGTCTCTCACGAATCGAGAAGTTGTAGTAGTCACCGTACACACTTCCCTTCAACACCAGGTCGTCCACAATCTCCCAGGAAAGTGAAAGGTTCCCCAGGAAACGGTTCCGCAGGTCATCCGGATAGTTCTCAAAAGCGGTCCAGTATGGGTTGTCCGAATATTTGGGCGTGGGATTAAACAGGGAAATCCTGTTCCAGGTCCGCTGCACACCGGCGGAGGTTTGGTACTCCTTCAGCCTTTCGTAGTCCAGCTGACGCTGACCCCACTGGAAGAATTTCTGACCAACTGATCTATCAGTGTATCCCAGTTCGGGACGGCCCTTGGTGTCGGTGCGGATATAGTTCAGACTACCATTCAGTGTCAGGTTCTCGTTAATATTGAAATCGGAAGCGATCTTGAAGTCGTTCTTGCCCTGCTCGGAATTGGGCATGGTTCCGTCCACCGCGGTGTTCTTGTAGGCGAAGCGGACACCGTAGGCCGCACCCGACTTGCTGATGGCAATGGAGTTGGCCCAGGTGGTACCAGTTTCCCAGTACTTCTCCACATCATTCTCCGGAGCAGTCCAGGGACGGGTGGTGTAGGTACCGTCCTCGTTAATGCCGTCCCAGTGGATCACGCTGATGCCGGGATCGTATCGCGGTCCCCAGGATTCGTCCACCGCATACTGGGGAACCAGGTAGTTGGTCCCGTTCACATTCACCTGCTCAAATCCGTTGACACCACCGGCTCCATCAGAGATGGTCGCACCACCGCCGTACTTTTTCTGGAGAGCGGGGATGGTGTATACATTATCGAACCCAAGGTTGGAACTGAACTCTACGGAGACATCGCGGACCCCTTTCCGGGCCTTTTTGGTGGTGATGATGATCACACCGTTGGCGGCTCGTGAACCGTACAGAGCGGCGGCCGGCCCCTTCAGAACGGAGATGTCGGCGATCTCATCGGGGTTCAGGTCGTTCAACAGGTTTCCGTAGTCAATACCACCGCCACCACTGGCAGCACCGCTGGCGCTGTAGTTGGAGTTGTCCATCGGGATCCCGTCCACGATGAAGAGCGGCTGGTTGTTCTGGGTGATGGAGTTGGCACCGCGGATCAGGATGCGGCTGGAACCTCCCAGGTTGGTGGAAGAGGAGATCTGGACACCAGCCACACGTCCGGACAACGCACTGACGGCGTCGGTCTGGAGTGCCTGGGTCATCTCTGAACCATCCACCTCCTCGACTGCATATCCAAGGGCTTTTCTATCCCTGGAGATACCCAGCGCGGTAACCACCACTTCGTCCAGTTCGGTGGTGGTGGCCTCGAGGACCACCTCAATCTGGGTCCTGCCTTCCACCGGAACCTGCTGGGTCATCATCCCCACGAAGCTGAACATCAGAGTTGCATTCTCGTCGGGTACCGTGATGGAATAGTTACCCTCGAAATCGGTAACGGCACCGATAGTCGTACCTTGTACAACTACCGAAACCCCGGGCAGTGCCGTGCCATCCTCAGCACTGGTCACCGTACCCGTCACTTGCACACCCTGGCCCTGCAAAAGATTGAATCCCACAAAACACAGGAGTGACAATACGAAAACAAACTTTTTCATAGATTAAAGTTTTAGGTTTATTAAGCAATTAGCACATCATTCTATACGGGGCCAAATCTATAAAAAAAATATCATATACAAAATAAACCGGAACTCAATATTGACGGGCTCTACAGAAGAGCGGAGCCAATATCGGGTTTACCCCGGTACTCAGGTTTACTAATAAAGGTACGGATATATAGTATATAATAAGTTGATAAACAACATTTTAAAACCAATTCAGATGAAAACAGAATTTTAAGATTAAACTATACGTTTCGATTCTGGTTACCATTGATACTATTAGTACTATTTTTGTAAGATGAAAAAAACGGCATGTGTGCTCCTGGCATTGTTTTCCATCCTGGTGGCCAGTGCGCAGCATGCAGTGATCTCCCCCTTATCCGTGGAGCAGAGGGCCAGGATCGTGGGAGCAATCCCACAGGATCCGGAGATGGAACGGGCCGTTGCCTATGCAAAAGAGTACGGAATCACTGTACGGGAGATCGACATCACCGGAAGAGTGAAAGAGATACGCCGCATTATTGACCAGCGGATTCCTCTCTATCGGACCACCCATAATATAAAGGCAGCAAACACGGTATCCACCAGCAGGATTTGGAATGGCACCATCGAAGGCCTGAATCTGCGGGGAAAGAATATCCTGGTGGGGGTCTGGGACGGGGGCAGGATCCGCACCACCCACGTGGAATTCGGCTCCAGGGTCTATTCGCTCGACTCCGGTTTCGAGATCGTGGGCCATGCCACCCATGTGGCCGGTACGATCGGAGCGGCGGGACTGGATCCGGATGCCGTCGGAATGGCCAATGAAGCGATCATCGAAGGGTACGACTGGGACAACGACAATGGCGAAATGAGACAGGCCGGCGGGGACGGGTTATTGCTCTCCAATCACTCCTATGGATTCATCCACGGTTTCGATTATAATTTTTCAGAGGGAAGATGGGAGTGGTACGGTGATATCGACATTTCGGAGGAAGAGGATTATAAGTTCGGATTTTACGGGATCGACGCCAGGACCTGGGACGGCATCGCTTACGACCATCCCTATTATCTGATCGTCAAATCGGCCGGGAACGACCGCCTGGAAGGACCCGGTGCCGGCGCAGAACATTACGTCTTTGACAATGGATGGAAAGCCAGCAACAAGGTAAGGGACAAGGATGGGGGAAAGGAAGGCTATGATTGTATAGGTACGCAGGGAACCTCCAAGAACATCCTTACTGTTGGCGCAGTCCGGGATCTGGAAAACGGCTTCCAGCAACCGGAGGATGTGGTCATTACCGACTTCAGCACGTTCGGACCCACCGATGACGGCCGGATAAAGCCCGATATCGTAGGCAACGGTTCCGGTCTCTACTCCCCCTATTACAATAACGACAACGATTACGACGTTTTGAGCGGCACCTCCATGTCTGCCCCTAACGTAACCGGATCTCTGGCCCTTCTGCAGGAACTCTACAGGAAAAAAAACAGCCGGTTTATGAAATCGGCCACCCTGAAAGGGCTGGTTCTTCATACAGCCGATGATGCAGGGAATACCGGACCCGATTACCAGTTCGGCTGGGGACTTCTGAATACGTATAAAGCAGCCCGTTTTATCAGCCGTAAAGACCAGTTAATCAGGGAGGACAGCATCACCGATCAGCAAACCCTCATCCGCAGCTTCTATGCGGGGGGGGATTCCGGCATCAGGGTGACCATCTGCTGGACCGATCCGGCCGGTCCCATCCTTTCGAGAGCGCTGGATCCGAAAGACACGATCCTTGTGAACGATCTGGAT
Source organism: uncultured Bacteroides sp. (assembly GCA_964604655.1). GTDB lineage: Bacteria > Bacteroidota > Bacteroidia > Bacteroidales. The sequence continues at coordinate 20,475 of CAZRZY010000072.1, read as the reverse complement.
ATACGGTTGATCGAAAGATCGGGAGGAACACCCTATCGTCCTTATATACTGAATCCAGCAAACCCTTCCCAGTCTGCCGCCCCGGGCGACAATGCCGTCGACAACGTGGAACAGATCGTGGTTAATGCTCCTGCCAGGGGATATTACGATCTGGTGATTTCACACAAAGACACCCTTCAGGATACGATCCAGCATTTCAGTCTGCTGGTGGAGGGCATGAAAGAGGTATTCCTGGCAGCCGATTCCGCTTACAGCGACCAGAACAACGGCTTCATCCAGGTGACCAACGCCCCGGAATATCCCGCCAACAGGCGCTTTGTCTGGCTGTTAGAACCGGAAAACCAGTTGCCGGTGACCCTGCAATTCACCGAATTCCTGACCAATCCGGCCGATTTTGTGACCATCTATGACGGAAGCGGGACCGATGCACCCGTCCTGGGCAGTTTTTCCGGAACGTTGTCAGATTCCGACACATTGCTCTCATCCTCGGGAGGCAGTCTGTTGATCACTTTTGAGACCGGGCCGGAAGGAGGTTTCCCCGGTTTCAGCTCCATATACTGCACCGGTGCCCCGGAAGAGATGATCCGGATTGAGGGGATAGCCACCCCGTGTCACCTGGACGATGAAATCTACTTCTTCGAAAGCCTCCCGCAAACAAACTACCTGTGGGATCTGCCGGAAAATGTATCCGACTCTGCCAAAATCAATCCCAGCGATGTCCACCTGGTCGTGCCCGATGAACCCTTTACCCTGGCCGTTGTACCCTTTAATAATTGCGGGACCGGTCCCCGGTCAGAAAGGACCATCACTCCGTTGACATCCCCTCCGCAAATCTCTCCACAGATCGTGGGAGACACTGTGCCGTGCACCAATACTGTGAACCTGTTCAGTGTGGAGGATGAGACAGGTGCCCTCTACCGCTGGATCGTTCCTGAGGGTTGGACCGGCAGAAGCGACAGTTCCTCCATCCTGGTCACCCCCAAAAAAGAGCCGGGTGTCCTCAGCGTGATCCCCATTAACAGCTGCGGGGAGGCGGAACCTGTCGAACTGTCGCTCCAGCCCAAATCGCTGCCGAGGATCCCGGTGATCAGAACCGACAGGATCAGTCCCTGCGAGAACTCGGTCCAGGACTTTTTTATCGGGGCGGAAGAGGAGGTCCGCTACAGGTGGGAAACTCCCACAGGATGGGAGATCCTGGGTCCCGACTCTCTGGATCGGGTCGCTGTAAAGATCGGATTTGGTGCTGCCGGAAGAATGTTTCTCATCTCCTCCAATAAGTGCGGGGACACGCTTACTTCCAGGAATTTTCTTCTCTCCCCTGCCCCTGCTTCACCCAGGCTTCAGCTGCAGTCGTCCGTGATCGATGGATTTGATGAGGTCCTCCTGCAAAACTTCAGCAGCTATGCAGCGGTAAGCTGGTTCAGGAATGATTCACTCCTGGAGGGATTCGGAGGGGAATTCCTGGTGCTGCAGCGCAATGGCACCTATAGTGTAGAAGTGACAAACAGCGAGGGGTGCATCAGCACTACCGATCCTTCTGAAGAGGTGGAGATCAATGAGGAATCGCTTACCTACAATATCTCCGCTGCTACAGGAGGTCTTGTCAAGATCGAGAACGATTCCAATACTTCCGCCACGGTTAAGGCCTTCGACCTGACCGGGAGATTGGTGATCAACGATGCCCTTGCACCAGGGACCAGCTATTATTCCACCAGCAGAAGGGGATTGCTGATATTCCGGATTGAAAATGGCCAAAACAGCAAAACTCAGATGTTACTCATTTTCTGAGAGAAAGTAAAAAGAACAGGTGCCCGCTCTCCACCTGGAAAAGGGCACCTGCTCCATATGGCTATAAATTTTCAGGGATTATTTCATTTTATCCACCGGCGGGCTGAAAACATGCGCCGGCTTCTTGACAGCGGGTGCCCAGGTGGTGTTAAAGGAATCCCAGATGAAGTTGCCGAAATCGGGCAGGATCAGGGTCACCTCATCGATGGCAATGGTTCCGTCCGGGTTGATGGTCCCGACCACATCAACCTCCTCCACCACCTCATAGTTCCCTTTCCAGATCACCGTGGGGCCATTTCCATACCCTTCACCGGTATTGGCTCCCGACGGAAGGGTAATGGTCATGGCATCCAGGTCCACCGAAGCGATGACCGGCACGTCGCCGAAAGCCATTCCCACCAGGCTGAGCTTGGTTTCATCGCCATTTACCGGGGAGGTGGTCACGGCCCACTCCTCGTCCCATGCACCGTCAACTTCACCGTTCAGCACATCTCCGTAACTGTCGGCAGTCACCACGTATTCACCGATCCAGTTGGCCAGCGGGTGTTCATTGTCCACAATGGTCAGCAAAAACGATCCATTCATCCCACCGGCCATTCCAATGGTGGCATCCCCCGTCAGGGTAATGTTTATTGAACGGTTCTGGTCCCTTACCTCATTGTCAATCGCTTCTACTTCAATTAACTGAACCAGTTCGCTGTCGAAGCTGACGGTCTTGCTGGAGAGCACACGGAAGTCTTCGCCCTCCACCGCCGGATTGTCGATCCCGGAGGCATCGAAGGCCACATCCACCGATACCGGACCGGTGGAAGTGGAGGCGTAATAGATCTCAATGGTCAAAGATTCTGTGGAGCTCTCTGAAAGGGAGCCGGAGCCGCCGGAAAACGCCACAAAAGCATTTCCCTGATCGAAGGTCAGGTCCGCCTCTTCGCACGACATCATGCCAAAGGCAAGCAGCATCAGGATAGAAAAACCTTTTATAATGGAATTTTTCATGATTGAACAGGTTTTGGGGTTAATAACCGGGATTTTGCTGATCCCTGATGTTCGGATTTACATCCATCTCGCTTTGCGGAATAGGCAGCTGAAACTTATGGCTGCTGGCCTCCAGCACCAATTCATCGGGCCCCACACCGGAACCGTCGGCATATTGCCCTTCGGCTGTACGTTCGATGTCGAGTCCCAGTCGCTTGAGCGTGAAGAGGCGGTCCCCTTCGAAGGCCAGCTCCAGCCTCCGCTGGAGATAGATCTCGTCCAGCAGCTCCAGATTACTGAGCGGGGGAAAGGAGATAGCCGAGGTATCATACCGGTTGAAACGCACATCATTCAGGTGCTTCAGTGCCGCGAAAGTTTGCTGTGTTGCATTCAGCATATTTGCCTCGGCCACCAGCAATGAGATATCGGCTGCCCTGAGAATCTTCAGATCCACCAGGTCGGGTGTAGGGTTGGCCTCCACCGAAGAGGAGCGCCCCCTGTATTTCTCGATATGATTGTAGAGATTCCCTTCGAATTCGGAAGTGGTGATGTAGCTGGTGAGCCGGATGTCGGCCGAATCGTACAGCTGATACAGTTCATAGCTGCAGACATATTCCGACCGGATGCCTGCGCCGCTGGACTGACTGTAGTTTACTCCCAGCTGCAGATCATCCCTTTTCTCCACGGCAATATAGAAAAGCACCCCGTCCTTGTTCTCATCCTTCCATATACCGAAGAAATTGTCGCGTGTGGAGACCGGTACGGCATCCAATGCCACCTGACCCTTGGAGATCACCGAGGCGTAGTCGCCCATCTCCATGGCCACTTTGGCCTGCAGGGCAGCGATGGCGGCCTGGTTAAACCGGTCTTTCCGTGTATCGGAGGGATCGATCAGTCCATAGGCATCCTCCAGGTCCTGTACAATCTTGTCGTATGTGTCAAACAGCCCGTCGCGGGAAGGATAGGTTGCTTCGGTGGAGTTAATATAGGGAATCCCCAGATCGCTGGCCGATCCCTGTGAATAAGCCTTGCTGAATACCTTGACCAGTTCGAAATGCATCAATGCCCTCATGGCCAGTGCCTGTGCCTTGTAATGGTCCAGTTCTGTCTGTTCGGCTGCATCGGCTGGTTCATATTCCTCAGCTCCCTCCAGTACCTTGTTGGCACGGAGGATCACCAGGTAGGCTTCGTCGAAGGTTTCCTCCATCAGATAGTAATCGGAAGAGATCTGCCAGTTGTAGACCGTGGTGTGGGTGAGCCTGCCTTCCAGGCTCCGGGTCAGGTTATCGGCCATGATATCGGGATAGATGTTCAAATGACCACCGTGAAGGCCTTCGCTGCGAGCCCCTTCATACATCCCGTTGATGGCGTAGGAAAAGTCAGCCAGTGTCTCGAAGGCCTGGCTGGTGGAGATACTCTGGTGCGGATCCAGGTAGAGCCTGTCGTCGCACCCTGCCAAGAGCATCATTCCAACGATGCTGAATATGATTGTGATATGTTTCATCATGTTTTCTGTTTTTTTAGGCATACCGTGATTAAAATCCAATATCAACACCGAAGGTGAAGGACTTGGTGGCCGGGTAGCTGAAATCGTACAAGCTTCCGTTGGCCGCATCCTCCGAGCTCTCCTGGCTGGGCAGTCCCACTTCAGGATCATATCCCGTGAAATAGGGCACAAACCTGAGCAGGTTCCGCCCGGTGAAATACACCCTCAGGGAGCGTACCCGGATATTGGACAACAAGGAAGAAGAGAAATCGTAGGATACCGTCAGATCCCTCAAACGAAGGAAAGAGGCATCCTCCAGGAAGCGCGTCGAATAGTGGGTTGATTTTCCCACCGAGGGAGCCGGATTGTCCGTTACATCCCCGGGCTGCTGCCAGTAATCGAGCATGCGCACATCCTGGTTGGACTGGATATCCCCTCCGTCGGATAAAGTAAAGAAGGAGATCCCGTTCACGATATAATTCTTGTAAGAGAAGTAGGCGGAGGCACTCAGGCTGAATCCTTTGTAAGTAAACCGGGTGCTGACGGTCCCGTACATCAGGGGATCGGCGGTCTCATCCAGTGCCACTTTGTCATCACCGCTCCAGACATTGGTCACCTCCCCCTCTTTTGTCAGGTAGAGCGCATCCCCGTTGGCCGGATTGACACCGGCCCAGCGGACCATATAAAAAGTATTGATCGGCCGGCCCTCTTCAATGATGGTGTACCAATCCTGGATCGGTTCTTCCTCCTCGCCGTACAGTTTGGTCACCGTATTCTGGTTGTGGGAGACCATGGCGCCCAGGTTCCACCGGAATTCATCCATCCGGATGACATCTCCGTTCAGGGCCACTTCAATTCCTTTATTGTTCAGTTCACCGATATTCTCGTTCCGGCCGTCAAAACCACTGGTGGCTGAGAGCGGTCTGTCGAGAAGAAGGTTCTTGGTATCACGGTTATAAAGGTCTATTGTACCGTTCAACCGGTACCCCAGCAGTGAAAAGTCGATCCCCCCGGAGGTGATGAGCGATTTCTCCCAGGTCAGATCGTTGTTCTCCAGCTGGGAGGGGAAGCTGGCCGACAGGCCATTGTAGCTTCCAAATCCGTACAGTCCCAGTGAGGCGTAGTTTCCGATATTGAAATTCCCCGAAGTCCCGGTACTGACCCGGAGCTGCAACCGGTCGACAAGGGCGAAACTCTGCATGAAACTCATCCGGTGCATGTTCCAGCTGCCACCGACCGACCAGAAGTTCCCGTACTTGTTATCCGCTCCGAAACGGGAACTGCCGTCCCTGCGGAAGGAAGCCTCAACCACGTAAGTCTGGTCATAATCATAGGATACCGAGCCGAAGTAGGAGACCAGCGACCAGTCCGAGCGGGTGGTCTCACCATCCACAATGGAGGCAGCGTTGGCCTGCGTGCTCAGCTTCGGGGAAGGGAATCCCTCTCCCTGAATGAACATGGACTTGAACCAGTGCTGGTTATACTCTGTACCGGCCAACACGTTCAAGTTGTGCACCTCATCGAAGGTAGTGCCATAGTTCAGGGTATTGGTCCAGGTGTAGGTATACCTCCTGTTCCAGTTGTCACTTTTACTGTCGCCCACATACTGGGCGAGGATCGAGCCGGGCTGGTTGAAATACTCCCGGGTATACTCGCGCCAGTTGAGACCACCGCGCGTGAGAAATTTCAGCCCGGGGATAATATCCCATTCGGCAAATATACTCCCGACGCCCACCAGCTGGTTGATGTCCTCGGGATTGTTTACCAGTGCTTCGGATATGCTGAATCCCTGGTGCGTCCGGTTGTACTCCCCATTGGGAAGAAACTCGGGCTCATAAGAGTTATAGAAAGTCATGGCCGCAAAGGGATTCTGCACGTTCCTGCGGTCCCGGACCTCCTTCAAATCGGAGGTGCCCACCGTAAAGGTGTTACCGATCTTGAAATTGTCCCTCACCTGGTGATCCACATTGATACGGGCGGAAAGCCGGTGGATCTCAGACAGCTCCACGATACCCTCCTCGTCGTATTTCTGCACGGACAAAAAATAGCTGGTCTTTTCGGTTCCTCCTGAAACTGCAGCTTCGACCGATTCCACCATTCCGTCCCGGGAAAGGGTTTCGATCCAATTGTTATCGTAGGCCGCCAGGGAATCGATCACGGCCTGGGAGGCATTTCCTCCGGTGCGGAATCGCAGGTTCTCTTCATACTCCAGTTTCTGCCGTGCATCCATCAACTCGAACAGAGGATCGTTCATCACGTTCAGCCCCCTGCGGTAGCGGATGTCGATCTTGGACTCGCCCTGCCGGCCCCGCTTGGTGGTTACCAGGATCACCCCGTTGGATGCCCTGGACCCGTAAAGCGATGCGGCCGCCGCATCCTTGAGGATGGAGATCGATTGAATATCATTGGGATTAAGCTCGGTGAATGAGTTGGATTGCACCGGGATCCCGTCGATGACGAACAAGGGTTCATTCCCGGCGGTAATGGAGCCGACCCCCCTGATATTGATCAGTGCCGTGGATCCGGGTGCCCCGGTGCTGGTCACCACCTGTACGCCGGGTGAGGTCCCCTGAATCATCTGGTCAAAAGAGGCGACGGGCTTGGAATCAAAGGCATCCGACTCCACCACGGAAACGGATCCGGTGATTCCCCCTTTGCGCTTGGTGGCATAGGCGGTCACCACCACTTCGTCTATCCCGATCGCATCGGTCTCCAGGGAGACATCCACCACCGTTCTTCCGGCGATCTCCACCTCCTTTGTAAGCATTCCGACGAAACTGAATACCAAAGTGTTGGATGTTTGGGGCACACTCAGGATATACTGTCCGTTAAAATTGGTTACAGCCCCTATGGTCGTCCCTTTGACCACCACCGAGACTCCGGGCAGAGCAGCACCGTCATCGGCAGCAACCACCGTACCCGTGATCTCCACATTCTGGGCATGCAGCGAGAAGCTGACAAAAGCCAGCAATGTCATGAAAAATAGCGTGTTTTTCATAGATCAGGTTTTAGGTTAATTATTGGTCCGTTAATAAACAGATCTGTCAATCACAGTCTGCTAAATGCCATCAGCAAAAATTGATCTGCCAAAGCCAGTTAAAAGTAAGAAAAATCGCCTATACAAGCGGTAACATTAGGGCATGGATAACACACCTCCTCTTAAACTGCACGGTTTTGAAACAATTCACGGGGTTCGTACACCCTGTATGTCCGGAATGGAAACAGTTGCAGCGGCAGTTCCGGTCACAAAAATATCTTCCGGTACCAACTTTTTCCTGCGGTTTCCACCATGATGATCCAGATGCCGGAATTTTTTTCATGGATAGGGGCCAGGACCGTTGTGGTCCCCTCCGGGATTTCCACAGGTTCGAGAGCTGTTAAAGGCTGGCCGAGGATGTTAAATACCCTTACCCGGACCAGTTCAGCCACCCGGTTATTTTGGTCGAGCCGGAATTCATGCACCGAGGAGTTATCCTGGTTATGCATCCTTCCCCCGTTGTTGTAATCCAGATAATTCCCGTTATCGAGCCGGTAGAAAGCATGGACCGTGGCCTGATCGAGCCCTGTGAGGCTGTCCACGCCGGTAAATGAAAAGTCATTATCGTCTCCCCCCAGGGTCCTGAGTACCTCCCCGGTTTGCCTGCTGATCTTTCTGACTCAACGGGGTGTGGCCACCAGCAGGTGGCCATCATTATCCAGATTAATAGTATTCAAATGGAACGCACTCACCTCCTGCCTGCGGGAACTCCGGCCGGATTCATAGGTGTCCATATGGAAATGATACCAGCTCCTCCATTGAAAAAACACCTCACCCCGGCCGTCCAGTTCCTGAATGATCCCGCCCGATACCCGGGCATCGGGGTAGCCCCCTCCACCCACCCGCTCGCTCAGGTCCGCCTGCGTCATGTAATACCCGATCATCAGAGCATGACCGTTGGGTAACACCTGAAAAGCATGAGCCTCCGCCACATCCCCGTTCTTTATCTGGATCGAGTCGATCACCTGCATCTCCTGATCCAGCAGGACATGCGCACAATTCCCCCCTCCTGTATAGCTGTGATGGGTAATAAACTGAGCATAGGAGAGCAGACCATTGGGCTGACGCTTGAAATCGTAGGCGTAATCGTCGGGAAGTTTCCTGTAACGGACCGGGTTTCCTTCATTATCGAGGATCATCACATAGTATCCCGTACCCTCCACATCGGCCGATACGGAGAGAAACAGGGAACCAGGGGCCCCTCTCCATAGGTCTCTGCGGTAATACCAAGAAAATCTTCCGGAACGATCACCTGTGAACGGGCAATGGAAGAACCCAGAAGGAGAAAGAGAATGATGGCTGAGATGTATCGCATCATTATCCGATTTTTGAATTCACCAGCTCCAGGATCTCATTTTTCTCCCGGGCTGACTGCTTCAGCAGCTTCTCCCCCTCCAGCAGAATCTCACTGACAACCGGATGGGAATTCATCTCTTCGGCATTGATTCTCACATTCAGCCACGCCCCTTCTATGGAGGCGTGCAGGGCCAGGGCGCCCACAGCGGCATCCGAGACACTTCCCGGATTGCCTTCCTGGCACATGGCTCTGGATACTTCATAACCCCGAAAGGCAGTCTTCATCACTTCAAAAGGAACTTCGATGGCACCGAGAGTTGCCGCATCGATGGCCTTTTTCCTCTGCTCCTTCTCCTGCTCACTCTTTTTAGGCATGCGAAAGGCAGTCATAATGGCATGGAATGCTTCGGTATCTCTATCCACCAGTCCCAGCAGGTGCTCCTGGATCTCTTTCCCCTTTATGGCCCAGTGGGAGAACTCCTCCCACCGCTCATCCCAACCCCTTTTGTGGGAGGAAAGATTGGCCACCATGGTGGTCAGGGCCGCTCCCAGAGAACCAAGGCAGGCACTCACCGAACCACCACCGGGGGCCACCGATTCCGATGCAGTCTCCTCCACGAACTCTGCCAGGCTCAGGCTGGCCAGGTTTTTTTTCCCGGATGGGTCCATCCGGTATTCGATAATCTTCTCCCCGGGCCGGAAGGAACCCAGTTCATCCAGTCCCATGGACTTCACCGCGATCTTGATCAGCTCGCTGTCGGAAACGCCCAGGGACCGTTGCTGCTTTTTCAGAAAGTAGCGTCCGGCATCCAGCATGGCTTTCAGAGGAACCAGACCCACCAGTTCTGAGCCGGTGACCCGGATTCCCCTGGCTTCAGCTCTCTTGCAAACTTCGTCAAATGCCACATGGACCGGGGTGACAGAGATGTTGGTCAGGTTCATGGAGATCTGTGCCACCCCGTACTCCTCGATAAACCATCCGATCGCCTTCACCTCTTTCAGGGAGCCCGGGATCATCACAGGCTCCCCGGACTCGTCCCGGACAATCTTACCCGTGAGCGGATGCCCCTCCCTTTTCACCCGGCCCCGCTCCCTCACGTCAAAGGCAATGGCATTGGCCCGCCTGGTGGATGTGGTGTTGAGATTGACATTGTATGCCACCAGAAAATCCCTGGCGCCCACTGCAATGGCGCCGGTTTCCGGAACAAAACGGTCGGGGCCGTGGTCGGGTTTCCATTCCGGATCGGAGAGTTTTTCCTTTAGTCCTTCGTATTCACCTGAGCGAACAGTAGACAGATTCCGCCGTTCCGGACGGTAAGCAGCCTGCTCATAGCAGTAGACCGGGATCCCGATCTCCTTTCCGATCCGCTCTGCCAGTTTCCTGGCCAGCTGGACGGTCTCCTCCATAGTGACCCCCGAAACAGGGACCAGCGGACACACATCCGTGGCCCCGAACCGGGGGTGTTCCCCGGTATGGTGGCGCATATCAATGAGCTGGGAGGCCTTTTTCACTGCCAGGAAAGCCGCCTCCAGGACTCCTTCGGGGTCACCCACAAAAGTGACTACGGTCCGGTTGGTAGCCTTGCCCGGATCCACATCCAGCAGCTTCACACCTTCTAAGGACTTCACCTCATCGGTGATCTGTGAGAGAATATGCATGTCTCTTCCCTCGCTGAAGTTGGGAACGCATTCAATGATCTTGTTCATCTGGAATTCCTTGTTTCTGATGGGTCTTATGATTGGATCCTGCCATTGAGGATCACCTGACTTATCTGGCTGTTGCCGTAGGAGTAAGGCATAAATGCGAAACCGGGCATAGGTTGGGTGATGATCAGGTTGGCCACCTTCCCGGGTGTGATGGTGCCCAACGAATCTTCCAGCCCCATGGCGTAGGCCCCGTTCAGGGTGACCGCATTGAGCACTTCATTGGGAAGCATATGAAGGGTCATCATTCCGAGCGACATCAGCAGTTCCATATTGCCTGAAGGAGAGGAGCCGGGATTATAATCGGAAGCCAGGGCCACCGGCAGTCCGGCATCCAGCATTTTGCGGGCAGGTGCATAGGAGAGTCCGAGAAAAAGGGACGCGCCGGGAAGAAGGGTTGGCATGGTCCGGCTTCCGCTCAGAGCCGACAGTTCTTCCTCTCCCACAAATTCCAGGTGGTCGACCGAACGGGCACCATAACGCACTCCTGCCTGTACCCCTCCGGAAAAATCGAGTTCATTGGCATGGATCTTAGGTGTCAGCCCAAATCTGGCGCCGGCTTCCAGAATGGTTTCTGTCTGGGGCACCGTAAAAAATCCCCGGTCGCAGAAAACATCGATGTAGTCGGCCAGCCCCTCCCCTGCCACAGCAGGGATCATCTCCTCCACGATCAACCGCACATATCCGTCTCTGTCTTCCCGGAACCGGGCGGGAAAGGCGTGGGCGCCCAGAAAGGTAGACCGGACCCTCAGCGGGGTCTCCTCGCCCAGCCTGCGGATCACCCGCAACATCTTCAATTCATCCTTCGTATTAAGGCCGTATCCGCTCTTGATCTCCACCGCTCCGGTACCTGAGCCAATGATCCCCCATGCGCGCTGCAGGGATTGCCGGAACAGTTCCTCTTCGGAAGTCCTGGAAAGAAGGTCGGCTGAATTCAGGATCCCCCCTCCTCTCCGGGCAATCTCTTCGTAGCTGAGTCCCCCGATCTTGTCCTCGTACTCCAGTTCTCTGCTGCCTGCATAGACCAGATGGGTGTGGGAATCGCAGAATGCAGGCATCACCATCCCTCCCCGGCAATCAAGCACTTCATCGTCCACAAAGGGGATCACCTCCCCCTTTCCAAAACAGGAAATGCGGTCATCTTCGATGACCAGCCAGGCATCCTCCAAAGACGAAATGTGCTTCATCGCCTCCCCCTCCACCCTGGAGGGCGGTTCATATTCCGTCATCAAAAGCCTGGAAATATGGGTCAACACCAACCTCATTTTGCGAAGATAGAAAAAAGACATCAGCTCCCTGAATGTTATTGAAGAACCTCGAAGCAGTGCTTCGAGGAATCTTCGATCCAGTGTTAATTATATTTGTGCTCGCTAACCCTTATATTTGTGCTCGCTAACCCTCGCAGCAGAGCTGCGGGGAACCGAGCCTGCGAGCTCGGCGAAGCCAATGCGCGAGCGGGATTCAGCAAGGGAGAGCCGGAATCTTTCAGGCTACTTCAGGAGATATGCAATGGCCACGCCCAGGTAATTGCCGATGGCATAACCCACCACCCCGATGATCATCCCCGGAATAACCACCTCCTTATTGCGAATAGCCGCGGCCACCACCGGAACAAAAGGCGGGGAGTTGGACAGGGCGGTGGAGGTGATAATATACTCATCCACATTGATACGGAAAACCCAGGATAGAAGGGCATGGAGAATCAACGACCCCACTATGACCACCGCAATGTAGAGCAGCAGGTTGTAGAGCAGCTGGATGTTTTCCACGCTGAAAAGAGCAATGATATCCGCCTTGGAGGCCACGATCACACAGAACACATAAATAAAATACATCCCCAACTGGAAAGAACTTTTAATACGGTTGACGGAGGGGAGCAACGAGGCGGCGAGTCCGAGGGTGGTCACTGTCAGTACCGCTGCCGTATCTTTTGCATCCCCCTGGAACAGGAAGGTCATCCCATAACCGATCCCGAAGATCACCACGGCCAATGCGAAAGCGCGAAGTGTCGATGGAAATTGCTTCTTCCGGAAGAATCCTTCATAGCTTTCAAAGTCTGTCACATCCAATTCGGGCTGTTTCTCCCCGCTGCGCTCCCTGTAAGGACGGAGCAGCAAACCAAACAGCGGTTTGGCCCCGGTGAGCAGGAAAAGCAGGATGAGGGCCCCGATCACCAATTCGGCCGTATGCGTCATAATATACAGCTCCTCCTCCACCCCCAGCCCCCTGGCAATGGCTGCCAGGTTAGGGGTGCCGCCTGTATATACCCCGATCATCATTCCCGAGATCTTCCAGATCTTCGGGATCGTATCGCGGAAAATGAAATACCCCAAAAGCACCAGCACCACCACAGAGACAACTCCGAGAAGAAGCGATACGAAGGTGGTCTTTGCCATCTTGATCCATTTGACCACATTTTCGGAAAAAAGGACCAGGGGGATCCCCAGTAATATGGTTACTCCCATCAGATCGCCCTGCAAACCGGAGATGGAATCCGGGATAATATGGATATTCCCGATGACCAGTCCGCCGGCGTAACAGATAACCACCACTCCAATCTTATTGATGATAGAGAAGCGGGTACTGTAGAAAAGAAGGTATGCAGGGAACAGGAAATAAAACAGAACGACAGCCAGTCCCATGGATTTAGCTTAGTTGGTATCCCCGAAAGATAGCCACTTTAGTCCGTAAAGTCCGTAAAGTATATAAAGTTTAAAAAGATGGCGTGTCTTTCCGACCCCTTTCCGACTTTCCGACTTTATGGACTATTACGGGCAATCCTTAAAGCTCTTTTCGTACTGCTCAATGGCCCTGAAGCTCATGCCCATACTGGAGAAACCACCGTCGTGATAAAGATTTTGCATGGTAACTTTCCGCGTAAGATCGGAAAACAGGGTGATGCAGTAGTCGGCGCAGTCCGCTGCCGTGGCATTTCCCAGAGGAGACATCCGGTCGGAAAAATCTTCCAGCTTATCAAATCCGCTGACACCGCTTCCGGCTGTCGTTAGAGTGGGCGATTGGGATACCGTGTTGATCCGGATGTGTTTTTCCCTTCCATACATATAGCCGAAGCTTCTGGCAATCGATTCCAGGATCGCTTTCGCATCCGCCATGTCATTATATCCGGCAAAGGTACGTTGTGCGGCCACGTAAGAGAGGGCCACCACCGAGCCCCACTCATTGATCGCATCGAGTTTGCGGGCGGAACTCAGTACTTTATGAAGCGAGAAAGCTGAAACATCCAGCGTTTTATGGTAGTAATCATAATTGAGTGCATCATAGGGGATCCCCTTCCTCACATTGGGAGACATCCCGATGGAATGAAGCAGGAAATCTACCTTGCTCCCCAGAATTTCCATGGACTTTGCCATCAGATGTTCGATATCTTCCAGGCTGGTGGCATCGGCAGAGATGACTTCGGCATGGACTTTCTCTGCCAGCTCATGAATACTCCCCATTCTGAGGGCAATGGGGGCATTGGTGAGCACGATTTCCGCACCCTCTTCAAACGCCCTTTCGGCCACTTTCCATGCGATGGACTGATCGTTGAGAGCACCGAAAATGATTCCTTTTTTCCCTTTTAAAAGATTGTAAGCCATGGTAACAGCTTTTATCTGGTTAGTTTTCTGACCTAATAACAACTCTGTGCCTGGATTGTGCGATGATTGGATCGAGCGATGGTGCGATGGTGCGATGGTGCGATCGTTCAGTTCCCCAATAGATTCCTGGCATTGGAAATGGCCGCCTCGGTCACCTCTCTTCCGGAGAGCATCCTGGCAATTTCAGTGACCCTTTCTCCATCTTTTAACTTTCTGATCCTGGTATATGTGGCATCGGTGGTATCTTCCTTGAATATCACAAAGTGCTCATTGCCACGGGAAGCCACCTGGGGCAGATGCGTAATGGCCACCACCTGACGCCCTACGGCAAGCCGGTCCATGATACCTGCAACCCGGTCGGCTATCTCGCCGCTCACACCTGCATCGATCTCATCGAAGATCAGCGTGGGCAATCCCTTTCTTCCCGATACGAGCGACTTGATGCAGAGCATCAGCCTGGACATCTCCCCTCCGGAGGCCACTGCTGAGATCTCCTCCAGATCCACCTGTTTGTTGGCAGAGAAAAGAAACCGGACCTCATCCGTTCCGTACTCGGTGAATTGGGGGGTCTGCTCCACCACCGCCAGGAACCGGGCATTGGAAATCCCCAGCTGGCGAAGCTGCGGTTCCAGTTTTCCCACCAGCTCTTCGGCTGCACCCGACCGTTTCAGGTGAAGGATCCCCGCCTGTTTTTCCAGTTTTTTCCTGAGTGCTTTCTTATCCTTTTCCAGCTCATGGATCCGGTCCTCCGAGAACACCAGGCTCTCGATTTTCTCAGAAAATTGGTCTCTCAAACCGATCAGTTCTTCCACATGGCCGGCCTTGTGCTTCTGCATCAACCCATACAGCAGGTCGACCCGTTCCTGAAGCTGTTCCAGGATCCCTGGTTCCAGCTCGACCCTGCCGGCCTCACCGAACACTTCCGCTGCCAGGTCCTTCAGCTCTATGTAAACCGACTCCATACGCGCTGCCCATTCCTGAGAAGGGTTGAAAAGCGGAGCGATCTTTTTCATTTGATCCAGCGATTCCTTCATCTGGTCCAGGATACCGGTATTCTCATCGGAAAGATGCCCTGCTGCCAGAAAGAGAGCGCCTCTGATCTCTTCGGTATGCTCTGCCCGCTGAAGGTCTCTTTCCAGTGACTCCATCTCTCCCTCCTTCAGCTGCGCTGCTTCCAGCTCATTGTACTGGATTTGCATGTACTCCAGCTCACCCTTCAGTTGGGCGGTCTCGCTCTTCACTTTCTCCAGTTCCTTTCTGACCCGGCTGTATTCAACGAAGGTCTGCTGATAATCTTCCAGTTCAGGATGAAGACCGGCCATATGATCCACCACCTCCAGCTGGTAAAGGTGATCGTTCAGCTGGAGGTTCTGGTGCTGGGAATGAATATCCACCAGGCGGTTCCCGATCTCCTTCATTATCTGAAGGTTTACCGGGGTATCATTGACGAAAGCCCTCGATTTTCCCGAGGGAGCGATTTCCCGCCGGATGGAGGTAACCGGTTCAAAATCGAGTTCATGCAACCGGAACAGCTCCCGCAGGTGCTCCCCCGGCCTGAAAGAGCCGTCTACGATACATTTCGAATCTTTCAGCTTAAGTACCGATGTATCCACTCGTTTCCCAAGAATCAGGGATAGGGCCCCCATCAGGATCGACTTACCTGCCCCGGTCTCCCCGGTTATGGTAGTAAACCCGCTGCTGAATTCCATCTCCAGCTGGTCGATCAGCACATAGTTCCTGATGTAAAGGGATAGAAGCATGGCTGCATGGCTACATGGCTACATGGTCGATTCCAGGATAGCTTTGTACTTGTTGGTATTCGATTTGTCCACCTCCGTTAGAATCGCGTGTGCTCTGTTTCTCTCCTCCGGATAGGATTCGGTATAAACATTGACCAGTTCGTCTGCCTTCGCATCAAATATCAGCCTGATAAGGTACATATAGGGATCGGGGCGCGTACGGTACAATTTCTGAAGATTTTCCAGGCTGTTGGTTATCTCTGCTCTGCCTTCGGCTACCTTTTCGTCCATCACATCCAGTCCATGTCTGTGATACCGGTAATTGAACTCGCGAAGTGGCTCATACTCCTGATCCAGCATGTCTTTCACCAGCCAGTAGCGACTTTTATGAGCCAGATCGTCCAGCGGTTTCCAGCCGGCTTCCGGAGCGTTCTGAGCATTGATAACAATCCGCTCGGCATTGGTGAAATAGGGAGTCCCCCCGAGAAGAGAGAAGGTATCATAATCAAGCCCGAGGATAAAGTACGCATAGTAGGCCA
Source organism: uncultured Bacteroides sp. (assembly GCA_964604655.1). GTDB lineage: Bacteria > Bacteroidota > Bacteroidia > Bacteroidales. Next base: position 4,312 of record CAZRZY010000072.1, on the reverse strand, counting down.
AAATGGCCGTCAGGTTGGATCCATGGGCATTCAGATCGAATTCCAGCGGGGAGAACTCCACATACCTGAAATGGATGTCGTTGTCCACAAAATTAAAGGTCGTAGTATTGTAATTGGTATTAAAAACCGGCCTTCTTGCCTGGACGGTCAGGGTTCCTTTGAATTCATCGGCCGACAGCTGCTCGGTGATATTGAACATCAGATTACACTCGATCCGTTCTTCCGTCGTGTAAACATGATTGGTCCAAACCCGGTTGTTCATAAACTCAAAAATGGCATTTTGCAAGGTCTGAAACACCTGCTTATTGGTTCCCTGTACCTGCTGACTTACCACCTGTACATTGCATCGCAGCTCCTGAGCATCCACTGTTGTTCCCAGGACCATTCCCATTGCCAGACCCAGCACGATCCTACGCATATCCTTTTCTCTTTATGATTCGTTCTACCAATTCATCTGCCACCTGTCTTTTGGGTTTCAGCTCCAGTGATTCTCTCTCCCCGGAGCGCCAGAAGAGCTTCACCCGGTTGGTGTCGGTCCCAAATCCAGCCCCCTCTTCACGAAGGGAGTTAAGCACCACCAGGTCCATGTTCTTTTTCTCCAGCTTAGATTCGGCATGGGCCTCCTCCTGATCCGTTTCCAGTGCAAATCCCGTGAAAAATTGCCCCTTCTTTTTTCGCCGGCCCATCTCCCCGGCAATATCTTTGGTGGGCTTCAGCTCGATGACCCAATCCTCATTTCCGCGTTTCACCTTTTGCTCGTGTGTTTTTCTCGGAGTGAAATCGGAGACGGCGGCGTTAAACACTGCGATTTCCACCCGGCCGATAAGCTTTCTGCACTCTTCGAACATTTCAGCCGCTGAGGTTACCCTTATCACTTCAATGCCCGGATGGGAAGCCTTCAGACTCACGGGCCCGGTCACCAGGTGTACCTTCGCTCCCCTGGATGCGAAAGCCTCCGCCAAAGCAAAACCCATCTTACCCGAAGAATGGTTTCCAATAAAACGAACGGGATCGATTTTCTCGTATGTGGGACCTGCCGTGATCAGCACCTCACGGTTCAGAAGGACTTTTTTTTTTATTTCAAGTGCTTTCAGGAAAGCCACGATATTTTCCGGCTCCTCCATCCTGCCGGGCCCTTCCAGGCCACTGGCAAGCTCTCCCTTACCGGGTTCTATCACCTGGTGGCCCGCATCCCTGAGAAAAGAGATGTTACGCTGGGTGGACCCATGGAGATACATATCCATATCCATGGCCGGTGCCAGCACCACCGGGCAACGGGCTGAAAGGTAGGTAGTGACCAGCAGATTGTCGGCGATTCCGTGAACCATTTTTCCCAGGGTAGTGGCTGTCACCGGAGCAACGAGCATGAGGTCGGCATTCAATCCCATCTCCACATGACTGTTCCAGTCCCCTCCCTCGGAGCTGAAAAAGTCGGAAAGGGCCGGCTTGTCTGAAAGTGCCGAGAAGGTGACAGGTCCGACAAACTCCCTGGCAGCGGAGGTCATGACCACCTGAACATCCGCACCTTCCTTCACCAGGAGCCGGAGGAGGTAAACCGACTTATAGGCGGCTATGCTTCCCGTGACGCCCAGGATGATGCGTTTTCCTGCCAGTTCCATAGGGCCGTGAAGGTGCTATTGCTGTTCTATTTCAGGAGTTTCATTGATCCTGAAATAGATTTCATTATCGCTCAGCTGCTGCAGAGCAATCAGGGAAGGCTTTGGAAGCCTCTCAAAGAATTTCGAGATTTCGATCTGCTCGGGATTCTCAAAAACTTCCTCCAGATTATCGGTGTAGGAGGCGAACTCCTCCAGTTTCCGGTTCAGCTCCTGCTTCATCTCCACGCTGATCTGGTTGGCGCGCTTGGATGCCACTACGACCATCTGGTAAATATTATCGGTCTCGGAATCCAGTTCGTTCAAATCTCGTGTCACCGTGGTTAACGGTGCCTTTGTCTTCTTGTAATCCATCGTTATGATTCGCTGTTAGTATTATCTAAAAATTGGGTGGAGAATTCATAGATCCTTTCAGCCTCCCGTGAATGGGGCCCTTCCGGAAATTCTCCAATAAAACTGAAATACTCATCAATGGCCGCCTGGAAGCGTTCCCTCTGCTTGCCCGGGATACTGTTGTCGGCCAGAAGATACGAAGATTTCAGGATCAGGAACATCAGTTCTTCCCGGTACTGTGTCTCCGGGTAATTGATCAGGCTGTTCCTGAGCGCGATAATAGCAGATTTATAGTACCCGAGGTCGTAGTAGAGCTTGGCACTGATAAACGATTTTTCCACCAGCTTATCGCTCATCTCCATGATAATCTGCTGGGCTTCAGCAACCTTGTCAGAAGTGGGATATTTGACGATGAACATCTGCATGGCACTGATAGTCCGGAAGGTATTATTCTGATCCAGCTCAGGCCTGGGGGATTGTTTGTAGAAGCAGTATCCAACCATGAAATCGGATTCTTCGAGAAACTCGCTGTTGGGATAGGTTACTGAAAGCTCGTTGAAGTAGTGTCCGGCCATCATATAGTCCCGCTGCCCGTAATAACTCTTTGCCTGATAGTACTTCACTGTATCAGCCTTGGTGGTCCCGCGGTAAATATTGTCTACCTGGTCCAGCAGCGTGGCTGCCCTTGCATACTCCCCCTCTTCGTAATAGGCCACCCCTGTCTCAAATTTCTTCTCGTAGTCCCTGCTTTTTAAAAGTTTCTCGTACTCGCCGCAACCGGTAAGAACCAATCCAACTATGAAGAAAATCAGCAGATATGAAGTGTTCTGCGTAACCCTTTTTCGAAACATTGCGCAAAATTACAATTATTGATTTAATAATAAAAAAGTTGAGTCAATATAATTTATTTAATAAACAAATCTCGTGCCTGATTATTGTTTATGGGCCGATCTAAAAAAAGTCTTTAAATTTGCACGCAGAAATCACAAAACTATACATCGTGGATATTTTTGAAAGAATTACCAAGAACAGGGGCCCTATCGGGCAATATCAGACTGCAGGACACGGGTATTTTACATTCCCCAAACTGGAAGGAGAAATCTCGGCGCACATGAAATTCCGCGGCAAGGAGGTATTGACATGGAGTCTGAATAACTACCTGGGACTTGGCAATCATCCGGAGGTCCGTAAAACCGATGCGCAAGCGGCTACCGAATACGGAATGGCCTATCCCATGGGGGCAAGAATGATGTCGGGACAGACCCGTAAGCATGAGGAGCTGGAGCGCGGACTGGCCGATTTTGTGCAAAAGGAAGATGCTTTCCTGCTAAACTACGGCTATCAGGGAATGGCCTCTATCATCGATGCGGTGACCTCCCGAAACGATGTGATCGTTTATGATTCAGAATCCCATGCCTGTATCCTCGACGGAATGAGAATGTCGCTGGCGAAAAGGTTCGTCTTCCCGCACAATGACATGGAAAGCCTGAAAATCCAGCTGGAAAGGGCTGTAAAAAGAGCCAATCAGCAGGGTGGTGGAGTCCTGGTCATTACGGAAGGAGTATTCGGGATGGCGGGCGACCTGGGCAACCTGAAAGCCGTTTGTGACCTGAAAGACAACTATGATTTCCGCCTCCTGGTGGACGATGCCCACGGTTTCGGAACCATGGGTGCCACCGGGATGGGTACCGGGGAGCATTTCGGGGTGCAGGATAAGATCGATCTCTATTTTTCCACCTTTGCAAAAGCCATGGCCGGTATCGGCGGATTTGTCGCCAGTGAGAAAGAGGTGGTCGACTATCTGCGGTACAACATGAGGTCCCAGACCTACGCCAAATCACTCCCTATGCCCATGGTGATCGGAGCCCTGAAACGTCTGGAGATGCTCAAGAACACTCCTGAACTCAGGGAAAATCTCTGGAAGGTGGTCAATGCCCTCCAGTCGGGCCTTAGGGAAGCGGGATTTGACCTGGGCAAAACTGAATCTCCTGTGACTCCTGTTTACATGCATGGAGGCATTATCGAAGCTACCCAGTTAATCCTGGACCTGAGGGAGAATTACAACATTTTCTGCTCCATGGTGATCTATCCGGTGATACCCAAGGGCGAGATCCTTCTGAGGCTGATCCCCACGGCCATACACACCCTCGATGACGTCAGAGAGACCATTGAGGCCTTCACCACCTGCAGAACCAAACTGGAAGCTGGTGAATACAAGAAGGAGGAGTTTACCGACATCAGCACGTTAAGAGTCTAAAGTACATATAAAGTCTGTAAAGTCTGTAAAGGAGTCGAAAGTCACCTTGCCACTTTATATACTCTAATGAAATCCTAATTTCTAAGCCACTTTTTTTGTGGAGCTA
>CAZRZY010000071.1:0-24854 GCA_964604655.1 uncultured Bacteroides sp. | reverse complement strand
TTTTATGAAATGCCCGGTATCATAAATGTCGGGGAAGTGGCAGTGGTTTACTCCGACTTTAAAAGCAGAGTTCGCGCACATCCTTCGCAGATGGGAAGGTGCATTCGGCCATATCCCTTCGCAGTGGGATGGTCGCTACACATACATCCCTCGCAAAGTTCGCGCACATCCCTCGCAAATGGGAAGGCAAACCCCACAAAATTCCTACCAGATGGGTAGACAGCCTGCAGACGAAACGATAAAGGACATATATTATCTGTTTGTTATACTTATTCGGTTGATTATTGATATTAAATATTTTTAAAGGGATGTAAATAATCTGAAACGACATTTAAATAGTTAATAGATTGATTTTTTAAATCTGTGTAGTGTTGTTGACATGGGACTAAATAGGTTAAATTTACATAGAAAGCATCCTCCACTCAGATTCATTGAACCCTAAACCCCTGTATCATGAAATCGTATGAGATCCTGGGGAGCTTTCATGAAAATGTACTGTGAAACCCATCGGTATCTTCTGAACATTTCCTTATTTTGGAAGATATGATGAATTTAGCCCACATCCTCCTGGCAACACTGACTTTCCATCAGATGTCCGCTGCTCCTCTTTCACTTTTTGATTCCGAAGATGCGTCCCGGAAACCCATTCCGGCTCACGCCCACAACGACTATTATCAGGAACGTCCCCTGCTGGATGCCATTCAATTCAATTTTAGAAGTGTGGAAGCGGATATCTATTCAAGAGGAGACTCCCTTTATGTGGCCCATGACAGAAACGAAATCACTCCCGGAAGGACCCTCCGCTCCCTCTATCTGGATCCGCTGGACAGCTTGATCAGAATGAACGGCGGAACCCTATACCATGAACAGACTCCCCTGATCCTCCTGGCCGATATAAAGGACCGGGGGACCAACACCTACCGATTATTGCATGAGATCCTGGAAGATTATATCCATTTGCTGGCAATTTATAGCGGGGGCGGGATAAAACCGGGAGATCTTATGATCATCGTATCGGGTAACCGTCCTATCCGATTCATGGAGGAGCAGAACGAACGCTATGCTTTCGTAGATGGACGGTTGTCCGATCTGGATGATGACTATCCCCCGGAGTTAATGCCTTTGATCAGCGATCACTGGGGCAGAACATTCAACTGGAAGGGCAGCGGAGAGATGCCGGAGAATGAAAGGGAGAGACTTTTAAAAATTGTGAACCAGGCACATAGAAACGGGCAGCTGATCCGTTTCTGGGCCACACCCGATCATCCGGGAGAGGAACGTACCGCGGTCTGGAGAGAACTATTGGAAGTCGGGGTCGACCTGATGAACACCGACGACCTGGAGGGGCTTCATGCCTTTCTCGCCGATCTCTGAAGTTTCAGTTCCTAATGCCTTCAATAAAAGGCGCCAAATTCATGTAGGTAGATGGGTTCCTTCACGAGGAGGGTAACCGACCCGGAAAACAACCCTTTCACGGTAGAGGGCGGATTCGCCTCCTGAAGCTTCACCTTCACCGCTTCCATGAAGTGTCAGGCAGCAAGAAGAACTATTCCGTTCTCAAACGGTTCTTCAAGATCTGTATAAACTCCTTCAAAGGTTCAACATAGGTGATGCAAAGGTGATGCAAAGGTGCTACATAGGTGATGCAAAGGTGATGCAAAGGTGCTTCATATCTCATGAAAACGTTCCATGCGGTCGATGGGATGGAGGCGATTAAATTGTTTGAGGAAAGTCTGGTAACAATCCTTCAATTGTTAAAAATTCAACTGTTTGATGAGCAGGTTGTTTCTCTGATAGCTGTATTCATCCCGAAAAATCATGAAAAGTTTCCTGGTACTCCAATTTCTTATCATCATACGCTTTTCCGCTTTACCTATTCATTCCCAGGTGATCCTGGACAGCACCCTTCTGGATACCACCATCATGGCTTCGGGTCTCGACACTCCCTGGGAGATCCTCTGGGGACCGGACGACCATATCTGGATCACTGAAAGAGGGGGTCGTGTGAGCCGGCTAGATCCGGAAACGGGCGAGCTGACTGAGCTTCTAACCATCAGCGGTGTCCACGAACAGGGTGAAAGCGGACTTTTAGGACTGGGCCTTCATCCGAACTTTCCTACCGAACCCCATATTTTCGTGGTCTACAATTATCTGGAGGACTCCAGGATCAGGGAGCGGCTGGTGCGATACACCTATTCGAACGGGACGATCTCTGACCCGAATACCCTGCTGGAAGGGATATCAGGGGCAAGCACTCACAACGGATCAAGGATAGTGATCGATGCCAATCAAAAACTTTATATGACCACCGGAGATGCGAGTAACCCCTCCTTACCGCAGCAGCTGGGATCATTGAACGGAAAGATCCTGAGAATGAACCTGGATGGAACCGTTCCGGAGGACAATCCATTTCCCGGCAGTCTGGTCTGGTCGCTGGGCCACCGTAATCCACAGGGACTGGTGATCTCACCGGGGGGGATGATCTACAGTTCCGAGCACGGCCCATCTTCGGATGATGAAGTTAATATCATCCGGAAGGGAAGGAATTACGGATGGCCGGATGTCCGGGGGTTTTGCGAAGGGGCCACCGAAGAGGCTTTCTGCGCTGACAGCAATGTGGTGGAACCCATCGCAGCCTGGACCCCTACGCTGGCGGTAGCCGGAACTGACTACTATTCCGGTCCAGCCATTCCAGAATGGCAGAACAGTCTGCTTGTCACCTCCCTGAAGGCCGGTACCCTGGTATCCCTGAAACTGTCGGAAGACGGAATGAGTGTTGTCTCGGAGGAGCAACATTTCGCCGGCTGGTTCGGAAGGCTTCGCGATCTGTGTGTCGCTCCTGATGGCAGGGTTTTCATTGCAGTTTCCAACAGGGATGGAAGAGGAACCCTACGCCAGGGGGATGACCGCATCGTCCGGATCACCCCTCGCATATCCACCGCATTCTGCTTCTCGGAAAAGGAGGTCACACTCTGTCCGGGAGCAAGCTATGATTTTAACGGACGTGCCATCCAGGAGCCAGGAACCTACACCGATACCATTCCGTCCGAACTCTGCGACACCATCGTAACGCTGACGGTCGCTTATCATCCCCCTGTCGACCCGGACCTTCCCGATACGTTACGTCTGAGCACGGAGGAGCGTGTGACCCTGTATACCAGTCAGAATTTCATCTCCTATTCTTGGAACGGAGAGGATCCCTCCAACAACTACTGGATACCGATATCCGGATCCCAGCTGGGTAAGGGCACCTTCACCATTTTTCTGGAGGCAGCGGACTTTTATGGATGTATTCAGTATGATACCACGGTGGTGATCGTAGAAGAAACAGTCGGAATACCGGACAGCGAGGAAAAACGAATCAGGATCTATCCCAATCCGGTCACCGGAAATGAAGCAACCCTGGAATACGAAACCGGCCGGGGCTCCACCCTGATCATCTACGACGCCACCGGGAAAGTGGTAAAAAGAACTGAAATACCACCTTATCAGGAAAGAACGAACATTCGGCTCCCGGAAAACCCGGGCCTTTATTACCTCCGTATCAATGGACTAGACGGTATGGCAGGTGCGGTTGTACTGAAGCAGTAGCCCATATCAGTTCCGGCCCCTGCCCCGTGCAGGCCTGTCGTCACCGCTCTCCCTGCCGGGTCTTTCCGACTCTTCATACTGCCGGCGCATTTCGCTACGCCGCTGCTCCTGCATCTCCAGGAACATTTTATACTGTTCCTGGGTTAAGATCTTTTCGTACTCGGCATTGCGTTCATCCCGCATCCTGATCATCCGCTCCCTCATCGCCTGCCGGTCTGGCGGAGGTCCGCCGGCATTCCTCATTTTCTGTCGCTCGATCTGCATCTTGTTGTAAAACTGCATATCCACCTCAAGAACTTTCTTTTTCTGATCCTCCGTCAGATCCAGCACCTCGGCCGTCCGGTCGACCCGTTCCCTGATATCCTCCTCGGTCATCTGAAACCCTCTGCCGGGTCCTCCCTGACCTCCGGGTTGCTGGGCTGTCACATAGAAAGGAAGGAGGATGAAAAGAAAAGTGGCGATTGTAAAAATCAGTGGATACTTCATGGTGATTTGTCTTTTGATGGTAAGGTATGGCATGGATCGTTACTTGTTTCGGTTTTATGACGACTCCTTCCAAATAAGGTTTAATTTTAATATTTCCCTGCGGAACATGTAATGGAAATAAACTTTCAGACGTCCTACATATCTAAGCTACCGTATGACCATTGAGATCCAGCAGCTCACCAAGACTTATCCCGGCGGTTCAAAAGCCCTGGATAATATATCTCTTTTCATCGAAAATGGCATGTTCGGGTTGCTGGGACCCAACGGTGCCGGAAAATCGACCCTGATGCGGATTATGGTCACCCTGATGGAACCCACTTCCGGACGAGTTCTGGTCAATGGGATGGATATCCAGAAATCCAGGAAAGAGATCCGGAGTATGGTGGGATATCTGCCGCAGGATTTCCGGTTCTTCACTAAACTGCGCACCTGGGAGTTCCTGGATTATGCCGCCCGGCTGGCGGGAATGAAATCCCGGCAGGAGCGCCGCAGCAGGGTGGATGAGATGCTGGAAAGCGTAGGCCTTTACGAGTACCGCAACCGGATGGCCAATAAATTATCCGGAGGAATGAAGAGGCGTCTTGGAATCGCACAAGCGCTGATCTCGAGACCCTCCATCATTGTAGTGGATGAGCCTACCACGGGTCTGGATCCCGAGGAGCGCATCAGATTCAGAAACCTGCTCTCCGAACTGGGCAGAATGGAGACCATCATTATCCTTTCCACCCATATTGTGGGGGACATATCCAGTACCTGTAACCAGATGGCCTTGCTGAACGAGGGTTCTCTGATCTATAACGGCACTCCCGACAGCTTAGTGAAAACCTCCCTGGGGAAAGTCTGGAGAGCAGAGGTCACAGTGCGTCAGTACGAACAGTTGAAGGAGGAGGTTCCGATCATATCGACCATCCCCTCCGGTGCGGGCTGGGAGATCCAGTTTGTGGGAGAGAAACCGGAGTATCTGGAGGCTGCAGCCATCGATCCTAACCTGGAACACGCCTATGTATACTTTATGGACCGTCAACTGGATCAATGGAATCTCTCATGAACTTCTATCACATATGGAGTGTGGCTGCCTATGAGGGAAAGACCCTTTTTCGCAGCTGGTTTTTCAGAATTTTCGCACTGCTGGCTGTTCTGATCCTTTTCGGGATCAATATGGGATTCTTCGGACCCCATTCCGATGCCAGGTGGACCTACCGTGCCATCGCTGCCAACCTGCCCTACATGAACACCTTGTTCATCAATGTGGCACAGGCAGTAATTGCTGTCTTCCTGGCGTCTGATTTCCTCCGCAGGGACCGCAAGCTTGACACCACCGAGGTGATCTATGCCCGTCCCATCACCAACGGGGAGTATGTGGCCGGGAAGACCATGGGGATCATCATCCTCTTCCTGGCCATGGTGGTGATGGCTCTGGTCATGTCATTGATTTTCAATCTGATTCGAAAAGACACTCCGGTAGTACCGGAGGCCTATCTGTACTATCCTCTGCTGATAAATCTGCCTACCCTGGTCTATATCCTCGGGCTCTCCTTTCTGTTGATGATCCTTCTTCGCAGCCAGGCAGTCACTTTATTGATCCTGCTGGGCTATATCGGGCTAACGCTGATCTATTTCCGTGATAAAGCCCATGGCCTGCTGGACTATATGGCCTTCAATCTCCCGCTGGTCTACTCCGATTTCACCGGCTTCGCCGACCTGGAGCGGATCATGCTTCATCGCCTGACTTATCTGCTGGCAGGGATAGGATTCATTTTTGCTACCATCCGGTTCCTTCACCGGCTACCGCAGACAGGACGATGGAACTTCCTGAATCTTTTTCTATTCCTCTTCTTTCTTGCCCTGGGCGCTGGCGCGGGTTTTCGCTATATAGAGCGGTTGGATCAAATAGTCGCACAAAGGGAAGAGTACCTGGAAATGAACAACCGGTATGCCCGGAAACCCGTTGTCGATATAACGGATCATCACCTGGATGTGAAACAAATGAAGAGGAACCTGGTGGTCCGATCATCGGTCCGGTTCCGGAACCATTCGGGGGAAAGACTGGACACCCTGCTCTTCTCCCTGAATCCTGGCTTCCGGATAGACAGCATCACCGGGAATAAAAAGGCTGCTACATTCCACCAGACAGGTACGCTGGTAAGGATAATCCCCGAGTCACCTTTGGAACCCGGACACCGGGGGGGCGTTGAGATATTCTACAGGGGAACCCCAAATCATTCATCCGCCTATCTGGATATTCCCGAAGAAAAAAGGTTAATGCTTAAGAAAGCAGCAGTAGCCACATTTGACAAACAGCCAGGCATCATCCACGCCCGGTATTTGCTTCTCACTCCAGAGCTCAACTGGTATCCCGTGTCAGGGGCAGGATTTAACATGATCCATTTCGAACCCCGGGTATTGGATTTTTCACGGTTCACCCTGACTGTCAAACCGGATGATGGTATGGCTGCCATAGCCCCTGGCAGGATCGATACCTTAAGCAACGGAGCGGTACGTTTTCTGCCCGGCCAGGACCTTTCTGCCATGCCACTGGTCATCGCCCCCCTGAAAAGAAGAAGCATGGTGATAGATCAGGTGGAGTATAACCTTTACCTCCATCCGGAACATGATTACTTTTCCGGATATTTTTCGGAGATTGGGGATACGCTTGCCGCACTGGTGATGGAGGAAAAGGAGAGATATGAGGTGGATGACCTGGACCTCTATTACCCTTTCCGGCGGATCAATCTGGTGGAGGTACCCATACATTATCACCCTTATGAACGGCCCTATATCCAGTCCGTGGAAACCATTTTGCCTGAAATGATTCTGCTTCCGGAGAAAGGAGCCGGGGTGAATACCCTCGATTTCCAACGGTTCAGGCTTGCCGAAGAGAGAAGGGACAGGGAACAGGAGAGTGAACGCAGCAAAAGGGAAGTCCAGATGGATCAGTTCCGCAGATTTCTGAGTTCCACTTTTTTCCAGACCGATATCCGGTCAAGGGGTGCCTTCGGAAGGGGGGGCGAGGGTGAGGAGCTTTTCGTTTATAACAACAGCGATGAGCTCTATTCCATGAACCCCTACTGCGTATTCCCTCTGTATTACAGCTACATGACGGGAATTAGCTCCCTGCAGTACCCGGTCCTGAATTCCATGATCGAAAGCTACCTGAAGGAGGGTTTCGAAGTGGAGCCCAGGGAAGGTTTCAGGGGAGGCATTACAGAAAAAGAACGGGCAAACCTTGCCCTGAGGGAGAACAGCATGATCGAACTGTTCGCCGAGTGGGACACGGAGCTGACCTCCTCCCTGGTCAACCAGACTGGAAGTTTTGTGATCTCGGCCTTAAAAAACAGGGTGGGCATGGGAAACTTTGACAACTTTCTCTATTACTACCTGGAAGAGAACGCCTTCAAGGTCATCCCATACGAAAAATTCTCACGAGATTTTTACCTGGAATTCGGCGTGGAGATGGCACCCTACCTGGAGGTGATCCGCACCGGAGGAGGGATGGCCACATTCCTTCTGTCCGAACCCGAATACATCCAAACCAGGGATGAGGTCGGAGAGGTTTACCTGGTCCGGATGCGGATCACTAATGTGGGAGACGGCATGGGACTGGTAGATCTCAATTTCAGGATCATGGGCCAGGGCGGATTTGGAAGTGGAAGCGGAATGAGCGAGGAGAAAAGGCTGTACGAAATCCCTGCCGGTGAAACACGCGAGATCCAGGTTGCACTGTATGACCGGCCGATGTTGATGACCATTAACACCCTCATATCAGGCAACATCCCCTCAAGCTACAACCATTTCCTACGGTCGGCCACGGAAAAAGAAATCCTCCACCAGGAGGAATACAGCAGGGCCACCGATCAGAAAGTCACCCTCAGCTATGAGGGGGAGTATATTGTCGACAATGAGGATCCGGACTGCATCCCCTACTCCTTTTCCATGGAGAGCAAGCTGAAGCAATATATCGATTCCAGAAAAGAACCGGAGAGGGGATTGAAATACCAGCAGTTGAACCGATGGTGGAACCCGCCCAGTTGGACACCGGTGGCCCACTCGGCCTATTATGGTGCGGCCATACGCTCTGCCCTGGTCATAGCCAGAGGGGATGGATCCAGTTATGTGACCTGGAAGACCCGGCTCCGGGAGAGCGGATTCTACGAGGTTTATGTCTATATTCCTGTATCGGCCATGCTGGAAGGACCACGCAGGGGTGAAAACCGGGAAGGTCGGGGGGAATCCCCGGGAGGTGGCAACAGAAGAACGGGACCCTCTTTTGCTGACAAAGGGACCGATTACCATTATTCGCTCTCCTCTATGGAAGGATCCGAGGAGGTGGTCTACGAGCTGAACGATCCGGAAGACGGCTGGAACCGACTGGGCTCCTTTCACTTCCCTGCCGATTCAGTATTCATCCGGCTGACCAATGAGACCGATGGCAATAGGGTAATTGCAGATGCAGTGAAACTGATTCTCAGCCTTTAGCCGCCGGTCTTAATCGGCTGGCAGGTCGTAAATCGTGGTTCGAAGTCAATGGATGGCGGTCAGCGGAAAGTGGTTATAAGCTAGCGTATTAAGTGACATGATATGATATGAAAAGTGAAACGAAAAAGGGTGCCTGGATTTTCGGGCTCCTGGCGGCGTTCGTTCTGGGTGCGGCAGGGTCACTCTCCCTGCACTGCCAGGAACTGCTGACGATGGACAGGGCAATGGAGATCGCCGTGCAGAACAGTCCAGATATGAAACAGACTGAGCTATCCCTCCTGCAGAGTCAGGAACGGCTGAATGCTCAACGCGCACGGCTCAAATCCCAGTTCTCCATCACCCTCAATCCGTTCGAGTATGAAAAGACCAACAGGTTCGACCAGCAGACCAGTGAGTGGTTCCTGAATGAATTAGCATCATCGGGCGGTTCGTTCGCCATCCGCCAACCGATTCTGCCCACTGACGGGGAGCTGATGCTGGTGAACCGATTTTCCTACGACTATAGTTTTACCGAGTCGGCCCTGGCAGTGGACCCTGTCTCAAAGACATTTAACAACCGTCTCTACCTGCAGTTCACCCAACCGATATTCACCTACAACCGGACACGGATGGAGCTGGAAACCATGGAACTGGAATATGAATCCGCCCAACTGCGCTACCTACTCCTTCGGCTATCCCTGGAAAGTAACGTGGCACAACAGTTCTATGCGGTTTACTCCAACCAGATAAGGCTGGAGATCGCCAGGGAAGATCTGGAGAACAACCTGGAAAGCTTCGGGATCATTCGCAACAAAGTGGACGGCGGACTGCTGGCCCTGGAGGAGCTCTATCAGGCGGAGGTGAACCTGGCCACCAGCAGGTCGGGAGTCTTCAATGCGGAGCTGAACCTGCAAAACAGCAAGGACCGGTTTCGGGTCCTCGTCGGGCTCCCCCTGGATACGCCCCTGCTGATTGCCGCTGAGATTCTGGCCGATACCCTACCGGTTAACCTGGATCTGGCCATCGAACATGCCCTGGAGAACCGGATGGAGCTGAGGGAGCGGGAGATCGATATGGAGAACGCCAATTTCAACCTGACACAGGCCAGGGCCACCAACGAATTTGCAGGATCCATTACCGCCTCCTTCGGAGTGCAGAGCAACGATGAAGTGTTCACCCAGCTTCTGGAGAAGCCTACCAATACTCCCGCGGTGGGACTGACCCTGAGCATTCCCATTTTCGACTGGGGGGAGCGCAAATCGGAGATCAACGCTGCAGAGGCCCAGCTGCAGAGCTCCCGGCTCAGTTATGACATTGAAAAGACCGATATCGAGGTTAACATCCGTTCGCTTGTCCGGAACCTGAAGAACCTGGAAAACCAGATCGGGATCCAGGAGAAGACGGTGGAGAGTGCACAGCTGGCATATGATATCAACCTGGAACGGTACCGCAACGGTGATCTTACCAGTCTCGATCTGGGAATCTACCAGAGTCAGCTCTCCGATACCAGAATGGCGCTGACCAACGCAATCATCGACTACAAGATCGAACTGCTGAACCTTAAGATCCAGACGCTGTATGATTTCGAGAATCGGATACCCATCATCCCTGAAGAGCTAAAATCCAATTCCTATGATACCCAGTAGATCGCTACCAATGAATACCAGAGTTGCCATATCTGTTTTTCTAATATCGTTGGTACTGGGGCTCCTGACATCCTGCAGGCAACCCAGCCCGGAGGTAGATACCACCATCGAAGTCCCGGTGGAGATCACCGAGGTCTCCACCTCCACCATCGAAGAGTTCGTCAGTACCACCGGAAGTGTATATCCCCTGAGCGAAGTGACGCTCACCGCGGAGATCGCAGGCGATTATTACCTACAGGTGAATCCAGCTACCGGCAAACCTTATGCACTGGGTGACCGGGTGAATAATAGAGCAGTGATCGTCCGCCTGGAGGACAGTGAATATGTAAATAGCCTCCGGATGAAATCGAAGGAGGTCGATCTGGAGATCTCCAAACTGGAGTATGAAAAACAACAATCCTTGTATGAAAAAGGCGGAGCTACACTGCGTGAACTTAAAAACGCAGAGATCAACATGATCAATACCGAATATGACATAGAGAACAGCCAGATCAATCTGGAAAAGATGACCGTGGAGGCCCCTTTCTCAGGGGTAATCGCCGAATTGCCCCATTTCACCGACGGGACCCGCATTACCTCCGGTGCCGAGCTGGTCCGGATCATCGACTATCGCCGGCTCTACCTGGAGGCCAATCTTCCCGAAAAGCACTTCAGAAATATCCAGCGGGGGTTCAAAGTATATGTAACCAGTTACACTCAGGCAGCGGATACGTTAATGGGGACCATCACTCAGATCTCCCCTGCCATTGATCCGGATACCCGCACCTTTACCTGCTTCGTGGAAATGGAGAACCCGGATCGGATTTTGCTGCCTGGAATGTTTGTAAAGGCTGATATGGTAATGAACAGTGCGGAGGAAGTGATCGTGATCCCCCGGGATATGATCATCAGCCGCAACCGTAACCAGATCGTCTATGTGGTGGAGAAGGGAGTGGCCTATGAAAGAATCATCACCACCGGACTTCAGAACGAGGAACAGGTGGAGGTCAAGATGGGGCTCCTTCAGGGCGAAAGCGTGGTTCATTCAGGATTTGAGACCCTTCGCAATCAATCAAGGGTGAAGATCCTCCGGTAGCTTTAAGACAGATGCCATGTGGAAATCTATTACGCAATTCTCTGTAAAATACCCGGTATCAGTCAGCATGATCATTCTGGCTACCCTGCTGCTGGGCTTTATTTCATTCGGCCAGCTGGGGATCGATCTCTTTCCGAATCTGCACAGCCCCAGGCTCTATATTGAGCTGGTGGCAGGGGAGCAGCCTCCTGAAGAGATGGAGGAACAGTTCGTCGACCCGGTAGAATCGCTGGCCATCCGGCTGAACGGTGTGGTCAATGTATCTTCTTCCTCAAGGATCGGTGTAGCCCTGGTGGAGGTGAAATACACCTGGGAGAAGGATATGAACGAAGCTTTCCTCGATCTGTCCAAAGCGCTTTCTAACTTTAACCAGGAAGATGAACTGGAGGAGATCCAGATCACCCAGTATGATCCCAACTCTACCCCGGTAATGCTGGTAGCACTCGGACATCGGGAAACCAGCGATCTGAATGAGTTGAGAAGCACCGCTGAGAACTATGTCTGTAACGAGTTAATCCGGCTGGAAGGAATTGCCGATGTGGAGGTAGATGGGGCCGAGGAACTGGAAGTACTGGTGGAGACCAGCGATCTACTGCTGAACTCCTATGGTCTTGACCTCTCCGCTATTTCTGCCAGGATTGCCAGCTATAACCAGGATGTATCGGGCGGCTCCATCGTAGAGATGGGGAAAAGATATATCGTCCGGGGCCTGAGCGAACTGAACCAGGTGCGCGACCTGGAGGAACTCATTGTGAAGATGGGTCAGACCGGAGGCGAACAGAGATCGGAACATGTTCCGGTCCTACTGAAGGATGTGGCCACTGTTTCCCACACCCTCAAGGAGCAGGAAAATGCGGTCATACTGAACGGAGAACCCTGTATCGGCTTAAGCATCTACAAAGAGATGCAGTACAATACGGTGTCGGCGGTTGAAGATCTGAGGAGCGCATTGGTTGAAATGCAAAAGGCTTTGCCCGGATTCACCTTCACCATTATTGAAGACCAGGGGAATTACATCTCCTCGGCCATCGGAGAAGTGCGTGACAGTTTGATCGGCGGGATCATCCTGGCCGTCTTTGTACTTCTGCTCTTTCTACGGCGCATCGGACCCACCGCCATAGTGAGCATCGCCATCCCGGTCTCCATCATCGCCACATTCGTTCTGATGTATTTTGCAGGGCTCACCCTCAATATCATGACCCTGGGCGGACTGGCGCTGGGTGCCGGAATGCTGGTGGATAATGCTATCGTCGTGCTGGAGAATATCTTCCGGAACCATGAACAGGGAACCAGTGCCGAAGAAGCGGCTATTGCAGGCACATCTCAGGTCTCCGGGGCCATCGCCGCATCTACCCTGACAACGATCGTGGTATTTATCCCCATTATTTACCTGAGGGGAGCATCCGGTGAACTTTTCAGGGAACAGGCATTTACAGTGGCATTCTCCCTGCTGGCATCCCTGGTGGTGGCCATCCTCATCATTCCCATGCTTTACTCCAGACTCTACCGGAAACGTTCCCCCTTCACAGGTCGCACACGGAGCTCCATCCAGTTTACCGGATATGGGAAGCTGCTGGGCCGTATCCTTGATCTCCGCGGATGGATCCTGGCCGGCACTGCACTGCTGATGGCAGGCGGATGGTTTATGCTTCAGCGCACCGGAAGTGAATTCATGCCCTCTGCTGAATCAAGGGAGTTCTATGTGGACCTGGAGATGCCGGAAGGTACCCATCTGGAAAGAACCAGAGGAGCCGTCCGATCCATGGAGGAGGTAATCCGGCAGCTTGCAGGGGATGACCTGCAAATGATCTACAGTGAGATCGGTCCCACCTCCGGGCTCTCCCAAGGAGAAGCCAGCCTGTTCGATGACCAGAACATGGCCACGATCAAGGTCAAACTGAATGAAGAGAGTAGTCGTGGAGCTGAACAACTGATGGAAATGCTGACGGCCCAGTATGAACAGCATCCCAATTTCACCGCCCTGATCCGTCAGCAGAAGAGTGTTCTTTCTGCGATCCTGGGTACCGATCACCCTCCGCTGGTGGTGGAGCTGGTGGGGAAGGAGATGGATGACCTGGAGGAGTTATCCCTGAAAGTAATGGCCCAGCTGGCGAAGATGGAAGGGATCAGAAACATTACCTCCTCCGTGGAAGGAGGGGCCCCGGAAGTGGTGATCGCCATCGACAGGTACAGGGCCGGACTGATGAACCTGGATGTTCAGACACTGATCAGCCGGGTGAGTGAAAAGCTGCAGGGGACCGTGGCCGGCCAGATGGATCTGGACGGAGGTCTTACTGATATCAAGGTCAGGCTGCAGGAAATCAGCCTGGACGAGCTGCAGAGACTCACAGTGAAGGTAAACAACACCGAGGTCCTGCTGCGGGAGGTGGCCCATAT
This sequence comes from uncultured Bacteroides sp., assembly GCA_964604655.1. Taxonomy (GTDB): domain Bacteria; phylum Bacteroidota; class Bacteroidia; order Bacteroidales. The sequence continues at coordinate 11,204 of CAZRZY010000071.1, read as the reverse complement.
CCGGATAGGAAACGCCCCCCGGGAGATCCTCCACAATTACCAGAACCGCGTCGTGGAGATCACCGGAGACCTGGACAACGATCTTCCCATGGATCAAGTGGCCCGACATATCGATCAACGGTTGTCCGAATTGGAATTCCCTTTGGAGACCTCCTATCGGATTTCAGGGGAAGAGGCCATGAGGAGGGAATCGATGGGCAGCCTGGGACTGGCGCTCCTCCTCTCCCTCGTGCTCGTTTACATGGTCATGGCCGCACAGTTCGAACACCTTCTGCATCCGTTTACCATCCTCCTCCCCATACCACTGGCGGTGGTAGGGGCTGTGGCGGTCTTCTTCTTCCAGGGTAAACCGCTTAATATCATGGCGCTGATCGGGATCATCCTGCTAATTGGCATCGCTGTCAACGACTCCATCATACTGGTGGATGCCATCAATCAGTTTCGACAGGAAGGGATGAAGCTGAAGGAGGCCATCATGGCCGCAGGGCAAAGACGGATTCGCCCCATCATCATGACAACGCTGACCACGATCCTGGCCCTCTTCCCTCTCACCCTTGGATTCGGGGAGAGTGCCTCCCTCCGTTCCCCCATGGCATGGGCCGTCATTGGCGGACTCACCACTTCCACCCTGCTCACCCTCGTGGTGATCCCCTGCATCTACATGGCATTCGGAAAACTGGAATCCCTCGCATCCGGCAAAGAGGAGGATCCGGGTGAATAATCGGTTTCTCATACAACGGAAGGTATTGATATCCATGATCTTCCTTGCAGCAACCATGCTTGGCTATATCTCATGGAAGCAGCTGCAGATGGAGATCTTTCCCAACGCAGAACTTCCCATGCTGTTCATTCAAGTGAATTCTATGATCGAAACCACTCCTGAATATATGGAGGAAGAAGCCATCATTCCGCTGGAGAGCGTGATTGCCGGACTGGAAAATATTGAGGAGATCCAGTCCAATGCAGGCAGGCGAACAGGATATATTCTGATCTCCTATGAAGAGCGGACCGATTTAAAATACGCCTACCTGAAGCTGGATGAACAGGTGGCCGCCCTCCGGCGGGATCTGCCCGACCAGTTTATGGTCCAGGTGGTCAAGATCGATATGGAAGATGCCGGCAACACCCTGATGACGATGCAGGCACGTGGATCGGGCGGGATCGACCGGGTACGCAACTATGTGGACCAGCGCATCGCCCCCGAGCTGGAGAATGTGGAGGGAGTGGCGTCAGTCAATATTTACGGGGGCAGAGAGCGATCAGTGGAGATCATCCTTGACCGTCGGGCATGTGAAGCGTTTAGAATCACTCCGTCCAGAGTCCGCAACATTCTTTCATCCAATATGAACCTGCGGGAATACGGAGGGGTAATCCATGATCAGGGAAGGCGTTTTTTTGTTTACCTCGATGCCGAATATGACCAGGTCTCCCAGATCGAGGACCTGGTGGTAGGAAGGGGCGATCACCCGGTCAGGCTCAGAGATGTGGCAGAGGTATTCACCGGGGTAAAAGAGGAAGAGACCATCAGCCGGATCAACGGGAAAGATGCGGTTTCACTGCAGGTCATTCATGATGCCCAGGTGAACATCATCGACCTCTCCCACCGCATCAGGGAACAGATCTCCCGCCTCAACCGTGAGGGGATAGCCCAAGATATCTCTCTTTCCATTCAGGAGGACAGTGCAGAGTTGATGGAAGAAAACATCGACCAGATCATCCTCCTGGCACTCACCGGGGCATTGCTGGCCATCTTTGTCCTCTGGATCTTTTTGAGGAATATCCGACTGGTGATCCTGGTGGCACTGGCCATGCCGGTTTCCATTTTCACGGCTTTTAATTTCTTTTTCGGCTTCGACATCTCCATCAACAGCCTGACTCTGATCGGGATCGCACTGGCAGTAGGGATGCTGCTCGACACGTCGGTAGTGGTCCTCGAAAATATCTACAGACTGAGAAGCCTCGGGGTGCCTCCTGCGAAAGCAGTATTGCAGGGCACCCGAGAAGTTTGGCGTGCAGTGGTGGCTGCCACCGCAACCACCATTGCGGTATTCATCCCCTTTGTATTCTCCTCCGAATTTCTCATCCGCCTCCTCGCCAGGCATATCGGGGTTTCCATAATTTCCACCCTGACCGTATCGCTGGTAGTGTCCCTGCTGCTGATCCCAATGGCCGTGCATGTGATCCTCCAGCGGGGCGACCGCCAGCAGAAAAGGGTCTACCAGGAGGTACCCATACACCACCGGATGGTCCGGGTATACATGGCACTTCTGAAATCAGCACTCAGGAACCCGGCCCCCACCATCATCGGGGTACTCATCCTCTTCTTCGCAACCATCCTTTCCACCCTGTCGGTCTCGGTGAACCAGATGGAGGAGCTGGAGACCAACCAGATAAACCTGTATGTGACCATGCCCACCGGCACCACCCTGGAGACTACCGACCAGCTCGTAGCCGGAATGGAAGAAGCGCTGCTGGAAATCGAGGAGCAGGAGCAAGTGATCTCGCGTATCGAAGAGGAGGAGGCCACCATCACCCTGTTGCTGAAAGAAAATTACCGGAAGGAGTATAAGCGTTCGTTCGGTGAGATCCAGGACGAAGCCTATGAACGAGTCAGGGAAATGCCCGCATCGGACATCAGTCTGACCCCTCCCACCGCCATCGGCGGAATGCAGGGAAGAGGCGGCGGAGGCCCCCAGGAGAGCGGAGAAGCGGGATTTGAGCAACTCCTCGGGATCGGGGAAGATGAGGAACACATTGTACTGAAAGGACAGGATTTTGAGTTGCTGGTGGAGGTGGCTGAGGATCTTCAAGCCTACCTGGAGGAGCTGGATAACATGAACTTCGTACGACTCTCTGTTCGGGAGAACCAACCCGAGGTCCACCTTGTTCTAAACCCCCTTTTAATGGACCGCTACGGTATCACACGAAGCCAGGTACTGAACGAGCTGAATACCTTTCAGAACGAGATCACTTCCGGGGTCACTTTTACCCGGGATAATGAGGAGTACGAGGTGATCATCACCTACGGCGAAACAGAGCCGGAAGATGTAGCCGAGAAAGATATGGAAGCACTGAAAACACTGGAGATTCCGGACAGCCAGGATGAGGCTCATTTCGAGCTTCAACAGATTTCAGGGATCTACTATGCCAGCGGACTGCGGGATATAACACGGGTTAACCAGGAAAAACAGGTGGAGCTCCGGTTCCAGTATAGCGATGAGGTATACGATTCCAATGAACTGCTGGAGTTTGCCCGAAGTGAGATCGAGGAGGTGATCCGGATCGCCAATATCCCCGCCGGGGTGGCAGTGGAGCTGGTCCGGGAGGATTCGGGACTGTCGCAGTATAAAAATATGTTCCTGCTCGCGCTGGTGCTGGTCTATATGATTCTTGCCGCCATCTTCGAATCGTTCATTACCCCGTTCGTCCTGCTCTTCTCCATTCCCTTTGCAGCCATCGGCTCATTTTTCCTGTTGACGGTCACCGGTGAATCGCTTTTTAATGCCAATACCATTATGGGGTTCCTGATCCTGCTGGGAGTGGTGGTCAATAACGGGATCCTGCTGCTCGACTTTATCAACGAGCTCCGGAAACGCGGCCAAAGGAACGTCCGCGCCATTCTGGAAGGAGGGCTCTCCCGGTTACGGCCCATCCTGATCACCGCAATAACCACCTGTGCGGCCATGTTACCCCTGGCCCTGGGCAATGCCGAATATGTGAAAGCCATCGGACCACCCTTTGCCATCACGGTGATCGGGGGGCTTACTCTGAGCACCCTCCTGACACTGGTCTATATCCCGATGCTGTCCAACGGATTGGAGAAGGCATTGGAATGGATAGGCGGACTGAAAACGGGGATAAAGATCTTTCTGGGTATCCTGGTAGCCATAGGAGGGATACTCGTCTACTTCTACATAGACTCGTTCGTATGGAAAATGGCAGGGGGACTCCTGGTGGTGACGGGTATCCCCGTAGCATGGTGGTTTATCACCAGCAGTCTTCGCAAGACCGCGGAAAAACTCATCGATGACCAGACGCCCATTCATATCAGGGTCTCCAACCTGGTAAAGATCTACGGTAGAGAATCGAGGATGAACAGGGAATTTCAATCCGGCAAAAAGATCGCCTTCAGGGCGAAGCAGGCAGGAAATCTTCTGAAGTCCGGACTGGAGTCACTCATCTGGCAGTTGCCCCTCATGGGTTTCCTGATCTATTTCACCTGGTTCTACCTGACAGGCGGATTCTGGCAACTCTTCTCCTCGGTAATGCTCTACCTCTACCTGCTTGGGATCTTCAGGTTCTTCATCCCCCTCACCCGCCGAAAATGGCTTCGGATATCCGGGTACATTTTTCGCTATACAGCACCACTTGGCATCCTGATCATTTTCCAGATACGATGGGAGAATCTCTCCCTGACCCTTCTCGCTGGAATCGCCTGGTACCTGGCTATCGCCCTTAGAAACGGTTCCGGACGAGTGAGATCGGAAGGATTTGATCTGGATGTAGTACGACTCAGGCTACGATGGTTTTACTGGATAATTTCCATGGTTCCGGGCTTGGGGCGGAGACGCGAAAAATTCAAGGCGCTAAAAGGGGTCTCCCTGGAAATCGGAACCGGAATGTTCGGACTGCTTGGGCCCAACGGAGCCGGGAAGTCGACCATGATACGGATCATCTGCGGGATCCTGGAACAGAGTTACGGAAAGATCTGGATCAACGGGATTGACACCCAGGAGAAGCGGGAGGAGTTGCAGGGACTGATCGGATACCTTCCGCAGGAATTTGGAATGTATGAAAACATGTCGGCTTATGCCTATCTCGATTATCAGGCCATCCTGAAAGGGATTACCGACCACAGGACCCGCTCTGAGAGGATCCTCCAGGTGCTGCAATCGGTTCACATGTGGGATCAGCGGAACAAAAAGATCGGTGCCTTTTCCGGCGGGATGAAACAACGCATAGGCATTGCACAGGTACTGCTTCACCTTCCGCGCATCCTGGTAGTAGACGAACCCACGGCCGGACTCGATCCCAGGGAGCGAATCAGGTTCAGGAACCTGCTGGTGGAGCTGAGCGCCAGCCGGGTAGTCATCTTCTCCACCCATATCATCGAGGATATCTCCAGCTCCTGCAACACCTTGGCGGTCATCAACCGCGGGGAAGTGCTCTTCAGCGGAACCCCTGCCCGGATGACAGAGACTGCGCGGGGTAGGGTCTGGAAATGTATGCTCCCTCCTGAGGAGTTTGAATCGGCCACTCGGGATATGCAGGTGGTACATCATATGACGGACCGGGAGAAGATCCGGTTCCGCTGCATCTCCGAAGGGAAACCGTTCGCTCATGCGATCCCTGAAACCCCTCTGCTGGAAGATGCTTATCTCTGGCTCCTCCGGCAAGATAACCTGAAAAGCAAAGTTGGATCATGAGTTTACGTAGCAGATCATCCTTACAGAACATCCTCAGCCTGGCCCTTTACAACATGCGGATCATCTTCGGAGGAAAGTTCATCTATTTCATCCTGGCGGCCTTTCTCTTCTTCCTCGCTTTCATGACGCTAATGGTCTTTGAGTGGGGTGATATGCACCTGGAGGATATCTATGGTCTCCTGGGATTTCCCGCCATACTGCTGGTATTCTTTCCATCGGTATTCGGGATCCAGTCGGATGCCGATCAGCGAACCCTGGAGATCATCTTCGGCATACCCGACTATCGCTACAAGGTATGGATGATCCGTTACCTGATGATCCTGGTACTGGTTTTCGTCCTGCTCTTCCCTTTTGCCGGGATCGCCTGGTATACCCTGATCTCCTTCCCCATCCTGCCGATGATCCTTCACCTGATGGTGCTGGTGCTGTTTGTATCCGCCCTTGGATTCTGTCTTTCCACCCTGATCCGAAACGGCAATGCCACCGCTGTGGTCATGGTCATACTGGGCCTGTTTTTCCTGATCCTTTCGGATGAACTGGACGAGTCGAAATGGAATATCTTCCTGAACCCGTTCAACACTTCAGTCGAACTGAACGACATCGTCTGGCGGGAGATTATCCGGCAAAACCGCCTTATGATGATGATCGGCAGTCTGGTGTTGCTACTGCTGGGATTGTTGAATCTGCAGCACAGGGAGAAGTTTCTGAGGTAAATTCGTGGCGGGAAGCGGAAGATATTCCCTGGACCGGCTGATCATGCAGAAAGAATCCGGCTGAGCATGCAGAAAGAATCCGGCTGATCATGCAGAAAGAATAAGGTCCAGCAACCGGCGGTCCAGTTGGTGACCATACCAATCCTCGTAGGCCACATCTCTGCGGCCCGAATCAAGAATTCCGAAACTTCCCCTGAAGCTCCAGAGTGCAAAACCGATTCCGTGGGAACCCAGGATATCCAGTACATCTCCGAACCAGGCCAGGAACACTTCATGAGGTGTTTCGCTGTAACAACCACATTCACCACAGTGAACTCCTACTCCCGAACGAACCAGTTCAATCCACGGCGCATAAAACTCCTCCAGCATTTCCCGGCTCAGGTAGCGGCCATTCACCTCTCCGGGGTACCGCAGTTCCGGCATGTTGGTGGTATCCTTGTACACCCAGTCTGCTTTATAATGAGAGATGATCGCCGGATAGTACCCCCTGCAACTCTGGGCGATAGGCAGATGGGTCAGTTCGGGGATCACCATGGTACCTACTGAATTTCCATCGGCAATCACCATGTGGTCCGGATTGGCTTCCCATATGGCCCTGGCTGCTTTTTCGGCGATCGATGCATAGGTGTCACCCGGGACCTTCGTTTTGGAAGAGTGCTGATCATTCATATCCTCGATCCAGGCCGGTTCGTTCAGCAAATCGAAACTGATCTTTTCCATGCCTGTCTCCCGGTATCGTTCAGCCCACATGGCCCAGTGCCAGTAGAACGCCTCCTGTGCCTCCCTGTTCTTCCATAGATTGAAAGGTTCACGAAATCCCGCATTGATGCAGTAACCGGGAGCCCGGTGCAGATTGATACTCACATGAAGACCGTACCTGTGGGCCTGGTGGACAAGCCGGTCGACCTTCTCCAGCGCCCGCTCGTCCAGTCGGTATACATCCTCCGGTCCGATGGGCTTCGTACGGTCGATATCCAGGTAAGAGGGATAGGCCATGGGGATCCGCAGAAAGTCAAATCCCCAGTCGGCCATCCATTTCAGCTCCTCTTCAGTGGTGGACCGGCGGGCTTTGCTGGGATCGGGAGAGAAGAAATCCTGCACGTTGAATCCTTTCCACCGCGGGATCGTATTTCCCGCCTTTCCACTGTTCTTCGATTTATCCTGAATGGATGCCATTCCTGACAGCCCCGCGGTCCCTGCGATCCCTACCGCCCCGGCCAATACACCGGCTTTTTTGATAAAATGTCTGCGATTGTTCCCTTGCGATTTTTGCATTGTATAAATATAGTATAATCGTTGATCTTTGATAATCCTGCAGACACAAATGGTTTTAATGGTGGGCTGCAAACAAGTTCCGCCCTGTGACTGTTATCCTGACAGTAACCCGCAATCAAATGGAAAAACTTGTTACGTCACATCTGAAACTGGGGATCATCGCCGGCGGACAGCTGGGGAAAATGCTGATCCAGGAAGCCAGCAAGTGGGATATTACCACCTATGTTCTCGATAAAGACGAGCGATGCCCGGCAGCACAGATCGCGACCCAATTTGTACAGGGTGACCCCGTGGATTTTTTTGATGTCTACCAGTTTGGCAGGCATCTCGATGTAGTTACCTACGAGATCGAACACATTCATACGGAAGCCCTTCATAAACTGAAATCCCAGGGAGTCAAAGTCCTTCCCGACCCTGCCACCCTGGAAATGATCCAGGATAAAGGACTCCAGAAGAATTTCTATGAACAACACCAAATCCCCACAGCTCCTTTTGAATTCTTCGATGGAAAAGACCGGATCCTGGAGGCCCTGGGTACAGGTCACCTGAAGGCCCCTTTTGTTCAGAAACTCCGGAAAGGGGGTTACGACGGACGCGGAGTGACTGTCATCCCTGATACTGAACAGACCGGAGGACTGATGGACGGGCCCTCAGTGATCGAAGAACGGGTGGAAATAGACAAAGAGATCGCCATTATCGTGGCCCGAAACAGCAAAGGTGAGATTCGCTGTTTCCCCCCGGTGGAGATGGTTTTCGATCCGGAGGCCAACCTGGTGGAAATGCTGATCTGCCCCTCTGGCATATCGGAATCGCTGTCGGAAGAGGCAAGAAATATCTCCGCCAGGATCGTCGAAAGGCTGGAGTATACAGGTCTACTGGCCGTGGAATTCTTCCTGGATACGAAAGGAAAGCTTCTGGTGAACGAGGTGGCACCCCGCCCGCACAACAGCGGTCACCATACCATCGAAAGCGTGATCACCTCCCAGTACGAGCAGCACCTGAGAGCGATTCTAAACCTTCCCATGGGGAGTACGCGTCTGAAAATGCCCGCTGTCATGGTCAATCTGCTGGGTGAACCGGGTGAAATCGGCCCGGTACGGTATGAAGGTCTCACTGAGAGTATGGCGCTGGAGGGCGTGAAAATCCATGTATACGGAAAGAAAGAGACCTGGCCCATGCGGAAAATGGGACATGTGACGGTTATGGCCGACTCCCTTGAGAAAGCGATTGAAAATGCACAGATCATCAAAGAGACCATCAAAGTAAAGACATGGAACGGAAAATAGTTAGCATTGTCATGGGTTCCGACTCCGACCTGCCGGTCATGAAAGAGGCCGCCACCATACTGGAGAACTTCGAGGTGGGGTATGAGATCGATATCGTATCGGCCCATCGCACCCCCGGGAAACTATTTGAGTTTGCTTCCCGTGCGCACGAACGCGGAATCGAAGTTATTATCGCAGGTGCCGGAGGTGCCGCCCATCTTCCGGGAATGGTGGCTGCCATATCCCCGTTGCCGGTGATAGGAGTTCCCATCAAATCAACCAACTCCATCGACGGGTGGGATTCAATCCTTTCCATCCTTCAGATGCCGGGAGGAGTCCCGGTGGCCACCATGGCGCTTAATGGCGCTAAAAATGCAGGTATCCTGGCAGCACAGATCGTTTCCGCCGGACACCATGAAGTCCGGGAGAAGATCATTCAATATAAAGAGGAATTGAAAAACACCGTTTTGGAAAAATCGAAACGGGTCACATCATCCGACTGATCCGATCCCATGGATATTGCTCCATCCTTCCAGCTAAATTTTTTCTTTCTTTCGGCCGAGATCCGGTGGTTTATCCCTGGCCGGATACCCCGGGAGATCATGCAATGGTTCCTCCAGAGTAACCATCCGCTTAGTCCTTCGGGCAGGACAGATACCTACCTGATTTTCCCCCATGCCGTAACCTCGGGTGTGAAATTCCGTGAAAACAGTTTCGAGATCAAATCCCTGGTGAAAAATCATGGACCGATGGAGTTCGGTCACGGGATCGTTGGAACCATGGAATCCTGGGAGAAGTGGTCTTTGGGAGGAAAGTCCATACCAAAGCTCATGGAGGATGCCCGGAGAGATGAATCTGCCTGGATCGAAGTAAAAAAGAAAAGGATCCTCCGGACCTTCGGCACGGAGAGTGACGAGGTGACCGAATTGGACCCCGTCAAAGAGGTACAAACTCCTCCGGAGGGATGTTATGCAGAATTGACCGAAGTGGAGATCCGGAACAATCTGTTCTGGACCATCGGTCTGGAATCATTCTCCCATAGAAAGGCACATCGGACACATCTGAACAGAGCGGCCGATTTCCTTTTCAATGGCGATCACACGAAGAACTTACAATTAGGCAGCTTTCTTCATCAAAAAAACAGCCTCGCCTATCCGGCTTTTCTCCAAATAAGAGTGATGTAAGGAGAAACAAAAATGTTCCAATCCTTTTTCATTGAATTTTTTGGCGAAGCCAATGCGCGAGCGGGATTGAAGAACCTTGCAGCAGAGCTGCGGAGAACCGAGCCTGCGAGCTCGGCGAAGCCAATGCGCGAGCGGGATTCAGGGAAGAAATCTGAGAATCACTGGAAAACCGTGTCACGACGGGCTACCACCGCCACCCAGTCCATTGCGTGGGAGTATGGAGGGGATCCCAGATTCATGGATCCGCTTCCGGAAATGTCGGTCACGCTCCCCTCCTGGAGCTTTCCGCCGGTGCGCGGATTGAACCATGAGACCGTAAGCGGAGTCTCTGAATCGATCTCCAGACGTGGATCCTGAGATCCTGCCGGCAGATAGATCAGGTAGAGCTCCCCCGGATCGGCCAGACAGAATGCGGTATGGTCTCCCCGGACAATCACCAGATCGTCCATGGACTCCATGGACTCCAGCGGATAACCGGAGATGAACCCGGTGGCCAGGGTCGATTGCTTCCACCAATTCTCCCGGCTCCTGAAATCTTCCAGGTTCAGGTCATTGTGAGGGAACCGGTAACCGAAATACCACTCCACACCTCCGCCCCCTGCCAGCAGGGTGCCCCACAGGCAGTGGTGCCGTACCGTATCATGATCCGGATCATGATTGTCGGGCATCACCCCTTTCCAGGCTGGGCCGATCTCATCCAGGTTCACCACCCACCTTCTACCGGACGCCTCCGATTCACGGATCCACTTCAGAACCCGTTCATGCACCCGGGTTGGATTGCCGATCTGCATGGAGGGGCCGTCCAGATCTTCAAATCCCAGCATGGGACCCAGGTACTCATCCTGGTGGTGGTCATTGGAGTGAGTATGCAAAACCACGTTAGATGAATATGGGTGGACCGCCTTCAGATAACCGGCCATGGACTTCTTCTGTGCATCGGTCATCCCAATGGGCGACCAGTCCGCAGGCCCGTTCTCCTCCCCCAGGTTCCAGGTGACTCCCAGGTGATGCCCGAACCGGGCCACCAGTTCCCTCAGATAGACTCTTCTCTGTACCCCGGTATGCCCCATATCGAGGAGACATTCATTCTCGGTCTCCTGGAGAACAAAATGGAGCATGATCCCCTTCCGCTCCATATGGTCGAAAACCACCTCCCACTGATCCAGTTTGCTGCAGTCGAACCGGTACCGTTCATTGTGATCGGTATAGGGCCAGACGTCCTTCCCGTCGCCGATGATGTTCATAGTCAGCATGTAGACCGAGTTGACCCCCACAGAAGCCAGGTAGTTTACGGCCCCGATGATCCCTTTCCCCTTTCCTTCCTGCCAGGTAGGATCGCCC
>CAZRZY010000070.1:0-24952 GCA_964604655.1 uncultured Bacteroides sp. | reverse complement strand
TACCAAAGATACGAAATATTTATATGTAATACTATATCAAGAACGAACTACTAGTCAAAAAATAATTATGGAAAAAAATAAATTTATATCAGTTACAAGTGCTATCCTATTCCAAATTTCTATTGTTACATGTGCACTTGCACAACCTTCTGGAAGTCATCCGAACATCATCCTGCTCATGACCGATGACCAAGGCTGGAACGAGCTGGGGTGTTACGGCCATCCGTTGATACAAACCCCTAACATAGACAAAATGGCTGATAATGGCCTCAAGTTTGAACGGTTCTATGCAGCCTCGCCCATATGCACCCCCACGCGTGTCAGTGTGATGACTGGCCGTCATGCCAACCGTATGGGTGCATTTACCTGGAATTATTCCATCAGGCCGGAAGAGATTACCATTGCCCATTTACTGAATGATAAGGGATATCACACGGCTCATTTTGGCAAATGGCACATTGGTCCGGCTAAACAAGGTTCGCCCACGAGCCCAGGCGCTATGGGCTTCGACCACTGGCTGAGCCATGACAACTACTTTGGTTACAATCCGAAACTGGTACTTAATGGCGGGGAGCCTCAAATATATCAGGGAGAAGGTTCAGAATTATTGGTACAAGAGTCTATTGAATATTTACAATCCCTTCAGGATGATAAGCCTTTTTTTCTGGTCATTTGGTTTGGCTCGCCCCACCGCCCATATGCCGGAATCGATGAAGATGTGGGTTTGTACAATAAGGAAAAAAACCTGCTTTTGCGCCAGCGTTTCGCTGAAATAACGGCAGTGGACAGAGCCGTTGGGCAGTTAAACGACTTTCTAAAGTCAAAAGGGAAAAAGGGAAATACCCTTGTTTGGTTCAACAGTGATAATGGCGTTATTGACGGAGAAGTTTATTCGCCATTAAGAGGGAAAAAGGGGGATTTATATGAAGGTGGAATACGCGTACCTGCTATTATACAATGGCCGGGTATTGCCCCAGGCGGCAGCATTACTGATGTGCCTGCCACAACCAGCGATATTCTGCCTACGCTTTGCGATATTGTAGGAATACCCCTTCCAGACCGGCCACTCGATGGGACGAGCATCAAGTCTGTAATAAAAGACCCTTCATATGGTTTTAGCGACCGGCAATTGTTTTTTTGGAATTGCAACGTATTCGATGAATCAATAAATCATAACTGCTGCTACACGGATATCAATAAACCGTATCTGGACTCGCTGTCTCAAGCCGGCACAGTGCCCACCGACTATCAACTTGATCATATCCAATTTAGAAATTACACTTACAATATAACGAAAAATGCCCCATTCAGAGGAGAAATGGCAGTTGAGGACGGAAACCTAAAACTTTACAGGTCGGCAGATGGCGAATACACATTATACGATTTGGCAAATGATATTGGCGAGACAAAAAACCTGATGGAAGAAATGCCGGAAAAAGCAGAATCCATGAAGGTTAGCCTACAAAAGTGGTTGAATTCAGTTGAAAACAGCTTGCAGGGAAATGATTATTAAGATTTTTAAAATTATAAAACATACGATGAGACAAATTTTGACAATACTCCTTATTGCTGCAATAGCCCAGTCATGCACACAGGATGGACGAAATATCGAGAAAAGTTATTTACAAAGCAGCCTTGGTTTTTGGAACGAAGACGTGGACGGATTGCCAGCATTTACCTATACGGGCATTTTACCCTATAATCAAAACGATCAGGCAGGAAACCCTGTTGCCTTGAAGGAAGACCCTTCTTTTATATTGGGGAATTATATGTTTACCATGTATCCGACTGTCAGTGGAAAATACCAATTAATGGCTACCCAACGAGCACTTGGCAGGATGAACCAAGGAGATGAGGCAGTCTCCGGGGAAAATGGCGCTTTTGTGGTACTCACGGGGAACGACACAATTGAGCTGACCGGGTTAACCAGTACCCTGCTCAATAAAACGCAACGCACTTTTGGAGTGGGCTATGCCCGTTACAGTTATTCATTGCCAGGTAAATTGACCATTAATCGTACACTGGCTGCACGTCCTTCTCTTAAACCAAATGAAGGCATACCAGGGTTTTTGCTCACAGTCGATTTCAAAAACGAAAGCGACCATCCGATAAGTTTAGCCTATCACGAATATGTACGGGCGGCTTATGCCGATATACTTGCTATGTATGAAGCAGATTGGGTAAAGAAGGATAAATCAAAAATACGGATCCGTTACACGCCGGTGATAAGCGCTAATGCTGATTTCGGAATTAAATCAGATTTCGAGCCGCAATACGATGCAGAGAATATCCCCAAAATGGACGAAAATATGGTGTCAGAATTTGAATTGTTCCCCCCTGCGCTTTTCATTTCAGCCCCCGGAGGCGAGCCAACAGAAATCCGGTTTTCTTCCTTAGGACGAGAAGATGCCAAAATTCTACAGGCCCAATGTGATGTAACTCTTGACCCTGGGGTAGCCAGGCAAATAGAGCTCATTATTGGGATTTCATATAGAGATTCAACGAAGAATGAAATGGAACTTGCCAATGAATTGCTACAAGGTTCCACTTCCGGCACTTTTGGAAAGGAATGGAAAAAAATATTGCCTTCTTTTCCAGAGGCGGACACTTCGCTGGCCTTTCAGCAAGAACTGGTATGGCACGCGTACAACCTCGAGGCAATGGCCATGTACAATCAATACCTTGGTGAAACCAAAATACCTCAGAACACAGCTTATACTACCTATTGGGGCAGGCACTCCAACGCGCGTGACCACATGCAGCACATCCTGCCGCTCTTATATTACAATAAGCCTCTTGCAAAATCGGCCATTCGCTACATGATGAAGCGGCATTTGCCAAGCGGGGAAATCCTGGTGATCGAAAAAGGCTTTGGGCTCCAAACAAATGAATGGCTCAAAACAAGTGACCAGCAACTTTATTTTTTCTGGCTACTGGCCGAGTACCTGCGAATAACTGGTGACTATGATTTTTTAAACGAGGAGCAGCCGTACTATCCTCTGGAAAATGGAATACAAGGCACAGTGCTTCAAAGGGTTGATAATGCCTTTTCATATCTGGAAGATTCCGTAGGAACTGGGGAGCACGGGGTTATAAAATTCAGACTACATGATTGGAATGATTCCGGTGATCGAGGGTTAATACAATTTTATAATCACGAGGAAATTACTTCACTTGCTGAATCTTATTTGAACACGGCAATGGCCGCTGTGGTGATGCACAAGCTGATAAAGCAGCTCAAAGCCGCAGATTCTCTAATACAAACAAGGAATGAAGAAAGTGAGATTACCGAAATTATCTCTGATTTGACAACTTATAGGGATAAGCAAAAGGATATCGTAGAAAATATCTTACAAAAAAAATCTGTAACTACTCAGGTCTAATATAAGGGGTTTATTAACAATTTGAGCTGAATTTTGCATTTTACTACAAATATTTCCGATTGTATTTTCAAAAAGCAAAGTCTTATTAACAGTTGTCAGTAAGTGGGCAGGGTTTTGTTGGTTTATCTGATGTCTAAAATTTGCTATTATCTATTTTTATCACAGACCTTTGTGGTATTACAGATGGGTATAGCAGACACATATCATGCGCTGGTTGCGTTAATTAAGAGTCTCCAACAGACAATTGCGGAATTGATCAAAGAGAACGCAGTTTTAAAAGCACGTATTGATGAATTGGAGCATCCCAAGAACAGCAATAATAGTAGCGTACCACCCAGTAAGGATGAGAATCGAGCCAAAAAGAATCAAAGCCTTCGTAAAAAGAGTGGTTCGACCGGTGCTATGTGACTAACTCTATCTGTGGCCCCAGCCGGGCAGTGATTCAGACCGGCAAATATTCACACCTGAATGGGTTTCTCACCAACGGTCAATCCTTTAACGGGGACCAGCCGACTCTTCCCAAACTGTTGCAGAAAGCAGGATACCGGACTGCCATTATTGGTAAATGGCATCTGAAATCCACTCCGCGGGGATATGATCATTTTGATGTACTTATCGGAGAGGGACCTTACAATGATCCGCCGATGCTTACATTAGATATGGATGGCGAGGTGATAAAATCAGACAACCAGGGCTATACAACGGATGTAATTACTCAGAAATCTATTGATTGGCTGAAATCCCATCGTGATAAAAAGAAACCCTTCTTGTTGATGTATCAGCACAAGGCTCCTCATGGGTGGTGGATTCCTCACGAAAAATACCAGAATTGGCTGGACGACGTCCATATACCGGAACCAGAAACATTCTGGGATGATTATTCAGGCAGGACACCGCCGGCATCACGCCAGGAGATGGAGATAGGCAGGCACATACCGGATGGGGGGCTCAATCTGGATAAAGAAGGGAACTACGCAGCAAAAAATACATCTTTCAGGGCTGCTGAACCCAATATGTCAGAAGAAGAAATTATCAAATGGAAATACCAGCGTTTCGTGAAAGATTACCTTCGCTGTGTGCGGTCAATGGATGATGGTATAGGACGGATACTGGATTACCTTGATGAATCAGGGCTGGCTGAAAATACTGTTGTGGTATATTCTTCCGACCAGGGTTGGTACCTGGGAGAACACGGATGGTTTGACAAGAGGTGGATGTATGAGGAATCACTGAAAACCCCGTTGCTAGTCCGCTGGCCCGGAAAGGTAAAACCGGGAACAGTGAATGATGATATCGTATCCAATCTTGATCTTGCCGAAACCTTTCTTGATATGACAGGTGTGCCTGTCCCGGAAGATATGCGGGGACGCAGCCTGGTACCTGTACTGAAAGGAAATACTCCCGCTGACTGGCGGCAGTCTTTTTACTATCATTATTATTCGTTCCCGGGCGGCTGGCATAGTGTAGCAAGGCATTATGGGGTAACTGACGGGACCTTTAAGCTGATACATTTTTACGGACCAAGCCATATCGAAGGGGAGACATACGATGAGTGGGAGCTTTTTGACCTGAAAAAGATCCTCACGAGCTGAACTCTGTTTATGGAGATCCTGACTATAAAAGGATTCAGTCAAGACTTCTGGCTGAACTTGAGCGTCTTCGTAAAGAGTTTAAGGTACCGGAGGACAACCGGAATTAGAAACATACCTTGCAGGAACAGCCTGAGAATGCAGCACACACCGGATGGCTACACAAAGAGGTTTACGACAGAACGATCGTCGACGATATGGAAACCTCAAAAAATTGGTCTGTTGGGGGTATTGGAGAAATCGAATATACTTCTGAGCGGTCCAGGGATGGATCCCGCTCCCTCAGGTTCACGACTTCAATGCGGGATGAGGACTTTATCCGGAGAGATGCCGGAAGGAATGGCATGTTCAGTGGTCGAACCGGTGGCTACACCACGGCGGTGCTTTGATTCGATGAGCCGCGGGCAGTTTTTTATATACAGACCATAGAGCCGGGACAATGGAACTATGTCGTTTGGGAAATCCGTGTTACAAATCATAACACTCCCTGGGCCGCAGTTGTCATCCCCGATGGAAATCCAGCGCTGAAACAGGAATTAACGGGTAAACTGAAGTAATCAATGTGGAAGTTATTGATCCGATTGATTTGATTTTAAAGAGGTAGGTGTTTTTACTATTAGATTCCCATAGACTTCAGGACCGAATCCCTGCTCATTCTTAAGCTTTCCCTGATTGGCCGGGTGATTTCAAATCCACGCTCGTGTGCGAGTTCGATGACCACATCACCCTGGAAAGCTATCTCTTTCAGGGTATCTCCTATCTCCTTGAAGTCCACATCTCCCTCCCCGAGAGATTCGGGCCACTTGCCATTGTTCAGTTGGTCTCTGAGATGCATGAAAACAATCTTCTCTCTGTACTCTTTTAAGAACCTGATGGGGTCAACGCCCGCGCGGAGAAGCCAGTTAAGATCCGGACCAAGTTTAATATCCGGGATACGACTGAGGGTCCCCCTTAAGTCATGAAGGTTATTTCTCACCTCATACACATGATTATGCAGGTTCAGAACGATGCCTTTCTGGTGACCGAGCTCCATCAGTTGTCTGAGCAACATGGCCTGATGATCCAACTCCTTCTCAGTCTTAATGCGCCCCCCCGGAGCCTGGCCCACCGATGTTCCGAATGTCCGGCCTCTGAGACTGGAAAGATTTTCCATAATATTGTGAACATCCTCCAGTATCTCGGAGTGCTTTGACTTATCCCACATCCGGGCACCATACGATGTTCCCAGAAGTGCGATCTTATACATATCAATCAGTTCAGCAATATATTTTACAGTTTGCCTGTCCCTGAGTGGATGTTCCATTAATTCAACCCCATCTAATCCGGCATATTTCATGTCGGAAAAAATTTCGTCCAGTACAGGGGTCACATCATGCCCTTCCTGGTTTTTTGCATATACCCATACATGAGCGCCGACCGGGATCTTTTTTTTCTTGCCTGCAAAACCTGCGATTGCAGGTCTATTCATTGCCAGTAATCCTGTGGCTCCTAAAGTCATTGAAATGAATTCTTTTCTGTTCATAGGATTTATGTAATTGTTTCCATTGATTACGCTATCTTATAATGACCAGCCTTCTCTGTAGTTGTGTTTGACCCATTCTTCTGCAGAAGACTTTGCTGGCAATGTGACATACGAGGTATCAAACTTGGGATCGCCGTCGACAATTGTAAATTTATCTGTGGTAACTACTCTTACCTGATCATTATCATCAATATTTGTTATTCTCATTTCGATGCCGTCCCATTCCAGGGTTTTGTGCAATTCCTGAAGCCGTATCGCAAGGTTTCCCATGACCACGCTTTCTGAAAGCGGACCTGAATATTCGAAGTTGGAGCTTGCTTCCAGACGATTTTCCGGATTTTCCTTGCATGCGCGGATCCAGTCATTCCAATGGCCGTTTTTCCCCTCTTTTATCCGACGAAGGGTGGGGCTCGGATCCGTGTAATCCCTGCGGGTTTTTTCCGGGAACATAAGGTAATTATTCCCAAACAGACCGCAGGAAATTTTTCCCCTGGATCCTATGAACAACGCGCCCCCATTTCCATCACCCATTTCCTGTCCGTCTTCCAGATCATCGGGACGGTCGGGCTGTAATCCCCCGTCATACCAGTAAAGCGTCACCGGAGGCATATTGAGCTTTGGCAAGTTTTCCCTGACGGGAAACTCATATTTTATTTTTGAAGCAACGGGCGCGCTTTCTGTATTGACCTGTGATGAACTGCCTTGAACACTTACCGGATATTTGAGTTTTAATGCCTGAAATACCGGATCAAGGATATGACAGCCCATATCTCCCAGCGCACCGGTTCCGAAATCCCACCAGGCACGCCAGTTCCAGGGAGTATAAGCCGAGTGATACGGGCGCCAGGGTGCAGGTCCAAGCCAGAGATCCCAGTCGAGATCTCTTGGCACTCTCATCTTCCTGGCGGGCCGTTCAAGGCCTTGCGGCCAGACCGGACGATTGGTCCATGCATGAACTTCCCTGATTTCACCAATGGCCCCGTCCCATATCCATTCACAGATTTTCCTGACAGATTCGCTGGAATTTCCCTGATTTCCCATTTGAGTAGCCACCTTGTATTTTCTTGCTGTTTCTGTCAATACTCGTGACTCGTAAACCGAATGTGCAAGGGGTTTCTGGATCAATACATGTTTACCGGCTTTCATTGCTGCCATTCCAATCACAGCATGCGTATGGTCCGGTGTGGCTATAAGCACCGCATCAATATTCTTCTGCTTCTCCAGCATTTCCCTGTAATCTTTATAAACTTCTGCCTTAGGATAATCCTTGAATGTTTTCGCAGCATAATCCCAGTCCACATCGCATAAGGCAACTATATTCTGACCGGTAATCATCCTGAGATCCCGGCGTCCAATGCCGCCGACTCCCACCCCGGCTACATTAAGTTTATCACTCGGTGGCACATGCCCGAGTCCGCTTACTACGAAGCTTGGTACAACAGTTAATGCTGTGCCTGAAACAGCTGTCATTCCGATGAAGCTGCGCCGGGTAATTTTTGTTTGATCCTTCATACTATTCATTGTTTCTGATGTTATTATTTACCAGTTGGTTGTACTCCTGCACATGAATTTATTTGTCAGAATAGATATTATATATTGAATCATTGATTTACATATTAAAAGAACGCTTTTATCGAAGATGATTCCACCGTTATTCTGCAATTTTCATATGGTATTTTGAATGGAATTTTGGATTATTGATCATTTTTGATGATAATTAGCAGATTGTTGCCCATGAAGACACTTTTACAAAAATTACCCCTTGACAAAGACAGTTCGTTTCTGGCAAAGACCTATCGCACACCTTATTTTGAGACTCCGTATCACCAGCATGTTGAATATGAACTAATGGTCATCAGGGAAGGACACGGAACAGCCTTTGTTGGTGATTTCATTGGTGAATACGTTGCCGGTGATGTCTACCTTCATGGAAAAAACCTGCCTCACTGGTTCCGTAAAAAAGACCAGGAAATGATTGGCAGTTCTATGGTCATTCACTTCTGCGAAGATTTCATGGGTCCTGCATTTATTGATTTGCCAGAAATGATAAGCATAAAGAGACTTCTTACCAATTCCTCAAAGGGAGTATGCCTGGAAGGAGGCCTCAGGAAACGAATAGGAAGGCAAATGGTCAGGATGGAAAACAGATCAGGATTCCGGAGGCTGATGGACCTCCTGATGATACTATATGAAATAGGTTGCTCTGATGAATACCATTTTGTTTCAGAATCTGAGATAGCCAATTATTCACTTGAGGATCCATGCCTGATTAACCTGGTATTTGAACATACCCTGCAAAATTTCCAACGGAAGATTCCTTTAAGCGAAGTAGCAGAACTGACCCATAAAAGCGTTTCGGCATTCTGTCATTATTTCAGGAAAACAACCAAAATCTGTTACAGTCAGTTCTTAACCCGTATCCGAATAGCACATGCCTGCAGGTTGCTTAAAAACACGGATCTGTCAATCACTGAAATCTGTTATGAAAGTGGTTTCAATAACTGGGCAAATTTCAGCCAACATTTTAAAGATCAGTGTAAAATGCCACCATCAAAATACCGGGAGAAGGTAAAAATTTAAAAATCCTGATGTCTGGGAAGGTCCGGCTCGAACTGGTTACAGGTCTGTTGAATATTCAGGCAGAGATTCACCAGGCCGGACAGGGAGGTTTGGGTTTAAAACAGGGTGGGTTTCGGAAAATCCGGTCGCGACGGCTTACCCTTTGACCGGATCCGATTATATTAGAAGTTATGAACAATTCAGATAATTGCTGGTGACTCTTGTTGGGAGTAACCGGTGAATCAACGCTGTTCCGTTCTATCCCGTTGTAACATGCTGGGCGATGCCAAAGCTGATGCTGGATTAAGGTGTCATCATTCAATATACCATATAATTATTGCAGAATACCGGTGGAATCATCTTCAATAAAAGCATTTTTTTAATCCTTTAATAATCATTTGGACTATGAACGTGGTATTTAGCTGGATCGCCGCACTGGCGATCACTTTTCAGGGATGGGCCTCACCATCTGCCGGGCATGAATCCGGGAGCAGGGGGGACAGGCCAAACATCGTTCTTATCTTTGTGGACGATATGGGATACGGAGACCTGATCTGCTATGGAGCTACCGAATATCAGACGCCCCATATCGACCGGCTCGCCGCCCGGGGAATGCGGTTCACCAGCTTTCTGGTCCCCCAGCCTGTCTGCAGCGCCTCCAGAGCCGGGCTGCTCACCGGCTGTTATCCCAACAGGGTGGGGATCAGGGGGGCATTAATGCCCTTTCACGAGCATGGTCTTCATTCCGAAGAGGAAACCCTACCCGAAATCCTGAAAGAGGCAGATTACAGAACCATATGTATAGGCAAATGGCATCTGGGTCATCACAGGGAATTTCTGCCTCTTCAACACGGATTTGACGAATATTTCGGATTACCCTACTCCAATGATATGTGGCCCATCAATTACGATGGTACCCCTGCCACGGCTTCGACCAATGCCAGAAAAGCCTCCTATCCGCCCATTCCACTGATCGAAGGGAACCGGACTGTCGGTAAGATCGCCACCATGGAGGACCAGTCCTTTCTTACATCCGCTTATACAAACAGGGCAGTGGAATTCATCAGAAAGAACAGGGACCGGCCGTTCTTCCTCTACCTGGCCCACTCCATGCCCCATGTGCCGCTGGCCGTTTCAGACAGATTCAAGGGAATCAGCGATCAGGGCCTTTACGGGGATGTAATGATGGAACTGGACTGGTCGGTGGGGGAGGTGGTCAATGCGCTGGAGGAAAACGGACTGACCGGACGTACACTGGTTATTTTTACTTCCGATAACGGTCCCTGGCTGAGTTTTGGAGACCATGGCGGATCGGCAGGCGGATTGAGGGAAGGAAAGCTCAACAGCTTTGAAGGGGGGCACCGGGTCCCGTGTGTCATGAAATGGCCCGGGCGCATTCCGGAGGGATCTGTCTGCGGCAGATTGGCCGCTTCCATCGACCTGCTGCCCACCCTGGCAGCGATCAGCGGAGCCCCTTTACCCTCCAGACGGATCGACGGAGTGAGTGTTTTGACTCTCCTGGATGGACAGGAGGATTCTGAACCCAGAAAGTTGTTCTATTACTACCGGTCGAACAATCAGCTTGCAGCCGTCAGGTCCGGCTCCTGGAAACTGGTATTGCCCCACAAATACGGATCCTATGAAGAGGTGCTGCCCGGAAAAGGCGGTGTCCCGGGAGCTATTTCGGATCAGACGACCGGTTATGGCCTTTATGATCTGAGGCGCGATCCGGGAGAACGGTACGATGTCAAAGAGCTCTATCCTCAGAAGGTTAAAGAATTAAAGAAGATTGCCGCCGGGGCGCGGGACGACCTGGGAGACTCCCTCACAGGATCAGAAGGATCCGGAAGGCGGGAACCGGGGAGGCTGAAAAATACTGAAAACTAAAGTTTAGAAGAAAATATGAAAACCAATAACCGGTACCTCTATCTGATCGCTCTGATCGCGGCGATGGGCGGATTGATGTTCGGATTCGACATAGCCATCATTTCAGGGGCGGTCCCCTTTATTCAACCCTATTTTAACTGGAGTGAAATTCAATTGGGATGGGGAGTCAGTTCGCTTCTGGTGGGGGCTATCATCGGTGCGTTCGGATCCGGCTTTCTCACCGACCGTTACGGGAGAAAGCGCATATTGATCCTCGTCGCACTCTTTTTTGCCGTGACCTGCGGAATTACCGCCCTCGCCTACAGTCCGGGTGTGTTCATCACCGCGCGAATGGTGGGGGGGCTGGCAGTCGGAGCCGCTTCTGTCCTTTCACCCATGTACATTGCAGAAGTATCTCCCCCGCAGAAGCGAGGAATGCTGGTATCCGTCTACCAGCTTGCCATTGTTACCGGAATCCTCGTTTCCTACACCACCAACTATCTCCTTCACGATGTGGACCATAACTGGCGATGGATGTTTGCTTCGGGGATATTCCCCTCGGTGCTCTTTTTTATCGGATTGTTTTTCATTCCCGAAAGTCCCCGCTGGTTGTACAAGGCAGGCAGGAAGGAGGAATCCCGGCAGATTCTGGCCCGGATCGGAGGCGAGGAGCTGGCAAATAAAGAGATCATCGAGATAGCTGATTCCTTCAGGGGAGGGATGGGTCCCGGGAATGCAGGCCAGATTTTTCGCCCTGAATACCGGAGGGTGGTCCTGGTCGGTTTCTTCCTGGCGATCCTGGTCCAGGTAACCGGAATCAATACGGTGATCGAGTATGCACCCAAGATCTTACTTTCGGCAGGAGTCAACATCCGGAATGCTCTGATGCAAACCTCACTGATCGGACTCATCAATTTTGCCTTCACTTTTGTGGCGATCCTTCTGATCGACCGGGTAGGCCGGCGCACCCTCTATCTGGCCGGGTCCCTGGGAATGACGATCATGCTCTTGCTGCTGGCCTTATCATTCCGTCTGGAGACACAGGGGTATTTTGCCCTGGTTTGCATCATGCTTTTTGTTGCCTTCTTTTCTGCATGCATCGGTCCTGTCTTCTGGACCCTTGTTTCGGAGATTTTTCCCAACAAAGTCAGGGGAGCGGGAGTGGCTTTTGCATCATTCACACAGTGGATTTTAAATTTTCTGGTGGTGTTGCTCTTTCCTCACTTCCTTTCGGTGGCAGGCGGGGCAGGCACTTTTCTTTTTCTCGCAGTCATGTCATTCCTCCAATGGCTGTTCACCTATCTGTATGTACCCGAGACAAAAAATAAGTCACTGGAAGAGATCGAAAACCACTGGAACACCTACCCCACTGAAAAAAAATAAATCGTTATGATTATGACATCGAAACAGAGGCTGAAAACGACATTATCCCTCCGGGAACCGGATAAAATGGTGGTCGACTTCGGATCGACCGGGGTGACCGGGATCCATGTGCTGGCGGTGGAGCGGCTGAGGAAAAACTTTGGATTTGAGTGGAAACCGGTGAAAGTCACCGAGCCCTACCAGATGCTGGGAGAGGTGGATGATGAACTTTTGGATGCGATGGGTGTGGATGTGATCGGGGCTCCGCCCAGAAATAATATGTTCGGTGTACCTGATGATAATTATAAGCCATTCCGGACCTTCTGGGGCCAGGAAGTATTGATGCCCGGTAACCTGAATACACGGATCGATGAGTCGGGCGACCTGGTCGTTTACCCCGGAGGGGATACTTCAGTTCCGCCCAGCGGAAAGATGCCGAGAGCCAGTTACTTTTTCGATACGATCATCCGGCAGCCCCCGATCGATGAATCGGCTCTGAATCCGGAGGACAACCTGGAAGAGTTTGCCCCCTATTCCGAAGAGGATATTGCTCACTGGAAGGGGATGAGGGAGAAAATCGCAGGGACAGATAAGGGGGTCGTGCTCAATCCGGGTGGGACAGCCCTTGGTGATATTGCCCTGGTTCCCGGACCATTCATGAAAGATCCGAAAGGGATCAGGGATATTTCCGAATGGTATATGAGTACCATGATGCGGGCTGACTATCTTCATGAAGTATTCGACCGCCAGACCGACATTGCGTTGCAGAACCTGGCCACTATTTTTGAGATCTTCGGAAACAGTTTTGAAGCTGTCTATATGTGCGGGACCGATTTCGGCACCCAGGAATCGACTTTCTGTTCCCCCGAAACCTTTATCGAACTCTACAAACCCTATTACAGAAAGATGAATGACTGGATCCATGAACATACGGAATGGAAGACTTTCAAGCATTCCTGCGGTGCCGTGAAACCCTTTATCGATCTGCTGGCCGATGCAGGTTTCGACATCATCAACCCCGTGCAGATCAATGCCAGAGGAATGGACCCCGGGGTCCTGAAAGAGAAATACGGTCACCGGGTCACTTTCTGGGGCGGGGGAGTGGACACCCAGAAAATGCTGCCTTACGGCACACCCTCTGAAGTGCGTGATCAGGTGATCCGGGAATGCGAGATCCTTTCCCGGGGCGGAGGATTCGTTTTCAACAC
Organism: uncultured Bacteroides sp.; assembly: GCA_964604655.1. Lineage (GTDB taxonomy): Bacteria > Bacteroidota > Bacteroidia > Bacteroidales. The sequence continues at coordinate 11,463 of CAZRZY010000070.1, read as the reverse complement.
TGTACATAACATCCAGGCCAATGTTTCCCTGGAGAACATGGTGGCGATGCTGGATGCGATCCGGGAATTCAACGGGAATTGATCATTCCACGATAACCTTTACCCCGTCTGTACGGTTGTCCTCATAAACAAAACGGACGATCCAGATGCCGGACTCCAGGTTTTCCAGGTTGAGCCTGTAATATCCTTCCGCAGTTTCACGGGGATGTGAAACCGTGCGGAGAATCCTGCCGTTCAGGTCCATTATCTGGAAATATTTCAGGCGCTTCCCTGTTTTGAAATAGGCGTGGTTGTGAACGGGGTTGGGGTAGAACTGTATGGCTGGTTCCACTTCAACCTCCTGTTTGCCTGTTATCTCTCTTTCGTAAAAATCATAAGCATACCGGATGGTGTATTCATGCTGCAGCTGGCTGATCCTGAAGACCACCAGATCCTTTTCCACATTTCCATTGATGAACGACAGTACTCCGTCCTGTAAATCACCACCCTCCACCGACTGGAAAAGGATCGTATCGGAGACCCGGTTGACAGGGACCGAAACCTTAACTGGCAGGGAAGTTCCGGTGGCTTCACCCACCGGAGCGGCATAACCCCAGTAATAGATGTTGGTCGAATCGGCAGGATGCAGATCCAGAACAGCTCCGAGTACGATGTCGGCTGTCTCCACCATGCCCAGGTAGTCGTAATACTCGCCGTTCAGGGTGACACAGCCCCTTGTGTCGATCTTGATCTCCATGGTATCCAGCGGAGAATGCAGGGTATCCATATCCGGCTTGTAATCCTCCAGGCTCTCCACCCTGAAAAAGGGGCGGCTTCCCTCCCTGGGTGTCCAGGAGAGATTGTCCACCAGGATGCCCCCGAAAGTGGAACCCTCTTTGATCCCGTGTGACAGCTCCAGCATCAAGGGCCCCGGGGTATCGATGTGGAAGGTGTAGGTTTCCACTTTATACCCTTCAACAGGCTCGGTTTGGCCGACCAGCTGTCCGTCCACTTTCACCTTCACATAACCGTCTTCCTGGAAATTCCCCGATAAAACCTGGAAGGAGAGATCGGTGATTCCAGAGTCGATGAAGGCGCGCAGGTATCCCGATTTTCCGTTGGTCCAGTAGATGCTGCCGCAATGACTGCTGCCCTGGAATATGGAACCGTCGTCGTTGATACCCCCCGCGCTGGGAAAATGATATGTCTGCACATCCCAGACCACTCCGTTGGGTGCTTCATATTCTAAGGTGTATTCCCGGTAGGGAGTTTCAAACTGATCGCATAGGGCATTAAAATTCTCGACCAACGTATCCTGTTGTGCAATGAGAGCCTGAGTGGAGCACAAGACCAATCCCGGGATCCATATTAAAAAGTGCAGTTTTCTTTCCATGGCAGTGCCGATCTGTTGTTGGAATGTACACGCAATTTCGTAATAAAGTTACCGAAAAACTGGATGCTTCCGGCACTCCCCGAAGAGGAACTCTCTGTTTACTGCACAGATATCACCGCCCAATGAATTAATAGTGAAAACCATATAACACGGATCCGGGATGGCAGGTGATTATTTGCACCTCCATATTGTCGGAAAATGACCCCTGTACTGTGTTCTGTAAAACGTAAATTTATTTAGCAAAGATGGCGGATGAAGAGATACATGAATAAATCATTCCTGCTGATTGGCCTGATGATCCTTCAGGCCTGTAGCTTCAGTCCGGGGAATGACACCGGGGACTTTGAACCGGATTGGGATTCCATGAGACAGTTTGAGATCCCTGAATGGTTCCGCGATGCCAAATTCGGGATCTACTTTCACTGGGGGGTCTATTCGGTCCCTGCCTTTAAAACCGAGTGGGATTCGAGAAGGATGTATGAACCCGGCAGTCCGGTCAGCCGCTATCACATAGAGACCTACGGCCCTGTTCAGGAATTCGGGTATAAGGATTTCATTCCCATGTTCAGGGGTGAGCGGTTCAACGCGGAGGAGTGGGCTCAATTGTTCAGACAGGCAGGGGCCCGGTTCGCCGGACCCGTGGCCGAGCATGCCGATGGGTTTGCCATGTGGGACAGCAAACTGACCCGGTTCGATGCAAAAGAGATGGGTCCGATGATCGATGTGGTGGGAGAGATGGAAAAGGCTGTCAGGACCGAAGGCATGAAGTTCATTACCACTTTTCACCACCAGTGGCTTTATGGTTGGTATCCGACATGGGACCCGTCATCGGGAACAGCAGAGCCCGCCTACAGTGACCTTTATGGTCCGGTGGTTCCCCCTTCAGCCTGGAAACCGGCAAGTGAAAAACCTGATCCGCCTCCGGGTGATTCATTCTGCAAGCGATGGCTCAGCCGGGTGGAGGAGGTGATCGATCATTATCACCCCGACATGGTCTATTTCGACAGTAAGATGCACATTATTGACGAAGAGACGCGGCTGAAGATGCTCAGCCATTACTATAACCACGCACTTAAACTTGGCAAAGAACTACTGGTAACCTACAAGCAGGAGGATCTGAAACCCTGGGCCGGGGTACTCGATCTGGAAAGGTCCAGGATGGAAAAGAAAATGGAGTTTCCGTGGCTCACCGATGATTCGGTCGACTGGGGTTCCTGGTGTCATGTGTCAGATCCCAGCTATAAATCGGCCAACCGGATCATCGATTATCTGGTGGACGTGGTCAGCAAGAACGGATGTGTACTGCTCAATGTGACACCTACTGCTTCGGGTGAAATACCGGAGCCTGTCAGAGAACGTTTGCTGGAAACAGGAAGATGGCTTGAGATCAATGGTGATGCCATTTACGGGACCCGGCCGTGGGAAGTATGCGGAGAGGGTCCCTCTCAGATAATCGAAGGACATCTGAACGAGCGGGAGAATCCCGACATGACCGCCTCGGATATCCGGTTCACCTGCAACGGAGAGTACCTGTATGTCATTGTTCTTGAGCCGCCTGAAGCCACCAGGATTACCATTGCATCTATGAATCCTGAAAACGGAATTACCCCGGAAACCATTGAACAGGTCGATATGCTTGGCTCTGTTCAGCAGGTCGGCTGGGAAACCGGGGAGGAGGGCACGGAATTGATCTGGGACCGGGATCCGGGACTGGAACATGCTCTGGCCTTTCGTATCCTTCTGAAACAGAAGAATGGCAGAAATAGAGTTTAATCAAACCCTCAAATACAAATGTATGAGATCAAGCTCTCTCGCTGTTAATATAGTGGCAATTTGCCTGTTCTGGAGCTGTTCCGGTGGAGGAGGCAAATATTCATAAGAGCAGGCGACCGGTTCTGACCCATCTCCTGTTTACGGGGAGAACTGGGAATCACTGGCCCGGCACAACGAAGCCCCGGGATGGTTCAGGGATGCCAAGCTGGGAATCTATTTTCACTGGGGGGTCTATTCCGTCCCGGCTTTCGGCAACGAATGGTACCCGCGATGGATGCATTTCGAGGGAAGGCCCGAATACGAGCATCATCTGGAGCATTACGGGCATCCCTCCGAATTCGGTTACCACGATTTCGTTCCTATGTTTAAGGCGGAGTTCTTTGATGCCGAAGAGTGGGCCGATCTGTTTGTGAAGGCAGGGGCCAGGTTTGCCGGTCCGGTGGCTGAACATCACGACGGCTTCTCCATGTGGGACAGTGATAAAACCCCGTGGAACGCCATGGATAAAGGTTCTGGAAAAGATATTACCGGAGAATTGAAGAAGGCCTTCGATTCAAGGGGTCTCAGATTGATCACCACCTTCCATCACGCCAAACACCTGCAATGATATACCGGCCAGGTGGAGGAGGAATTGAACAGGGATGCCGGGCCATTTCAGATGTTCCGGAACAGTCATTATCCGCCCTTTGAAGGAATGCCTCCCGTTAGCACCGGTGAGGAGCTGAAGTATCTCTACGGAAACCTGCCGGAAGATCTCTGGCTGGAGGAGGTTTGGTTCGGGAAGCTGAGGGAGGTGATCGATAGTTACCAGCCCGATATCCTCTGGTTCGATTCCTGGCTCGACCAGATCCCGGAACACTACCGGCAAAAGATGTGTGCCTACTACCTGAACGAAGCGGAGGAGTGGGGCAAGGAGGTGGTGATCGTCCGGAAACAGGACGACCTGCCACTTGATGTCAGTGTGGACGATCTGGAAAAATCGCGGAAGAACGAACTGGACGAAAAAACCTGGATGACCGATGAGACGATCAGCAAAGGGAGCTGGTGCTATACAAAGGACCTATAGATTAAGGAAACCATCGATGTACTACATGTGCTGATCGATATAGTGAGCAAGAACGGGGTGCTGCTGCTCAATATCTCTCCCATGGCCGACGGCACGATCCCGGAGGAACAGAAGGAGGTTCTGCTGGGGCTTGGGGCATGGCTCGAACGGTATGGTGAGGCCATTTATGATACAAGGCCCTGGTATACCTACGGGGAGGGCCCCACCAGGGAGCCTGAAGGACATTTCCGGAACGCCGGTGAATTTCTGAAGATTAAATATTCGGCGAAGGACATCCGGTACACCACCGGTGATGGGGTGGTCTACGCCACTTTCCTCGGATGGCCGGGGAACGGGCAGGAGGTGCTGTTGAACTCCTTTGCAGAAGATGCTTCAGAAGAGGTGCCAGGAATCGGAAAGGTGACCCTGCTGGGGAGCAATGAACAGGTCGCCTGGGATCTGACTTCCTCAGGACTGAAAGTGACCATGCCCGGATCTGCACCGGATGAAATGGCAGTGGTATTAAAAATCGAGGAGAAGTAGCTGACCCGGGATCAGAATTCCCCGAAGCCGCCCGGCAATTCTTCCACCCAGTGGCATAACAGCAGTTTCATATTCTCCAGGATGTCATGGTACCCCGCCAGATAGGCCAGGTTTTCCTGTTCACCGGGATCTTCCGGAAGATAATAGAGTTGATCGGTATCGTAATAATGGGGATAGTGCACCATGGCCTGGGTCTGTTCGGTGCCGTATCCGCCGTGAACCCCCGAATGGGCAATCGGCACGGAAGGCATGATGATGGGGATATCGGTCCCGTTCAGCTCATTCTGCTCTGCCTGACGGCAGGCCTTCCCCACCTTCTGTTTATAGGAGAGATCCTTGCTGGGAGGCAGCCGGAAGGCCAGGTATTTCCAGTCCCTGGTCACGATGGCCCGGGAATAGCCCCATTCGCAATAGATGTGATCCCGCAGGGCCTCCTTTTCTCTCCGGATGAGCGGCCAGAGGGATTGTCCGTCGTGCCGGGAGGAGTCAAATCCGATACCGCAGGCCTCGCAGATGGTCGGGTATAGGTCGAGGTTGGCCACCAGGGCATCGCTGCTTCCGGGCTCGATCCTGCCGGGCCAGTAGACCATGGAGGATACACGAACCCCTCCTTCGTAACAGGAACCTTTCCCTCCTTCGATCCCATGATCATTGACGAAGATCACCATGGTGCTGGAATCGATCCCGAGCGACCGGAGCGTGTCCAGGATCACCCCGATCCCATCGTCCAGCCAGGTGGCCGGGATCAGGTAGTCCGGAATCCCGGTCGCCCTTGCCCGGGCGATCACATCGGAACGGGAAGGCTGGATGTCTACCGGTTGGTCCAGCAAACCGGCAAAGCATTTCCTGGGATCGGCATTCAGGCTCTGCCAGGGCGAGGGGCCGTGCATCAGGGTCGTGGGCAGATAGAGAAAGAATGGCCGGTTACTGTTTTGCCGAATAAACTCCACCGCATGCCGGGTAAGGACCTCCTGATTGTGGTATCTCAATGCCTCCACCGGATGGTCGGAATAATTCCCCATAACGATCCCCTCGGCAAAATCGAATCCCATTCCATGGAGATATTCACTGGCTGCCTGGTCCATCTGGGCTATTTTTGCGGCGACTGAAGGATCGGAGGGATCGTCGTTCTCACGGAGTGCCTTCTTCCAGTTTTGAAAGGCCTCTGAGGAGCCATTGTGCCATTTTCCCACGATCCCTGTCACATATCCCGCCTCTTTCATCCTGTTGGGCAGATAATCCGGTTCGTAATGAAGATTGGTGTTCCAGTTGACCCCATAAACTCCTTCCGGAGTGTGGGAGTTTTTGAAGGAGGGGCTGTTACAGCGGCTGGCAAACCGGCCAGTCAGACATGAGAACCGGCTCGGAGTGCATGCTGCAGAAGGCATATAGGTATGGGAGAAGTGAAACCCAACAGCGGCCAGCCGGTCCAGATGGGGAGTGAGCACCTTTCCGCGGATAAAACCGAAATGGTCGAGCCGCATGTCATCCCCTAATATGAAGACCACATTAGGCCGATCTGCCTCCCGGGGAATACCGAATGCGGAGAGGAAATCCGTCAACAGCAGGATCAGCAAGCTGATCCTGAAAATGTAAGACCTGCTACCTGTTTTTGGATCAAAGGTTATTGTCTCCATTCATCTGTTGTTGATTTAAAACTCTGCAAAACTGCCCGGAAGCTCTTCCACCCAGCGGCTCAGCAGCGACTGCAGTTCTTTCAGCTTGCCGGAGTATTCCGGATCACCTGCCAGGTTGACCTGCTCCAGGGAATCGGCTTCCAGATGGTACAGCTGGTCGGAATCGAAATAGTGGGGGTAGTGCGCGATCCCCTGGTATCTCTCAATGGGGCTCCCGCCGGGGACGGCTGTATGGGAGAGCGGACCGTGGGGCATTGGTTCGTAACTGAATCCTCTCTTAGCCACCGATTCAGCATGCCCCCGGGTGATCCGCTTCCGCTCCGCTTCAGAGGGAATCTGAGAAGGAGGAAGCCGGAACGCCAGATATTTCCAGTCTTCGGTTACAATGGCCCGGGTGTGGGACCATTCACAGTAAAGATGATCTCTCACCTGCTCCTTCTCTCTCTTGAGAATGGGCCAGAGGCTCTCCCCGTCATGATTGTCTCTTGAATATGCTATTCCGCACGCTTCCAGGATGGTGGGGTAGAGGTCCATATTGGACACCAGGGCATCGCTGGTTCCCGGCTCGATTGTTCCCGGCCAGTGAACGATGGAGGGTACCCTGATACCTCCTTCATAGCAGGAGCCCTTTCCTCCATCATGCCCCTGATCGTTCATGAATATTACGATTGTATTCTCTTCAAGGCCCAGTTCTTCCAGTGTACTCAGCACTTTGCCGATCCCGTCATCCAGCCAGGTAGCGGGTATGATCCCCTCATCGATCCCGGCTTCTCTTCCTCTGGCGATTACTTCTTCCCTGGATGGTTGAATGTCCAGGGGTTCATCCAGGAGTCCTCCATAGTGCTTTCCGGGATCGGCATGCAGGCTCTTCCAGGGTGAAGGACCATGCATCAGGGTGGTGGGCATGTAGAAAAAGAAGGGTTTTTCTCTGTTGGATCGGATGAAGTCCACCGCAGCCCGGGTGATTACCTCCTGGTTGTGATAGTGGAGCGCCTTGAGCGGATGATCCGGATAATTTTGATAAACGATTGCTTCCGCATAGTCAAACCCAAGCTGATAGAGGTGTTCCTGCATGGCCCGGTTCATTTCATCCAGGTTCTCCCGGATTTCCGGGTCGGCCGGATCCCCGTCCCGCGGGATCGATCTGCGTATCCGGTTAAACTCATCCGATGTGCCGTTATGCCATTTGCCTGCCATCCCGGTCACATAGCCCGCTTCCTTCATCACCCTGGGAAGGATGTCCGGTTCATGGCCCAGATTGGTGTTCCAGACCACCGGGTACATGCCCTCCGGGGTGGCCGATGACCGGAATCCCGGATCCTGGCATCGGCTTGCCTGCCGGCCGGTGAGCGTACAGAAACGGGTAGGGGTGCAGGCTGCCGAAGGCACATAGGTACGTGAAAAGTAGAATCCTTCACCGGCCAGACGGTCCAGGTTGGGTGTCAGCGCCCTCCCCCGTATAAATCCGAAGTCGTGCCATCGCATATCATCTCCCATAATAACAATCACATTGGGAGGATCGGTTTCCTGCCTTTTTTCACTGCATTGGGTCAGCTGGGCAGCCATCAGCAAAAGCCCGGCCGATAATTGGAGGAGGTGGTTTGGCATATTATGTGGTGGTTGGTTCAAGGCTATCTAAAACTCGCCGAAGGTTCCCGGCATCTTTTCGACCCATTCCGAGAGAATCCCTTTCATCTGATCCAGCTTCTCTGCATATTCGGGATTCCCGGCCAGGTTCACCTGCTCGCCCGGATCATCGGGCAGATAGTACAGTTGATCGGGGTCGTAGTAGTGCGGATAGTGTTTCATGGCCTGATTTCTTTCCGTTCCCTGGCCGCCGTAGTACCCCATGTGGGACAGCGGTTCATCAGGCCGGGGAGAGTAGGGTTCATGCCGCTTATTTTTGGACTCGGCATACCGCATCAGGAATTCCAGCCGCTCTTCCGGGTCCGACCGGCTGGGAGGGATCCGGAATGCAAGGTATTTCCACCGGTCGGTTACGATCGCACGGCTGTAGGACCATTCACAATAGATGTGGTCCCTCACTTTTTCCTCTTCCCCTTTCAGAATGGGCCATAGGGAGGTGCCGTCGTGATTTGAGGTATCGATCATCACACTGCAGGCCTCGCAGATGGTGGGATAGAGATCAATGTTGGCCACCAGGGCCTCGCTGCTGCCGGGTTTGATTTTTCCGGGCCACCAGATCATCGAAGGGACCCGCACACCCCCTTCATAACAGGAGGCTTTACCGCCGTCCATCCCCTGGTCGTCCATGAACACAACCATGGTGTTTTTTTCCAGCCCCAGCTCTTTAAGGGTCCTGAGAATAACTCCGATCCCGTCGTCCAACCAGGTGGCCCCGATATGGCTTTCCTCAATTCCGGCAGCCCTTCCACGTTCAATGACACTCTCCCTGGAGGGTTGAATATCGATCGGCTTATCCAGCAAGCCTGTCCATGTGGTGAGCGGGCTGGAATTCAGGCTCTTCCAGGGTGAAGGCCCATGCATTAATGTGGTGGGTATGTACAGAAAGAAGGGTGTTTCCCTGTATTGCCGGATGAATTCCACGGCCTTCTGTGTTATATCCTCTTGGTTGTGATATGCCAGGGCTTTGAGCGGATTGTCGTGATAATTGCCGCTGACGAGACCGTCGGCATAGTCGAAACCCAGTTCCTTCATCTGCTGTTGCATCAGTCGGTGCAGCTGTTCCAGCTTTCCGGCCACCTCCGGGTCGGCCGGGTCGGCTTCATAGTCGATGGTCTGTTTGGTGCGGCCGAAACCGGGCGGAGAACCATTGTGCCACTTGCCAACGATGCCGGTTTTGTAACCCGCCTCCTGAAGGGTGCGGGAGAGGATATCGGGTTCATGAAGCAGATCGGTGTTCCACTCCACCCGGTAGACTCCTTCCGGTGTGGCCGAATGGATAAAATCCGGACTCTGGCAACGGCTGCCGAACCGGCCCGTGAGACAGGAGAACCGTGTTGGGGTGCAGGCGGCCGACGGAACATAGGTCCTGGAAAAGAAAAATCCCTCCCTGGCCAGGCGGTCCAGGTGGGGGGTCAGTGCCTGCCCGTTGATGAACCCGAAATGATCGAGCTTCATATCATCCCCGAGGATGAATATGACATTCGGTCTGCGGTTTTCATTATGTTGGTCCGGAGAGCCGGCACATCCTGCGCCCAGGATGAGTGCAGCTGGTAACAGGATGCGTACGAACCGGAAATAGTTTTTCATTTACGAAGAATGTTTAGCTTAAAAATAGTAATAAACAGGGAAAAAAAAAGGACTCTCCGCATTTCCCACCGGATTTCGGTTATCCTTGACCCCCCCCGGATTGCTATTGGAAACTCTACATTGATCTTCTTCAAACATCGTATGGATAATTCCCCCGATTCAGAAAAGGCCAGGTGATTCTGATGGCATCTGTGGCTGCCACCGGAGGACTGCTATTCGGATTCGACACCGGTGTGATCTCCGGTGCTCAGAATTTTCTTCAGGACCCTGCAAGCTGGGGGGTAAGCGATTCACAGCCTGAGTGGATTACAACGGCTGTTCTGGTCGGTGCGGTATTGGGCGCAGCCTTCAGTGGTCGGGTTGCTGATCTGCTGGGAAGAAAAAAGGGGATCCTTTTCACGGCGATGATCTTTACTGTGGGGGCGATCTGGATTGGAGCCGATGGAAGTGTCTCCTCCCTGATAACAGGAAGAATGGCAATCGGAGTGGCAATTGGAGGATGAGCGGGATCAATACGATCGTCTTTTATTCTCCGGGGATAATCCGGATTGCGGGAATTGAAAGTAATGACCTCGGCTGCACTCAACAGGGTGCACAGGAGGCAGGGGTCATGTATTCGGGGCCCTGCGCATGGCCGCCAGATTGCCGGGAGGGGTATTGACGGTGATCTCACAGCCGCCGGAGAGGATGAACCGCCTTCCTTTTTGAGACCTGACAAGGGCTGATGATACCTCTTCCACCTTCTCTTCGCTCCAATCCTGGATATGAACCGGATTGATGTTCCCGCAAAGGATCACTTTTTCACCCAGCACCTCGCGGGCATGGTCCGGATCCACCTGCCAGTCGATGTCGATGATGTCCACCCCCAGGTCCCTGATCTCAGGAAGCAGGTGGCTGATGTCGCCGCAAATGTGCAGCTTGACCGTGGCCCCCAGTTCATGGATGTACTCGATGATCTCCTTCTGGCGATCCCTGACAAAGGTCACGTAGCTCCCGGTATCGATTTGCGAACAGACTGCATCGCCCATGCCGATCACATCCGGCCCGGCCTCGATCTGCGCTCTGGCAAAATCTTTCGCGGTCACGACGCATTTATCCATCAGCATGTTGGAAAGATCCGGATCGGTGATCAGGAACATCATCATCTCGGAGACCCCGGCCAGGTCGGCCGCCTCGGCCAGCGGTCCCTCGATCCACCCGATCACCGGAACTTCTCCTTTCAGCAAATCCTGGAAATACCTGGCCCCGTTGATCCGGTCCAGGGTCCGTTCAGCTTTATACACATCCGGATTGCGCAGCGCCCCCACATCTTCAATGGATTTAATAATATTCTCATTACACCGGGGCACTCCTTCCGGAATGAACTCGACCGGTGCACCGAATGCGGAGGTCTCCCGGTAGGGATCGGAGATCAGACCCACCATATCAATGTCGAAATCCTCCAGTGCCTTCATGTTCGACTCGACCAGGACCCGGTAGTCGGAGGCGAACTCTCCGTAGGTATGTCCCGCGTATCGGGCCGCAAAGTGCATCAGGATGGGACGGAACAGCGTTGTGTTACCGGTCTCTCCCTTCAGAAGGAGCCGGTACTTTTCTGATTTATTCATCTCTGCAATTACAAGGGATCCGATATAAAGAAAAGGCGAAATGAATTGTTTTTCAGAATCCCACCCTGTTTTGGACCTATACCTCCCTGTTGGGCCCCCGGGGGCTCCCTAACTTTGACTTTGTTTCTTGCTCCGAAGTTTACCCCAAGCATGTTTGATACATACCTGGCAGACAAAATCTATAGTTTCCCGGTTGGCCGCTCCCGGATTATGTCCACCACAGGTGAACTCCGGCTTACCCGACCAGGGATC
>CAZRZY010000069.1:0-25520 GCA_964604655.1 uncultured Bacteroides sp. | reverse complement strand
CAGTAGAATAAGGCTGCAGGACGGCATCGATCACGTGAACCACCCCATTGTCAGCATGGAGGTCAGCGCCTGTAATATTGGCGCTGTCCACGAGAAAACCGCCTCCGTTGGCGGAAATGGTAATACTGTCACCATTCAGTGTGGTCACTACTTGTCCGTCCGCAAGTCCCCCGGAGGTGATAGAAGCACCCACCACATGATAAAGCAGTATTTGAGCAAGCTCGCCTGTGGGATCGTCAAGAAGTGCATCCAGAGTTCCTTCAGGAAGAGCATTAAACGCATCATCGGTGGGAGCAAACACGGTAAAGGGTCCAGCTCCGGAAAGATCGTCATCCAGCTGTGCGGCAATGACCGCTTGCTCGAGGATCGTATGATCCGGGCTGTTAACAATAATATCCACCACAGTCGTTTGTGCATGGATCATGGTACCTGAAAGTACCGCAAACAAAGTAAGCATGGCAATCCGGATAGCAAATACCGGCGTGACCAATCGCTTAAAGGGTAGGAAAATTTTCATAATAAAACGTTTAATAGGTTATATAAAATCCCTAACAAAAAAAATCTGTTTATGTTTTCCAATTAAATATTAAAAGTTAAACAAAATTTACAAATAATTCATTATTAATCTAATACATTTTATGCAACGAGATTCGATTTAACAGTTACTCCAACGGAATAAGGATCATTTATTTTTCTCATTTTTGTACTTTCACCCGATCGACCAATTACCCGCATAGATGATCCAGGTCCGAAATGCCGTAGTGAGCCGGATGTTGTTCGATAACCATTTCATCTGTTATCTTGATAAGTGCATGGGCAACTGTTGCGTGCATGGCGATGCAGGGGCTCCTCTTACCGACGGGGAGGTGAAACAGCTCTCTGCAAACATCGACCGGCTGATGCCCTTCATGCGCAATGAAGGACTTCGGTCAGTCAGGTTGAATGGAGTCTGGGTGATCGATCAGGAAGGAGAGAAGGTAACTCCGCTGGTCGGGGAAGAGGAGTGTGCTTATGCCGTTTTCGAAAATGGCATTGCCAGGTGTGCTATTGAGACAGCCTATTCCCAGGGTGAGATTCTGTTTCAGAAACCAATCTCATGTCACCTTTACCCCATAAGGATTCATCCGCTGAAGGAAGGAGTGGCACTCAATTACCACCAATGGAGTATCTGTGAGCCTGCCCGGATACTGGGTAAGGAGAAGGGAGTCCCGGTATTCCGATTCCTGAAGGACGCTATCATACGGCTATTTGACGAATCCTTTTATAAAGAAATGGAAAAGGTATACCACTCCATGCAAAAGTAAGCAGCATCACTTAATACATTAAAATATGGAAACTATCAGAAATTACATTGAAAAAAACAAGGACCGGTTTCTGGGGGAGTTGTTCGAACTGATCCGGATCCCATCTGTCAGTTCCAGGGAAGAGGCGAAAGATGACATGTTCAGAGCTGCCGAAGCAGTAAAGTCTGCTTTGCTGGAGGCGGGTGCAGACAGAGCCGAAATTAAAGAAACCTCTGGCTGGCCTGTGGTATATGGTGAGAAGATCATCGGACCCTCTTTACCTACGGTACTTGTTTACGGACATTATGACGTGCAACCGGCTGAACCTTTGGAACTTTGGAATTCTCCACCATTTGAGCCGGAGGTACGTGACGGTAAGATCTATGCACGTGGCGCGGATGATGATAAGGGTCAGTTTTTTATGCATGTAAAGGCATTTGAACTGATGAACCGGACCGATTCGCTGCCCTGCAATGTTAAATTTATGGTGGAAGGCGAAGAGGAGATCGGTTCTCCAAGCCTGAAGGAGTTTTGTAATAAGAACACGGAGTTACTGAAAGCAGATGTGATTCTGATCTCAGATACCACCATGATCGCTCAGGATGTTCCTTCCATTACGGTGGGTCTTCGGGGACTCAGCTATCTGGAGGTGACTCTTCAGGGACCAAACCGGGATCTGCATTCCGGTTTATATGGCGGAGCAGTGGGTAATCCTGCCAATCTTCTTGCAAAGATGATTGCCTCGCTGACAGATGAAAATAACCGAATTACCATCCCCGGTTTTTATGATGATGTGCTTGAAGTAACGCAGGAGGAACGGGCAGAAATGGCAAGGGCCCCTTTTGATCTCGAGGCTTATAAGAAGGCACTGGATTTGGAGGAAGTGGCAGGAGAAAAGGGATTCACTACCACTGAAAGGACCGGAATCCGACCCAGTCTGGATGTGAATGGAATATGGTCGGGATACACCGGAAAGGGAGCCAAAACGGTACTGCCTTCCACAGCTCACGCAAAGATCTCCATGAGATTGGTTCCCCATCAGAATTCAAAGAAAATCGATCAGCTTTTCATGGAACACCTGAAACGTATTGCTCCTCCGGGAACCAGGTTGGAGGTTCAAAGCCTTCACGGGGGAGAGGGATATGTAACTCCTGTTGACTTTCCTGCATACCGGGCTGCAAGCAAGGCCTTCGAAGAGAGCTACGGGAAACAACCCATACCGGTGAGAAGCGGGGGCAGCATCCCTATTGTCTCGGATTTTGAGGAGGTGCTGGGTATTAAGTCGATTCTGATGGGCTTTGGACTCGATTCCGATGCCATTCACTCTCCCAATGAAAATTATCCGCTATTCAATTTTTACAAGGGGATTGAAACTATTCCGCTATTCTACCAATACTTTGTTAAGGAGATGCAGTAGGATTCCTTCACAGGAGTAAATCAAAGAGCTGCCCCTTTAGATAGTAAAGATCTGAAAGGGCAGCTCTTTTTTAAGTGTTTCTCTCAGTCCTGTAATATTTATGGGTTATTTCCCGGAATAATTGCAAATATTTACAAATAGTATCAAAAAATTAGGGGGTCAAACGAATAAAAACATATATTTGCATCAACAAACCCAAATCTATTATTTTAATTATTTTCAATTATGGCGGTTATAAGGTTCAAAGCATTGGAACAGGTTTTCGACAGGAAACCCATTCATGTCACTCCCCCTTCCGATAAGACCTCGGATTATTACGCGATCAATGTCTTCGATAAGGTGAAGATGCAAAAGTATCTCTCAAAGGATGCATTCAACCATGTGATGGAGGCTATTGACAAGGGAACCCCTATCGACAGGAAAAAGGCCGACTCGGTGGCCACAGGAATGAAAGCATGGGCCACTGAACGGGGTGCCACTCATTATACCCACTGGTTTCAGCCATTAACGGGCGGAACCGCAGAAAAGCATGATGCTTTTATCCAGAACAATAACTACGGTGGCGTAGTGGAAGCATTCTCAGGTGGAGCGCTGGCACAGCAGGAACCCGATGCTTCCTCTTTCCCCAGCGGAGGGATAAGGAATACATTCGAAGCCAGAGGGTATACTGCGTGGGATCCTGGTTCCCCTGCATTTATTATCGGGAACACTTTAAGCATTCCCACTATTTTTATATCCTATACCGGACAGGCCCTCGACCATAAGACCCCGTTATTAAAGGCGCTGGATGCGGTGGATAAAGCAGCTACAGAAGTATGTCATTATTTCGACAGAAATGTGAATTCTGTGCAGGCCAACCTGGGATGGGAACAGGAATACTTCCTCGTGGACGAGGCCCTTTACTATGCACGGCCCGACCTTGCCCTGACAGGGCGTACATTACTCGGACATTCTTCGGCAAAAGATCAGCAGTTGGATGATCACTATTTCAGCTCCATACCTGAACGTGTGGCTGCATTTATGCATGATCTGGAGTTCGAAGCCTATAAATTAGGTATTCCCGTTAAGACCAGGCATAACGAGGTAGCTCCCAATCAGTACGAATTGGCACCGGTATTCGAGGAGTGCAATCTGGCCGTGGATCACAATGTGCTTGTGATGGATCTCATGAAGAAGATTTCCCGTCACCATGGTTTCAGGGCTCTTTTCCATGAGAAGCCTTTCAAGGGTATCAATGGGACTGGGAAGCATAATAACTGGTCACTTGCGACCGACACCGGCGTAGTTCTCCACAGTCCAGGGAAAAATCCCAAAACCAACCTGCAGTTCCTTACTTTTGTAGTCAATACCATCAAGACGGTGTTTGATCACCAGGACCTGCTCCGTGCCAGCATCGCCTCGGCATCCAATGCTCATCGGCTGGGAGCCAATGAGGCTCCACCTGCCATTCTATCCTGCTTCCTGGGTTCCGAAGTATCTTCGATGCTGGATCAACTGGAGGAACAGGTGACCAGTAAAAAAATGTCGCCGGATGAGAAAACCGCTCTGAAACTGGATATTGGGAAAATCCCTGAGATTTTACTGGATAACACCGACAGAAACCGTACCTCACCTTTTGCCTTTACCGGAAACCGGTTCGAATTCAGGGCCGTGGGTGGAAGTGCCAACCCGGCCACGCCGATGACTGTTCTGAATGCAGCCCTTGCCGGTCAGCTGAAGGAATTCAAGCAGGAGGTGGATGCCCTGATTGACAAGGATATCAAGAAAGATGAAGCCATCTTCCAGGTACTTCGCAAGTATATTGTAGCTTCCAAGGCTATCCGTTTTGAGGGTGACAACTACAGCGACGATTGGGTAAAAGAGGCGGAGCGTCGCGGACTGACCAATATTACCGATGTGCCGGATGCCCTTTCTGCCTACCTGACCGATCAATCTAAGAAGCTCTTCTTTGATCTGGGCATCTTCACGGAGGATGAACTGGAAGGTCGTGTGGAGGTGATGTTTGAACAGTATACGATGAAGATACAGATCGAGGCAAGAGTGCTCGGCGATCTGGCTACCAACCATATCGTTCCAACGGCGGTTCAATACCAGAACAGGTTGCTGGAGAATATCCGTGGTTTGAAGGAAATTTATGGTGACGAGTATCAGAGCCTGGCTGGTAATCGTATGGAACTGATTAAAGAGATTTCCGAGCATGTAACCGGGATCAAGTCGGGAGTAAAAGAGATGATCGAGGCAAGAAAAGTTGCAAACAAGATGGAGGATGAAAAGGAGAAGGCCAAAGCCTATTCCAAGACGGTTGCACCTTTCCTTGAATCGATCCGCTATCATTCAGATAAGCTGGAACTGATTGTGGATGATGAAATATGGCCGCTTCCTAAGTACAGGGAGTTGCTATTCTCCAGCTAGTCTGTAAGAGAATGGTTTATCAAGCCGGTCACCCGAACAACGGGTGACCGGCTTTTTTGAAAGGTTTCAGTGATCCTCTGATTACCAAATATTCGGGAAGTTCTTGCGTTTTATTATCATAGAAAAAAAAGGTAATTTTATCCAATTGTAAAAATTGTGCATTAGCCATGCAGCGAATTTCAAGATATTTTCTTCTTCTGTTATTGGCAGCCCTTCAGTTTGTTCCGGTTGAGGCCCAGAGGAAACAGCGTGATGCCAGAGCCCGGGAAGCTTTCGAAGCGGGTGCCTACTACGAAGCCATTGATCTCTTTAAAAAGGTATATAACCGTGTGGACAGAGAAAAGAAAACGGAGATCTTTTTTCGGATAGGGGAATGTTACCGGATACTGGGGGAGACCCGGCAGGCGCTATTATGGTATAAAAAGGCAGTCCGGGAAGATTACCAGGATCCCATTCTGTATCTCCGATATGGCCAGATGCTTCTGATCAATGAGCAGTATGAAGAGGCATTGGAGGAGTTTAAGCGTTACCAGGATTTGGTTCCTGACGATCCACGAGGGACGGTCGGAATGGAGTCATGTGAAGCAGCAGTATCATGGATGGAAAACCCAACCGGATACATAGTGGAAAACATGCGGTATTTCAATTCCCGCCAGCGTGACTTCAGCCCGGCACTGGTGAATGAAAGCTACACGGAACTGCTTTTCACCTCTACCCGGGAAGATGCCTCCGGTAATGAAACCCATGGAGCCACCGGTGAAAACTTTGCTGATATCTTCATCTCCACAATGGACCGTAAGGGAAAGTGGAGTGTTCCGGTCCCTTTGGAAAGTCTCAATTCAGAGTTTGAAGATGGCGCCCCAAACAGCTCTTCCGATTTTTCCACCCTGTACTTTACCAGATGTAAAAAGGGGAAAAACCAGGAGCTGGGTTGCCAGATATACAAGGCTACCTCGGACGGAACCGACTGGAGCGAACCGGAAGTAGAATTCAAGGAATTCGGTGATAGCATTACGACCGCACATCCGGCCATATCCCCGGATGGACTTACTCTCTATTTTGTTTCTGACATGCCGGGCGGATTGGGCGAGAACGACATATGGATGGTGATCAGGGATAATGAAGGAGCCGGCTGGGGGGGGGCTGAAAATATGGGGGGGGGGATCAATACTCCCGGGAACGAGCTCTATCCCTATGTTCATCCTGATGGAACCTTCTATTTCTCATCCGACAGCAGGGTAGGGCTCGGAGGGCTCGATATTTATAAAGCAACCAGGAATGAGTTGGGCAACTGGGAACTGGAGAACATGAAGCCCCCCATTAATTCCCCCCAGGATGATTTCGGAATCGTCTTTGAGGGGGAATCGGAGAGAGGATTTTTCTCCTCCTCCCGCAGAGGAAGAGGGAATGATGACCTCTTCTCATTCGTTCTCCCACCGTTAGACTTCTCTGTCACCGGTGTCGTCAGGGATGAACGCAACAACCAGGTCCTTCCCGGTTCCAAAGTCCGGTCGGTTGGAAGTGACGGTATTACCGTAGAGACCACTACCGGTGATCAGGGGACATTCCGGTTCATGTTGAAGCCCGGCACCGACTATGTATTCATAGCAAGTCAACCCGGATATCTGAACGGGAAAGAGAGAGAATCTACCAGGGGTCTGGACCAGAGCCAGGAATTTGAGGTGACCATCTACCTCGCCTCCACCGAACAGGTGATCGAGCTTCCCAATATTTTCTATGATTTTGCCAAGTGGGATCTGAGACCCGAGTCAATGGTCTCCCTTGACAACCTGGTGGAGACCCTCCAGGACAATCCCAATGTGACCATTG
This sequence comes from uncultured Bacteroides sp., assembly GCA_964604655.1. Lineage (GTDB taxonomy): Bacteria > Bacteroidota > Bacteroidia > Bacteroidales. Next base: position 18,578 of record CAZRZY010000069.1, on the reverse strand, counting down.
AGCTCAGGTCTCATACCGATTCCAGAGGCACCCCTGTAGATAATCAGGAGCTTTCACAGAAAAGGGCACAATCCGTAGTGGACTACCTGATTTCCAAAGGAATTGCCCCAGACAGACTACAGGCCAGGGGATACGGGGAGTCACAACCCAAGGTAGTGGATGAGAAAGTAAAAGCGCAGTATGACTTCCTGGAGCTGGAAGATGTTCTGACAGAAAATTTTATCAACCAGTTGCCAAGTCTTGAACTGCAGGAGAAGGCCCATCAGGTGAACAGGCGTACCGAATTCAGGGTTCTGTCGACCGACTATATTCCACGAGATTAGTGAGATGAAACATGCATCCCGGTACATGCAGCGTGGTGTCTCTTCCGGCAAGGAAGAAGTGCACCGGGCTATTGCCGGGGTGGACAAAGGTCTTTTTCCCAGGGCATTTTGCAAGGTTATACCAGACCTGCTTTCAGGAGATCCTGACCATTGTATGGTAATGCATGCCGACGGAGCAGGTACCAAATCCTCTCTCGCCTATATTTATTGGAAAGAAACGGGCGATCTTTCGGTATGGAAGGGAATAGCACAGGATGCCATCGTGATGAACCTGGATGATCTTCTTTGTGTAGGTATTACTGGTAATATCCTGTTATCCTCTACTATTGGAAGAAACAAGAACCGCATACCAGGCGAAGTGATCATCGCACTCATTCAGGGAACAGAGGAGATCCTGGATGAATTAAGGGATCTGGGTGTTCCCATATTCAGTACAGGGGGAGAGACTGCGGATGTGGGAGATCTGGTGCGCACACTAATTGTCGACTCGACAGTGGTGGCACGAGCGCCCAGAAAAGAGATCATAGAAAATCGCCTTCGACCCGGGAATGTGATTGTTGGACTTTCCTCTTCCGGTCAGGCCAGTTACGAGACCCAGTATAACGGGGGAATGGGTAGCAACGGACTCACATCTGCCAGGCATGATGTATTTGGCTCCTACCTGGCGCGGAACTATCCTGAAAGCTATGACCCGGAACTACCGGAAGAGCTGGTCTATTCAGGGAGCAAGCGACTGACCGATCAAATCGGGGAACTGGGTTTGGATGCTGGCCGATTGGTACTTTCACCAACCCGCACATATGCACCGCTTGTCCGGGAATTCCTGATCCGTTTCAGGCCGAGGATCGACGGAATGGTTCACTGCTCAGGTGGTGCCCAGACCAAAGTGCTGCATTTTATGGATCGGTTGCATGTGGTGAAAAACGATCTGTTTCCTGTCCCTCCGCTTTTCAGCATGATTCAGGAAGAATCTGGGACTCCATGGAGGGAGATGTACCAGGTTTTTAATATGGGACATCGTTTTGAGATATACACGGATCAACAAACCGCAAGGAAAATGATTGACTTGTCAAGAGAATTTCAGATCGATGCCAGGGTGGTGGGACATTGTGAAGAGTCAGAGTACAAGCGGCTGACGATTAAGTCACAGCATGGAGAATTTGAATATGGATGACGATGGGAGAGAATATGATACGGACACGGTTAGAGGGAGTAAAAGCCCGATTTGATGAAGTGGGACAATTGATTACCGATCCGGCGGTGATTGCTGATATGAAACGGTATGTCAAATTGAACCGGGAGTATAAACAACTGGAGCCCATCATTGAGGCTTATGATACCTACAGCAATCTTCTAAGCAATATGGAGAGTGCAAAGGAGATGATTGCCAGTGAGAAAGATGAAGAGCTCAGAGAGATGGCCAAGGAGGAGCTGGAGGAATATCAGCAACAGGTGGGACCGTTGGAGGAGAATATCAAGCTTCTACTGTTGCCCGAGGATCCGGAGGATGATAAGAATGCTATTGTGGAGATCCGTGCAGGTACTGGTGGGGATGAGGCCAGTATTTTTGCCGGTGATCTATACCGGATGTATCAAAAATTCTTTGAGAAAAAGGGTTGGAAAACCTCCACAACCAGTTTTACGGAGGGAACTGTTGGGGGATATAAGGAGATCATAATGGACGTTTCCGGAGAAGGGGTTTACGGCATCATGAAATATGAATCGGGCGTGCACCGGGTCCAGAGAGTGCCTCAGACAGAAACCCAGGGCCGGGTACACACCTCCGCTGCCACTGTGGCAGTTCTGCCTGAAGCGGAAGATGTGGATGTGGAAGTCAACCAGGCAGATGTCAGGAAGGATACATACTGCTCATCCGGGCCGGGAGGACAATCGGTCAATACGACCTATTCAGCCATCCGGCTAACCCACTTTCCAACCGGGATCGTGGTGACCTGTCAGGATGAGAAGTCGCAGCTCAAAAATCTCGATAAAGCCATGAAGGAATTGAAGGCCCGGTTATACAATCTGGAGCTGCAGAAGCGAATGGAGGACATCTCCAACCAGCGTAAAACCATGGTATCCTCGGGCGACCGTTCGGCTAAGATCCGTACCTACAATTACCCTCAGGGAAGGGTGACCGATCACCGGATAAACCTGACCATGTATCATCTGCAGGCCATTCTGAACGGTGACCTGGATGAAGTAATCGAGAAACTGCAGATGGCAGAAAACGCCGAACGCCTTAAAGAGAGTGGCATGGAGGCCTAGAAAGCAAGCGGAACTGATCCAGCTATGAATGCAGAAGAAATATTCAGGAATATCCGGAAGAAAAAGAGTTTTCTTTGTGTAGGCCTTGATACCGATTATCAGAAGATTCCAAGGATTCTGCTGGACAGAGAATACCCCATATTTGAGTTCAATAAGAAGATCATTGATGCTACCGAAGATCTGGCAGTGGCCTTTAAGCTGAACCTGGCCTTTTACGAAACCATGGGTGCCGCCGGATATATGAGCCTTGAGATGACCGTCAATTACATTCGGAATCAGTTCCCGGAACTCTTTATTATTGCCGATGGCAAAAGGGGAGATATCGGGAATACATCAAGAATGTATGCCAACGCTTATTTGAAAACACTTGATTGCGATGCCATAACACTGGCTCCCTACATGGGGGAGGACAGTATTCTGCCATTTCTTGAGATGGAAGGGAAATGGGCAGTCATACTCGCCCTGACTTCCAATGAGGGTTCGGCAGACTTTCAGCGGCTTGAGCTGGCAGATGGAGGGAGGCTTTATGAACAGGTGATCAAAACCACGGCAAAATGGGGTAGTGTTAATAACCTGATGTATGTGGTAGGTGCTACCAGAGCCGATTCCCTGGGGGAAATCAGGAAAATAATCCCAGAACACTTTCTTCTGGTCCCGGGGGTGGGAAGCCAGGGCGGAAATCTTTCAGAGGTAGCTGAATACGGGATGAATGATCGATGTGGATTGCTAGTCAATGCCAGCCGTTCGATCCTTTATGCCGATGTCACCAACCGGTTTGTGAAAGCCGCACGGGAAGAGGCAACACGAATCCAGAAGGAGATGGAAGGCCTCTTGGTAAAAAAGGGGTTGCTGGAGTAAGCCTGATTTCTCAGCTAACCAGCTCGCTGACCTTTTCTGCAGCTTCTTCGAGTGTGATGGCAGAATGTACTTCAAGCCCGGATTCATCGATTAACACCTTGGCCTCCTCCGCATTGGTTCCCTGCAGCCTGACGATGACCGGCACATCGATCTGACCGATCGACCTGTAAGCCTCTACCACACCGGCGGCGACTCTGTCACACCGGACGATTCCTCCAAAAATATTGATCAGTATCGCCTTTACACCGGGATCTTTTAAAATGATCCGGAAACCGGCCTCCACTGTGCTTGAATTGGCAGTCCCTCCCACATCCAGGAAGTTTGCTGGTTCACCGCCCGAGTGTTTGATGATATCCATGGTGGCCATGGCAAGTCCGGCACCGTTCACCATGCAACCCACATTTCCATCCAGCTTTATGAAATTCAGGTTATGTTCGCCTGCCTCCACTTCTGTAGGATCCTCCTCATTAAGGTCCCGCATGGCTGCATAATCTTTGTGGCGGTATAAGGCATTGTCGTCCAGGTTGACCTTTGCATCTGCCGCCATAATCCGGTTGTCGGAAGTTTTGAATACAGGATTGATCTCGAAAAGGGAGGCATCGGAGCCCACATATGCCTCGTACAGGGCCGTGGCAAATTTAACCATCTCCTTGTAAGCCTGGCCGGAAAGGCCCAGGTTAAATGCGATACGTCGTGCCTGGTAAGGAAGGATCCCGGTTGCCGGATTGATCTCTTCCCTGAAGATCAGGTGGGGTGTCTTCTCAGCCACGGTTTCAATGTCCATTCCTCCTTCGGTGGAATACATCACAATGTTCCTGCCTGTTTCCCGGTTTAACAAGATACTCATATAAAACTCCTGTGGCTCTGTAGCTCCGGGATAGAATATCCCCTGCTCAATAAGCACTTTGTGAACAACCTTTCCCTCCGGACCCGTCTGGTGAGTGACCAGGTTCATTCCCAGGATCTCACCGGCATACTGCTTTACCTCCTCCAGGTTTTTTGCGATCTTTACTCCACCCCCCTTACCACGTCCTCCGGCATGGATCTGAGCCTTTACAGCCCAAGTACCTGTGCCTGTTTCGGCCTTTATTCTCTGGGCAGCTTCATAGGCTTCTTCGGGTCTATTGGCCACCTCACCGGCAGGAATGGATACACCAAACTGTTTCAGGATCTCTTTGCCCTGGTATTCATGAATATTCATGGCAATACATCGTTTATACAAAAGTAACAATAACTCCATAAGGCGAAAGTGAAAGCCTGCGCCCTTCGTTGAAAATACCTAATTTGGCATTAAACTTCTCTTTGTCCCATGAAGCAGAACAGAAAGCTTAGGAATGAAGAGCTTGACAGGCTGTCTTTGAAGGAGTTCAGGGGTGCCAATAAGCTCCCTGTGAAGATTGTACTCGACAATGTAAGAAGCCAGCATAATATCGGCTCTGTATTCAGGACGGCGGATGCCTTCAGGCTTGAGGGAATAATTCTTTGCGGCATCACCGCCACTCCGCCGCACAGAGAGATGCATAAGACCGCTCTTGGGGCCACCGAATCGGTGCAATGGGAATACAGGAAAGAGACACGAGAGGCCGTTCAGGAACTGAAGCAACAGGGTTTCCGGATCATCGCAGCAGAGCAGACCTCAAGTTCCGATTCCCTGGAGGAAATGAAGCTATCCACTACCTCCAGATACGCTATCATTTTTGGACACGAGATTAGGGGCATAGACCAGGAAATTATCGATTTGAGTGACCAATGCATTGAGATTCCCCAGTATGGGACAAAACATTCGCTGAACATATCCGTGGCTGCCGGGATCGTGATCTGGGAGGTGTATCGGCAATTACATCTGCGTTATTGAGACGGAACAGGCTGTTCCTCGTCGCTGAGATTTCTCACAGAGCTGAGGCTGTATCCTACTTACTGAAGTTTTTCGCTGTGCCTGGGACCAGCCCTCAAGCGCTGAGATTTCTCACAGAGCTGAGGCTATATCCTCCTTGCTGAAGTTTCCCGCTGTGCCTGGGACCTGCCCTCAAGCGCTGAGATTCGCTTGCACTAATTGTAGGCGCAACAGAACATAATCCTTCGCATAGGAGGGGCAGCCCGGCACACATACCTCGCAATGGAAACGGTCCATTCGAGTATATTCCTTCGTGTAGGGAAGCGGTGCATTCGACCATATCCCTTCACAAAGGGGAGGAACTTTCGAAAACATCCCTCATGATAGTTAGACATCCCGCAGGCGGTACGATAAGGGACCTAAATTATCTGGTTATTATACAAATAAAGTTGATTAAGGATAATTAATATTTTTGGAGAGATGTAAATTATCCGAAACAACATTAAAAATGTAAACATATTGATATTATTTATCTGCAAAGTGAAGTCAATTCTTCAAAAGAGTCGATGAATGCCCGGAATGTGCCAGGCTTGAATCCCGCTTGGGTATTGAAAGCGTCGAGTTCCGCTTCGCTTCGGTTCCCCGAAGCAGAACTTCAGGGTAAGCGAGGACAAAATAATAACCACTGGATCGAAGATTGGCTTCGCCTCTAAGGGTTCCTCGCAGTTGGCTGCGAGGTTTTTCGATACGAACTTCGGTACGAACTTCGATACGAACAGATATACCCGTGCCCGCCAAAATTCAGCCAGGCAGAGATATACTCATTCCTCATAAAAAAAGGGGTTGTCCCGAATGAGACAACCCCTCTGATGCGATGTTTGTTTGGATCCGGCGCCTATTCTACGATGGATTGGAATTCGGCATCATTGAAAAGCATGGCGAATTCAACGTCTTTCTTGGCGTGATCCTTCATCATCTGCGGATCTTTACAGGTTTCGACGGCTTTGGCCAGATTTTCCTTGGCTACATCCGGTTTGTCCTGGCTGGCGGCAACGACGGCCATCAGATAGTAGCGATAGGGAGAGTCCTGGTCCAGGTTGGCCAATGTTCTCCAGGCTCCCTGATCATCTCCTTTAAGGTACATGGCCAGAGAGGAGTTGAAGGAGGGCTCACTGCCAAAATAATTCACGGCAGCTTCGTAGTTACCTTCGATCACGTTGACAATACCCAGGTTGTAATTCACTTTGTCACCGGCACCCAGCGAAGCAGTGAAAGCTTCCTTGGCAGCTTCCACATCGCCGTTCACCAGCGCAACTGCGCCCAGGTTATTGTTGATAATGTCGTGATCCTTTATCCCTTTGGCACCCTCAAAAGCAGCCTGGGCCTCTTCAGTTTTTCCCATTCTGAACAGGATGGCCCCCATGTTGTTATGAGCACGCAGGCATTTGGGTGATACCTCAGTAGCTTTCTTGTAGATTTCGTACTTGGTCTGGTTGTCCTCCATTAAAGCAGCGGTGTAGAGTAATTCTTCCAGCACCAGGGTATCGGGGTTGCTGCTCCAAAGGTCCGCAAGCTCTTCGTCATTCCATCCGATCTTATCCATTTTGACGGTGAATTTGGACCTTCTCAGCTGAGGAAGAATCTCATCTGCGATCACCTCAAATGCAGCTGATAGGTTTCGGATCTCCTGCTCGCGAACCACAGGATCGGAGTGCATACTCAGAACTCTGAGAATCATCTCCTTGTCTTGGATATCAGACTCTTCCATCAGTTTCTTGAACCCTTCCCAGTCTTCCGGAGTAGACATCATGGACATCAGCTCCTCGGCCACTTCAATATTGGCCTTGCGTAATTGTCCGGAAAGATATCTGTCAGCACTGGTCTTACGGCGCTCTGCCAGCCTGGTATTCAGGTCGAGCTCGCCATCCGGTGATGCGTATGCTGAAATCTCAAGCCCCTTCAGCTCAAGTCTTTCCAACTCATCTGCCGCATTGAGTGTGTCGTTAAGCATCTCAATTTCCGCCTTGGTGATCTCCGAGTTGCGGACATCGGCACGATTGATCACATACTGGATGTCGGCCATGTAGTTCTTCGGCACGATCTGCTTATAGTTGTCACCAAAAAGAATAACGTTGGGATCTTTCTGAACCAGAAGCGGAGTGGTAACAATGCCATCTGCCAGCTTCACCTCACCCAGTTCAGCAGTCTTATCCTTAATGGAAGCTACCGCATTCAGATATAATTCTGACCTCATCATCGCTTCCTCATACTCGAAAGTATTGGAAACGCTGCCCTTGCCACCTCCGTCAAAGCTGATGGACTTATTGTTTTCGGTGACATCCTCTCCCTGGAGCACCAGCGGGTTAAGCTCTGTCTCACCTCCTTCGTACCTGAGGACAGGAGTAAGAGTCACAATGGCCTTCTTGTGGAAATACTTGGCAGGATAATTCACATCGACAGTCATATCCACTTCCCCTCCGTGCATTTCAAGTACTTCGGGAGTAACTGCATAGCCTACCTGATCAGCTTCTTTGACCATCTTGTTCAGGCCACCACAACTACTGAGTACTGCAGCTGCGAGTAAAAGGATCGCAAGGTTTCTGAGGTTTTTCATCACATTTAGTTATTTATTGAATACTTAATGGTTTACGCGGTTAATTTAGATTTCAATGCAAACTTAATAATGTTTTTCGTAAAAATAAAGAATTTACAAAATTAGCATATTCAGCCCAGGCTTATATTCCGGCTCTAAAATACTCTTTTTAAGCTGCTGAAAATCCAACTCCTTATTCACGAAATCGATTTGACTGGTATCGATGACCAGAAAGATCATATCGGTATTCGATTTAAAGAAACCAAAATACCCATCCTGTAATTCCTTCAGGTATTCAGGTTGTATATTCTTTTCATAGGATCGTCCACGTTCCCTAATATTTTCGAGTAACTTCTCCACAGGGAGATGCAGGTAAACGTACAGATCAGGTTTAGGCACCTGTAACTGGATTATACTAAAAAGCTTTTGAAATAGTTGCATCTCATCTTTCTTCAGGTTGTGTTTGCTAAATATGAATGATTTAGCCAGATAGTAATCACTAATGACCGATTGTCTGAAAAGGTCGGGATGACCCAGTTCCCCTTTCATTTGCTGGTACCGTTCTGAAAGGAATGAGAGTTCCAGTTGAAAGGCGTACCTGCTTGGATTTTCGTAAAACTTGGCAAGAAATGGATTGTCGCTGAATGATTCCAGTATCAGACGACTATTTGTTTCTTCGGCAAGCCTGCTGGCCAGGGTTGTTTTACCTGCGCCAATATTGCCTTCGATTACCAGGTAATGATATTTCAAATAGCAGAAGCCGTGTAAAGTTCAACCCTTAAATTACTCCTTTTTAAAATAGGATCAGGGAAATACCGGTGTAAAATCGAGATTGCTTAAGATGAAGGACCAGATATCGGAATACTCTTCGATGACCATTTCGGTGGGTTTTCCTGCACCATGACCCGCATCGGTGTTGATCCGGATCAACACCGGATTTTCTCCATCATACTTCTCCTGAAGTGTGGCAATGTATTTGAAAGAGTGGGCAGGCACTACTCGGTCGTCATGATCCCCCGTAGTCACCAGAACAGCCGGGTACTCCTTTTCACTGGATATGTTGTGCAACGGGGAATATTTAAGGAGGTATTCGAACTGCTTGGGATCTTCGGAGGACCCATAATCCACAGTCCAGAACCGACCGATAGTAAACTTATGAAACCTCAGCATATCCATGACGCCAACCATTGGGACCGCTGCAGCGAACAGGTCCGGGCGCTGATTGATTACAGCACCGATAAGCAACCCTCCGTTGGACCCCCCATATATGGCAAGCCGGTCACTGGAAGTGTATTTCTCCTCTATCAGGTACTCTGCAGCAGCAATGAAATCGTCAAATACATTCTGTTTTTGTAGCAGGGTTCCGGATTTATGCCACTCCTCCCCGTACTCACCGCCACCCCTGATGTTAGCCAGGGCGAATACCCCTCCCAGTTCCAGCCAGACCGCACGGGTGGTGCTGAACGAAGGCGAGCGTGATACATTAAAGCCTCCATAACCGTATAGAAGGGTCGGATTACTGCCGTCGAGTTTCAATCCTTTCCGGTGCACGATAAACATGGGTACACGGGTGCCATCTTTGCTCGTGTAGAATATCTGATTGGTTTCATAAGCATCCGCGTCGAACTCCACCTCGGGCCTGAAATAGAGTTCCACCACATTCTGGTCGATATGATACTGGAACACCGAAGGCGGGTAATTGAACGAGGAGAAACTGAAGAAGGCCACATTTTCTTCCATTTTTCCATGGAATTCACCCAGAGTTCCGATTCCGGAAAGTGGGACCTCATGAACCAGATCTCCTTTCAGGTCAAATACCAGGGCCATATGGTAAGCATCTTTCAAATAAGTGGTGACGATCCTGCCTCCCATTAGATCGGCTGATTCCAGTACGTTCATCTCGTGTTCAGGAATAATCTCCTTCCAGTTCTGCGGGTCCGGATTCTCCAGATCAACGGCAAGAATCCGGTATCTGGGAGCATCCAGATTGGTTAGTAAGTAGAGTAAATTCCCTTTGTTGCCCACTACCGTGTAATCGTTGTCGAAATCCCTGTCCAGCCATGTGAAGGGTCCTGGTTCTGAATCTGCCTTCCTGAAAGCGATGGCATTTCCGCTGGTGCTTTCAGTGACTGCCAGGATCAAATAGTTCTCATCTTCCGTGACGCTGGTCCTGAACATCCAGTCGGGATGGGTTTCATCGCTGTAGATCAGCTGATCCTCTGATTGTGCAGTTCCTGCCCTGTGATAATAGATTTTGGAGTTTTTATTCTCACCGGTCAGCTCATCTCCTTCTTTCGGCTGGTCATACCGGCTGTAAAAGAATCCATCCTTAAGCCAGGAAATCCCCGAAAATTTGATCCATTTCAGATGATCGTCCAGATCCCTTCCAGAGGCGATCTCCCGGATGAAGAATTCCTGCCAGTCGGAACCACCCCTTGAAATGCCATAGGCGAAGTATTTCTGATCATTGGAGACACTGTAGGTAGAAAGAGCCACCGTACCATCTTCCGAAAGCTTGTTAGGATCGAGAAAAACCTTTCCCTCCGACTCCAGATCCTCCTTTACAAAGATCATGCTCTGATTCTGAAGTCCTGAATTGTAGCTGTAGAAAAAGAGATCACCCTCCTTGTCAGGCGCACTCATTCTTGGATAGTTCCAGAGCCGGGTCATCCTTTCCCGGAGTTCATTCCTGAACGGAATGGATTCCAGGTAGGAGAAGGTTACTTCATTCTGAGCTTTCACCCATGCCTCGGTCTCTTCCGAGCGGTCATCCTCCAGCCAGCGGTATGGATCGGCAATTTCTGTTCCGTGATAGGTATCTGTCACAGGTTTCTTTACGGTTTCGGGATAAGAAAATCCGGTAGGGCTGGAACAGGACATAACGACCAGGATCAGGATTCCGGGAAACAAGTATTTCATTGGGGTGGTATTGTGTGGGACTTATTCCTTCCGGTGCTAAGGTTTAGGAAGCAGAGCCTTTCTGGATAGCTTCAGCTTACCGTTCCTTTCATCAATGGCGAGCAGCTTTACTTCCACTTCCTCACCTTCTTTAAGCACTTCTTCCACTTTTTCCAGTCTCCTCCACTCTATCTCAGAGATGTGAAGCAACCCGTCCTTACCGGGAAGGATCTCTACAAATGCTCCATAGGGGGTAATGGTCTTGACCTTTCCTTTGTAGATCATTCCCTCTTCTGGAACTGCAACGATGGATTTAATCCAGTTCATCGCGGCGTCAATGGAGGCTTTATCGATTGCGAAAACATCGACCAGACCCACATTATCGATCTCCTCTATGGTAATGGTGCTGTTTGTTTCCGCCTGGATCTCCTGGATTACCTTTCCGCCGGGCCCAATCACTGCACCAATCATATCCTTCGGGATCTCCATTCGTTCGATTCGCGGAGTATGAGGCTTATAGTCGGGATTGGGGGCAGCGAGGGTTTCGCTCATTATTTCCAGAATATGCAAACGGCCTATTCTGGCCTGCTCCAGTGCCTGTGCAAGAATCTCATAGGAGAGCCCTTCCACTTTGATATCCATCTGGGTGGCTGTGATCCCGTCACGTGTCCCGGTAACCTTGAAATCCATATCCCCCAGGTGGTCCTCATCTCCCAGGATATCCGACAGTACGGTAAATTTATCCGAATCCTTATCGGTAATCAGACCCATGGCGATTCCGGACACCGGTTTCTTGAGCTGAACACCTGAATCCATCAGGGCCAGTGTTCCTGCGCAGACAGTGGCCATAGAGGAGGAACCGTTCGACTCAAGAATATCGCTCACCACTCTGACCGCGTAAGGTATTTCTTCGACAGGGACCATCCTTTTAAGGGCTCTGTGGGCCAGGTTTCCATGTCCCACCTCCCGACGGCTGGTACCTCTATTGGGCCTGGCATCCCCCGTGGAGAAGGGCGGGAAATTATAATGAAGAACAAACTTTTCCGTACCCTTTTTAAGCACGTCGTCGATGATTTTCTCATTCAGTTTGGTTCCCAGTGTCACAGTGGTAAGAGATTGTGTTTCTCCTCTGGTGAAGATTGCAGAACCATGGGCAGCCGGAAGGTAGTCCACTTCACACCAGATAGGTCTGATCTCATCCATTTTACGGCCATCCAGGCGTTGTTTTTCATCAAGCATCAGTCGCCTGACCGCCTCTTTTTCTACATCATGGTAATACTTACTGACCAGCTTTTCGTTCACTTCGCCCTCTTCAGAAACCTCCTCCTGCAGCCTGGCCAGGAAATCCTCCTTGATCTTGCTGAAGGATTCACTTCTCTGGTATTTATCTGAAATGGCTGATTTTGCCACTTCGTAAGCTGCCTGGTAGGTCTCATCCCATACCCGCTTTTGCAGCTCCTCGTCATGTACCTCATGACTATATTCCCGCTGGATGGTCTTCCCTGCACTTTTGGCAAGGGCCAGCTGAGCATCGCACATCGGTTTAATGGCTTCGTGGGCAAATTTGATCGCTTCCAGCATATCTGCCTCGGAAACTTGGTCCATCTCTCCTTCCACCATCAATATATTTTCCCTGGTAGCCCCAACGATTAATTCGATATCAGCCTCCTGCATCTGATCGAAAGTGGGATTGACCACCAGTTTTCCGGCAACCCGCGCTACCCTGGCTTCTGCAATGGGACCATGAAACGGTATATCTGAAACAGCCAGGGCTGCAGATGCGGCAAGCCCGGCCAGTGCATCAGGCGGAGTTTCCACATCGGCAGACATCAGAGTGACATTGACGAAGGTCTCGGCATGATAATCGTCGGGGAAAAGAGGTCTCAGGGCCCTGTCAATAAGCCTACATATAAGAATCTCATAATCGGAAGGCCTGGCCTCCCTTTTCAGGAATCCTCCCGGGAATTTCCCAAGGGAAGCATATTTTTCTTTATAATCTACGGAAAGAGGCATGAAGTCTACATCCTCTCTGGCGTCTTTTGCGCTTACCACAGTAGCAAGCAACATGGTGTCACCCATCCGGAGCAATACAGCTCCATCTGCCTGTTTGGCCAGGATACCGGTTTCCAACTCAATGGACCGACCATCTCCAAGATCGATCACCTCTTTATTTCCTAATGGTTTCGACATTTTCTTCGTATAAGGTATTATGCACATATGAAAAAAGGCAACCGTTCAATTGCCTTTCTCCAATGATGAACTGTACTTATTTTCTAATTTTCAGGGATTTGATAATCTCGCGGTAACGCTCGATATTTTTCTCCTTCAGGTAATCCAACAATTTTCTTCTTTTCCCCACCAGTTTCAACAGAGCCCTCTGGGTACTGTGATCCTTCTTATTGGTCAGCATGTGCTGGGTGAGATGATTGATTCTGGTGGTGAAAATTGCAATCTGGGCTTCGGCTGAACCTGTATCAACCTCCGATTTGCCATACTTTTTGAAGATTTCCTTTTTCTTCTCGGTTGTTAAGTACATCCTGTCTTTCTGCTGTTTATATATCTTGTCAAATTTCGATTTGCAAAGGTATTTATTTTTTTTGAAATAGCAACTAAGGTTCTCATCTCAAACGTTATCCTTCTGTCTGATCATTGGCCGTATCTCTCAGGTATCTTCGACCCAACCGACACTCTATGCACCGCTTCTGGCTGCAGTACTCCCTATGAAGCTGGATCAGCGCCTGGCTTTCCAGTGCATTGGCCGGTTCAACCCCAAATTGGCGCCAACGTTTAATAATGTGATTAGACTCAGATTCCAGCTCATTCATGATCTGTAACGCTCTCTTTGAGCCAGCAGTCAGACCTGTTGAGTACTGAAAGGGAATAATCACATTGATCAGAATGCTCCTGATAAACTGTTTACCTGTATATTTTTCTGATGGAGGAGAATCAATTCCAAACTGATAATGAGTATCCCAGTAGGGGCCGGCTTTTATTCTGAGTTTCTGTTCCAGTTCCATGATCGTATTGCAGGCGGCGATCGATTCCCAAAGGGGCTGCCTGAGGTGTATCAGGCGAGCGAATTGGGCGATCCTTAGCGTAGGGAAGGAGGCCGGCCTCATTCTGAAGAACTTCCAAAGATGTTTCGGAATGGCAGGGATCCTCCTGATTGAGGTAAATTTACCGAACCGGCGGAATAGATCACAGGGGTAGCTATTATTATCATTGGAACCTTTTAATAACCCGGAAATTCCAAAAAGCAATGATTCCAGGCCAATCTCATCATGAGCGACCTCCCGGATCAGCCGGCAGGGAATTTTCCTTGCAAGCAGTTCCATGGGAAGACTGTTGGCCGGAAGTCCAAATCCCCTGGCCATGGAAATTAAAAAGTTTTGTTCCCTTTCCCCTTTTCTTCCCGCAAGAGCATAAATATTAGCACGCGAACTCTGCAGAGCAACCCTCTGCTGGTATAGTATAACAAGCCATTCTTTCAGCTGTTCTGCAGGTACTTTTGAAATCCAGCTGTGACATGGCAACCAATGACTATCGGCAAGAAGCCTGTCAAAGCGATTCATCCAGTTTTCGCCAGGTGACCAGACGAGCGTTTCAATACTTCTTCCCAGCGTATTCCTGGCAGCGGCATTATTGGAATGGACTACATGAAGGATCACGTTGTTGTAGGCAGGATCGAGATGGTGGCGGTGCCGGTACCAGTCGGAAGCCCTTTCGTGCAACTCCACATTTCCCACCCAGAGTATTGCCCCTATCTGAATCCGGGCGAAAAGGAAGTCAGGACCAGCGTGTATGTTCGATACACCAGGATAGTGAATCCGGATCTTTTTTCCACTGGCGGTCTGCAGTCCGCGTGAAGGATAGCATTGCATCGACCAGGCATGATGAACGAGCTCCTCCCGGGCAGAACCAGGTTGGAATGGTATCATGCCTGTTTATATGAGCAAAGGCTAAAAATCGTTAAGTTCAGAAGGAATAGGCGAGTCCGGCAGTCAGTTCCACCGTCCGGATGGGAAACTCAGTTTCAATTTCGGGGATTTCTCCTATGATTCCCTGCAGTACGTCAAACGTGTATTCCGACCTTGCCCAGGTCTGATAGAATTCGGCACCCAGTTTCAGTGCAATATTTGAATTTAGTTTATAGCGCAAACCTCCACCCGCTGTGAAGGCGAATGAAATCCAGTTTTTGCTGCTCCTGGAGTAGATTTCATTGGAATCGAACAGAATCTGCAATTCCTGGTCCGGAGGTCTGACAATGGCTAACCCCGCCAGGCCCCGGATATCAAAGTAAAGACTTTGGGAAGCACGGGCTGAGAAATGGGGACCAATCAACAGGCTGATGGTATTCCAGAAGCCCGATCCGTAAATGATCTCCGCATCCTCCGGTATTGCCCCCAGTTCAGGTGCGTTTTGCTCCATGTGGTCGGATATATCGCTGAGCATGGAATCGCGGTTGGCAAAATTGGAGCCAAATGAAAAAGATCCTCCAATACCAAAATACGAGACTGGAAAATAGGCTGCATCAAATTTTATGGCTCCTCCGGTCCTTGCATATCCGCTGGCCGAAAGTTTTTCCACGGAGCGGTATGGATCCTGTGGGATTGAGACGCCAAAAGAGATGCTCGCAAAATTCTGCTGGGCGCTCAATTCAGATGCTATTGCCAGCAAAAGCAAGAAAGTGCACCAGGTAAATAGTTTCATCCGCATAAAATTAAAATACCCTTTCAGTTCTCTCCATTCAGCATTCTCCGTCTGAATGGCATGGTCATACAACGAACCCCGCCGCCGCCCCTGGAGAGCTCGGCACCGTCGATGGTGATTACATATTTTTCTATGCGTTCCAAATCGATTGTGCCTTCCAGCATCTCTTTTGACCGGATGATTTCATAGCCCGATTGATGAAGATCTTCCAGGGTGTTTACATTGCGGTTGTAGCCGATCAGCTTCCCCGGACCCACTGCAAAAAAATTAGCACCGCTATGCCATTGTTCTCTCTCCTGGATTACCGGATCCTTTTTTCCGCCGCAGAAGGAGGGTTTCATTTCCATTCCAAGGGCTCTCAGCGCCACAAGTAGATTTTCCACGTTCCGAATGGAGGTTACCTTCCCGTTTTCAAGATCGATCTGAATGGTCTGGTATTTATTGGATTTCAGGATCAACGGCTCATATATCATACATGAATCCCGGTCCAGAAGGGTAAAAACCATGTCCAGGTGGATAAAGGATTCAGGAGACGAAGGAAGTTCCTGGATTAAAAGATGATGCTTCTCGCGGTGTTCAGCACACATCCTGACAATAAAATCGATTCCCCTGGAGGTGGTGCGGGAGCCAAGACCCACCAGGGTGATCTCCGGTGAAGCAATTAAAAGATCACCCCCTTCAAAAGAGGAGTCTTTTCTGAATGTTGTTTCACCGTCATCAATGATAGTCTGGACTCTGAACTTTGGATGATAATCGAATATTGCCTGCATGATCAGAGTCTCTCGGTCCCTGATCCGGTTGGCCATATTGGAGATAAGGACCCGCTCCCCTATAGCCACTGAAGCATCTCTGGTAAAGAAGAAATTATGAAGGGGTCTTAACGAAAAGTTCTCATCGCACAGATAGCCGGTCAGTGTATTTCTCTCCAACGGAACTCCCTGAACCAGTTGTTTGGCCAATTGTCGTTCGTTAAGCTCCAATAGTGTATCGATCAGATCGGGATGCCGCTCCCTGTAGCAGACCTTTTTGACCAGTTTTTCCCTGATCTCGCCGGACCTGAGTATATCCTTCATAAGATCCGTGATCCGGTATGTTGGAGCAAGCTTCTGCAGCACACATTCCAGTTGGTTATACTCCCTTCTGGCCACTGCAAGATTCAGAATGTCACTGTATAACGCTCTCTCCGCATTTTTCGGGGTCATGTTCTCCACCTCCGGACCTGGAGGGTGCAGCAGGACCCCCTCGAGCTTACCGATTTCAGAGTATAGCTGGATGGCCGACATTCCACAAAGGTAAGAGATTATTGCATGAGGTAGAAGATCAACCTGCTCTACCTGGCGAATCCGGTTTTTTTATGAGTTCCGTCGCAGAACGGCTTATTGGAAGAACCTCCGCATCGGCATAAATACACCGTCTCTTCCGTTTCGACGATCCTTCCTGCGGAATTAACAAGCCGGAAGTTTCCTGTTACTTCCAGGGGGCCTCCGGCAAAAACTTTGAAAAGGGCTTTTTCTTCCATTATTCTGTAAATCTTATTTTTCTGTGGGTGCCATCGCAGTAAGGCATGCTCCCTGAATTTCCGCAACGGCAAAAAGAGGTCATCATGGTAGGCTTCAATTCACTGTTGTCAGCATCAATAATTCGAAACTGGCCTTCCACTACGATGGGACCGTCCTTCATCATACGGATACTGGTAGGTTTAACCCTGGTTTTCTGTTCTGATTCCGCTGTATCGCCGGTTTGCCTTTTCAAGTTTTCCGCAACAGTTTCCGGAGTCACCTCTTCTTTGGTAAAATCTCTTTGTGCAGCCTTTTCCTCCTCCGTCAGATCCTTATTATATTTCCAGATAATTGCCTGCGTAGGACACTTATTGACCACTTCGATAATCCTTCTGGTAGGAGCTCCCTCCATATTGATCCAGGGTCTGCGTCCGGGATTGAATACTTCAATTAACTCACGGAAGCAGGTGGTTGCATGAATACACTTAGAGGGAATCCAGAAAACGGTGATTTCTCCATTCGTGTATTGTCTGTTTCTGGGATCGGTCATTGGAAGGCCTGATTAGGTTTCAAAAATTCAAAACAAACTCAATCATCGAATGTTCAATTCGGCTCCAGGTTACCTTAATATTAAATAAAAGTTAAAAAAGATCGCTCCGAGTCATCTGATCGGGTTAGTTCCTGGCGTGTAATCCAACGGATAATTGAATGTAAACGGTTAATAAAGAGTTGTTTAATGATGAATTGGAATTTGAACCCTATCGGCTTCTGTACATTAAGAAAACGTTAAAAGATGCCAATAATTAATATTGAGATAATACAGGGGTAATGTTTTAGTCACACACCCTGGCTTACTTTGCAACAGCAATTAGAGTGTGCTTGAAAATATTAATTAAATGAGAAAGATATCGATTATTCTGACCATTGTTTTTTGTATGGCAGAAGTGTGGGGGCAGGCTTATCAGGAATCGAAACTGATTGCTTTGGATAATACGAATGATGAGCCGGCAGCAGCCACCGGAACCATCAGAGGAAAGATCCTGGATGCCTCAAATGGAGAACCGCTGATCGGTGCCAATGTATTCCTGACCGGCACCACCAAAGGAACGATCACCGATTTCGACGGGAATTTTTCCCTTGAAGATTTAGATCCGGGAGTGGTCAGTGTAACGGCCTCCTACGTCTCTTATGAAACTCAGGTTTTTGAGGATGTGCAGGTGCCTGCCGGTAAAGTGGTGATATTAAACGCCAATCTGAATCTTTCTACCCAGGATATTCAGGAGGTGGTGGTCACCGCACGAAAGCGAGAACAGACGGAAGCCGCGGTTTTGGTGATGAAAAGGAAAATGCCGTCGGTACTGGACGGGATCTCCTCCCAACAGATCTCCCGGTTGGGGGACAGCGATGCTGCCTCGGCACTAAAAAGGGTAACAGGCATTTCTGTGGTAGGAGGTAAATACGTTTATGTACGGGGGCTCAGTGACCGGTACAGTACCACTACGTTGAACGGTATTCAAATCCCGGCTCTTGATCCGGAGAGGAACACTGTGCAGATGGATCTTTATCCCAGCACCATTATCGAAAACCTGATGGTA
>CAZRZY010000068.1:12871-25954 GCA_964604655.1 uncultured Bacteroides sp. | reverse complement strand
TTCTCCTTGCTCCGATAATGGGTCATAGGTGCGTCTCTGCGCAGGCCTTCTCCTTCCTCTAATAATGGGTTATGGGTGCGTCTCTGCGCAGGCCTTCTCCTTCCTCCGATATTGGGTTATGGGTACGTCTCTGCGCAGGCCCTCTCCTTCCTCCGATAATGGGTTATGGGTACGTCTGTGAGGAACTTATAAATCGTGAATACGAATTTCGAGACGAACAGACATACCCATGACACTGTATATCTCTAGGTTTCTTCCAGGTCGATTCCGGAAAGCACGATCACTTCGGTGGAATCAATATTGCTCCGGTTGTAATCCTGGTCCATGATGTAGAAAGTGTAGAAGATCGTATCGTACAGAATCACCGGGTAGTAAATCTCCAGATCGAGGGTCCCGCTGAGGGGTTGTTTGTCCAGGACAGGGATCCGATACTTCAACACTCCGCCGTCCTCTTCAGGAATCTGCACATAATCAAAACCCTGCAGGTCGTATAACTGAAGGAAGAAGTTATATTTTAATGTATCGGGAAGATTCAGTCCTGAGGTGTCGGGCAGGGGAGGAAGTCCCACATTTCCGTCGCCGTCTGTAAACCTAAAGGAGAGCTGTCCCACCAGAGTTTTATTGTTCAGCTGATCTACGGTGATAAAAAGACTGAATCCCTGATAGTCAATAACCGGTTCATCCGGAAACTCCGGCTGGATCTCTTCGCATGAGACCAGCAGAAGGATGGCGGAAAGGATGGAAATAGAAATGTTCCGAAATACTCTCATGTGATTTTTCACTACCTCCGAATATATACCACACAAATATCCTGAATTCTGTAACAAAAATCTTGCCCAAATAGTTATTTTTTCCTCATAAAGATTCGGATGGGCACGCCGGTGAAATCGAAATTTTTACGTATCTGATTCTCCAGGTATCTTTTGTAAGGATCCCGCACATATTGGGGAAGGTTGCAGTAAAAGGCAAAAGCAGGAGCATGGGTGGGGAGCTGGGTCACATATTTTATACGTATATGCTTTCCTTTCACAGCAGGGGGGTGATGTATTTCGATGGCTTTCAGCATCACTTCGTTCAGCCTGGAGGTAGGGATCCGCCGGGTCCGGTTTTTATAAACCAGAACAGCTATCTCCAGGGCCTTGTTGATCCGTTGTTTGGTCAGTGCCGAAATGAACAGGACAGGGACATCGGAGAACGGTTCCAGTCTTTGACGGATCGTTTCCTCATGTTTCTTCATAGATGCCGTCTCTTTTTCCACCAGGTCCCATTTATTGACCAGCACCACTACCCCTTTATGGTTCCGTTCGATCAGGTGGAAGATATTCACATCCTGGCCTTCGATTCCAATAGTGGCATCGAGCATCAATAAACAAACATCGGAGTGTTCGATGGCCCTGACCGAGCGCATCACGGAGTAGAATTCCAGGTCTTCCCGCACCTTGCCTTTTTTGCGAAGTCCTGCAGTATCGATCAGGTAGAAGTCGTGGTTGTATTTCCGGTAGCGGGTATGGATCGTATCCCGGGTTGTCCCTGAGATGGGGGTAACTATATTCCGCTCCTCTCCGATAAAAGCATTGATCAGAGATGATTTCCCCACATTTGGCCGGCCCACTACCGCCAGCCGTGGGAGCTCCTCCTCCGGTTCTTCCTCCGTTTTTCCAGTGAATATAGAGGTCAGACGGTCCAGCAGGTCCCCGGTACCGCTACCGTTGATGGAGGAGACAGCAAAATAGTCCCCCAGCCCCAGACTGAAGAATTCCGAAGCGTCGTATAACCGCTGATTATTGTCCACCTTATTGACCACTAACATCACCGGTTTTTGTATTTTCCTGAGAATTCCGGCAATGGTTTGATCCAGATCGGTGATCCCGGCAGTTACGTCGACCAAAAAAACCACCACATCCGCCTCTTCGATTGCCAGGTCCACCTGTTTTCGGATCTCTTCCTCGAAAATATCATCGGAGTTGGTCACATATCCGCCGGTGTCGATAATGCTGAATTCCTGCCCGTTCCAGTGTACCTTGCCATAATGCCGGTCCCTGGTTACTCCGCTCACTTCATCCACGATCGCCTGCCGGCTTTCGGTCATCCGGTTAAAGAAGGTGGATTTACCCACATTGGGTCTACCGACGATGGCTGCAATATGGCCCATATGCTCACTCTTTAACGGTATCCGAACTTTTTAATCTGATATTCGCTGTTCCTCCAATCCTTCTTCACCTTGACACGCAGTTCAAGGAAGACCTTCGACCGGAAGAAATCCTCCATTTCCCGCCTGGCCTCTGTCCCCACCTTCTTCAGAGCTTTTCCCTCCCTGCCAATCAAAATCCCCTTCTGACCTTCCCTTTCCACGAATATCACCGCACTGATCCTGATCAATTCGGCTGTTTCCTTAAACGATTCGATCTCTACTTCCACAGCATAAGGGATCTCCTGCCTGTATGCCTGAAGAATTTTCTCCCGTATCATCTCTCCGGCAAAAAACCTTTCTGATTTATCGGTCAGTGCATCCTTTGAGTAATAGGGCGGAGATTCAGGGAGGTAGTGAAGAATCCGCTGGAACACCATATCGACATTGAATTTTGCCAGGGCGCTGATGGGAATCTTTTCTGCCTGGGGCAATAGGCTGTTCCATGCCTCCACCCTGGACTCCACTTGCTCCTGATTGCTGAGGTCAATTTTATTGATCAGCAACAAAACAGGCACCTTACTGCCAGACAGTTTCCTGATAAATGGATCTTCCGGGTCGGGTTTTTCACCCGCTTCGGTCATATAGATCAGGATATCGGCATCGACCAGCGCCGAGCGGGCAGCCTTCAGCATCGATTCCTGGAGCTTGTATGCAGGATCCAGGATGCCGGGAGTGTCCGTAAATATAATCTGGTATTCGGGGTGGTTCAATATTCCGTGAATCCGGTGGCGAGTGGTCTGAGCCTTGGAAGTGATAATAGAGAGTTTTTCCCCGACCAGTTCATTCATCAGGGTCGATTTCCCCACATTGGGTTTACCTATAATATTCACATAACCAGCCCGGTGTGCCATATCATTCATACGCATTAGTTCGAAGCATGCGTATCTCTTTTTCCGTCAGGAGCCGCCACTTTCCACGGGGAAGATTTTTCTTGGTGAGACCGGCAAAATAGACCCTGTCCAGTTTCATAACCCGGTAGCCAAGTGCTTCAAACATTCTTCTAACCACTCTGTTCCTTCCGGAATGAATTTCCAGCCCCAGCTCTCGCTTGTTCTCTTTGCTGGTATAACTGATGGCGTCGGGTTGAATGAAGCCATCGTCCAGTTCGATCCCCGCCGCCAGCTTTTTCATATCCCCTGCCGCGAAGGCTTTATCAAGAAAAATGTGATAGATCTTTTTCTTATTATATCCCGGATGGGTCAGTTTTTTCGCCATCTCCCCGTCATTGGTGAACATTAGGATGCCCGTGGTGTTCCTGTCGAGCCGCCCCACCGGGTAGATCCTTTCGGGACAGGCATTTTTTACCAGCAGCATGACGGTTTTTCTCTCCCGCGGATCCTCTGTGGTGGTCACAAAATCCTTGGGTTTATTAAGCACCAGGTAGACCTTGCGCTCATTTCGGATCCGCTCACCGTTATATCGTACATCGTCTGCGGGGGAAACCTTGGTACCGAGGGTGGTGATCGTCTTTCCGTTTACCGAAACCAGGCCGGCCGAGATCAGCTTGTCTGCTTCGCGGCGGGAACAGACCCCGGAGGCAGCAATATATTTGTTGAGGCGAATCTGATCCTGATTCGTCACAGGTGCAATCCGGTCTTTCTTCACCATCCGGAAATATGATGTTTCATCCGCTTAATATTTTTAGTTTCATTGAAGAAATACAAAGATACAGCTTCTTGCCTAAGAAACTTGAGATAATAGTTTTATCTTTGGTACCGGTTTAAAAATCAGGCAATTCATCATAACACAACTGCAAAAATGAGTCTAGTTATTTCCATATCCGGCATCCGGGGAACCATAGGAGGGGTACCCGGGGAAGGGCTTACGCCCATAGATACTGTACAATTCGCATCGGCCTATGCCGACTGGTTGATCTCTGACTCAGGAAAGACCGCTCCTTCAGTGGTACTGGGAAGGGATGCCAGGATATCGGGACCCATGGTGGAACAGTTGGTCAGTTCCACCATGGTAGCCATGGGGGTTCATGTTCATCAACTGGGGCTCGCGACTACTCCCACGGTGGAAATGACTGTGAAAGAACTTGGAGCAGATGGGGGAATAATACTGACTGCCAGTCACAATCCGGCACAGTGGAATGCGCTGAAGTTGCTGAACAGCCAGGGTGAGTTTCTTTCCGCAAAAGATGGAGCATCGATCCTGGAAAAGGCCAGGGCCAATGAATACTCCTATGCAGATGTGAAAAGTTTGGGGGTGGTTAAACCTGTCGGGGGAATGGATGTCAAACATATCGATCGAGTCATCAGTCTTGAACTGGTCGATACCGATCAAATAAAATCAAAAGGATTCCGCGTGGTAATTGATAGTGTAAATTCAGTAGGAGGAATCATTCTGCCAAAGCTGTTAAAAGCGCTTGGGGTGGATGAGGTGATAGAGCTTTACGGAGAACCGACCGGCGATTTCCCGCACAATCCGGAGCCATTGCCGGAACACCTGACCACTATCTCCGAAACCATGACCAGGGAGAAGGCCCATGTGGGATTTGTGGTGGATCCCGATGTGGACCGCCTGGCGATTGTATGTGAAGACGGATCGATGTTCGGGGAAGAGTATACACTGGTGGCTGTTGCCGATTACGTGTTATCGAAAACCCCGGGGAATACTGCATCCAATCTTTCCTCCACCAGGGCGCTGAGGGATGTGACCGAACAGTATGGGGCCACCTATTTCCCCTCCGCCGTCGGGGAGGTCAATGTGGTGGAAACGATGAAAAGCCACCAGTGCGTCATCGGAGGCGAAGGCAATGGAGGAGTAATCTATCCGGCGCTTCATTATGGTAGGGATGCGCTTGTTGGTATCGCACTTTTCCTGACTCACCTGGCAGAAAGCGGGCTTTCATGCAGTGAACTGCGGAAGAAATATCCGGAGTATTCCATCTCCAAGAATAAAGTGGAGTTGCCTGAGAGCACCGATGCCGACCGGCTGCTGCTTGACTTTGAACGGGAGCACAGTTCATTTGAGGTCAATACGGTGGACGGGGTGAAGGTGGATATGCCGGAAGGGTGGATTCACCTGCGTAAATCCAATACAGAACCGATCATCCGGCTCTACGCTGAAGCCCGTACTTCAGATGAAGCGCAACAACTGGCCGATCGGGCTAAAAAGACAATTGAACAGATTATTTCATAATTCGAAATTGAGATGAAGAGAAGAACGTTAATTGCGATACTGATTCCGGTAGTGCTGGTCGGCGCTTTGATCATTTACTCCGTGCTTTCGGGGAAGGAAAAAGCGGTGGTCCTTGAGACAGTCGTCGAGCTGGGAGATTTTGAGATCGCAGTGATGGTTACCGGTGAGCTGCAGGCGATCAGGGAGACCGAGATACAGGGCCCTTCCCAACTTCGCAGCCGAAACCTGAGACTGCGGGGCATTCAGATCCAGGAATTGATCCCTGAGGGGACGGTGGTAGATTCGGGAGACTGGGTGGCCACCCTGGACCGTTCGGAGGCCGACAACACCCTTAAAGATATCATGGACAACCTGGAACAGCAAGAATCGGAATACATGAGGACCAGGCTGGACACCACCATGCAGCTCAGGGAGCTGAGAGATCAATTGATTAACCTGGAATTTGCCATGGAGGAGGCGGAGATCGCCCTGGAACAGTCGAAATTCGAGCCTCCGGCCACCATACGCCAGGCGGAAATTGATCTGGAAAAGGCGACCAGGGCCTATAATCAGGCCAGGGAAAACTATTCCCTGAGGGTCAGGCAGGCCAGGGCTGAAATGCGGGAAGCCGAGATCAACCTGGAAAGGGAAAGGCGCAGAAAAGTGGAGATGGAAGCGGTCCTTAACCAATTTGATATCAAGGCCCCCGCATCCGGGATGGTCATTTACAAGCGCGACTGGGATGGCAGCAAGCGTACTGCCGGAACAGAGATCAATCCCTGGGATCTGGCCGTGGCCACCCTTCCCGATATGTCCACCATGATCTCCCTGACCTATGTGAATGAGATCGACATCAGCAAGATCAGGGCCGGTCAGCCTGTCAGGGTAGGCGTCGATGCTTTTCCGGAGAAGGAATATACCGGTGAGGTGACCTCCGTGGCCAATATTGGCCAGCAACTTTCCAACACCGATGCCAAGGTATTTGAGGTAAAGATTGAACTGAAGGAGAGCGATGAAATTCTGCGTCCCTCCATGACCACCAGCAACGAGATCATTACCCAGGTGCTCGACGGCGTTCTCTACATTCCCCTGGAGGCTGCCCAGGCCAACGACAGTGTCACTTTTGTCTACACAATCGACGGGAAGAGGCAGATCGTTATTCTGGGACAGTCTAATGAGAACCACATCGTTGTGGAGAAAGGGCTGAACCGGGACGACCGGCTCTACCTCTCCGTGCCGGAAGACCCCGAATCGTTTGACTACGCCGGACTGGCGCTGATCGAAGAGATCAAGAAAAGAAGGGAAGAGGAGTTGAAAGAGCAGGAGGAGCAGCGTCAGCGCCCCCGCGGCCGCAGACCCGCAGGAAGAGAGTTCCGGCCTGGTGAGAGACCGCAGGGCAGTCAGGGCGAGCCTCCATCCGGAACGCAAACCGAGCCTCCATCCGGAACGCAAACCGAGCCTCCGTCCGGAACGCAAACTGAAACTTCTTCCTCCACCACCGGCTGATCTTTAGTAAGAGGTATGACTAGATACTTACATGACATAGTGATTGCCATCGAATCGATCCTGGCAAATCAGTTACGCAGTATACTGACCGCTCTCGGGATCATTTTTGGTGTGGCAGCGGTGATCACCATGCTGGCCATTGGAAGGGGTGCACAGCAGGAGATACTGGAACAGATCAAGATGGTGGGGGTCAATAATATTATGATCACACCCATTGTGGAACCTGAGGGAGAGGAGACTGAGGAGAATGGGGAGAACAAGCAGAAGAAAAAGTTTTCCCCAGGGCTTCATCTCGATGATCTGGAGGCCATCAGAGTGGTGGTTCCAACTGTGAACCGGGTTTCGCCCGAGATCGTCCTGAATAGTTTTGTGATCAGGGGAGGGAAGCGAGCTACAGCAAAGTTACTGGGGGTGACCAACGAGTATTTTGATATCTTCAACCTTCAATTGCAGGAAGGGCTATTTTTCAACGATTACCAGGAGGAGAATGGAATTCCTGTTTGTATCATCGGCGACAATATCAAAAACCGTTTCTTCAGTACCGAGGATCCCATCGGGAAGTACATCAAGTTCGACCAGGTCTGGTTGAGGGTCGTCGGGGTGATCGAAAAGACCGATGTGACCCTTACCCGCTTTGAAAATCTGGGAGTGAACGTGATGAACGACAACATCTACATTCCGGTGAAAACTATGTTACTTCGCTACCAGAACCGGGCACTGGTTGCCTCCCGCATCCAGAATGAGGGATCGGGAGGCAGGCGGTTCTTTTTCTTTGGAGCGAGTCCCAATCCTTCCCAGAATGTTTCGAGTAATTACCACCAGCTGGACCGGGTGATTGTTCAGGTGAATGAATCTTCGGAGCTTTCCCCCTCCACCGAATTGCTGGCCCGGTTAATGATGCGAAGGCACGAGAATGTCAAGGATTTTGAGATCACCGTACCGGAGCTGCTGCTAAAACAGGAGCAACGCACCAAGGACATCTTTAATATTGTTCTGGGTGCCATAGCCAGCATATCGCTGCTGGTTGGTGGCATCGGAATCATGAATATTATGTTCGCTTCGGTCATGGAACGCATCAAGGAGATCGGTACCCGGCTGGCTATAGGAGCCCGGAAGATGGATATAGTGGTCCAGTTCCTTGCCGAAGCGGTGCTGATCAGCGTCACAGGCGGATTAATCGGGGTTATTATAGGGATTGTAGCCTCTTATCTGATCACCGAATTTGCCGGGATTCTCACCGTTGTGACACCCATCAGCGTGATTATCTCATTTGTTGTTTCTGCATCGGTGGGGGTGATCTTCGGATACTCCCCGGCCAAAAGGGCCTCGGAAAGGGACCCCATCGAATCATTAAGGTATGAATAACATGCTACGCTATACACTCTTATGGCTTGCCGTGATCCTGGCAATCCAGGTGAATGCTCAGGGACGGCAGGAGACCGAGCTGAAATTATTGACATTACAGGAGGTGATTGAGACCGCGAAGGAACAGTCACTGATGGCCCTGATGTCGAGGCACCGGTTCCGGAACAGCTACTGGGAATTCCGCACCCACAAAGCCAGGTTCAGGCCCGGGCTTTCCCTGGAAGCCACGGTTCCTTCGCTCAATAACACCATTGAGAGTGTCACACAACCTGATGGTTCGGAGAAGTTCGTCACTCGCTCCAACATGCGAACCTCCCTCGATCTTCAGCTAAGTCAGAACATCGGGTTTACGGGGGGCCGGATATTCGCTTCTTCGGAGCTTCAGCGCAATGATAATTTCGGGCAGGAGCCACCGACTTCCTTCCTGGCTTACCCGGTTTCCATTGGACTGGTTCAGCCATTGAACGGTTACAATGAGTTCAAATGGGACCGGAGGATAGAACCGATGAAATACGAAGAGGCCAAGCTGGACTATATCAATGCTTTGGAGCGTGTCAGCAGGTTTGCAGTGGAGCGGTTCTTCGACCTGATCCTGGCCCAGATCAATCTGGAGATCGCCCAGAAGAACTTTGCCAACACCGATACGCTTTACCAGATCGCTCAGGGAAGATATCAGCTGGGTACCATTGCAGAAAATGAACTCCTGCAGATGGAGCTTAGCTTCCTCAATTCGGGAACTGCTCTGAATGAGGCGACCATTGACCTGGAATTGCGGAAGTCGAGGTTGCGCTCATTCCTGGGGTTTAACGAGCGGGTCAGCATCGAACTGATCCTTCCCAGAGAGATCCCTGCAATGGAGATGGAGTACAGCAGGGCGCTTGCCGAGGCGAAGAGCAATAACCCGGAACTTCTCAGTTTGCAACGACAATTGCTTGAAGCCGAGCAGCAGGTGGCCCAGGCGAAATCCCAGAAGGGGCTCCAGGCGGATCTGTTTGCCCAGTTCGGTCTGAGCCAGGTCTCCGAGCAGTTGAACCAGGCATACCAGAATCCCCTCAATCAGCAGCGGGTTGAAGTGGGGCTCCAGGTCCCCATTCTTGACTGGGGTTTGGGAAGAGGCCAGTACCGCATGGCCCAGTCTGCCCAGGAGGTGATCAGGACCGATGTGAGGCAGTCCGAGATCGAATTCAATGAGAATGTATTCCTGCAGGTGATGCAGTTCAATCTGCAGGACGATCAGGTGGCGATAGCTTCCAAGGCCGATACCATAGCTGACTTGCGCTACGAGGTGACCAAGCAGCGGTTCCTGATCGGAAAGATCGATGTACTGGACCTGAATGTAGCCCTGGAGGAGAAAGATGTGGCCCGGCGGGGATATGTGCAGGCGTTGAGAAACTACTGGGACTATTACTACAACCTGAGGGGGCTGACCCTATACGACTGGGAGAAGGAGGTGAGGCTCTCGGAGGATTTCGACGAGCTACTGGCCCAATAACCCAATAAAAAGTAAATATACAGGGCTGTTCCCCAAGCCTGCAATTTCGGAACGAAGTGAGAAATCTCAGCGAGGAACGGGCCTGTTTATTTCAGGAAAAACTGGCCCTGAATTCAGCAGTAGATTCAAAAATGTGCACCAGGATACGCCGGTCGGACTCGGTCAGTTCGATGCCCCGGCGTTCCATGATCAGTTCAGCTGTCTCCATGGCCTTGTCGAGCCGGTAGGTACTGAATCCACCTGCTCCTCCCCAGCTGAAAGAGGGGATGAAGGTGTGGGGAAAACCGGGTCCGAATATATTGGCTGACACTCCTACCAGGGTTGCTGTATTAAACATGGTATTGATACCGCTCTTTGAGTGGTCACCCATGATCAGCCCGCAGAATTGCCTTCCAGTTGTAATGAACTTTTTCTCCGGATAGTTCCAGAGTTTGGCTTCCGCATAATTATTCTTCAAATTGGAATTGTTGGTATCGGCACCCAGATTGCACCATTCCCCCAGGACGGCATTTCCGAGGAAACCGTCATGGGTTTTATTGGAGAATGCCTGGATGACCGAATTGTTTATCTCCCCACCCACCTTGCAAAAGGGCCCGATGGTGGTGGGACCGTAAATCTTGGCAGCCATTTTTACCGTCGATCCTTCACCCAGGGCAAATGGCCCCCGAATCAGACTCCCTTCCATGACCTCACTGTTATTTCCAAGGTATACGGGACCGTTGGCAGTATTCAGAGTAAAGGCTCCTCCTGAGAACCCGGGCTCAACGAAAACCTCACCTTCGCCCATCACCCTGACACTCCCGTCCAGTTCCGCACTTTCCCGTTTTGCTGTGATCAGCTTCAAATCGGCAGTAATCTCCTGCCCATTGAGCGCAAAGATCTTCCAGGGATAATCGATCCAGCTTATTTCACCTTCTAACAGGGTAGCACGGTCTATCCAGGATGATGGGCCGGAATTCCTGCCGGTCCATTGCTCCAGCTCCTCGGCCCCGGTCCTGGCAGCAACCAGTTTCCCGTCCCGGGTCAGTGACTCCCCTCTCTTCAGGGAACCGATCGCTTCCACCACCCGTTGATCGGGCAGCAGGGAGGCGTTGACCAGCAGATTATCCTCTCCGGGCTCTACGGGATATTTTTCAGCAAGATACTCCCGGGTCATTGCTGATGAAGACTGACCGAACCGTTTTTTCCATTTTTCTTCGATGGTCAGAATGCCCACCCGAATGGCAGAAACAGGCCGTGTAAAGGTTAGCGGAAGCAGGTTATTCCAGCTGTGGTCATCGAAGAGAATGAGCTGCATTTTTTTCTTTAAAAATATAAAAAAAGGGTTTCCCTTTCGGAAAACCCTTTCGTTGAAAAGATCTTTGTTATTTCCTATTTCTTTTTCTTGTCCAGGTGCGTCTTGTAGCGGTTCATGAATTTGTCCACGCGACCGGCGGTGTCTACCAGTTTCATCTTACCGGTGTAGTAAGGATGCGAGGTGCTGGAGATCTCCAGTTTGATGAGCGGGTACTCATTACCGTCTTCCAACTTCACTGTTTCTTTGGAAGAGGCCGCTGACTTGGTGACGAACGTAAATCCGTTGGACATGTCGCGAAAAGCCACAAGCCTGTAATTCTTCGGATGGATATCTTTTTTCATCGCTCTTTGATTATTTTTTTGATCAATCCACTCTTTTTTCAAAAGGGTGGGCAAAGTTAATAATGTTTGTCGGAAGATCAAATAATTCCGGCGAATTCGAGCCGGGGGATCACGCCAGCAGCGTTGCCTGTCACTCTGTAAAAGGTACCGGCTGAATGCGGATCATTTTATAGCACGAACCATTGATTGATCATTTTATCTTCGGGCTGGGCATCCATCAGCTTACGATGCATGAATTCATTCTTTTTACGGATATGAACGTAGTCCCGGGCCCAGTCTTTATGGTGCAAAGAGATCTCCTTTACCGCATGAAGAATGGTCTCCACCTCTTGGTTGGTCATGGTGGGATGGAGCGACCACCTTACCCATCCGGGTTTTTCGGAAAGGTCGCCATGATTGATTTTGTCGGTAATCTCCCTGGATTGATCGTAAGAAACCTCCAACAGGTAGTGTCCGTAGGTTCCGGCACAGGCACATCCGCCGCGGGTCTGTATCCCAAAGCGGTCATTCAGGAGTTTCACGAACAGATTGAAGTGGATTTCAGGATGGTAGAAGGAGATAACCCCCAGGCGGTCATCTATATGGTTGGCCAGGATCTCGATCCCACGGATGGAACGCAGTCCCGGCAGGGTAATTTCCAGCATTTCCTCCTCGCGTTGCAGGATCTTTTCCACCCCCATCTGCTCCTTTAATTCAAGGGCCAGGGCGGCTTTGATAGACTGAAGGAATCCAGGGGTCCCACCGTCTTCCCTCACCTCGATATCATCCACATATTTATACTTTCCCCAGGGATTGGTCCAATCCACTGTTCCACCTCCGGGGTTGTCCGGCACCTCTGCCTTATACATGGCCTTATCGAAAATCAGGACTCCGGAGGATCCGGGACCGCCAAGGAACTTGTGCGGAGAAAAGACGATAGCGTCCAGTTTCTCCATGGGATCACGGGGATGCATGTTGATTTTCACATAGGGTGCACTGGCAGCGAAATCGATGAACACCAGCCCACCATATTGGTGCATTAACCTGGCCATCAGGTGGTAGGGAGTCCGAACTCCGGTTACATTGGAGCAGGCAGTGAATGATCCGATCTTGAACTTGCGGTCCTTATAGATCTCCAACTTTTCCTCCAGGTCGGCCAGATTCACCTGGAGGTCATCATCCGGTTCAACCATTACCACATCGGCGATGGTCTCAAACCAGGAAGTATGATTGGAGTGATGCTCCATATGGGTAAGGAACACCACCGGTCTGTCTTTATTCTTGACACAATCACGGTCCGCTCCGCCACATCCTTTCAGACTCAGAATGCGCATCAGCTTGTTAATCACCGATGTCATCCCGTGCCCGGCGGTAATGATCACATCATTGGGACCCGCATTGACCAGCCGCTTGATCCGGCGGTGTGATTCATGGTACGCTTTGGTCATCAGTGTACCGGTATGAGTGGTTTCCGTATGGGTATTGGCAACAAACGGTCCGAATTGAGACAGCAACTTCTCCTCGATGGGCCGGTAAAGTCTTCCGCTGGCGATCCAGTCGGCGTAAATGATCCGCTGATTGCCATAGGGTGATTCGAAAGAGGCATCGATCCCGATGATTTCCCTTCGGAAGGGCTCAAAGTATCTTTCCAGTGCTGTCACGTTCTTCAGATTATACCATAGACCTTCCTGACTTCCCGACTTCCCGACTTCCCGATTTCCCGACTTCTTGACTTCCCGACTTCCCGACTTCCCGACTTCCCGACTTCCCGACTTCCCGACTTCCC
>CAZRZY010000068.1:0-12771 GCA_964604655.1 uncultured Bacteroides sp. | reverse complement strand
ACTTCCCGACTTCCCGACTTCCCGACTTCCCGACTTCCCGACTTCCCGACTTCCCGACTTCCCACTATTAGTTTCTTCCTGCGAATCTTGACAACAGTCTCAGAAACTCAATATAGAGCCAGATCAGGGTCACCATCAGGCCGAAAGCCCCATACCACTCCATGAACTTGGGGGCGCCCATCTGCGATCCCTTTTCAATGAAATCGAAATCCATGATCAGGTTCAATGCTGCCACCACAATGACTGCCAGATTAATCAGGATGCCCAGGGGGCCGGCCGAGTGCATGAAGCCCACCGGCATGCCGAAAAGACTCATAATGAAACTGATCAGGTATGCAAAGAAGACTGCACCTGTGGCCATCATGACTCCCCGCCTGAACCGTGGAGTGGCCCTGATCCTTCCCGAACGATACAGGAAAAGCATGGTGAAAAGTGTTCCTATGGTAAGCAGCACTGCCTGGAACGCCACTCCGGGATATTGCTGATTGATAATGGCACTGATGGAACCCAGGAAGAGTCCCTCCAAAATGGCATAAATCGGCGCCGAAACCGGAGAGGCCTGGGGACGGAAAACAGTGATCATAGCCGTGATGAAGCCTCCGATAGCCCCCACAAGCGCCATGGTTCCGGCATTGCCGGGATTGTTCCCCATGACCATGTTCCATGTATAGGCAGCACCGCCAATGACCAGCAGAAGCATCAGCCCAATCTTAGTCAGGGTTCCGTTTATGGTCATTACACTGGTTCCGGCGGCAGTCCCACTTTTTACAGCACCGGCTCTCTCGAATATCCTCCCTGCCATGACAGGGTTGGATGATCTCATCGCTCTCATCTCCTCGAAATTTGGGTTAAATATATATCATTTGTGGATACAGATTGTTTCAAAAGGCATGCCATGCAATAGCCGGGGAAAAAGCCTGACACTTTTACAGTAGATTTCTTACTTTTGATCATGCGAGGGGCCCTCCGAAATATCTGGCAGAGCGAGTTCTTCAGGAACGTGGCCACACTGATCTCCGGCACTACCTTTGCCCAGGCATTCTCGGTAGCTATTTATATTGTACTGAGCCGCATCTATACCGAGGAAGACTTCGGGATTTTCGGGCTCTACATGAATATCCTCAATATCACCATCATTTTTTCCACGGCCAAGTATGAACTGGCCATATTATTGCCAAGGAGCGACCGGGAGGGGGTCCAGCTTCTGGGACTTTCTGCTGCGATCAGTCTGGCGGTCAGTTTACTGCTGTTATTGATCTTTGTTCCGTTCAATTCCGTGATTGCCGGATTGCTGGGAAGCGAGGAGATTTCCAGCTGGCTGTACCTGATTCCGTTATCCACCCTGCTGGTGGGATGGTTCACATCCTTTCGGAATTTTTCCAACAGGGAGAAACGGTACCGGCTCATTGCCGGAGCCAATATCGGACAAAGCCTGGGAAACTCGCTGATGAAGCTGGGGCTGGGATTGCTGATCGCGGGTGCAGCGGGCTTGGTCATAGGTGTGGTTTTTGGCCAGCTGATTGGTTTTCTGGTCTTCCTGATTCTGCATCTCCGGATCAACCGGATGAAAGCCGGTTGGTTGCGATGGGGCGAGATGCGTCGTCTTGCCGGCCAGTACAGCCTGTTCCCCAGGTATAACATGTGGCAGGGACTGATCAACAATCTTTCTGGCGCATTGCCGGTCTTTGTACTCAGCTCCCAGTTCTCCACAGCCACTGCAGGCCTTTACACATTCGGGTATATGATTATTTACCGGCCGGTGAATCTGGTGGCCAATGCATTCTACCAGGTATTGTATCAGCGTTTTGTTGAGAAACAGCACCGGGAAAGCTCCATCCTTTCCGAAGCTAAGCTCTTCATACGCAGGACGATTCAGTGGCTCATCGTCCCGTTTCTTATCATGGGGATCTTTGCCCCTCAGATATTCGG
Organism: uncultured Bacteroides sp.; assembly: GCA_964604655.1. Lineage (GTDB taxonomy): Bacteria > Bacteroidota > Bacteroidia > Bacteroidales. Next base: position 10,842 of record CAZRZY010000068.1, on the reverse strand, counting down.
ATTTATTTTCGGGGAGAACTGGACCGAGGCTGGCCGGTACACCCAGATCATTCTCCCCTGGATCTTTATGGTAAGCCTGGTGATGCCCCTCTCTTTTATCCCTGATCTTTACAGGAAACAGAAGGTAGCCACCATGATCGACAGTGTAAAGCTGATCCTGAGGCTTGCCGGATTGATGGCCGGTGTGATCACCGAAAATGTGTATATTGGACTGGGGCTCTACAGCCTGACCAGTACGCTGGTAATCGGTTACAGCCTTTTCTGGTACCTCCGGCTGGCGAGAAAGCACCCCCCCTCATATGGAGCAGATCTCACATCGCAGATAGCTAATGAGTAAAGCAGGCAAAGCAATGAAAGCGTTATGGTGGATCCTTCGCCGGCCGGCACTCCTGAACCGGGTGCTAACTGATGAAGACACCTGGAGGTCATACGTGGATAAGCAGTATGCCCTGTCCGGTGGCCTGCCGATAATTGATATGGAGCAGGTGGTGGATACCAGCAAGATCACCGTTGGACCGATGACCTTCCTGGATGGAGGTTCTCTGCCCACCGATATGATGCTGCTGGCAGGACTGGCAGAAGGAATCGATGACTGCCGCTATTTTGAGATCGGTACCTGGCGCGGTGAAAGTGCAGCCTCAGTGGCCGGAAGGTCTTTCAGTTGCCACACCCTTCATCTGACTGATGAAGAGATGAAAAGAATGGATATGCATGAGCGAACCATTCTTTCTCACCGCTTGTTTTCCGATGGTCTGGTAAATGTAGTACACCTCAGGGGAGACTCCCGGTATTATGATTATGAATCCCTGGATCATCCGTTCGATCTGATCTTCATCGATGGAGATCATCATTATGATTTTGTCAGAAGCGATACCCAAAAAGTATTTAAACACCTGGTCCATGAGAGGAGTATAGTAGTCTGGCACGATTACGGATTCCATCCCGATCAGGTCCGGTATGAAGTAATGGCAGCCATTCTGGACGGTGCAGGAAATGGGCGTGCTGGCCGGATTTATCATGTGGCCCATACCAAATGTGCCATCTATACAGGTCAGGTATACCATGCATCACCTGCTGATTTTCCGGTTCTGCCCAACGAGTATTACCGGGTAACCCTGGAGCGAAAAAAGTTGGATGCGAAATGAAACGAATATTAGTATTGCCCTCCTGGTATCCACCAGATGGGGGCTACTTTTTTAAAGAGCACAGCGAAGCCATCAGCAAGACAGGGTGGCAGACGGAGGTTCTTGTAAACCGGGTAGTAGGAGCACGTAAACTGGTACAGGCGGGCCTTTCTTCCCTTCGGGAATTCCGCGTGGGGGAGGAAAACGGTCTGAAAGTGGCCAGATCGGTCTATCTCAAGGTCCCGGGAAACGAGAAGTTAAATATCCGTCGCTGGTCCCACTCCACGCTTCGACTTTTTAGAAGGTACCGGAAGAAACTTGGATCCCCCGACCTGATCCTCTGTCACAGTGCCACATGGGCAGGATATGCTGCAGCGCTGATCCGCGAGGAATTCGGAATCCCATACCTGGTGGTGGAACACCGGAGTTTTTTTGTATGGAGTACCCCCAGGGCCAGACAAATGGTGAAATCGTACCATTTACCCTTCTTTGAAAAGGCCTACCGTGATTGCGACCAACTGGTATTGGTCTCAGAAAGCTTGCTTCGGGGACTAAAGGAGTTGTTTCCCTGGATCGAGCAAAAGAGCGTGGTCATCCCTAATATGATCAGGGAGGATATGTTTCTTCCCCCGGAAAAATCAAGGGTTCAGGATCCGTTCATATTTATCTGGGCCGGTCGGTTGGAGCATGTAAAAGGGATCGACCTGTTGATCAGGGCTGTGAAGGGCCTGACATCCAAAACTGAACGCACTTTTGAGGTCAGATTGGCTGGAAGAGGTTCGCTGAGAAGAGAGCTGGAGGAGATGGTGGAAAGGGAGGGAGTCCCGGACCGGGTGATATTTCTCGGAAGGATTTCCAGGGAACAGATGCAGAAGGAGATGCAGGGGGCCTGTTGTTTTGTTCTTCCAACACGGTATGAAGCGTTCGGAGCTGTATTGATCGAGGCCATGGCGACAGGCCTGCCGGTTATTGCCACCCGTTCCGGAGGACCGGACTTCATCGTAGATCCTTCCAACGGGATACTGATCGATCCCGAGGATGTTTCTCAACTTACAGAAGCTATGCTGCAGATGATGCAGCAATATGATGATTTTGATCCTATGGCGATCCGCTCTCAAGCCATGGAGCGCTACGGGGAGCGGAAAGTCATGGAACGCTACAACCAGCTTTTCCGAGGGATTCTTGAGTAATTAAAAAATTTTGTAAATTTGCATGCCTAAACGGTGGATGTAGCTCAGTCGGTTAGAGCGCTGGATTGTGGTTCCAGAGGTCGCCGGTTCGAACCCGGTCTTCCACCCTTCAAACACAGCCGTCCTGCTTTGGCATGACGGCTTTTTTGGTTTGCCGCGATCACTTTCCCGGCTTTGTCCAGGAAATCTCCCTCCAGCGGGTGATCGGGATGGATCTGCCAGATGATTTTCCCTGAGCTGGAAGGGACGTCTGAGACGGAACAATGGACCGGGATATCGAATGAGTTCCACGAAACCGGGGTGATGTTTTCGTGAAGGCAGTAAATGCAGCTGTTTTATTTTCTTACAGCCAGATAGAATCTCCTCAGTAATTGAGCATGTTTCTGAAATCGTTTAATCAGATGGCAATTTATCAGGAAAACGGCTTGATATCTATGTAAAGGCAATGAATATCCGGACATTTCTGTGCAAGCTGAAACCCAAGCTCATTCACATATTCCATCGGTTCCCATCCTGGTTCAGTATAAAGGATAGCGTTTTTTTCTGTGCCAAGACGATCAATCAGTGTATCAAAGAGCCAGCCATGATCAATACTGAAAAGTGCGTCCATTTTTTCCAGTGAAAAGAAGGTGTGGGTCACAGAGGTACCAGCATATCCGGTTAAGAGAGATCCGTCTTGATCCTTAGGCAGTTTTCGAATTTTTTATATTTTTGTGAAACGAAAGCCGGGATATTACCTCTCCCCCCAATGGAACATCATACCGACCAAAAGATCATCGACGGAATCCGGAATCGGGAAGATGCAGCTTTTAAGTATCTTCAAGTTACCTTTCAGGATACGATACGGCTTATGGTCAGGGAGATGGGGGGCACTCCGGAAGATTCCAGGGATGTATTCAGCGAAGGGCTGATTGCCCTGATAAAACTGATCGACCAGCCAGGGTTTTCCCTCACCTGTAAATTGAGCACACTGGTCTATGCCCTCTGCAGGAAAAAGTGGGAACAGCAGCTGGAACAAAGGAAAGCGGTCCGGAACTACCATCTGCGAAAGCTCAATCCGGATCCGGATCCGGATTTTACGGAAGAATCAGACCAGCGATTACTGGAAGAGATTTTCTGGGAATGTTTTCGCGAGCTCGATCAGAGCTGCAGGGATATTTTGGAACGATACCTGCGTGAGATATCACCCAAGGATATAGCTGATGAACTTGGACTCAGTTATGGGTATGTCAGAAAGCGAAAGAGTTTGTGCCATAGCTTTTTAATGAAAATGATCGAAACCCATCCGGATGTCATACGGATCAGAAAGGAAGAAAAGATAGAATCTTATGAGATCCAAGGATCGATATAAGGACCCGAACAGGGCGCTGGCGGACTATCTATACGGGGATCTGGATCCGGATGCATCCAGGACTGTAGAGAAAGCGATCGATGAAGATCCTGAGCTATCGCAGGCTTACCGGTGGGGTGAGAGGGTCACGGGCTATCTGAAAGACAAAGTTCAGCTGGAGGAAATGAGGAACGATCCGGACCTGGCGGAGGCAGAGAGGTTGGCCGGAATGCTCGTGGATGCATCTCCGGAAGTTGATCTGAAAGTGATTCCGGAACCTGCTTCGGGTGCCATGGAGGGTGATAAACGGGATAATTCAAAGCGGAAATTATCCACAAAGTGGAATTTCCGCAGGAAATGGATGGTATCTGCCACAGCCATAGCTGCAACTGCAGCCCTGGTAATTACTCTGGGGATTATGGGCCCGGGAAGAAATCCGGAAAAGATCTACCAGCGGTATTATACACCCCTGAATGCATCCGGATATACGCTGCGAGGTTCATCACCAGACAATTATTCCCTAGTTAATGAAGGAATTATTCTATATCTGGAGGGGGATTTTTCTGAATCTGCGCGTATTTTTAATGACCTTTCCGGAGATCCATCCCTCCAACTGGAATCAAGATTCTTCTCGGGCCTTTCTTACATGGGACTTGGACAGAATGAAGCAGCCGCTGAGATGCTTACCTGGGTCGTTGACCAGGAGGGGCGTTACCTCCCTGAAGCCCTCTGGTATTTGAGCCTGTGCAGCGTTCAGGAGGGTGACCTGGACCAGGCAGCGCTGCTGTTGCAAGAACTGGCAGAATACGAAGGAAGTTACCAGGAGACTGCTCAATCTCTTCTGAAGGACCTTCGGCGAATCAGGAAGTAAGAGATCAGCAGAGATAGGAGCAACAAACCACCCATCCATCTCCACCATTTCATTCTCAGAGGACCGGGATCACCCGTTACCTGGAAATTCGCCCAATAATAGGGATGTGCATAGGTGGGCGAAACTTCGGCCAGATACTTCAGCTTTGCCCGACGCAATGACTCCGTTTTATTCTCACCCCTTTTCAAGCCTCTGTAAAACTCTGCCATGATCTGAATGGCGCGGGTATCCTCCACCGGCCAGAGGGCATGCACCACCGAAGCAGCACCGGATTCCAGGAAACTTCTGGATAAGTTAATGACTCCCTCTCCCTGTTGCACGAATCCTCCGGCCGTTTCACACCCGCTCAACACTACCAGCGGAGAATGGATGGAAAGATGCTGGATTTCAAAATCATACAATCGTTCCTCCTGCTCTTCTCCTGGCATGGGGCGAAGGACAAAGAAGGGAGAACCACTCTGATTTTCCGATGCTTTTGCATGCATGGCCAGGTGAATGACCTTTTCGGTTTGTAGCATAGAGGTTGCCTCCTCTTTGTCCAGATTCTTGTGCAAGGTCTCTCCCCGGGCAACATTCATTATTTCCCGGACTTCAGCGGATGCTCCTTCCAGTGCAATCCATGGGGAGGTATTCGATGCATCAGGCGTGTCATATGCAGGAGCCCAGGCCAGAATTTCAGGAAACGAAAGTGATGGAGTTCCTCCTCTGCGGGTCAGGATTGTATGATTTGCGTAAGAGATTTGGTAGCGAAGCATCAAATATGGCAGGCCGGCATAGTTCATGACAGGTCCGGGAGGGTCCTCGGTGAGAAGCGCGTCAAAGGGTATATAGGAAAGAAGGCCGTCTGGAATGATAATGACCCTGTCGCCTGCCAGCTGGCTTTCCAGAGGCTGGAACAGATTTTCATAGAGATGGTGAAGTGCCGATTTCAGACTTCGATAATTTTCCGGTGAATCACCCACGGGGTCAAAAGCATGAAGGTTCTTCATCAATATTTCCATGGAATGACCAAAGGAGGAATCCAACGGAAATTGGTACTCATGGGTGAGATCTTCAGTAACCACAAAAGCATATATTTTTGTGGGTTTTTCTGATTCGGGATCACCCATGAAGAACTCCACAAGCGATTCGCTCCTTTTTAATCCACTGCGGATCTTATCCATGGACAGATTCCGCGAGAGGTATTCAAATTGAGTCTGCCAGTGTCCGGTTCCCTGGATGAGTTCCATCTGACTTCGGAAAGAATCCCTTAATAAATAGAGCTGGTCTCTCCATTCTGCCAGCCTGGCTGAATCCGGTTCTATTTCCTGACTCTCCTGCTGGATCAGGTGTGAAAGATGATCGGCCTGGAGTTTGAGGTCGGTAACCCCATGGACCATGGTGTCCGGCAGACTCTCCAGGTAGGACCACTCCTTGAACCTTTTTTCCAGCAACAGCTCGTTGGCCTTTCCTTTTGCTGCATCCAGGTAAGCGGAGTCCAGGTAGGCTTCATCCCCGGTGACTGCATGAAGCTGGATATGGACCTGCATTCCTAATTCGAATACCCTTTTCTGCCTGGCAATCAGGTAGGTGCGGCTCTCTCCGGTCAGGTAAGATTCCTGTATTCTGTACAATATTCTGATGGCGAGCTGATTGGTCTGGCTGGCTTTCTCGAGGAGTTCTTTTTCTCTTATCTCATCCACTTGGTCAGCATACTTCATGAGCACCAGAACTTTCGATTGAAGGATCTTCAGAAGTGTCAGATCATGCAACCCATCTTCATGACCGGGGTTTTCGGCAAACCCATCTCCTTCGAAATTCCTGGTGACAGAGACAAGGGCCTGTTGAATGTACTCGAGCGCTTTCGGGATATCAGACTGATCGAGATAATAACGGGCAATTTTTTCATAACAACCGGCAGTAAGGGGATGCCTTGTTCCATAATTTACCAGAAAATTATCCAGCGCTCTTAGCATAAGTTGAAATCCCTCCTCCCGGTTTCCCGATTTTCTTTGCAGCTCCCCGAACTCCAGGAAGATATTGGCAAGCTGGTAATGATCCGGATGGTATTCCAAAATCCATCGGGATATAGCTTTGCGGTAGTACCCCGAGGCTGAATCCGTATCGCCGAATGCTTCATAAACCCTGGCCAGGTTGTAATACACACTTCCCAGATAGGGATGGTTATGAGATACCTTGATCTTTTCACTCTCCTTCAGCAGCACAAGTGCGTCATCGTAATTCTCCTGATAATACGAAAGAACACCACGGTTGAACTGGAGCATGGAGAGTTTATTGAAATATACCTCGTCATGCTCGGGAAGGAGTCCGAGCCAGTGTACCGCTCGTTCATAATGGTTCAGGGCAAGGGTATATTCTCCCATCCAACCATAAAGGATTCCCAGGTTGTTATGAATGCTGATCTTCAGACTGGGGCAACCAGCTTCAGAACCGGGACAAAGACTGTCGGCCAGAAGATAACGCCTTAATGCCAGGTTAAACCGGCTGGTTTCGTAATATACCAGCCCGAGAGCATTGTGTACCAGGGCCTGGTTATATTCTGGAAGCGTTCCTTGTAAGTGAAGTATTTTCTGTAAATGATGCTCAGCAACCATAAAATTCCCCTGCTTCATTGCTTCCTGATGGAGGATATAATGCTGCCGGGCAGCAAAGAGGGGATCCTGGCCACAGAGCCTTACGCTGCAGAAGAGAATAATAAGCACTGCAAATAGAATCGTTCTCAAACCCCTGAATCTGATTTTCCGGACAATTTAGAAAAAAAAGCACCAGGGGAAAGAGAAGATTCTTTAGTAATTCAAGGTGAGCTCACCCATTCGGATCCCAGGGATCGTCATTGCCGGGCTGGCTCCCTGCGCCATCCCCTCCCATCAGGAAGTTCATCTGTTTGTGATGGAGGATTTCTTTCTGAAACCTCTTTTTCAGTTCGCTCTGAATCATTGCTCTTTTTTTCATGACATGTTGTTTTTGATAAAAGACATAGTTTAATCAGAATAACCAGGTAATTGTTACCCGGAAAATGAGAGAAAAACAGGAGGGGCGGTGCAGGAAGGGTGTGCCATCTTCCTGGCACCGCCTGTTCCACCTGCGACGGGCTAATCCATATCATAAATAACTATTGGTCTTTACAGCCTATATTGACAGGTTGCAGGTTTTCCAGATCGATCGGACCTGTTTTTTTGAAGGGGTCGATTAAATCGATGGTCCAGCCAAATTTCGAATCAGTCCGTTCGAATTTCGAATACATCATGATCCGGCCAAAACTGTCCAGTCTTATAACCCGCGGACTATAATCCACATAATGGCGACCCTTTTTCCAGACCTCTTCTCTGACAGATTTTTCCCAGCGTATCTCTTCCAATTTCAGATCTTCTGCGTTCATTTTTTCTCCTTTCAGCTACCTGCTCTATCGATCAGGTCATTTTTAAATCTTCTGATCTCGGGTGTGATCCAGATATCACTGGTCATGTAGATCAGGAAGTTCATCTCCTCCCTGCTGAGTGGTTTCAATCCCCTTCCAAATCGCTTATTCTCTGTCATTTTCATGGCTTGTGGCATTAGTTATATGGTTATTTCAATGCATTGATTCACCCGTTTAATCAGAAACGCCCTGGAATTGTTACCCGTTTTTTCCGAAAAAATGAAGATTTGTTGAAAAAAAAATGGAAATATATAATTGTCAGATATATAATAATGTTATATATTTGCCGTTATGATAGCGAACGATTTGTTGAAAGGTACCTTGAGAACGATTGTGTTAAAGTTGTTGGCCGACAACGGCAGAATGTACGGGTATGAGATTACCAAGAAGGTGGAAGAGCTCTCCTCCGGTAAGATCAAACTTACATTCGGTGCGCTCTATCCGGTTTTACATAAACTGGAAGCGGACGGACATATAAGGACCGAAAAGGAATACATCGGGAAACGTGTCCGGAAGTACTACTCTCTCACGGAAACAGGAAGGTCCTGGACCGCACAGAAGGTGGATGAATTTTTTGATTATGTGAACACATTGACCTATGTGCTGAAACCGACCTCTTCATAAGATGATATCGGCCATCATTGATGACCACTTTGACCGCATCAAAGGCGATCTGGTCGGCTGCGGACTGACCTATGACCGGCTGATGGAGGATGTGCTGGACCATGTATGTTGTATGGTGGAGAAGCATATGGCGGAAGGAGCTGATTTTGAAAGTTCCTACGACCGGGTGCTTCAATCCATCGGGGAGAAACGGATCTCGGAGCTCCAGCATGAAACACTGCTTCACCTGGATAAAAAATTTCAACGTATGAAACGAATCACTTATCTCTCGGGGCTCACAGGCTCCATTCTCACCATCATCGGTGTATTTTTTAAAATGATGCACTGGCCGGCAGCAGGCATCCTGATTGGCCTGGGTTTCTTGCTTGTCGGTCTGGTATTTCTTCCACTCTATTTCATCCTGAGTTACAGGGAGCAGGTGGAAAAGCCACATGTTGCCTATCCGATTATCGGGTATATCACCATTTTCCTGATACTGACCGGTGCAGTTTTTAAAATCATGCACTGGCCCGGCGCCGCGGTGCTTCTTTATGTGAGCATCGGGGTTCTGGCCATTGTGTTTATTCCGCTATTCGTTGTCCGGATCTTCAAGAAGACCTCCGACAGAAAGATCAATATTCCGTACATAGTCATGCTTCTGATCGGTATTTCCATCATTGCATTGCTTACCCGTGTCAATATATCCAAAGACAAAATTGATAGTTACACGGATCTGAGTCTGGACAACATAAAGTCAGTGGAACAGATCGAATCCAGGATACAATCCCGCCTTTCTGTATTGCCGGATTCCCTGCGGACCAGTGATCTGACCATGATTGTACAGAAGTCGGAAGCATTGGCTATGATGATTGAGGAAATGCAGGACGGGCTTCTGGAAAGAGTCGATCAGCCGGGTGTTCCCATCGATCAGGTATCGGGAAGGGATTACCGGAATGCAGCCAGGGACGCCATCCTGGATAATGGCCTGGGGGCAAATTTTCTGGAAGAGTCCGGAGCCTTCAGAAAATACCTGATGGCAAGCGTGGATGATCCGGTCATATCCGATCAGATCTCTTATCTGCTTGGGTATGCAGGCGAAAACCCGAGGGTCCGCTGGAAGGTGATCGAGGATGAAAATGTGTATGAACCATTGATCCTGTATTATTTCGATCTCACCGAGTTTTCCCGCAGAATCGCTTTTAGCAGCTATCTGGCCCTGGAGGATATTCTGGAGGATATTCTGGAGCAGCAGGAGGGGCGCCTACGGTAATAAAGGAGTCCATGGTAATCCACCTTCGCGTTCTGCTTCAGCGGACGAGAGGGTGTGGTTAAATTTCCCGGGGCTTGCCCCGGAAAGAAGGGTCCAGGGTTTACCCTGGGGTTTAATACCATTTATTAAAGGAGTATATATGAAAAAAAGGGGCTTGGATGAGCCCCTTTTTTACTAACCACTTAAACCTAAAAAGAAATTTACTGTATCACACTTTTGTGTGAAATGTAAAAGGACGTAAGATTTGTTTTCAGGTGAGTAGAAACACAATACATGCCATAATTTGTAACGCTTTAACAATTAGAATAATGAGTTTTTCTATTAGGGTGTATGCACTGCAGAAAAGTGAACGTTTACGGGATCGGGGCGTTCGTTAGCGGACGATTTTGAACGCTCCTTCCTGCCGGAAGGCTCCAGATTTTCCAGGAGCTGGATGGATGTTTTCGAAGCATTATCGTTCTGATCCCTGCCCATGGGAATGCAAAGGAGGGTTTTGATGAACTTATCCAGATCTCCACCGGGGCTTTTCCCTGTTTTTTTTGAATATTTGCTGCGTCATATTTCATGGAAGCATCGGACAGTCCTTCCCTGGAGCCGAACTTGCGGAGGATGGTCCGCACGGTGTAACCGGATTTCTCAGCTACGGCCTTCAGCGTGATATCATTCAGTGAAATAGATTTCCAGAGCTCACCCACGGCCTGAATTGGGTTTGAATTGGGTCTGAATTGGGTTTGAATTGGGTCTGAGGGATGCACGCGGGCAGAGAGACCTTTTTTATCTGTTTAGTATACTTTTAAAGTTATTACCGGATAATTTACATTCCTCAACAAATGTTTTTTATCTGAAATGACAGCTAAAAGGTTAATAAAAAGATATTTTACACCTTTCGCTGGGCGTATTGAAGAACCTCGAAGCAGAGCTTCAAGGAATCTTTGATCCAGTGTTAATTTTATTTGTGCTCGCTAACCCTCGCAACTGAGGTGCGGGGAACCGAGCCTGCGAGCTCGGCGAAGCCAATGCGCGAGCGGGATTCAAA
>CAZRZY010000067.1:0-26200 GCA_964604655.1 uncultured Bacteroides sp. | reverse complement strand
ATATATTTTCGGAACGAAGTGAGAAAATTCAGTGCCGAATTACATATCCCGAGCATCCAGGATATTCAGTGCCGAATTACATATCCCGAGCTATTCAAAACCCGGTGCCCGATGGATTATCCTGAGCATCCAGAAAATTCAGTGCCGAATTACATATCCCGCGCTACAATAGGCACTGCAGGAGCCACTCGCTGCGAAATCCGTCGGGGGTATGGAGCCACTCCCTTTTTTCGCCCACCGGTGTGAATCCCAGGGAGGTGAAGAGCTCCATGCTGGCTTTGTTGTCTTCGGCGATGTTGCAGTAGAGCTGGTGGAGGTGAAGCACTTGGGAACTATAATTCTTCAGGGTTTCGAGGGCTTCCCTGGCGTAGCCTTTTCTACGGTCGGTGGGGTCGGCGATGAGGATACCGACACCTGCCCTTTGATGATGGGGATCGAAATCGAACAGGTCGATGGCGCCCAGGGTGCGGTAGTTTTCCCGGAGTATGATGATCAGCCGGAGCTGCTTGGTCTCAAAGATATCTTTTGCAGCCTGGTCCAGGTATTGTTTCAAAATGAACCTCGAGAAGGGGACCAGGGTTCCGGACAGGTGCCAGATATCAGGGTTGTTCTCCCAGATGTAGAGGAGATCCAGGTCCTCCGGCTCGGGAGGTCTCAGGGCGATGGTTTTATTCTCCAGGACGTTCACACGGAATTTTCTGATTCTACAGGCAGCTATCAAGCTTTAAATGAAGATATGAATGCCCGATTAGTCCAATCCGTTCTTCGCTCGGGGCTGCTGACCAGGCTACTCCTGCTTGTAAGAAATGATCTTGTACTCCTTGCCCGATCCGGAGAGTGCCTTGAAGGTGTCGGTATCGGCATCGTAGATCACCTCAATTTCCAGTCCGGTCTCTTCATCCACCAGTACAATGGCAAAATCCTTGTGAGTGAGCCGGTCCTGGTCGATGGCCAGGGTCAGTCCCCCGGTAATGAATTCTTCCTCCCCCAGGATCTCAATATACCAGAGGTCCCGCATTCCCACGGCATCGTTGGAGTAACGGGTATAGAGCCCGCTGAGCCCGTCATTCAGCGGCACGTAGTACGTATCATCCCCTGTGGTATTAATGGGGAAACCGATGTTGGTGGGCTGTCCCCATGAACCGTCCACTTCCAGCTCGCAGCGGAAGATATCATAGCCTCCCATATTGAAATGTCCTTTGGAAGCAAAGATGAACCTGCCTTCGTTGGGGGCGATGTAGGCGGAGGTCTCATCATATTCAGTGTTGATCACCTCTCCCATGTTGACCGGTTCGCCCCACTGGCCGTCCGGCTGGCGGTTGGAATACCAGAGATCCAGTCCTCCCAGGGTGCCCCTCCGGTCGCTGGAAAGATAGATCCGGCTTCCATCCGGGCTGAAAGAAGCATGGGCCTCGTCCGACCTGGAGTTGATCAGTCCGTGTACGGGCTGGGCCGGACTCCACAGCATTCCGTCATACTGGCTGTACCAGATATCTTTGTTTCCCCGCCCGGGATCCTTGACCAGCAGTAAGGTGGTGCCATCGGCCGACAGGCCGGTGGGAAACAGGTCTCCGTCGGAAACGATCTGCGGGGTGATCAGGGTGGGCTTCAACCATTTGTTTTCGATCCGCCTGGACATGTATACTGCCTCATAGAACGTACGGCTGTTGACCCAGACCATCATGGTTCCGTCCGCAGAGATCACGGCGCTGTAATCGTCGTTGGTAGTGTTGATGGGTTCGTTGAAATAGAGGGCCCGGAGGTTCAGCTCGGCATCCCGGATGATCTTTGCCCGTTCCACCCGCTCGATCTCCTCCTCGGTGATGCGGACATTATAGTTTTTTTCGAAGTTTTTCAGGGCCCGGAACTCCTCCAGGGCTGCCAGGGCCTTGTCCATCTGATTGGTCTTCCGGTAGGCTTCCGCCAGATAAAACCAGCTGTGATGGGGGGCTTTCTTTTCCGAATACCGGTTTGCCTTGTATCTCAGGGAAATATCCTTGGTGGCCTCTTCCAGGAAGGGAATCCCTTTCTCCTCCTGTCCCAGGATGTTGGCATAACATCTTCCCAGGTAGTATTTCACATTGGAATTCTCCGGTTCCCGCTGAAGGAGCTGGTTGAACAGGTAGGCTGCTTCCGGGTAATCTTCCTCCTCCTCATAAAAAAACAGGGCATCGTAGAACAACTCCTCCGGGGATTGTTCCTGGGCGAAAACAATAAAGCTGACCGGCAGAAGCAGGCTGCAGATCAGCAGGGTGGCAGATACTCTTCTTTTCATTCCATCAGCATTTATAATCAATCATCCAGTTTCAGGTAGTCCGGTACCTGGATCTCTTCCATTTCAATGATCACATCCTGGGAAATGGAGACTTTAAACTGGGCCCTGCGGTTCAGGGCACGGCCTTCGGGAGCATCCCGGTTATCCCTGGTCCTGTTGCGTGCCACGTGTTCGTCTTCACTCATGGCTGTAGATTTCAGCCTCTCTTCAGAGATACCTTTGGTGGTCAGATAGTCTGCGACCGCCCTGGCTCTCCTGCGTGAAAGCCATTCGTTGTACTCATAGGTGCCAATGGCGTCGGTGTGACCGGTGACTTCCATCTTCAGCGATGGGAATGAATTCATGACCTCAACCACATTATCGAGCTTTTCACGGGCTGTCGCGTTGAGGGTATAGCTGTCGAAATCAAAAAAGACCGGTCTCAGGATATACCTCTCCGGGGGTTGTACGACCTCGGGTTCGGGAGCAATCTCTTCCTCCAGCTCCGCTGCTTCCTCTAGTTCGGCTGCTTCTTCCGCGGCCTCCTCTTCAACTATTTCTTGGACCAGTTCTTCCTCCGGTTGCTCAAGAAGCTCTTCCGGTACTTTTTCCAGAAGCTCTCCCACCATACCTTCGACCACCTCTGCCTCCACCTCAGGCACTACCTGTCCTTCCATGGTGATCGGCACAGGTGTGGCGTCGGCAGGTATGATGTCGAATTTAAAAAGCTGGTAGTCGTCTTTATTGGACCTGGCATAGATGATGGTGCTTTCCTCGCCGGTGATACCGCTGGGAGAGAAGGTGAGCTCATCGTCGGTGGTATTGAGCGGGTATCCCATGTTCACGGGTATTCCCCATTCACCGTCCTCCTGCAATTCGGAGTAGAACACATCGAATCCTCCGATAGTGTTGTGTCCCTGGGAACTAAAGTAGAGCCTTTTACCGTTGGGACTGATGAAGGGGGAATCTTCGTTCAGCACAGTATTGATGTTCGGACCCAGGTTGACCGGTTCGCCGTAGGTGCTATCCGGCAGAAGGTCGCTTCGAAAAATGTCCATCCCGCCCATCGATTCTGACCGGTTGCTGGTGAAATATATCGACTGCATGTCGGGACTGAAGCAGGCATGGGATTCAAAGTACCTGGTGTTGATTGTTCTGCCCAGACTCTTCGCCGGAAACCAGCGTCCGTCGGCATACTCCGATGCATAGATGTTGCTGTCGAACTCATCGATGACGGCCAGAAGCATGGTTTTCCCATCGGGGGACAGGGAGACCACCTCCATATTCCCGTCCGAAACGATGGAGGGGGTGATGTTCAATGGCCTTTGCCAGGTGCCATCCTCCTGCTTGAAGGAGACCTGGACACTGTTATAAAAGGGGTTTCTTCCCATGTAGGCTAAAGTGCTGAGATCATGGGAAATCACATAGTTGTAGGTATTGGCCTGTGTTTCGTTCAGCTGCCCGATGTGGCCAATGCGGAATTTCACCGGGTTATTGATGGCCACCAGGGCGTTATTGACCGATGCGATCTGCATTTCGGTGTAGTTTTTCTGGATCTCATCCCTGGGCCCCAGGTACTGGTAATACGCTTTGTATTTGTCACTGGCCTTCTCCAGTTCCATCCGGATCCGGTAGGCATCTCCCAGCAGAAGAAGCGCTTCAGGCGGAGCATTCTCCTCTCTGAAGGATCCTTCCCGGTAGCGCTCCTCGATCCGTTCCACGGCCTTTTCCAGATAGGGGATCGCCTCGGTCTTCCTTCCGGGGATCCTCAACAGACACATTCCGATCCGGTAATTCAGGTTGGCATGGTCTTCATATCCTCTTTGATAGACCTTGTTAAAAGCATAGAGGGCTTCCTCGTACTCCTCTTCGGCCAGGAAGAATTCTCCGTCATAGAAATCATCCTTGACGTCCTGACCACTGGCAGCGAGAGAAAGGAGCATGAGTGCGAGCATCAGAAATGGTCTTCTCATCAGGGGCGGTTTACGGTGAATACTACAAATTTATAAATTTAATTGAGAGTACCATCAGGAAGCCGGGCGCCTGCGTTTTCGCAGGAGGAAAATGATCAGCCACAGGATGCCCACCAGGGCCAGTCCACCCACCACCCATGGAGTGGCTTTTCCTTTCGCTGTTTGACTCAGCTCTTCCATAAACGGAACATATCCGGGGAAGAGTTCAGACAGCATCTTCACAATCTCGCGCCGGCTGTAGCCCAGTTCTTCCAGCCTGCTGTAAAGTGTACGGATCAAGGCTTCCACCGTATGGATCCCTTCGCCCCGCAGATCCAGCTCTTCCAGGATCCCGAGGACCGGATCTTCCGCCGTTTGGAGAAGTTCCCGGTATATCCTTTCCACCTCCAGCGGTTGAGAGAGGCTCCGAAGCATGGCCTGCCGGACCTGGTCCATGGTAAAACCTTCCCTTTCTGCCACCTCGGCCATATGCCGGAGCAGATCTTCGGGGGTCATGATCCCTTCATCCTCCAGATCCAGGGTCATCAGGTATTCCCTGAGCGCACCATCGGAATTCTCCAGGAGCTGCTGGTAGAAAAGGTAAACGTCTCCATCCGCCAGCGTTCCGGCAAGCAATTGGTCGACCTCCTCACGGGTGAATCCAAGCGAATCGGACCGGTCATACAACTTCAGGAACAATTCCTCCGGAGTGCCGGGTCCGGCCTTTTCCAGATCCATGGTATCCAGGAAGGCTTTCAGGTTCCCGTCGGCCCTGGACTGCAATTCATGCAGGAGCCCGGTCACTCCCAGTGCAGCTTCGGGCTGTCCGGGTTGCATCCCGGAGATTGGACCCTCCGCTCCGGGCACCTCTTCTCCGGGTCCTTCTGCTTCTCCGGGAGTGATGGGGCCGGCAGATTCCGTTACCTCCTCCTCGGGGATGGCTCCTACAACGGTGAAGCGGTTGCGGTGGAGGTTCCCATCCTTATCGGTGGCTTCCAGCTCCACTCTGCTGGTACCGGGCAGCGGAATGATCTCCAGTTCGTTCCTGCGCCTACTCCAGTCCAGCGTATCGGTCCCGACGACCACTGAATCATGAATGATGCTGGCGGTGACACGGGTTCCTCTGGGGACCCTGACCGGGACCCGCAGCGGCTCACCTGCCACCCCTTCATAGAGCGTGTCGCGCAGTTCGATCATACTTTCATCGCCTTCGAACACCAGCGGGACTTTCACGATGGGTGAAAGCTCGATCAGCTCCCCGATCCGCACACCGCTTTTATCCGAAAGAGCGGTAATGGCCAGCGGCCGGATCACCTCTTCATAACCTTCTCTGAGGAACCGGAGCTCGTACTCCCCCTGGGGCAGTTGAACGCTGAATTCCCCGCTGACAGTTGCAGGGGCGGTGACCAACAGGGTATCGCCCGAATTGGCATCGATAACCCGGATGGCAATTTGCGTGGAGTCGATGATTCCATCTTCGGTTTTCATCTGGCCGCTGACCATGTACATGCGGGGATTGTCCACCGAGTAGATCTCCATCCGGTAGATATCGTGCCTGCCCCTGCCCGCCGGACTGTAAATGGAGTAGTAGGCTCCGAACCCATTTCTTACCGGCTGAAAAAACAGGTCGTCGTCCGTGGTATTGACCGGGTATCCCACATTGACCGGTTCCTCCCACGATCCGTCCGATTTTCTCTTCGAATAGAAGATATCGTATCCCCCCATATTGAAGTGGCCGTAGGAGCTGAAATAGAGGGTCTGTCCGTCCATGGTCAGGAACGGGCACTCCTCGTTGTAACGGCTGTTGATGGAAGGGCCCAGATTGACAGGCTCTCCCCAGGAGCCATCCGCCTGCCGGTCGGAGCGATAGATGTCCAGTCCGCCGTATCCCCCTTTCCGATTGCTGGTAAAATAGAGGCTGTTCCCATCCCTGCTGAAGCAGCCGTGCGACTCCCAGTACTTGGTGGAGATGGGCTCCTCCAGCCTGGTGGCAGGCAACCAGCGCCCTTCTTCATAGGTGCTGTAATAGAGATTACCGATGTAATTATCGTCGTAATAAAGGATCATTTCGGTACCATCGTAGGAGAGGCTTACCGGGTAAATGTCGGCGTCAAATCCGAGCGTCTGGGTGATGGGCTGGGGGTAGGACCACCCCTCTTCGGTCTTCTCGCAGAAGAAGGCTCCGTCGTAAAAAGGCAGCCGGGTGATAAATGCCATCTTCGTACCGTCCCCTGAGAGCACCGGATGGATATCGGCATACCGGGTGTTGATCAAGGAATCCAGGAGGAAAAGATCCAGGTCCACCGGCATTGACTTCAGCCGCCGGGCATTCTCACACGCTTTGATCTGAAACCTGACCAGCTCGGCATCATAAACCTCCGGATCCAGAATATCCAGGAACTCCTCATAGGCCTGGATGGCCAGGTCAAGCAGTTCGTTGACCAGGTAGGCATTGCCCAGATGAAAAAGCGCGTCGGGTGGTGCGTTGGTCTCCTTGAAGCTGTTTTCTTTATAGTCGGGATCGATATTCTCACTGGCCTCGAGGAGGTACCGGATCGACTGGTCTTTCTGGTAGGGATCGTTGAGCAGGCAGATCCCTATTTTGTACTTCAGGTTATCATTGCCCGGATCGTACTTATGAAGAGTCATGTAGAGAGGCAGGGCATCGGCATATTCTTCGAAGAGGAACCACGATTCGGCATCGAGGAAAAGGGTGCGCAGGGAATCCCGCTGAGCATGTGTGAGGGTGGGGAAGCAGAGCAACAGGATGAAAGGCAGGATCAGGACTCTTTTCATACCACAGGGCAATTTTGATAAAAATAAATAAAACTCGCGTTATATCTTCCTGAAATTCCGGGTGATTATCAACAAATCAGTGAAGACGCGGTAGTCTTTTGCATAGACCACATTGATCTCCCTTATCCGTTCGGGGTTCAGTTGTTGGGGTTTCCGGTGGGGGGCAGGGTGAAGGATCCCGTTTTTGAGAGGAGGGAGGCCCGACAGATCGTTTTCCGGGGTTTTCAGGTATCCCACCCAGGTGGCAAGTCCCAGCAATACCCGGATGGTATTTCCCACACTCTTTAACCGGCCCCGTGTAAATAGGAACCAGAAGGGAAAGGTGAACAGAAGCAGGAGGGACGAAAGCAGGTCGAAGAGCCTCTTGCTGCGGCGGTTGGATGCTTTTCCAATGGAATTGAAGTGGATGGTGTAGAGGTCTCCGGCCGTATTGATGGAGTTGCTGCCAATAATCGAAAGGCTTTCCGGCGGGGCGATCTTGAAATCCACCGAAGTGCCGATGAGCCGGGTCATGATCCGGATGATCTCCTGGGAGGCCAGGTCGCGCGAACAGAACACAATCTCATCCACCCGGTTGATCCGGGTGATCTCCCCGATCTGATCCATCTGTCCGATGAACCGGTCACCCGTACTTTCCGGAGTGGGGGAGACGAATCCGACAATCTCCGGCCTGGCCTGGGTATCCATCAACAGGTTGCTCACACGTTTGGCCTCCCCGCCGGTGCCCACGATCACCATTCGCTTTTGCTGGTTCAGGTCGATCTCGTAGTCTTTCGCTCCGGCCACATGGAGCAGGACCCGCAATCCCGTGGTACTTACAATGGCCCAGATCGATCCCAGGAAGATCAGGGCCCTGGAGAATCGCCACTCCAGCGGAAGAAGGGCATAGATCACCAGGATGAGAAGGGTCCCCACCAGGTGACCCTTCAGGAAGGAGAGTACTTTCACCGGTTTATCGTATCCTCCTGAATAGTAAATCGATATGAGCCAAACCAGAATGTAGGCGGGGACCACCACCTGAAGAAAAGCAGGGGGATAGTAACCGGGGTCATTGAACCGCACCTGCTCCCACAGCGGCAGAGCCAGCAGGTAGCCCAGGAAGATGAGCAACCCGTCGATCACCGGACGGTACGTGCGTTTCAGAAAACGGCGGAACACCGAAAGGGCTGCCCTGAAATAGATCGCTATGCGGATCAGCGTGCTGAATGTTCTGGCTTTGCGGGAGGTGAAATGTTTTCCCGCAAAAATGATCATGGCCTGGTAGAACATCCTCACATAGTTGAGACTGCCCTTCTTGGTACTCTCGCCCTTGTAGTGAATGATGGTGGTCTCCGGAAAATAGTAATTCTGGTATCCTGCCAGGGTGATGCGGTAGGAGAGGTCGATATCCTCCCCGTACATGAAAAAGGATTCGTCCAGTAATCCGGTCCGGTCCAGCACCTCTTTCCTGAGGAACATGAAAGCGCCGGCCAGCACCTCCACCCGGTGGGTCTGGTCTTTGTCGAGATGTCCCATGTGGTATTTGCCGAACCGTTTCGAATGCGGAAAGAGAGCGGAGAGCCCGAACATCTTGTAGAAAGAGACCACGGGGGTGGGCAGGGCCCGTTTCGATTCGGGCAGGAAGGCCCCCTTGCCGTCGATCATTTTTACTCCCAGGGCACCCGCATCCGGACGGGTTTCCATGAAATCCAGGCATTTCCGGAACGTATCCTCCTCCACGACCGTATCGGGATTGAGCAGCAGCACGTAGCGGCCCGCGGACTGACGG
This sequence comes from uncultured Bacteroides sp., assembly GCA_964604655.1. Taxonomy (GTDB): domain Bacteria; phylum Bacteroidota; class Bacteroidia; order Bacteroidales. The sequence goes on along the minus strand of CAZRZY010000067.1, from coordinate 17,430 downwards.
ATCGCCTGGTTATTGGCTTTGCTGAAACCAAGGTTTTCCTTATTGACGATCAGCCTGACCCAGGGAAATTTCTGACGGATCTCGGTCACCGAACCGTCCACCGAATTATTGTCCACCACGAACACCTCCGCCCGGATCCCCCCGATGGCCTTCTGCACCGAATGAAGGCACTGTTCGAGGAAGTGCCGCACATTGTAGTTCACAATGATGATGGACAGATCCATATATCGTTGTCAGCTTCTCAAAAGCATTGTTCATTAAATCCCGGGAACCGCATCCACCTGGTTCCGGTAGAGGTCTTCCATGGTCTCCCTTTTCCGGATCAGGTGGTCTTTCCCTTCGTGGACCAGCACTTCGGCCGGCCGGTACCTGGAATTATAGTTGGAGGCCATGGCAAAGCAGTAGGCCCCGGCATTCCTGAACAGCAGATAATCTCCCTCCTTGGCCTCCGTGATCTTCCGGTTCCAGCCGAAGGTATCGGTCTCGCAGATATACCCTACCACCGTATATATCCGGGTCTTCCCCTGGGGCCGGCTGACGTTGATGATCTCGTGGTAGGCATCATAGAACATGGGGCGGATAAAGTGGTTGAGTCCCGTATCCAGACCGGCGAACACCGTGGAGGTGGTCTGCTTGACCACGTTGAGCCTGGCGATAAAGTATCCGGCCTCGCTGACCAGGAATTTACCCGGTTCGAAGATCAGGGTCAGCTCCCTGCCATAATCCCGGCAGAACTGGTTGAACCGCCTGGAGAGATGAATGCCGAGGGCTTCCACGTCGGTTTCCACGTCGTCGGACCGGTAGGGTACCTTGAACCCGCTTCCGAAGTCGATATACTCCAACTCTTTGAATTCATAAGCGGTTTCGAGCATGATCTCGGTGGCCCTCAGGAATACCTCCACATCCAGGATGTCGGATCCGGTATGCATATGGATCCCCTCCACCTTCATCCGGTTGGTTTCCACGATGCGATGCACAAGGGGCATCTGATGGATGGAGATCCCGAATTTGGAATCGATGTGTCCGGTGGAGATCTTATGGTTGGCGCCGGCAAGGATATGGGGATTAATGCGTACGCAGACCGGGATGTCCGCACCGTACTTGTGGCCGAACTCCTCCAAAATGGCGATGTTGTCGATATTGATCCTTACCCCCAGTTCCACCGCCTCGTCGATCTCCTCGATGGAGACGCAATTGGGAGTGTAGAGAATATCCCGGGGCTCAAATCCTGCCTTCAGCCCCATCTCCACCTCCTGGACCGATACCGCATCGAGCCCCGACCCCAGTGAGCGGAAGAGCCTCATGATGCTGAGGTTGGTCAGCGCTTTGCAGGCATAGTGGATCTTAACCTTCGAATCCCTGAAAGCATCGGTAAGCCTCTGGTACTGGCGGACCATCACCGCACTTTCATAGAGGTAGAGAGGCGATCCATATTTTTCGGCCAGCCTGACCACCGGGATCCCGTCGATGAGGTACTGGTTGTTTTTAAGTTCCATGGTTGTGGTTTGAAAAGGTATCCTCGAACAGGGTACGGTTGAGAATGGATCGACCCAGGGTCACTTCGTCGGCATATTCCAGGTCGTCACCGATGGCCACCCCCCGCGCAAGCGTCGAGATTTTTACCTTATAGGGCTGCAATCTGCGGTAGAGGTAAAAATTGGTCGTATCTCCCTCCATGGTAGTGCTGAGGGCAAGGATCACTTCGTCGCACTGTCCGGTGCTGGCCTTTTCCTCCAGTGACTGGATAGAGAGATCGGCCGGTCCGATGCCATCCATGGGGGAGATGATCCCTCCCAGGACATGGTAGACCCCGCTGTACTGCTGGGTGTTTTCCACCGAAATCACATCCCTGATCGATTCTACCACACAGACGGTCTTTTTGTCCCGGTAGGGATCCGAACAGATAGGACATACCTCGGTGTCAGAAATGTTGTGGCAGATCCGGCAGGTTTTGATCTCCTTCTTCATCCGGAGGATCGTATTCCCGAAATGCTCCACCTCTTTGTCTTCCTGTTTCAGGAGGTGCAGAACCAGCCTGAGGGCGGTTTTCTTCCCGATCCCCGGAAGGGTGGCGAACTCCTCCACGGCCTCTTCCAGCAGTTTCGATGAGTAGTTTTGCGTCATATGCTCCAAAAATAGCATATATAATTTTCTTGTTCGTCCGATTTTATCCAAATTTGACGCTTACAGTACATTGCATCCATCCTGTCCCCCGCACTCGTCATATCGATTATCGTTGCCTATTTCCTGGTGCTGCTCCTGATTGCCCGGATATCGGGCCGCGGTGCCGGTAATTCCGCATTCTTCCTGGGGGAGCGAAAGTCGCCCTGGTACGTGGTGGCCTTCGGAATGGTGGGGGCCTCTCTTTCGGGGGTCACCTTTATCTCGGTACCGGGATGGGTGGTGGACAGCCAGTTCACCTACCTGCAGATGATCCTGGGGTACCTGGTGGGATATGCCGTCGTCGCCAATGTGCTGATGCCGCTCTATTACCGGCTGCAGCTCACCAGTATCTATACCTACCTGGAGGATCGCTTCGGACGGTTTTCCTATAAGACCGGTGCATCGTTTTTTCTTTTGTCCAGGGTTATCGGGGCCTCCTTCCGGCTTTTCCTGGTGGCCAATGTGTTGCAGCTGACCCTTTTTGACTCCTGGAATGTTCCGTTTTATGTGACCGTGATCGTGACCATTGCCCTGATCTGGCTCTATACCAACCGGGGTGGGATCAAGACGATTATCTGGACCGATACGCTGCAGACTTTCAGCATGCTTTTGGCGGTGATCGTTTCCATTCTTCTGATCACCCGCTTCATGGACCTCTCCCTGGGGGAGATGATCGGCCGTGTGGCCCGCAGCGGCGACTCCGGGATCTGGGTGTTCAGGGACTGGCAGGCCGGGAACCATTTCATCAAGCATTTTCTGAGCGGGGCGTTCATCACCATCGTTATGACCGGGCTGGACCAGGACATGATGCAGAAGAACCTGAGCTGCCGGAATATCAGGGAGGCCAAAAAGAACATGTACCTGATGAGTTTTTCGCTGATCCCCTTCAACCTGTTGTTCCTTTTCCTGGGGGCGGTCCTGATCCAGTTTTCCCTCTACAGAGGGATCCCTGTTCCGGAGTCAACCGATGATTTGTTTCCGCTGATCGCCACCGGCGGGTATCTGCCTCAGGTGGTCGGTGTTTTCTTTATCCTGGGACTGGTGGCTGCGGCCTATTCCAGTGCCGATTCGGCCCTCACCTCGCTGACCACCTCTTTTACGGTGGATATCCTGGACGGACAGAGGATGGCGGAGGAAAAACTGACCAGAACCCGCCGGATGGTCCACCTGGGAGTCTCCCTGGTCCTGGGCATCGTGATCATGATCTTCCGGGCCATCAATGATGAAAGTGTCATCTCGGCCCTTTTCCGAATGGCAGGATACACCTACGGACCCTTGCTGGGCCTCTATGCCTTCGGCCTCTTCACCCGGCTGCAGGTCCGCGACCGGCTGGTGCCCCTGCTGGCCGTCCTCTCCCCGGTGCTCTCCTTCCTGCTCAGCTACTTTTCCGATCAACTCTTTGGCGGCTATCAGTTTGGCTTTGAGCTGCTGATTGTTAACGGGGCGATAATGTTCCTTTTTCTGTGGTTCATTTCAAAAAGGAAATAATATTAACACTTTGATAATTTTATATTTTTAATGCCTTAACAGCTAATTCCGGTTGATGAATTTATTGTTTTTTGGGATGGTCGAATATCATAGGGATCGTGTTATTGGATGATCATTTGAGCGGGTACGTCGCGTTCTCAGTGTCATTTGTCAAATTTTATCTCTATATATAGGTGATCCAGTATTGTTATAGGTAATTTTGATGTCGTAAAACAGGGCATTTAGGACCAGTGCCTGCTAACCCTAAATCCACTGGCCATGGAATATGGCTTCGGCAATCTGAATTTAACTATGCCCGTATGGGTCCTGGTCGCTATGTGCGCCTCTCTGGCGTTCGTTGTAACCTATTCGGTCATTCCTTCTATTGTGAAGGTATCGCACTTAAAAGGACTCTTTGATAATCCCGACAGCAGAAAATCGCATACTTCGGCCGTGCCCACACTGGGTGGAGCTGCAGTCTTCATTGGTCTGATCCTGCCTACTGTGCTATTTGGTGATCAGGGATTTGAACATCAGTTGAAATTCATTATTGTTGGATTGTTGATCCTGTTTTTTGTCGGTATCAAGGATGACATTCTGGTGATCAGTGCCAGGAAGAAATTGCTGGCCGAGATTTTTGCCATCTCTGTTGTTGTCGTTCTGGGAAATATCAGGGTCACCAGTTTCCATGGTTTCCTGGGTATTGAAGAGATCCCTTACGCATTAAGTGTTCTGTTCACCGTATTCGTATTTATCGTTGTTATCAACGGACTCAATCTGATCGATGGAATTGATGGACTTGCCTCGGGGGTTGGAATCCTCACCATTAGCATTTTTGGAGTATGGTTTCTTCTCATCGAAGATTATGCTTATGCGGCTTTCAGTTTCTCCGCCGTCGGAGCACTGGTGGCCTTCTTTCGTTTCAATGCATTCGGAAAAGCGTTTAAAATATTCCTGGGAGACACTGGATCGCTCATTGTCGGAATGGTGCTTTCAATTATGGTTATAAGCTTTTTAGAATCGAGTTTGACTCACCCGATGGGGACAATTGGGGATTCAGCCCCCGTCATCGCATTTAGTATTCTGATTGTACCGATGATTGATACACTGAGGGTATTTACGTTGCGGATACTCTGGGGTAAATCACCTTTCCATGCCGATCGCTATCATGTTCATCACAGGCTTTTAGATCTGGGGTATTCGCATCTCAAAGTAACCTCACTTATTTTGAGTGTGAATCTGTTGATCATATTAATTTCCCTTGCACTTTCAGGTCTTGGCAATCTGAGGCTTCTCGCGGTAGTTCTTCCGCTTTCAGTGATTGCCACTTCCATTCCGAGCCTCATGATACGATTCCGTCACAGGAGGGTTATTGAACAGACTGATATGTTGAGAGATAAAACCTGGATTATTCCATTTACATTTCGTAAATCCATATTATCCAGATATTCAGCCAGAAATAGAACACCAGAAGTCGCATCTGCCAGTTCATTTTCCAGCAGAATGGAGCCGCGTGATCTGGAACCCGTATTTCCCGATCCCTACTCCTGGTATCTGAACAGGGACAGCGATTCCCTGGAACATGCTGAAATGGAAGAGTATCCGGACTGATCAAATGCTCCTTTCCGGCTTTAAACAGAAATCAGCTACCCCGCCTTCTCCACGATCTTTTTCCTGACCACCTTGAGGGCCTTCTTCAGGCCGGCGGGGTTTTTACCTCCGGCGGTGGCGAAGAAGGGCTGGCCGCCTCCGCCTCCCTGGATCTCTTTTGCAGCTTCACGGATAAGCCTGGAGGCGTCCAGGTTGTAAGATTTAACCACATGGTCTCCGAGCATAATGGCCAGGTGGGCCTTGCCCCCGATTTCGGCACCCAGGGCCAGGCAGGCCTCCTTATGCCTGGAACGGACCTGGAAGGCCAGGTCCCGGAGATGACCGGGATCGTCCAGCTCCACCGTGGAGGTGATCAGAAACAGGTCCCCCACCTTTTCCATCTCTTTTTCCAGGTTGGTGGCCAATACACCCAGCATCTCCCTCTGGAATTTTTCCACCTGCCTGGAGAGTTTGCTGTGTTCTTCCACTGTTGCCTTGACCGCCTTGACCAGGTCCTTCTGTTTTTCAAAGGTGGCAGCGATCTGCCTGACCACGTCGATGTGATCGTCGATATACTGCTCGGCGGCCTCGCCGGTCACTGCCTCGATCCGGCGTACTCCGGAGGCAATGGAGGATTCCCGCAGGATCCGGAAGATCCCGATCTGACCGGTGGCCTCCACGTGGGTTCCCCCGCACAGCTCCACCGAATCGCCGAACTGGATCACCCTCACCGTATCGCCGTATTTCTCTCCGAACAGGGCGATGGCTCCCATCTCTTCGGCTTTGCTTATGGGGACGGAACGGAGCTCCTCCACCTTGCTGTTGGCCCGGATCATCTGGTTCACCCGGTGTTCCACCTGACGGATCTCCTCGTCGGTCACCTTCCGGAAATGGCTGAAGTCGAACCGGAAGTAATCGGGATCCACCAGGGAGCCCTTCTGCTCCACGTGGCTTCCCAGCACCTCCCTCAGTGCATGGTGCATCAGGTGGGTGGCGGTGTGGTTGTTGGCCGTCCGGACCCTTCTTCCCTCGTTCACTTTCGCCGTGAAGGGGACGGTGGGGTCTGCCGGCAGTTTTTTGGCCACATGGATGATCAGTTCATTCTCCTTGCGGGTATCGATGATCTCCACCCGTTCGTTCCCGTTTTCAATATAACCGCGGTCGCCGGTCTGTCCCCCGCTCTCTGCATAGAAGGGGGTGATGTTGAATACCAGGTGGTACTGTTCTTTTTTCCTGGTGGACACTTTCCGGAAACGGGTGATCTGTACTTCGGCCGAAAGCCAGTCATAGCCCACGAACTCTTCGTGATCATCGTCGGCCAGCACCGTCCAGTCGCCCGACTCTGATTCGGCGGCCTTTTTGGAACGGGTCTTCTGAGCCTCCATCTCCAGCTGGAACTCCCCGCGGTCCACTTCCAGTCCCTCTTCTCCCAGGATCAGTTCGGTCAGATCGAGGGGAAAACCATAGGTATCGTATAAAATAAAGGCATCGCGGCCGGGAATCACCCGGTATTTTCCTGTTTTGGCCTTCTCCACCAGCTGTTCGAGCATCCGGATCCCGTTTTCCAGGGTGGCCAGGAAGGATTGTTCCTCCTCCCTGATTACTCTCTGGATCAACTCTTGCTGTGATCCGGTTTCGGGAAAGTTTTCCCCCATGATCTCCACCAGCGTGGGGACCAGTTCGTTGATGAAAGGAGTTTTTTGACCCAGGTAGGTATATCCGTACCGGACCGCCCTTCGGAGTATGCGGCGGATCACATAGCCGGCCTTGTTGTTGGAGGGAAGCTGCCCGTCGGCAATGGAAAAGGCGATGGCCCGCAGGTGGTCGGCCACCACCCGCATGGCAATATCTGTTTGGCTGCTGTCCGGGCTGTTGACGCGGCTGCTGTTGCGAGCGGCATTTGGGCCGCCGCCGGCCCCGTAAGCGATTCCGGTCCGTTTGGAGAGCTCGCCGATGATCGGCTGGAAAAGGTCGGTATCGTAACTGGAATGCTTCTGCTGAATGGCCATGCAGAGCCGTTCGAAGCCCATTCCCGTATCCACATGCCGGGCGGGAAGGTTCTCCAGCGCTCCTCCCTTTTTGCGGTTGAACTGGATAAAGACCAGGTTCCAGATCTCGATCACCAGGGGATGATCCCGGTTGACCAGCTCCGCACCGGACTTCTTTTTCCGCTCCTTGTCCGGCCTCATGTCCAGGTGGATCTCCGAGCACGGGCCGCAGGGCCCGGTCTCACCCATTTCCCAGAAATTATCTTTTTTCGACCCGTCCAGAATCCGTTCGGCAGGCAAAAATTTCCTCCATATTTGGAAAGCTTCCTCATCCCGCTCCACTTTTTCGGAAGGATTTCCTTCAAAAATGGTGGCATAGATCCGTTCGGGATCCAGTTTCATTTTACCGGTCAGGAATTCCCATGCCCACCCGATGGCTTCCTTCTTGAAATAGTCCCCGAAAGACCAGTTTCCCAGCATCTCGAACATGGTGTGATGATAGGTGTCGTGGCCCACCTCTTCCAGGTCGTTGTGTTTTCCGGTAACCCTCAGACATTTTTGAGAATCAGCGACTCGCGGGTTCTTTGGTTTTTTGGTGCCCAGAAAGAAATCCTTAAACTGGTTCATGCCCGCATTGGTGAACATCAGGGTGGGATCGTTCCTCAGGACCATGGGGGCCGAAGGTACAATTTGGTGTTCTTTTTCCCTGAAAAAGTCCAGAAATGCGGTGCGGATTTCTTTTGAAGTCATTGGCTGATATATGGTTACTAATTGCTATACTTGTAACCTCCAACCGCAGGTTACGTACAAATGATCTACGGGGATCAAAAATACTTTTTTTGGAGATTAGATTGGGTTATTGAGTACGGTTTTTTACTTTTAGCAGTTGAACCATGAATATTTTTGGTCGAAAATACTACCTGAACCCTGAAACTCTTCGTTATGAACGTGTTACACTGACATCCAGTCAGCGTATCCGGTATGTCCTCTTCATTGGAGCCGGATTGATCGCCCTGGCAGTGTTGTTGAGATTCGGATTCGAAAGATATTATCCTACCCCCAGGCAGGTGATTTATCAGAAAGACAATGCCCGGCTTCGTGCCGAGTATACTGCTTTGAACCAGGAGATCGAGGGTGTGGAGTCGAGACTGGCGGCACTGAGGGAGAGGGACGACAGACTTTACCGCTCCATCCTGAACCTGGAGCCGGTACCTGCCTCCATACGGGAAGCGGGAACCGGAGGTTCGGACCCCAACTTTCGCCTGGTGAACCTTCGTAACCCGGGTATGGCGCTTCAGGTATCCAAACGGCTCGACAAGCTTTCAAACAGGGCACAAATCCAGTCCAGCAGCCTGGAGAGTGTTTACAAGGAGGCCATTACCGCCCGGAAGTTTCTGGCGTGTAAACCATCCATCAATCCGCTTTCATCGGCTGATCCTTTCTGGCTCACCTCCCCTTATGGATACCGCAGCGATCCGTTCACCTGTCGCAGGACCGCTCATCTGGGCATCGATCTGGCCGGACCCCACGGGCTGGAGGTCCATTGCACCGGAGAAGGAACGGTGATCTCCGCACATTTCAGCCGCTACGGTTATGGCAAGGAGGTTCTGGTGGATCATGGCTTCGGATATGTTTCCAGGTATGCACACCTCCAGGAGATCAGGGTCAGGACGGGACAGCGACTGAAAAGAGGGGAGGTCCTGGGGACACTGGGCAGTACAGGACGTTCCACCGGTCCGCATCTCCACTATGAGATCCGGAAGAACGGCCGGCCGGTTAACCCGATGTATTTCTTTTATGACAACCTCACACCGGTAGAGTATACTCAGCTGGCTCAACAGGCCACTGCAGGATCGGTGGACCACCACTCCGGTGCCATGGCTCAGAAGTAAATCCAGGCCTGCCGCAGAGTGTCAAAGCAATTCAAATACAATCCGGACGATCTCAACTATAGCCGCGTTGATGACAGTTTAAAGGCGCGGATATGGAGAGTGTTGATATACCTGGCGGCTATCCTGGTGATTGCGGTTCTGCTCAATGTGATCTATTCCATCTTCTTTGATACTCCACGGGAACGTCAGATCAGACGGGAGAATGAACTCCTTCAGGAACAGTATGAAGAGTTAAGCCAGCGAAAAAGCCTCGTTGATACGGTCATGAACGAGGTTCAACAGATCGATAAGGATATTTACAGGGTCATCTTCGAAACGGAACCGGTCGACGGGGGGATCGAACCGCTGGGGGGAGGAGCATACCTGAAACTGCTGGAGACTCCCGACCGGGAGGTGGTTTTCACCACTGCAGGGAAGATCGATTCCCTGATAGGTCACAGCAGAGAAACGGCCTTCCTCTACGATCTGATGATGGTCAGGGGAGAGAGTCGTGCCGGGATGTTATTGCACCTTCCGGCCATCCAGCCCATTGAAAATCCCGATCTTTCCCTGATCGCTTCAGGGTACGGGCATCGCATCCATCCCATCTACAAGATCCGGAAAATGCACAACGGGATCGACTTTTCCGCCCCGGTGGGCACGCCTGTTTTTGCCACCGGCGACGGGGTGGTGAAGGAGGTGATCCGCTCGGGAAGGGGACTGGGCAACCAGGTGGTGATCGATCATGGATTCGGATACCGGTCGATGTATGCCTGCATGGATGAGATCGATGTTCGCCGGGGCCAGGAGGTGACCAGGGGGGAGAAGATCGGCACGGTGGGGGATACAGGCATGAGCGTGGCACCTCACCTGCACTATGAGGTCCACCTGCATGGTGATCCGGTCAATCCCATCAACTATTTCTTCCTGGAGATCGGTCCGAGGGAATACGACCGCCTGATCCTGATTTCCATGATGTCGGGCCAGTCATTTGACTAGCAGGCTTTTTTTGTTTCGCTCATCTTCGTATGTTGCATTTTTGTATATTGCAGCTTTGTATCTGTTTCTCCTGCATCTCTATGGAAAGATTCTGCTTCGACCCTCGAACCCTGTCATACCAGAGAGTTGAAACCACCGGTGCCCAGAAGGCTTACCGGTTTCTTACATTTATGGGGATCACCCTTTTGATGACGGTTGGCATCCTGTTTCTGAGGGACTGCCATGTGACATCACCACGGGCCGAAAGGCTGGAGGGACAGCAGCAGCAGATCACCTATCAGCTGGGGCTCATCAACCGCCAGATGCAACAATACGAGGAGATGCTGGATGCCGTTGCCTTCAATGACGATCATATCTACCGGGTCTATTTTGAGGTGGAACCCTGGTCGTTTTCCAAGCGTGAAGTGGGTGTCGGCGGATCGGAAAACTACCGCTGGCTCAGGAACTACAGTTATCCGGATCTGTTGACCGAGGCGCACATGAACATGGACCTGATCGAACGGAAACTGGTCATGCAGTCCACCTCCTTCGATGAGGTGATCGAAATGGCCAGTTTCAAGGAGGAGCGACTGGCCGCCCGCCCTGCTATTCAGCCCGTAAGCATGAAAGACCTGTCTCATTTTGGCTCTTCCTTCGGGATCCGTTTTCACCCCATTCTAAAGGTCATGAGGCCCCACGAGGGGATCGATTTGACGGCTCCCAGGGGCACGCCGATTTACGCCACTGCCGATGGGACGGTCCTGCAGGCCGGTTACAGGGCCGGAGGATTCGGAAAGAAGATCCTGCTCGATCACGGGTTCGGTTACCATACCCTCTACGGCCACTGCAGTGAGGTCCTGGTAGCCCCCGGACAGCAGGTCAAGAGGGGAGAGGTGATCGGCAGGGTGGGAAGTACGGGTCTTTCCAAGTCCCCGCATCTGCATTACGAAGTGCATGTGAACGGACGCCCGGTGGACCCGGTTAACTACTACGCATCGGACCTTTCGGCTGCAGAGTATGAACAGATGATCGGGATGCTCTCGCGGGCCGATCCTTCCTTTGACATCAATTGACCCTCCTCTTTACCATGACGGCACCGGTGCACAGGCCTTTCAGAAAGGTATTCATGCTGTTGGTACTGCTATGTTCCCAGCAGCTCTTTTTAAGGTCCCAGGAGCCCGCTACCGGGTCCCGGCATCACCTCACAGAAGCCCGGCAGGATTCCGCAAAGCCGCATCTGCGCACCGCGGAGTCGCAGCTTCATCTCATCATGCAGATGAAGCGCACCCGGCGCCTCGCTCCCCTTCAACCGCCCATCCACCCGTTTCCCGGACTGGCTCCCCTGCGCGACAGTTTCGGGATGGCTGAGCGGTACCGGCTGATGCCCCTCTTCCGGGATTCTCTGTGCATCATCGGGACGGGTGACATCATGCTGGGCACCAACTATCCCTCGCCTTTTTACCTGCCCCCGGGAAATGACTGCACTCCTTTGCTTCGCCCGGTGCACGGAGTATTCAGGACAGGTGACCTGCTGTTCGGGAACCTGGAGGGGGTATTCTGCTCCAGCGGCGGGACACCCAAAGAGTGCAGGGATACCACCCAATGTTATGTCTTCCGCATGCCGGACCATTTTGTGGGGTGCCTGACCGAAGCGGGGTATGATGTGCTGAGCGTGGCCAATAACCATGTGAATGATTTCGGACCGGAAGGGAGGGCTTCCACTGCCGCCCTGCTCGATTCGGCGGGGATCCCCTATGCAGGGTTTGTGACCCATCCCTGGACCATCTTTGAGAAGGGGGGGCTCACCTACGGTTTTGCGGCATTCGCGCCCAATAAAGGGACCATGGACCTGAAAGATTATGCCGAAGCGGCCAGGATCACCCGCATGCTCGACTCCCTGGTGGATATCGTGCTGATCTCTTTTCACGGGGGAGGGGAAGGAAAGGATCACCAGCATGTGGTAAGAGGGGATGAGATATACCTGGGAAGCAATCGCGGAAGTGTCTTCCGCTTTGCCCATGAAGTGGTGGATGCAGGAGCCGATGTGGTCTTCGGACACGGTCCTCATGTGACCCGTGCCATGGAACTCTACCGGGACAGGCTGATCTGCTACAGCCTGGGAAATTTTGCCACCTACAAACGGTTCAACCTGAGCGGACCCAATGGCATTGCCCCCATCGTCAAGGTATATACCGATCAGCAGGGTCGCTTCCTTTCGGGGGAGATCGTACCGGTATATCAACCGGGCGAGGGAGGACCGCGGATCGATCCCCGGAAACGGGCAATTTTCAAATTGATCGAACTGACTGCGGCCGACTTTCCCGGACAGAACCTGCTGATCGAACCGGGAGGCAGGTTTTACCGCGACTGATTTTTCCAGTGCTGCTCCAGGCTTTCCAGCGAAAGACCCCTGGTCTCCGGGAGGTAGCGGTTGCCCCACAGCAGCGCCAGGATGCCGATCACTCCGTACACCCAGAAGGCACCCGCCGGAGTCAGGGCGTTGACCAGTTTCAGGAAGGTGAAAGTGACAAGGGCGTTGAAGAACCATACCGAAAGGGAACCGATGCTCATTCCCACTCCCCTCACTTTCAACGGGAAAACTTCAGAGATGATCAGCCATCCCAGGGGACCCAGGCTCACGGCAAAAAAGATGATATAGAGAAAGGTGCTGGCCATGGCGAAGTATTTCAACGAATCGCCCAGCTGCTCTTCCATAAAAAAAGAGAATCCCATGCCGGCCAGGGAAAGGGTCATTCCGCTCATCCCGATAAAGTAAAGCGTCCTCCGGCCGATCCGGTCGATCACAGCCATGGAGAGCAGTGTACAGAGCACACTGAGCGATCCGATGACGATGGAAGGCAGAATGGCCAGGGTATTGCTCTCTATGCCGGCCAGTTTAAATATTTTCGGGGAGTAGTAAATGATGGTATTGATCCCGGTCATCTGTTGAAAGAACATCAGTGTCACCGCAATCATCAGCGGAGCGCGAAGCCATGGCTGGAACAGTTCCCGGTAGTCGCCAAACAGCCTGAGACGGCGACCCCCCGGATTTTTTGCCGCACTGCCTTGTGCACTGGCTTTCCGGCTTTCCTCCCGGCTTTCCTCCCGGCTTTCCTCCCGGCTCCCCGTAGGGAGTTCATCCCGCTGTACTTCCTTCAGAATGTTCCGGAAGCTCTCCTCCACCAGTTCGGGATCCTCCACGCGGGAGAGTACTTTCTTCCCCTCTCCGGTCCTCCCTTTGCCGATCAGCCACCGGGGGGTCTCAGGAACCATCAGCATCCCGCCGAATAAGATAATGGCAGGAACCACTCCCACATAGAACATCCACCTCCAGGAGAAGGGATCGGAATCGTCGGCAATCAGGTAGTCGCTGATGTAGGAGACCAGGATGCCTATGGTGATCATCAGCTGGTTCAGGGTGACCAGCCGGCCCCGGATGCGCACCGGTGAGATCTCGGAAATGTAAAGAGGTACGGTGTAGGATGCTACCCCGATGGCCAACCCGATGACGATCCTTCCGCCGACCAGTATGGCCACGGAAGGGGCTGCCCCGGTGACCAGGGCTCCCAGGGAGAAAATAACAGCCGTAAAGAGTACCACTTTGCGCCGTCCGGCCAGATCCGTGATCTTTCCGCTGAATGCGGCACCGATGATGGCCCCGATCAGGACCGAGGTAGTGATCCATTCCAGTGCACCGTCGGTTACCCCCCAGCCTCTGGGATCCTGCAGGAAATTCTGTGCCCCGGAGATCACCCCTGTGTCGAATCCCATAAGGAGTCCACCCATGGCGGCCACGGTTGCGATCACTCGGACATGGGACTTGCGTCGGGTCATTTCGGGTGCAAAATAATCATTTGGTTGATTTCTAACGAGGAAATGACTATTTTGTATGATAATTTTGACCGGCGAGAGATATGCCTTACAAGGAAGCGAAGATTGAGAAGCTTTATTACTCCATTGGCGAAGTGGCCGTTATGTTCGGTGTCAATACCTCGCTGATCCGGTTCTGGGAAAAAGAATTCGAGATCATCAAACCCAAGAAGAACAAGAAAGGCAACCGGCTCTTTACCAAGCAGGACATCGATAATTTTCATATCATCTATCATCTGGTAAAAGAGAAGGGGATGACCCTGAAGGGGGCCCAGAAAAAGCTGAAGGAGAACAGGGAGGATGCAGAGTATAATTTCAGGGTTATAAAGTCTCTGGAGCAGATCAAAACCATGCTCTCCGACCTGATCCCGGAATCCGAGTAGTTATTTCCTATGATCCGACTCAATGAGATTACACGCACACTGGAGCGGATAGCTCCGCTTTCTCTTCAGGAACCGTATGACAATTCGGGTCTCCAGGTGGGGGATCCCGAAATGGAGGTCACCGGGATCCTGGTCACTCTCGATGTGACCGGACAGGTAATCCTGGAAGCCGAACGGCTCGGATTCAACCTGGTGATCTCGCACCACCCGGTCATATTCGGAGGGCTCCAGTCACTGACCGGACGAAACATGACAGAACGGGTGGTGGAGCTGGCTGTCCGAAAGGAGATGGCCATCTACAGCGGACATACCAACTTCGATGCTGTTTGGGGAGGGGTCAGCAGTGCCATGGCCAGCCGGCTGGGATTGGTGAATCAGCGGATCCTCGATCCCGTGAGCGGAAAGCTCCGAAAGCTGGTAACTTTTGTTCCCACCGAACACCTGAACCGGGTACGTCATGCCATATTCGAGGCGGGTGCCGGGCATATCGGGGATTATGACATGTGCAGCTTCAACCTGCCGGGCAAAGGCACCTTCAGGGGTCTGGAAGGAAGCGATCCGTTCGTGGGAACCCCGGGTGAGATGCACCAGGAGGAGGAGGTCCGCCTGGAGACGGTCCTTCCAGCCCACCGGGTAAGAAGGGTGGTGGAGGCGATGATACGGGCACATCCATATGAGGAGGTGGCCTATGATCTGTACCCGATCGACAACCAGGATCCCACCACGGGGATGGGCGTGTTCGGGGAGCTGGAGGACCCCATGGACGAGACGGTATTTTTGAGCTTCCTGAAGGACCGGTTCAGGGCGGGGGTGATCCGGCATTCTCCCCTGCTGGGAAAACCGGTCAGGAAGGTGGCCCTTTGCGGAGGGGCGGGATCCTCTCTCCTGGGCCGCGCCAAATCCTCCGGTGCCGATGTGTTTGTCACGGGCGATTTCAAATATCATCAGTTTTTCGATGCCGACGGAAGGATCGTGATCATGGATATCGGTCATTATGAGAGCGAACGGTTTACCAGGGAGCTGTTTTATGATTTACTTATCAAAAATTTCCCTAAATTTGCAGTCCGTTTGTCGGAAACCGATACGAATCCAATCAAATATTTTTAATACATGGCCAAAACTGAGAAAAGCGGTGAAGTTGCAGAAATGACAGTGGCTGAAAAGCTGAAGGCACTCTATGAAAAGCAAAGTGTAGACACCGCCATCGATAAAATACGGATTCTTCGCGGGGAACTTCCCCTGGAAGTGCAGGACCTGGAGGATGAGATCGAGGGGCTGCAGACCCGCGTCTCGAAGTACGAAGATGATATTGCCGCCCAGGAAAAGTCTATCAGCGGCAAGAATCAGGAGATCAGTAATGCGCATGACCTGATCAAGAAGTACGAGGAGCAGCAGAACAACGTGCGGAATAACCGTGAATATGATTCTCTCTCGAAGGAGATCGAATTTCAGACCCTGGAGATCGAATTGTGTGAAAAACGGATCCGTGAATTTACCGCTCAGATCGAGGAGAAGAAGACGGTGATCGAGGAATCCGCCTCGGTACTGAACGAGCGGAAACTGGACCTGGAGAACAAGCAGAAGGAGCTGGAAGCCATTATCGACGAGACCAAAAGGGAGGAGGAGGTGCTGGAGAAGAAGTCAGCCGAACTGGAGGAAATCATCGAGGAGCGACTGCTGACCGCTTACAGGAAGATCCGCAACAATGCACGCAACGGCCTGGCTGTGGTGCCCGTAGAAAGAGATGCCTGTGGCGGATGTTTCAATAAGATCCCGCCCCAGCGCCAGCTGGATATCGCCTCCCGCAAGAAGATCATCGTTTGCGAGTACTGCGGCCGCATCCTGGTGGATGACCAGATCAGCGAAGAGAAGAAAAAGTAGGATCTACCTGTCCGTGTCAGCCCCGGGAATCCAGACAGGGGCTATTTCCCTGCGACCAACCAGTTGTTTTCGGGTGTCTTTCAGGAATTGCCGCATGGCGCTTCGGTCGGCAGAAGTCATAACGGATCCCGGCAGGGTGGCGGGATCGGCCGATGCAGGCACCAGGGTGAACATGGTGCCTTTTTTGGTGGACGGTTTCCAGACCCAGACCGGCAGGTATGCGTGACTGGCAATAAAGGTTTGTTTGCGGGCAGACTCCCCATCTCCACTTTGATTCTCTTTCACCAGTAACAGTTCCACCAGGATCCCTCCGTCCCTGTACCTCTTCCGCTGATTGGAGATCAGGTTCCCCATGGAATAGGCCACCAGGTTTCCTTTTCCCTCCCCCCGGATGGGCTGGACCACGTGGGGATGTGATCCCAGGATGGCACCGGTACCGTGGCGGAAGAGAAACCGGGCCAGTTCTCTCTGTCCGGCGCTTTCCGTCAGATGGTATTCCTCTCCCCAGTGCATGGCCACCAGGATAATATCGGGCTCTGCCGTTGCTGCCTTCTGCAGGTCTTTCCGGATCTGTGCCGTGTCGATACGGTTGACCACCGCAGGAGGTTTTACCCGGATCCCGTTGGTGCTGTAGGTATAGTTGAGCAGGGCTATCCGGAATCCCTTCTTTTCAAAAAGAAGCGGATAGTAGCGACTGCGCTGTTCTGCGCCGGTAAAAGTGCCGGTATGGAGCAGCTCCCTGTCGTTCAGTTGCTGATGGGTCCTGATCAATCCCTCCTCTCCCCGGTCCATTGCGTGATTGTTGGCGGTGACCAGGATATCAAAGCCGGCATCTTTCAATGCACCGGCCAGTTCATCGGGACTGGAAAAGCGGGGATACCCTTTGTAGGGAGGACCTGCCAGGGTGACCTCCAGGTTTCCCACCACCACATCGGCTTTCTCCAGGTAGGGTTTTAGGTACCGGAAGCAGGGTTTGTAGTCGTATCCGGGTTCACCGGTGGCCAGCGCTGAGGCGATCTGGGTATCGTGCCCCATGATATCGCCGGTAAAGACCAGGGTCAGGCTGTCCTGAGCATCAATCTGACAGGAAAGGAGAAACAGAAATATCGTGGAGAGTCGCACCATAGAGGACCTGGTTCCTGCCGGTTCCTGCTTTTTACCAGCTTCCGCCGGCTCCTCCGCCGCCGAAGGATCCTCCGCCGCCACCGGAAAAGCCGCCGAAGCCTCCGCCGCCGCGGC
>CAZRZY010000066.1:24544-26419 GCA_964604655.1 uncultured Bacteroides sp. | reverse complement strand
CGGGGATCATGCCGAACGAAGTGAGGAGCAATCTCCCTTCCGGGGATCACGAGCGTAGCGAGTAATCCCCCTTCCGCTCCGGGGATCATGCCGAACGAAGTGAGGAGAAACCCGAGTCCGGAGGGCGAGTTCACGAGCGCAGCGAGTAATCCCCCACTTGGAAAAACTTTTACTTTTAGACCTAGCGGCTTAGCTGGAAGAAATAACCGGCACTGAGGTAAAGCCCTGCAGTAAACCCGGTAAAATCCGGGATCAGTGAAGCCGGTTGAACGATGGCGGCAGATTCTCCCACGGTCACCCCTCCAATTACGACATCTTCACTCATCGGCCCGAAATCGTAGCCAAGGGGTATACTTAGGGTAAGCATGAAGGAGTTGCTTAAGGTGTATCTTATTCTGGGAACCAGATCGAGTCCAATGAGGCCGTAATATCCCCCGAAGCGTAATACGGTAACATCTTCGGTATCTTCCGGAGTGAAGATGAGCGAAGATACATGAAAACCCAGCGCCCCACCTGCACCGATTTTTTTATTCAGAGGATGAAGGTAGCCTATGCCGATGGCATTAAAATCGAAACCCAACCTGGAGGTATAGCCTGAAAGGTCAGCAGTGGAAGAGCCCAGTTTAATCATTTGATGGTTAAATTCCCCGATGCTCTGCATCGGAAAAGAGGGTCCTGGGTTCTACCCTGGGGTTTAATACCATTTAATCTCCGAAGGTGCTATAAGAAGAGCAAGGGACAAATCAAAATAGATATTGCCCCATGCGAGATCCGCTGAAAAATATGGTGCCGGTGCAACAAATGAAAGCGGTGTTTCTACACCATTTTGGGTAAAGTTCTGTTTCATGCTCCCGAAGCCAGCTCCCGCCGAAAGACCGAGAACGGCCTGGGAGTGTAGGTTGGATGAAAGCATTGAAAAAGTGAAGACTAGAATCAGGATGTGTTTCATAGTAAAACTATGTGACAATATATTTCCGGTTCACTTTTCAGATACAGCTAATAAATTTATACTATTTAATAACCAAATTCAATAGCGATATATGTATTGGACATCGTTAGTTTGCCGATAGCTAAGAGACGCTCGAAAATGACACCAAGAAATAATCGTAATATTAACTCTGGAATATGGTAACCAAAATTCGTTGGCTTTGGAACAAAGCCTGATTTCGTCTTTTGGAGCATTCAGACCTTTCATTCTCAAGATTTTGACTGGTAATTGACCTATCAGCCCTTATTATATCCATCAGCTATTAATTATAGGAAAAGCCAGCAAATTCCGGGCATTTATCGACACTTCAGCAGAATTGAAATCCGCGAGAGATATAAATTATCTGTCTATATACTTTTTAGCTGTCATTTCGGATAAAAAATATTTATGAATGGATGTAAATTATCTGAAATAAACTAAAAAAGTATAATAAACAGATAAAAAGTATCTCTTCTTTCGTATGCCAGACTCTGGTCACACCTTTTTCAGGCAGAACTGCATAGCTATTTGATGCTTATCATTTTTCTGAGCATAACACCTCCCCAAAACCTGGAATTTAGGCCCGGACAATCATGAAGAATACCAGAGAAAAATATGCGGGTATGTCCGAGGATTAATTTAAAGGGAAATCTTCGCACCCCCCTCTTTCATTTTGCCAAAAGTGTCATAAAACCCCTGTCAATCGATTCCTGTGAGCCTCACACCGAACCGTATCGGCGCCCACATCCTGTGAGCCTCACACCGAACCGTATCGGCGCCCACATCCTTTTGATCATGCACGGATCCATCATTGGGGGTCTGGCGGAAAGTCAGGTCTTTCACAGGGTATTGTCCTGGGAGAGATGCTATTCCTGTTCTGTCTCCTGATGCTGGTCATTGAGTTCAGG
>CAZRZY010000066.1:20507-24444 GCA_964604655.1 uncultured Bacteroides sp. | reverse complement strand
CTGTTCTGTCTCCTGATGCTGGTCATTGAGTTCAGGCCGGCCTTGAAGGGCTTCCCTGGGAGAGATGCTACTTCTGTTCTGTCTCCTGATGCTGGTCATTGAGTTCAGGCCGGCCTTGAAGGGCTTCCCTGGGAGAGATGCTACTTCTGTTCTGTCTCCTGATGCTGGTCATTGAGTTCAGGCCGGCCTTGAAGGGCTTCCCTGGGAGAGATGCTACTTCTGTTCTGTCTCCTGATGCTGGTTATTGAGTTCAGGCCGGCATTGAAGGGCTTCCCTGGGAGAGATGCTACTTCTGTTCTGTCTCCTGATGCTGGTTATTGAGTTCAGGCCGGCATTGAAGGGCTTCCCTGGGAGAGATGCTATTCCTGTTCTGTCTTCTGATGCTGGTCATTGAGTTCAGACCGGCATCGAAGGGCTTCCCTGGGAGAGGTGCTATTCCTTTTCTGTCTCCTGATGATGGCCATTGAGTTCAGACCGGCATCGAAGGGCTTCCCTGGGAGAGGTGCTATTCCTTTTCTGTCTCCTGATGATGGCCATTGAGTTCAGGCCGGCCTTGAAGGACTTCCCTGCGAGAGAGTGATTTTCCTGCTACTTTTTTTCCTGTGAAATGGAGACTCTATAGGATTTGCCCTCATAGGTCCCGGAAGCTATTTTGGGAAGAACGGAAAGGGCTACCTGCTGATCAATTTCAAAAAATGAATGTCGGGAGTGGATCTCAATCCGGCCGATATGGTAACTATCAATGCCGGTTTCAGAACAAACCATCCTGACCAGGGCGCCTTTGTTCATGTTCTGATTCTCACCCAGGTCAATGAAAAACCGGGTCTTCGAACCTGTGAGGTTGCGGTTAAATGAACTTCCCTCCCTGGTTTTACTTCTGTTTTGGTTTTGCTTGCCTGGTTTGCCCTTCTCCTGACTGGCATTCAGGTCGCCAGATCCTTTATAATAATCGAGGAAAGCGTTCAGTTCGGCGGAGATGAACTTCAATATGATCTCTTCAGTCGGGATTCCCTTCAGTTTGTTATAGAAGACCGGCCAGTAACGTTCGATGGCCTCCTCATCAACGGGAGTTCTTACCACCCGGTCCATAAGGGCGTACATCTGCTTTTCGCATATATCTTCTGCATTCGGTATAACGCTGAAAACGACAGGTGACTGGATTAACTTCTCAACCTGGCGAATCCGGTTCACCTCCCTGGTGTTCACCAGGATAAGAGACTTACCCGTTTTTCCTGCCCTTGCGGTGCGACCGCTGCGATGGGTGTAAATTTCGATTTCATCGGGCAGGTTATAATGGATTACATGGCTGATGTCATTCACATCCAGTCCCCGGGCTGCCACATCGGTGGCAACCAGCACTTTCACTGTTCTTTCCCTGAATTTTTTCATAGCTGCATCTCGCTGGACCTGGGAGAGGTCGCCATGCAATGCCACCACGTCGTATCCTTCTTTCTCCAGTTTATCGGCGATGGCTCCTGTTTCCCTGCGGGTTCTGCAAAAGATCAGCCCAAACAGCTCAGGATAGTAATCGAGGATCCTTTTCAGGGCATGATAACGGTCGCGCTCCTTCATCATGTAATAACGGTGTTCAATATTGGCAGCCACACTGTTCTGTTTGCCTACCACGATTTCCACCGGATCTTTCATATAGCTGTTTGCAATTCGCCTCACCTCCTTGAGCATGGTCGCAGAAAAGAGCCAGACCCTTTTGTTATCAGGCGTTTGCTCCAGGATTGCATCGATATCCTCCTTAAAGCCCATGTTCAGCATTTCATCGGCCTCATCCAGGATGACCCTTACCACCGTCTTCAATTTGATGGCTTTGCGGTTGATCAGGTCCAGCAATCTGCCGGGCGTAGCCACCACGATATGGGCTCCTTTTTTAATAAGCCTGATCTGATCCGCAATGCTTGCTCCCCCGTATACAGGAACGATGTTGGGATTGGCCTGGTACCTGGCAAAGGCGGTCAGGTCCCTGGTGATCTGCATGCAGAGTTCCCTGGTGGGGCATATCACAAGTCCCTGGGTACTGACGGTCTCAAAATTCATATGCTGGATGAGGGGTAATCCATAGGCAGCTGTTTTTCCGGTACCGGTCTGTGCCAGTCCCACGAGGTCTTGTTTTCCTTCAGACAGGATAGGGATCGCCTTTTCCTGTATTTCAGATGGATTCAAATACCCCAGTTTGATGACCGCTTTCAGAAGATTCCCGGGCAGTCCTAAATCCTTAAATTCCATAGATATAAATAAGGCCGCGAATGTACGACAAATAAAGTAATTCTCAATTCTGGCCTTGCCTATTTCACGTTATCCATCTGAGAAGGCTGGCATTCGATGGGTTGACAGAGTGGAAAAAAACCAAAACCGGAAAGCTCTGCTTTTTCCGGGAGTCCGCCAGGTAAGGAAGACATTTATAGTGAGGGAGCTGGCAAGAGAATTTGCACCAGTATATCCGCCTGTAATCTTTTTATATCATTATGGCAATTTACCGGGGAAGGTTCACCTTAAAGCTCTTTGATCCAGATATTCCGGAACTGTACCAGGCTGGAGGCGCCCCTCAGTTTCCCGGTTTCCGGGTTGATACCCCCGTGATGCTGAAGCCCGATGGGACCGGTGGTGTCCAGGCCGGGGAAAAGGGCATTCTCAATAACGACAATACCGTTATTAATCACAGTGATACGGTCGCCCATCACAGTAATGTCAAATGCATTCCATTGTCCAACAGGTTTGTCTGCATTCTCTTTGGGCACTGCGGCCGCCCTGACCTGGGGCGACAGATCCCGGTTGTTCCTCACACTCCAGAGCTCGCCCGAACCGACCGACCAGCACCAGAGGTTGGTCTGTCCCACCTTCTTGAAAAGAATACCCGAATCGGAATTGGGCCGAAGGGGCTGAACGGTCTCTCCGTTCATGTCTGTGACATAACTGCCATCGGGCAGAATAGTGGGGAGCGGAAATAGATGATCTCCATACCCTTTGAACCTCCATTCGATATGAAGCTTGAAATCTTCAAACTCCCGTTCGGTCCACAGGTCCCTGTTTTCTTTTGCCTCTGACCGGGCATCGTAGTCGATTACTCCGTCGATAACCGACCAGTGGCCATTGTCCCCCTCGGGAATAATCCAGCCTGAAAGGTCTTTCCCGTTGAATAAGGAGGTATATCCTTCCTTTTCAAAAATGGAAGGTCCCTGGGCAAAAGTTACAGCGCCGGCAAAAAGTGCCAGCAAAAGAGCGGCGGATACTCTGGATGATTTCATGGAATAGGTTGATTTGATTTGTTGAAGTATGAGATTTGCTGTATCGATCCAAGATACGGTTTTTCTTCGGAAGGCTGCTACGGATGAAAGAGAATATTCAGGCGGACCGTATCATCCACAGGAACTTCATCCCGTATGGCGGGATTCCATAATGGTCCGTCGGAGATCAGTCGGATGGCTTCTCTGGAATAGAATCTTCCCGGTGATTTTATGGCCTTGAATTGCCGTAGCTGACCATCTGAACGGACAATGAACTGAAGAAGTACGCTGGCACTATCCCCTTCCGCCAATTCCTCAGGCAACCGGATATCCGATTCAAGATATTCCCTGAAATCACTCATTCCGCCGGCCGGGGAAGCCTCCTGACTCTCCGTAGCATCCGGTTCCTCCATCCCCGCCAGCTGAACAGTTTCAGCAGAAGGGGCTGCTTTAACAGCCCGGCCCGGAATTCCCTGGTCAGCGAAAATACCTTTCTCGTCTGTTGCCTTCAGTGCTGACTGATCGTCTGCATCTGCAGTTGCGGACTCCACATAGGTGATCGGGTTGGCTTCATCCGATACCTCTGCATCGGATGTGATCCGGTACTCCTGAGCGTGAGAAGGCGGAGCCAAATCCCGTTCCGGCTCGGTTTTTCCCCGTTCCGGTTCGGAATTTTTCCGATCTGATGGGATTGCTCCTGT
>CAZRZY010000066.1:0-20407 GCA_964604655.1 uncultured Bacteroides sp. | reverse complement strand
GACTTGTTCGGTAGCCGATGGAACTGGTTCGGAATTTTTCCGATCTGATGGGATTGCTCCTGTGACTTGTTCGGTAGCCGATGGAACTGGTTCGGAATTTTTCCGATCTGATGGGATTACTCCTGTGACTTGTTCGGTAGCCGATGAAACCGGTTCGGTTCCCCTTTGGTCCGGCTCGCTTGGCCTCTGTAAAGGTGTGTTCGCCTTCTCATCAGGGTCGGGCTTCTCAAAACCAGATTCCATTGCCCTCTCCTCCGGTTTTTCAACGATCCCATCTTCTTTGTCCATCTTCTGATCCCTATCGGGACTCGCGAGATTCTGTCCGGCGGGCGATTCCTCTGCAGGGGAGGAGAATACCTCCTCGTCCAGTCCAAGGCTTTCCTGCTTCTCTTCCGGTTTAAAATCGTAAAGTCGCAGGAAGACGGTCCCCACCACAAGTATGGAAGCTATGGTGGCTGCAATACTGAAGTAGGTGATCCGCCGTTTTCTTTTCACCCGTTTCCTTATTCTGGTATGCATGGACAGGAGGTCCTCTTCCACCTGAGCCGGATCGATCTGCTGAAGCCCCTCCAGCGCCTCTTTTTCGAATGGATCAGCTTCCAGGTTACGCTCAAAGGAGTACCGTTCTTCCCGCGTCATCTCCCCCTTGAGGTACCGGATGAAATCCACCGCTTTTCTATGTTTCCTGTGATCGGACATGTTTCTTTTCCAGACAGATCTTTAAATTCCTTTTCCCGTTCTGAAGGCAGCTCTTCACTTTTTTTTCATCCATTTGAAGCTGCTCCGCAATTTCCTGGTAACATTTCTTCCCATAATAGAACAGCTCGATACACTGTTTCTGTTCATCCTTCAATGCCTCGATGCATTTTTTCAATGCTTCCTCCAGCCCGGCATCGTCTCTGTCTATGGGATGCAATTCCGCTTCCGATTCCATAAACTCCCTTTCCGTATTATACGCCTCCAGATGACCCGATGCCCTCTTTCTGGTCCTTAACTCCATCAGGCAATGATTTTTGGAAAGGACATACAGCCAGCTTTTAAAGTGCAGTACTTTGTGCCTGGGAAGTTCGGTAATCAGTTTTTCGAAGATCCGGATGACCGTATCCTCTGCATCCTCCCGGTTTTTCAGGTATTTCAGAGAAATTCCGTAGACCAGGTGCATATACCTGCTGTAGAGGGTCCCCAGCAGATCAAGATCTCCTGATTGCCTGTACGCGGCGAGCAGTTCCTCGTCCGGCCGGTCGTGGTGCTTTCCGCTGATTTCAAGCATATCAGGCTTCAGATTGCATTAAAATTAAAAAAAATATGGACCATTTTATGGAATTGGCCGGACGACCGCATCCTAAGGGTGAAGTCGAACTTAAACCATAGAAATCATGAAATCAATTATCTCAATCATAACCGTATTACTCTTATCGGTATACAGCATGGCTCCCGCCTCCGTCCGGACGATTACCGGAACAGTGACCGATGAGTCCGGAAAACCGCTTTCGGGAGTGAGTGTGGCGATCAAAGGAACTTCCAAGAGTACGGTAACGGACCTGAATGGTGCCTACCGGATCGCCATTGACAAAAAGGCCGGAGCGCTTGTTTTCACCCTGGCAGGGATGCAACAGAAAGAGGTGCGGATCGGGTCTTCCAACAGAATCGATGTGGTCCTGATACCTGCGCTGGCTCAAAGGGAGGAGATCGTTTCCATGGAATATGACAACACCGCCCCTTATGTAGGAGTGGTGGCTGACCAGGCTGCCATATCCACGGACCGGACCAGGCAGCGGCCGGGATATCCGGCCGGATCAGGCAGAAAGAGTGCAAGTGTGAATGCGATGCTTGCCTCTGAACCTGGTTATATTCCCCACAACACGGAAGGATACTCCACTATCCACGAGAATGGATTCAAGGATGTGCTTCACAACCCTCTTTCCACCTTCAGTATCGATGTGGACAATGCATCCTATTCCAACGTCCGGAGATTCCTGAATATGGGACAGGTGCCTCCAAAGGATGCAGTTCGCATCGAGGAGATGATCAACTATTTCAGTTACGACTATCCGGAGCCGGAAGGAAAGCATCCCTTTTCGGTCTATACCGAACTATCTGCATGTCCCTGGAATGAGTCCCACCAGTTGCTCCATGTGGGCCTGAAGGGCAAGCAGATCGATAAGGAAGAACTGCCCCCTTCCAACCTGGTGTTCCTGATCGATGTATCCGGATCCATGAGTGCACCCAATAAGCTTCCGCTGCTGAAGCAAGCCTTCCGGATGCTTGTGAAGGAACTCAGGTCAGAGGACCGGGTGGCCATCGTGGTATATGCAGGTGCTGCAGGCCTGGTGCTGGAATCTACCCCCGGATCGGAGAAGGAACAGATCATCCAGGCCCTGGATCAGCTTCAGTCGGGCGGTTCCACTGCCGGGGGAGCCGGTCTGAAACTGGCCTACAAAGTAGCTCAGGAGCATTTTCTGGAAGAGGGAAATAACCGGATCATTCTGGCCACTGACGGCGATTTCAACGTTGGCTCCTCCAGCAATGCAGAGATGGAAAGACTGATCGAAGAAAAAAGAGAAGGAGGAATCTTCATGACCGTGCTGGGATTCGGCATGGGTAATTACAAAGATGATAAAATGGAGATCATTGCCGACAAAGGGAATGGCAACTACGCCTACATTGACAATATCCAGGAGGCTCGCAAGGTCTTTATCACCGAATTCGGCGGAACGCTTTTTACCATTGCCAAGGATGTGAAGTTCCAGATCGAGTTCAATCCTGCCAGAGTCAAAGGATACAGACTGGTGGGGTATGAGAACCGCCTTTTGAATGACGAGGATTTCAATGATGATCAAAAGGATGCCGGAGAGATGGGTGCCGGTCATACGGTGACAGCCCTGTACGAATTAATTCCCGCCGGATCGGCAGAAGCGCTCAAAAACATCGATCCGCTGAAATACCAGTCCGACCGGGGTCAAGGAGTGGCAGCCGAAGGGGTGGAGCCCGATCCCTCCGCGGAGCTGCTCACCCTGAAACTGCGTTACAAGCAGCCCGGCGTGGAGCGCAGCACGAAAGTGGAGATCCCTGTGAAAGGGAAGGTTTTGAAGATCGAACGGACCTCGGAGAATTTCAGGTTCGCTGCGGCAGTGGCCGGTTTCGGATTGATCCTGAGGGATTCCGACTATAAAGGAGAACTGACAGCAGACCGGGTGATCGATCTGGCAGGAGATGCTGCCGGAAAGGATGAAGAGGGCTACCGTTCCGAGTTTATCCGCCTGGTAAAGCTTTCCGAATCGCTGGTGGCCAGCCGGTAGGCCTGTCGAAGAAAACAAGTAAAAAGTCCAGATTCCAGAACCGCGTCCGGGCCGGGAAGAAGAGCTACCCTGCCCGGACCTGGTCTTTCCAAGGGTGCCTCAGCCCTGCTTTTTTTCCAGCTTGTTGTAGTACTTGCTGGCCAGGGCAGCTCCGACGATGCCGGCTTCATTCATCAGTTTGGCCGGGACTACCGGGGCCTTGGTAGTAAGCTGGGGAAAGAATTTTTCTCCCTTTTTACTGACCCCGCCGCCAATGATAATCTTGTCGGGCCAGATCAATTCTTCGATCCTCAGAAGGTATTCATTGAACCTGGAACCCCAGATATCCCAGTCGAGTTCATCCTTCTTCCTGACCGCATCGGTGGCATAGAGTTCTGCATCGGCGCCATGAAGAATGATATGGCCCAGTTCCAGGTTGGGAACCAGTTTCCCATTGCTGAAAACCACCGTCCCGAGACCGGTCCCGACGGTGATCATGATGAGGGTTCCTTTGGAATCCTTGCCGGCTCCGAATTTCACTTCTGCCATTCCGGCTGCATCCGCATCGTTGATCACATGGACCTTGCACCCGGTGACCTTGGAGAAGAGGGTGTTCAGATCCTTATCGATCCAACTCTTATCCACATTGGCAGCAGTGCGGGCAGTCCCCTGTTGAATGACCCCCGGGAATCCCACTCCAACCGGGCCTTTCCAGTTAAAGTGAGTGGTGATTTTTTTCAGGACCTCCGCCACTGCCTCGGGTGTGGATGGCTGCGGGGTGGGGATTCTGTGTCTTTCAGTGATCAGTTCCCCTTTCTTGGTATGGACCACTGCTCCCTTAATCCCTGAGCCCCCGATGTCGATGCCCAGTATCTTTTTAAGTTTCATACATCGTAATTTGAGTTCTACTGACTGCCTCCTGGAGTTAAAGGTTAAAAATAGTTTTTTTTTCATGCCCGGAGGAAATATTATTCCCAAAATTGGCCTTCACAGGAATATTTATTACCTTAGAAAGAACTATGCAGGATGCTGCATGACGATTGTACATGGAAGTTGCACCCCGTTATCACTGGAACAAGAAACGAATCCTCGTTGTGGAAGATGACGAGTCGAGCGCATATCTGCTGGGAGAACTTCTGAAGGATACGGGTGCGATCATCGATTTTACCTGTGGAGGCGAGGAGGCCATTGAGTATATCCGGACACATCCAGACACCGATCTGATCCTGATGGATGTTCATCTGCCGGAAAAGGATGGTTTTACGGCCACACGGGAGATCAAGGCCATGGACAGCAAGGCGGTCATTTTTGCCCAGACCGGTTACGCCTTTTCAGTAGATTATCATGAGGCGGAACAGGCAGGCTGCGACGCCTTTTTCACCAAGCCGCTCAATACAGAGCTGTTGCTGGAAAAGATGAACGGCTATCTCACCTGAATACCCCCTTATACATGGCATGTTCTTCCACCGCCTTTTTGGAGAACGGATCGGTATGGTACCCATTATCGACATACAGGCCGGTCTGGTCCATGTAATGGATTGAAGCCGGAATACCGGAGGTGCCTGTAGGGATTACCGTGAGTGAACGGTCCCAGTCTGAAGCATCGAAGATGTGGCGTTCGGAGGCCCCGTGGTCGGCGACAAAGGAGATACCAAGGGGGTAGGAGTAAGGGCAGACGGTATGGGAGCTGCCTCCTACGGAATAGCCTGTCCTGTTCACCTTGAATAGCCTTTCTACCACACTGACCCCGCCCAGGGGATGCATGAAAGATACCGTATGGACTTTTCCCCATTCCCACTGGGAAATATCATCTCCCAAAAGGGTTACCAGCGTATCCACCGTGGTTGAAAAAGCCTCCCGGATATTCTCCCGAAAGCTCTCCTGAGAATCCGGGGTATGTATATTATCGCACCAGGCAGAACCACCGGTCATTCTGATCCGGTTGAAAAGGTTCTCGGCAATGATACTGTTCTGATAGATCAACGGGAAGTTTGTTTCTCCCAATTCGTCAAAGAGCACTGCCTTCAGGATCTGAAACCGCATCATCTCGAAGATCGTGGCCGCCGGGGAGGATACATCGAGGACATGGTCCCACTTCCCCAGGTACCCTAATGCCTGTCGGTAGATCCCTTCAGTTCTGTCCTGCAGCGCCTCCACAAAGATGGGGGTCCAATTCCTGGCGAGGACCGATTGGTGATCCCTCAACATTCGCCTGAAGTCGTCGATCCCCACTACCGGTTCCTTCAGGATCATCTCCCGTATTCTCCCGGCCCGTTCGCTGAGGCTGAACCAGGACCCGATATAGTAGGGATACTCATCCCCAGCCGTACGGTTGTTGGCACTGGCCACAAATCCCTTCTCCGGGTTGAAGGAGTAAGGCAGTTCCTCGAAAGGTACTGTTCCCTGCCAGTCATACAGGCTGGTATCGCCCGGGTACACCAATATCCCGCCCCCCCTGCGGATGGGGATTCCGGCAGCCGTCTGGAGGCCGATATTCCCATGCCTGTCAGCGTATACAATGTTCTGGCTGATTGAGGTGAAGGTCCTTACAGCCTCCCTGAACTCCTCCCAGCCGGATGCCCGGTTCAGAAGATATACGGTCCTCAGTTCGTTGCTCTGGCCGTTCCCCTGCCAGGCGATCGAGAGCACCTTGTCGGAAACCCCGCGAAAGCGGCTGATTACCGGTCCCCGGTGGGTATACCGGTTGATCCTTACCACTGGTTCATTCCGGCCTTTCACATCGATTACCTCCTCCACGAGCTTCATCTCTTTCCACTCTCCGTCGAGCAGGTATCTGTTCGAATCGGAAGGGTGGATGGTCTCCAGATAGAAATCGAGGTCATCCACAGTCACATTGGTCATCCCCCAGGCGATATCCCTGTTGTGTCCGCAGATCACGAAGGGTGCACCCGGCAGCGTTACTCCGGTCACATCCAGTTCCTCCTCCACTACCTGATGCATCTGGTACCAGATGCCCGGTGCCATCAGGCCCAGGTGCATGTCATTGGACATCAGCGGAAAACCTGTTTCACTGCGATCGCCCGATATGGCCCAGTTGTTGGATCCCGTAAAAACCTCCAGTCCCTTCTCCCTGATGAACTCTATTCCCTGGTCTGCGAAGGATTGCATTTCAAGGTCATCGCTACCGGTCATGAAATCGGGAAATACCGGAGTGTCGTGCAACCCCAGATTTGGGAGGAGTTCTTTGAACAGCGTGTCGGGCAGCACCTGCTGCAATTTGTAAAGAGCGAACTCAGGTCCCCAGCCCGAGGAGAGGTCCCAGGACATGTACCCGATCATATTAAAGGTATGAAGCAGGGTCCATGGTTCCGGCCGGTACCCCAGCATGGCAAACTCGAAGGGAAGTATATGGAGGTGACGCTCTATATACTGGTTCACACCATCGGTAAAGGCTTCGATGCATTCGATCGCTTTCGGATCAGTCCGGCTGATCAGCCGTTCCGATTTACCGCTAAAGTCGAGGGCCCTGAAAAGTTGATCTGCATCTACCAGGCCCGGATCCAGTACCTCTGAGAGCCTGCCGGTGGTAATCCTCCGCATCAGGTCCATCTGCCAGAGCCGGTCCTGGGACATGACATAGCCTACCGTCCGGTAAAGGTCGGTCTGTGACTCTGCATAAATATGAGGGACTCCAAAGGAATCACGGAAAACAGTGACCGGTTGGGATAGCCTTTCCAGGTCCATCTCCGCGTTATAGTCGGGGATAGCCCGCATTCTAAGGTGGTTCAGGTAAAGCGTCCCGCCAGCCATGGTCAGCACCAGCAGGATAACAATAACCGCAAGGATTCTTCTCGTCAATTTCATGATGGTTTAAGGTACCAGGCGCACCCGGAGTTCAACCGGCTGATGGTCCGTAAAGCGGAATTGGTCGTCTGCCGTCTGCACCTGTTCGATCTCCACATTGGGGGAGACCAGGTAATAGTCAATCACCGTGGTAAGAGTGTTTCTTCTGTCATACGGTGCGGAGACCCGCCTGTTGGTCGGCAATGTGGCATCGAAGGCCCAGCTCCAGTCCGCTGCGGGATAGTCCTTTTCGATGTAGGTCAGGTCAATGGTGTCGAACCGGTGTCCGGGAAGTTGGGGCGCCATTCCATAGGGGGTCTGATTCCAGTCTCCTCCCACGATCAGATAATTGCCCGAATTGAATTCAGCCAACAGGAATTCTTTCAGATTGCTCATTTGCTGTGCCCTGAGCGTACCGTCATCATAGGCAGAGTTGTGGGTATTGATGACCAGAAGCTGCTTCCCGTTCTTCACACGGTAGCGGCTTACCAGGAAGCACCGGTCCAGCATAAAGGGTTTCATGGGCCAGGAGTAATTTCCAGGGAAGCTGTGCCGGTCGACCTGCATTGGCATGGGACCCGACAAAGTAAGCAGTCCGGAGGAGACTTTCCCCATCGGGTTATATATTGGTAAAGGGACAAACGAAACCTGGTAGTTCTGGCCGAAATAGTGTTGAAACGAAGAGAATTCTTCACTGATCTTTTCCACCTGGTTGGTCCGGTAGCTCCGTCGTGAATCCCGGTCCACCTCCTGCAGTAAAATAAAATCGTAATGGCGGTATGGAACAAGCGTTTGCAGTATGCCATCCAGGTTCGTGTTGACCTGTTCCCTGACGGGCCTCATTCGCTTTCCTCCGTCGTAGAAGAAGTCCATGGAGGCATCCAGTCCGGTATAACCGATGTTCCAGGTCAATAATTTCAGGGTAGTGGTATCCTCCAGAGCGGGGGCCTGATCGTTGCTTTGGAGGTTGATGATGACATCCGGATCATAGTCCGACAGTGAGGCATAAGTCAGGAAAAGTACAAAGGCTGAAACCAGCAGGATCAGGAGGAGAAAGATCGGGCGACGGATCTTCATTGGCATCGTTATGGATTCTTAAAAGTACACAAATATCCCTTCTTCTGCGGGTTGTGAGAATAGAAATATTGTGTAATTTTCCCGGGCTAACTCCACAACGCATGAATAAAAAGACCGCAGTTCTCCTGCTTTCGGGCCTTTACGCCCTCTCCCTCATGGCCCAGAACCCAGATACCATTGATCATCGGAAGGAAGAGAAAGTCAAGACCGGTTTCTCCCTGGGAGGGGTACCCGTGGTGGCCTATGATTCCGACATCGGGTTTAAATACGGCGCCCTGGTCAACCTCTACTGGTTCGGCGACGGATCACGCTATCCGATGTATGATCATTCAGTGTATCTGGAATGGTCGCGGACCACCAAAGGGAACGGGATCAACCAGATTACCTATGATACCGATCAACTGATCCCGGGGATCCGGTCCTTTTTCGAGGCCAGTTACCTGACCGAAAAGGCACTGGATTTCTATGGCTTCAACGGGTACCAGTCAGTGTATGACAAAAATTATGAACAGAACGTACGTGATCCGCTGGGTAACGCCAACAGATTGTTTTACAGGCACTCCAGGCAACTACTCAGGCTCAAGGCCGACTTTCAGGGGGAGATCATCGGTCAGAAATTCCGCTGGCTTGGAGGAGTGGCCTACTACGGAAGTACTATCGATTCGGTGGATGTGGACGGACTCAATGAAGGGAAAGAAGACGATCTCCTTTCGTACAACTCTCTTTACGGGAATTATGTGGATTACGGGTTGATCCCCGAGGACCAGGCCACCGGAGGGGGGCATACCCTGCTGAAAGGGGGACTGGTATTCGATACGAGGGACAATGAGCCCAATCCCTTTACCGGGGTCTGGACCGAACTGCAGTTCCACCTGGCGCCGTCATTCCTCAGCAATACCGATTACAGCTATACCCGGCTGATCCTGACCCACCGGCAGTACTTCACGCTGATCCCGGAATGGATGAGTCTGGCCTACCGGGTATCCTACCAGGGAAAGCTAACCGGCGATATGCCCTTTTACATGCTGCCCTACATTTTCAATACCGCCCCTCGACTCACCAGTAATGGCGTAGGAGGTTCCAAGACGGTACGCGGTGTGCGCAGAAACAGGATCGTTGGGGAAGGATTCGCTTACGGAAACCTGGAGGTCAGGGGCAAGATCCTTCGCACTACTGTCCTGAACCAGAATTTTTATATTGCCCTGTCGGCTTTCCTTGATGCGGGAATGGTCACACAAAAGTACAAGATAGATACCTCGGGGTTGCCCGATGAACTGCCCGATGAACTGCCCGGATTGTTGATCGATCCGGATGCCAGGGAGGTTCCGCACCTCGGGTTTGGAGGCGGAATTCGCTTTGCGGTCAATCAGAATTTTATCGTAGCGGTGGATTATGGACTGGCAGCCAGGGAAGAGGACGGGGACAGCGGATTGTATATCGGACTGGACTTCCTGTTCTAGAGGCCGCATTCATCCTTAAACCGGTCCAGGAATTCGACCATATAACGGTGCCTCTCTTCCGCTAGTGTTCTGCCGGTCTCCGTATTCATCCGGTCTTTGAGCAGAAGCAGCTTTTCATAG
Organism: uncultured Bacteroides sp.; assembly: GCA_964604655.1. Classification (GTDB taxonomy): domain Bacteria; phylum Bacteroidota; class Bacteroidia; order Bacteroidales. The sequence goes on along the minus strand of CAZRZY010000066.1, from coordinate 10,668 downwards.
AAATGGTTGATCGTCGGGGCGGTTGATGAATGGTATTCCTTGCTGCTCCGGTACTCCCTTACCGGTTCGGCAGGATTATACATGGGCCTGTTTCTGTAACCTCCGTAGTTGAAGGCTCTGGCAATACCGATGGCCCCCATGGCATCGAGCCGGTCAGCATCCTGCACGATTCCGAATTCGTTGCTATGGATCACATCCTGTGCAGAGCCCCCTTTAAAGGAGAGATGGTCTATAATGGTCCGGATGTGATCGGCCTTTCGGTCATCGAGGTCCTGATCCTGAAGAAACCGGAATGCGATCATTCCCCCCAGCTTTTCGTCCCCGTCATGGAACTTGGGATCGGCAATATCATGCAGCAGGGCTGCCAGCTCGATCACCACCGGATCACCGGTTCCTTCTTTCTTCCGGATATACAGGGCCATCTTCCTGACCCGGCCGGTATGGGACCAGTCGTGACCGGATTCCGCCCCCGACAGCTTCTCTCTTACAAACTTCTCGGCTTCCTGCAGGATCCTTTCCACTTTACAGACTATACAGACTTTTTATGGACTTTATGGACTTTGTGGACTTTGTGGCCTTTATGGACTTTATGGACTTTATGGACTTTTTATGGGCTATTATACAATGCCTGCAAACCCCATAAATGCCAGGGCCATCAATCCGGCCACGATGAAAGCAATGGGAACTCCTTTCATGCGGGAGGGGACCTCCAGCAGGTCCAGCTGTTCGCGAATGCCGGAGAAGGTGATCAGCGCCAGTCCGAATCCGATGGCATTTCCGATGGCAAATACGGTGCTTTCCAGCAGGTTGAACTCCTTTTGTACGGCCAGCACAGCGACTCCCAGTACGGCACAGTTGGTGGTGATCAGCGGAAGAAAGATACCCAGTGCCTGATAGAGCGGGGGACTGATCTTCTTCAGGATGATCTCCACCAGCTGGACCAGGGAGGCGATTACCAGGATGAATGTGATCGTCCGCATGTAGGTAAGGTCGAGCGGTACCAAAATCCCCTGGAAGATCAGATAGGTCACCAGCGTGGCGATGACCATCACAAACGTCACGGCACCGGTCATCCCAATGGCTGTTTCCACCTTGCTGGATACCCCGATAAAGGGACAGATTCCCAGGAACTGGTTCAGCACGATGTTGCTGACGAAAACGGCGGCGATGATGATCAGTATATATTCCATCTTAGTCGGTTTTCAGTCTGTTTTGCGGTTTGTTTTGCGGTTTGTTTACTCCTTATTACTCTTTGATGGTCCGATCCTTGACCATGTTGGCCAGTACGATCAGGTACCCGAGGGCGATAAATGCTCCCGGGGGCAGGATAAAGAGAAGCAGTCCGTCCCCGCTGATCAGTTTCATTCCGAAAAATGCCCCGCTTCCCAGCAGCTCTCTTACCGCACCAAGTAAGGTCAGCGCCATGGTGAAACCCAGCCCCATTCCTGTTCCGTCTGCTATGGAGGTCCAGACGGTATTCTTGGATGCAAAGGCTTCGGCCCTTCCCAGAACCAGGCAATTGACCACGATCAGGGGGATGAAAAGCCCCAATGCATCGAACAGGGCGGGCAGGTAGGCCTTCATCACCAGTTCCACCACGGTCACAAAAGAGGCGATGATCACGATAAAGGAGGGGATCCGCACCTTGTCGGGGACCTGGCGCTTGATCATCGATACCACCAGGTTCGAACTCAACAGTACAAAGGTGGTGGCCAGGCCCATTCCCAATCCGTTCACGGCTGTGGTGGTGACGCCCAGGGTGGGGCAGAGACCCAGGAAGAGGGTGAAGACCGGATTCTCCCGGATAAATCCCTTGCTGAAGTTTTTCCACTGATCCATCGCATATGAGTTTAAAGGTCTGTAAAGTCTGTAAAGTCCATAAAGGGCGGACTTTACAGACTTTATGGACTTTATAGATTTTCTGGGCTTTTGACTTTTTTATAGGCTTCGTAAGCGCGCCTGACCGCATCACAGTAGGCGCGGGAGGTGATGGTGGATGCGGTAATGGCATCCACATCACCTCCGTCTTTTTTCACCGCCAGCTGAAAATCGTCGGGGTGCTTTCCCCGGAACTGCACACTGAAATCGGATTTGTCCCGTTCCATCTTGTCTCCCAGCCCGGGAGTCTCGGCATGGCTGATGACGGCAATATCGATGATCGTCCCGTCGGACTGGAATCCCACCATCAGCTTGATCTCTCCGCTGAATCCCTCGTTGGTGAAAGTCTCCACGGCAGTTCCCGCGACCTGATTGTCTATCCGGGCCGTGTAAAAGTATACCGTATCTCCGTCCACATAGCTTTTCTGTACATCGGAGGAGGGTCGGTTGTCAAATCCGGGGACCACCACCTCTATGGCCTCATTCTTCTTTTTCATTACGGCAAGCCGGATCGGTTCTTTGGTGAGTGCATAGACCGACCCCAGGAGTCCGGCTGCCACCAGGGTAACCACCAGCAGGGTGGAGACCATGCTGGTGAAATTTGATTCTTTTTTAGCCACGGGCCACCTCCTTTCCAAATCTTCGGGGTTTCACAAATTTGTTGATCAGCGGGTTGAATCCGTTAAATATCAGGATCGCGAACTGCACCCCTTCGGGGTAGGCCCCGAATATGCGGATGACCACCGTCACGAGGCCGATTCCAACCCCGTAAATGATCATGCCCCGGGGATTCATGGGAGAGGTCACGTAGTCGGTGGCCATATAGATCGCCCCCAGCATCAATCCGCCGGTCAGCAGGTGAAAAAGTGGATCGGCAAACCGGTCGGGATTGGCCAGCCAAAGGATACCGGTGAACAGGAACACCGTCCCCAGAATGGAGACGGGCACGTGCCAGGAGACGATTTTCCGGTAGAGGAGGTAGACCAGGCCGATCAAAAGGGCCAGTGCAGAGACCTCTCCGGCTGATCCCATCATTCTTCCGAGGAAGAGATCGAGAACCGAGGGAATCTCATGCATCACTTCACTTATACTCTGTCCGGCAGACGCTTCGTTGAGGATCCCCAGCGGAGTGGGCCCGGTCACCGCATCCGTGTATTTCAGCCATTGTCCCGGTTCAGGGTAGGCGGTAAGTGCCACCGGGAATGAGATAAAGAGGAATACACGGCCCACCAGTGCCGGATTAAAAATATTGTTTCCAAGTCCCCCGAAAGTCATCTTTCCGATCCCAATGGCAGCCAGTGCTCCGATCATAACCATCCAGAAAGGAATATTGGCCGGGAGGCAGAGCGCAAGAAGCAATCCGGTGAGAATGGCCGATCCATCCAGATGGGTCTGCTCCACTTTCATCACGAAACGCTGCATCAGGTATTCAAACAGGATACAGGAACCGATGGAGACGGCAGTGACGATGATCATGCCCACGCCGAAGTAGAAGACCGACACCCCGAGGGCAGGCAGAAGGGAGATCACCACCGCATACATCAGATTGGGGATCGACTCAGCGGTGTAGGCATGGGGAGATAGGGATACGATGAACTTGTTCATTTTCAGACAGCTTTTCTGGTGCGTATAATCTTACCTACCTCTCTCTTTCCCAGTCTGATATAGTCCAGAAGCGGCCTGGAGGAGGGACAGGTGTAGCTGCAACTTCCGCATTCAATGCAATCCATCACCCGTTCTTCTTCCGCCCGCTCAAACAGCCGCTTTTCTGACAGGTTCATCAGCAGATAAGGCTCCAGTCCCATGGGGCAGACTCCCACACATTTCGTACACCGGATACAGGTCTGCACCTCTTTTCTCTTCCCTTCTCCCGCCGGCATTACCAGGATCCCGGAGGATCCTTTTACCACCGGTACTTCCAGGGAGGATAGCGCCTTGCCCATCATAGGTCCTCCGTTGATCACCTTGGCCGTGTCTTCGGGCAGTCCCCCTGCCTTTTCAATCAGGTAGGAGACCGGGGTGCCTATCCTTACCTGGAAATTGGAAGGATTCTGCAGGGATTTTCCTGTAACGGTCACTATCCGGTCCACCAGCGGTCTGTTTTTCATCACCGCTTCGTAGACTGCATAGGCCGTGCCCACGTTAAAGACCACCACGCCTATATCGATAGGCAATCCGCCTGACGGCACTTCTCTTTTCAGCAGGGCCTGGACCAGTTGCTTCTCTCCGCCCTGCGGATATTTAACCTTCAGGCCCTGCACTATGACCGGGCTTCCGGCAGTTACCCCGGTCATTTTCTCAATGGCATCGGTCTTGTTATTCTCGATACCCAGGATCGCCTTTTCCACTCCCAGCCCTTTCATCAACACCTGGATTCCTGAAAGCAACTCTTCGGAACGTTCCATCATCAGTGCATGGTCGGCCGTCAGATAGGGCTCGCACTCTACACCGTTGATGATCAGGAATTCGGCTTTTTTACCCTTGGGCGCCATTAGCTTGACATGAGTGGGGAAAGTGGCTCCTCCCAGACCCACGATCCCGGCCTCCAGGATCTTTTTCCGGATATCCCCGGCAGTGAGTACGGTATTCCTGACCAGGTCATCGGAGCGGTCGATGGTCTCCAGCCACCGGTCTCCTTCCACCTGGACCTGAACGGCCATCTTCCGGTAACCCGAACTGTCGGGGAATGAATCCACCTTGATGACTTTTCCCGAAACAGAGCTGTGGATATTGGTAGAAACGAATCCGTCTGAGGAGGCAACGGGCTGTCCGACTTTTACTTCATCCCCTCTTTTCACCAGAACTTTTGACGGGGCTCCCAGGTGCTGGGATACCGGGATCACGATCGTATCCGGAGGAGGCAGCACCTCGATCTTCTTTCCGGCCGAAATTTTGTTTTCAGGGGGGTGAATCCCGCCCATGGAAAATGTTTTCAGACGCATCTGAGTCCTATTTTGATTCTGCTTCCGCAGGTTCCTTCTTTTCGCTTTTCCTGGGAGGGAAGTTGATCTCCAGGATCGCATCAGTGGGACACTCGGTCACACACTTACGGCAAAGTTTACATTTATCAGAATCGATAAATGCCAGGTTGTTGTTCATGGTGATGGCATCGAAAGGACACACCTTAAAGCATTTGGAGCAACCGATACAGGCTACACTGCAGCTCTTTTTTGCCACCCCTCCCTTCTCTTCGTTGATACAGCTTACATAGATTTTCCGGTCCTTCTTGTTTTTTTTACGCAATTCGATGATATCCCTGGGACAAGCCTCCACGCAGGCATTGCATGCGGTACATTTATCATCATCCACTACGGGGAGTTCTGTGACGGGATCCATGTGGATCGCATCAAAATTGCAGACAGCCACGCAGTCGCCTTCCCCCAGGCATCCGTGCGGGCATCCGCCTTCGCCCGTGTAGAGACTGTGGGCAATGGCACAGGTATGAGCACCATCGTATACGTTGGTCCTGGGTCTGAACTCAGGGGTGCCGTTACACCGGACCACCGCCACCCTGGGAGCCTGCTCCACTGCTTCCCGGCCGAGTATTTCTGCCGCTTTCGCCATGGTTTCATTGCCACCCACAGGGCAGTAAAGCTTATCCCAGTCCTCGCTTTTCACCAGTTGCTCCGCAAAATTCCGGCAACCCGCAAATCCACATCCCCCGCAGTTGGCGGCAGGCAGCACATCTTCCACCTGATCGATCCGCGGATCCTCATGAACCTTGAATTTCCGGGCCACAAAAAAGAGGATGATAGCAGCTGCGGTCCCGATGCCGGCCAGTGTGATTATGGTATATAGGATGATCTGGCTCATGGATGAAGCTGTTTTTTAATACGGAAGGTGAACCGGGACCCTATCCTCCTCCTGAGAATATAGAGCAGAAGATAATAGGGAATGACAGATACCAGAGCCCAGGTCCCTGCCTTCAATTCATGAATGCCCAATGAAGTCAGGGCGATCAGCACCCCCATTACCAGCAGGAATGGATAAAAGTATCCAAATCCCACTGCCCTGAAACCCAGGTTCCTGGCTACCTGCACCTCCACAGGCTGACCCTTGCTGAATGCCTCTCCTTCCGTCGGGATATCCAGGTATTTCTCCTGCTGATCGGCGGCACTGCATACTCCCTTGGCATGACAGGCTGCACAGGCGGACTGACTCTGGATTTTAACACGGGCCACCGCTCCCTCCAAATGGTCGATAATCCCCTCATGTGTGATCATGACCACAAAATTATGGATGTCGGATGATTCTTAGTTGCTGAAAATCATAAACGGCCCTTTTGTTGGTTATTTATATCGAGTTTAAATAAACAGTTTTAAAAACAGTATCCGATGGAGAAGCAAACGCTTTCGATGGTCAGATCATTGCCCGGGACTTCGGGAAGCGGGTCATGGACGATATTGAAAAGACCGGTATGAAAACTCAGCTTAAGCTGGACATCCATGGCTTCAAATCCGAATCCGTAGGATATCCCGTAATCCTGCTTGTTGTAGGTACCATCAAAATCGATAGGATTTCCACCCTGGCTGCCTCCCAGGTGAAAGCTGTAATACCCTCCTACATGAAAGAAAGTCCGGACGAATCCCTGGTCCGGCGAGGAGATCTGCAGGTTCACCGGTATGGACAGGGAGTGGACCCGGAAGTTCCCGCCCGGTGCTTCGCTCCCCCTGGTTTCATAAAGAACTTCCGGTTGAAGCCGGAGGAATCCGGCCAGGCGGATGTTGGCAAACAGGCCTGCCTGAGCGGCAAAGATGGATTTACCCATGACAGGATCCTCCCGGTAGTTGAACTGACTGCTTCCCGCCCCGATAATCGCCCCGGGACGAATGATTTTCAGGGTCTCCGTGATGGATTCCCCTTCGGCCAGCCCATCCAGATCTGAAATTTCTTCCGTTTGGGAGAGCAGCAGGGCGGCCTCTGACAGATAGTTCGTCACTTTCGCCATTCCCTCATAGTCCAGTTCTTCCCGAACATCCTCCGGCTTATGGTAGGGCGACTCGGTGCCCGTAAATGCATGGACGGCCGGGATGTTCAGTTTCCCGAAGGGTGCGGTGTCGGTTCGCTGTCCGATGGTGGCATTGGCCTTTCGGATCGTCACTCCGTGCCTGCCGGCCATCTCGCCGATCAGTAGATCCGCATCGTTCAGTAACCGGATGCCAAAGAGATCGAGCCCCTCATGGGCGGTGTACATGCCCACCATATCGAGGCTGAACATCAGCTTGATCCGGTGAAGCGGAACGGTTTCATCCTCCACAAAACGGGTCGAACCGATCAATCCGCTCTCCTCACCGTCAAAGGCCACCAGGATGACACTTCTGCCGGGCCGGTTCTCTGCGCCGGCCAGGTTCCTTCCTATTTCGATGATGGCAGCAGTTCCCGATGCATTGTCATCGGCACCGTTATAGACCACGGTGTCTCCGTCGCTGATTTTCCATCCCAGATGGTCGTAATGCGCCCCGATAACGATATACTCCTCCTTCAGTTGCGGATCGCTGCCCGTGATTATGCCGGCCACATTGGTTCCGGGGATGTTGAGGATTCCCTGGCGATGGTTAAAGGGATGGAAATAGGTGCCGTTCAGGGGTTCTACGCCTGCATCTTCCAATTGTTGTGCAATATACTGTGCCGCTTGTGCGCCCTGCGGGGTGCCGAATCCTCTTCCCAGCAGTGAATCGGAAGCCAGGTAGTAAACATGCGATTTCAATGGAGCCGGGGTGGCGGTAAATTGCCCCGACAGAAGGGTGGCACAAGTGATAAAAATGGCCATCATAACAGGAGTTCTCATAAATCAGGTTTTTGTTTCTGCAACGGTTTTTTTGTTGATCAGTTTTTCGTGCTCAAATATATGCGTTTTTGTGAAGCTACGGATTCTGCCTATTTTTGCAGATCTCCCCGAGCGAATGAAACGAGAGAGGATCATCATCATAGCGGCATCCGGACTGTTTGCAGTGATTTTCTATTTCCTGTTGCCTCTGGAATCAAGAAAATACCTGATCTCCCTTCATGAACGGATAAGCGCTGAGCAGTTGTTCTCTTCTTTTTATGCGGATCTGGACAGCGACGGGATCGGGGAGTATATCCGGTGCAAAGCAGACAGCCCTGTGCCCGCCATATCGATCACCGGTGGAGTGACAGGGATGACCAGCCAATGGAACCTCGGCGGTAAGTGGGTAAACCATTCCACTGTCATCAGCACCGACACCGACCGGGATGGATTTGGCGAACTGGTGGCATTCACCCATCACAACGATTCCATCTGGCTTCATGTGGTGGAACCCCTTCAATCTGATGGAATCAGACTTCACCGGCCTTTCTGCGAAGCAACGTTGTACAACGGGAACCAGGATTGGTCTGTGGCAGCATCCCCTTTGCAGGGTAGGGTCGCCGGGTCGAGTCTGGAGAACCTGGTGATCTCTGTTTATTCCGGCCTGTCGCTCCAGCCAAGGCAACTTTTTGTGCTGGATCCGGCCACAGGTCAACTCAGATTTCAGACCGAAACTTCCGGAAATAATCTGAACTTTCCCATTCCAATGGATATTCAGGGAGACGGGATCAGCGAGATCACAGGAAACAGCTTTGCGCCCTGGAATTATGGAGGAAAAACAGTGGACTATCCGGATAGCTGTGCATGGCTGATGTGTTACGATCAACAGCTGGAATTGATCCATTCACCGGTTTCTGTGTGCGGGAATCCTGCCTATGTGAGTGTGCTTCCAATCAGGGGAGAAGCGAGACCTTATCTGGTTACTCTTTTCTATTCACGGACCAGCAGTGGGACCGAAAATGTGCTCACCACCTGGGAATGGAAAGGGGATTCACTGCACAGGGTTGGCAGACGTGTTTATGACACCGGGGCAAGGTTCAGGTTATTGTTGGAAGCTCCGGACCAACCGGACCAGTTCTATCTGACAGATTCCCGCCAGATCATGCGGATGAACCGGGATCTGGAGGCAGTGGAGCAGGTCGAATCCAATGGGATTGATTATTATTCGGATGTTTACCCCATAGACATCAACCGGGACGGATCGGAGGAATTGGTGGTCCTGAGCAACCCGGGAAAACTAACCGTTTTCGATGAGTCCTTCAGGCACCCGGTCGAACTGGAGACCGGCCTTATTCTGAAGAAACCCGTTTATTCCACTTTCAGAAGGGAGGGGAAGAATCTACTGGGGATTTTTTCCAATCAGGAATGGATCGAAGTCGTCTATTCCAAAAATCCATTCTATCCTTTCAGATTCCTGATCCTGCTTTTGCTGTTTTCCGCCTACTTTCTGACATTTTCACTGATTGCGCGTGTACAGCGAAAGAGGATCGAATTTCGTCAGCAATCGGAAAAGCAGCTGCTGCGATACCAGCTCACCAATGTGATGCAGCAGCTGGACCCCCATTTTTTGTTCAATGCGCTGAACAACATCTCCAGCTTTTATCACAAGGGAGCGAAATGGGAAGCACAGGCCTATGTTTCCCGCATATCCGGTTTGATCCGTACCTCCATCGAAAATTCGGAGAAGATGACTATCTCTTTAATAGAGGAGATGGATTTTGTCCGTGATTACCTGACCCTGGAACGGATCAGGATGGGAGGAGGGTTTGATTTTTCCATGGAGATGGATGAGACTGGTTACCCGGAGGTACAGGTGCCGAAGATGTTGATTCAGAATTTTGCAGAAAACGGGGTGAAGCATGGCATCAGGCATCTGAAAAAGCGCCGGGGAATGATCCGCATCACTTCCAGAATCGAGCAGGGGACCCTTCAGCTGGAGGTGGAAGACAACGGCGTGGGCAGGAGGCGTGCAGCAGAATTCCGGAGTCCGGGCGCAGGCAGGGGCATTGTGATGGTCCGCGAGATGCTGGAGCTTTACGAGCGGCTGACACGTATCCGGATCACTTTCCGGATGGAGGACCTCTGCTCTGAGGACGGGTCTGCCGCCGGAACCAGAGTGGTCATCCGCATACCCCTGAGGTCCTGAAGATAATTCAGATCTGATTCGCATTTCCGCCAGAGGAACTTCCTGGCGAAGAATCCGGAGGTGTCTAACTGATCTTCCCCCAGTCGATCTTCCGCGGGTTCCCTTTCTTGATATGCCTGGCAAAGAGCCAGTTTTTGTCCAGCTTCAGCTCCGGGTCCTCCCCGATGATCTGTACGGCTGTGTCACGGGCCAGCTGAAGGATCTGGCCATCCCTGCCCAGATGGGCGATCTTCAGGTTGAACGGAACCCCGCTCTGCTGTGTGCCTTCAATGTCGCCGGGCCCGCGGAGTTTCAGGTCCACCTCGGCGATCTCGAAACCGTCACTGGTGCGCACCATGGTCTCGATCCGCTTTTTACCGTCCTCCGACAGTTTATAGCCGGTCATCAGGATACAGTAAGACTGGTCAGCACCCCGGCCTACCCGTCCCCTCAGTTGATGGAGCTGGGAAAGACCGAACCGTTCTGCACTCTCAATGATCATGACGGAGGCGTTGGGCACGTCCACGCCTACTTCGATCACGGTGGTGGCCACCATGATGTGGGTGCGTCCAGCCACGAAATGGCCCATGGAGATCTCCTTCTCTTCGGGTTTCATTTTTCCGTGAACCACGCTTACCTGGTATTGGGGGGGAGGGAATGCCCTGCTGATGCTTTCATACCCGTCCTCCAGGTCTTTGAAGTCCATTTTTTCCGATTCCTTGATCAAAGGGTATACGATATAGGCCTGCCTTCCCAGGGCCAGCTGTTTGCGCAGGAACCCAAAGACCATCAGCCTCTTCGAATCGTAAGAGTGGCGGGTAATGACCGGCTTTCGTCC
>CAZRZY010000065.1:0-26768 GCA_964604655.1 uncultured Bacteroides sp. | reverse complement strand
TACCTGCGCCCTGCCGGGCGCACATAAAAAAGAGGCTGCCTTTTATGAGACAGCCCCTCCAGCTTTATTAAGTTTTCTAGTTAAACCGCTATTGGATCACCACTTTTGCAACAGAGGTCTCACCTCCCACTTCTACACTCAGGTGATAGATCCCGGCTGTGATATCTTCCGTATCCAGATATAAATAGTTAATCCCGGCTACTGATTGCTTCCTGATCACGGTAAGCTCCTGCCCGGTCATTGCGAACAGTGTGGCAGTGATCATTCCCTGAGATCCGGAATGTAAACGCACAGTTACCCGGCCGCTGGACGGATTGGGATAGGTGGTCAGTGACAATGGATCGGCCTGAACCTCGTTGACGGAAACAGCATCCTCTGCATCGTCAAAAGCCCATCCGCAAGCGCGCTTGATGATGGTGTAAAACTCAGGCGTTCCATAACTTCCATCCTGGGCTTCGCCGTTGAGACCGATATGGTTCAATCCCCAGAAGAACGCCTTCACATTTTCGGGACCAATTTCGTCCACGGTCACCATGTTCCAGAAATTGGCCTGACCTGAGTGAGACTTCATGGTCCCCAGCTTTCCATTATAGGTGACATTCACCTCGGCAATGGAGACTGGACGATTGTTAGCGATGTCTGTAGCAATATCGGCGGTTGACCAGGGGATCTCATCGTTCTGGTTGAAAACAGAAAGAATATAGTGAGAGTTGTCTTCCACCACGAATACCTGATCGTCTCCCGTACCTCCTGCATCGGGAGTTTGGAACAGGTCGGTACCGTTGTCATTCAGCCAGCCCCAACGGTCGTTTCCGGTAGCCACACAGTAACCTTCCAGATTGACAGAGGGAATGGGATAGTTATCGGCGGGATCAGCGTTTGGACCGAAGCGGGCCATGGCCTTTGAATCGACCGTTTCATTGACGAACATTCCAATATAGTTGGAGTAATCCAGCGCATTGAAGTCGGCATCGATTCCGATGTCATATTCCCCGTTGCTGTCCCAGAATTCGGGTGTGTAACCCCAGGCCGTCAAGCTGTCGAAAAGATCCTGATCCGATTGGTAATCGCCCAGGTTATCCCTCCCGACGAAGAGGATCCTCTTCTCTTCCTGTCCATACCCGTCTGTAATGACGAGCATTGCGGCCATCGCAATTAAAAAGAACTTTACGTAGATTTTTTTCATTTTCAGCTTTCTTTAAGTGTTTAACTAATTGATCAATACAAAAATAAGAAATAAAAGTAAGGCCGGCTGCAACTTCCATAGTGCAGCCAGCCTGTTTGAGAGGATTACTGTTTAAGCAGTTTGTTGATGGAAGTCTGTTCCGTTCCCTCCACCTTGATCAGGTAGATCCCTGATGGCAGTGAACTGATTCCCAGCTCAACGCGTTCTGCATTGCCGGCATTGCGGCTCATGACCAGCGACCCGGTGGCATTGTAGACCGACACACTGCGGATCCCCGACGGAGAGTCCACATAAAGCATATCAGTGGCGGGATTGGGGAAGATCTTCACATCCGAACTAATTTCGGAGGGATGATCGATCCCAGTGGAAGCAGGAACGATGGTGATCTCGTAGAATCCCTGATTCCCGTTCTCAGCCGTCACCACGATCTCTACAGTAACAGATTCGCCATCGGAGACATCGATAGTACTGTCTCCTTCCACACTGGCAAACTCACTGGCCGCAATGGCAGTAAGGTCCACCACGGAAGAGTCTACCGGCAGCTGGAGAGTGTAAGTCACGGAATCGGGATGGAATTCCGGTTCCAGTGTCGCCGAGACCACATCATATTCAAGTGATGCCAGGGTAATGTCCGTGTCAATTGTCTTCACCTCGGTCATTTCGGCTCCCAGGATAAAGCTGATCTCGTTGAAATATACCTGTTGCCCGTTGTCCGTCAGCGGGAAGAAATTGGCCGGTCCTGCATTGTCGTTCCCGAACCCGAAATAGGTCCTCGGGCCGGCAGGCATGTCTCCCGCACCAGGGTAGAATTCCACACCGGTCTCGAAGCGGGCTGCCAGTACCACGGTGTCGGCATAGGTGGCCACGATCTCACCGTTGGTGACCGAATCCAGTCCCAGAAAGTCATGGGGCGGCAGGCACCAGTCGATGGAATCTCCCCTCAGGCTTACATTGGAGAAAATAGGATCCTCCGGATCCGGGGCTGTTCCGTAAGCCACTTCCGGTGCCGCGTTGGCATGGAAGGCCTCCGTGCTGTTAAACCAGTTGATCCGGCTACTCCGTGCAGCATACTGCGCATTCAGAATGACCGGGACGGTCAGGTCGTTCCAAACTTCTTTGTCCGGCGAATCAAAGTCCCCACTGTTCGGGCTCCGGCCGATGATCACCAGATCGGCTGCATTCAGCATGTCGATGGTGTCCTGTCCGGCCTCAGAAAGGTTACCGGGGTAAAATTTGGTGACCCTTACAAAGTTCTTCTCCAGCCACATCATCTGCGGGTCATCACGTTCATCAGGCGACACCAGGGTCACGTTGTAATCGGCCGCTCCGAATATCGCTTCCGGGACCTCCTGGAGACCAACCAAACGGCTAATCTCGGCCAGGTACACCTGCTTCGCCTCCCTTGTCAGCGGGAAGAAATTAGTGGGTCCGGCATTATCATTCCCGAAACCAAAATAGGTGCGGGGACCGGCCGGTATGTCATCAGCGCCGGGATAAAATTCAACCCCTGCCTCAAAACGGGCCACCAGTACCACTGTATCAGCGTACCGTACAAGAATCTCCCCGTTGGTAGCAGAGTCCAGGTCCAGGAAATCATGTGCCGGATAGCACCAGCCCAGGGAGTCCCCTTCCGTCAGTTCCACTGACTGGAAGATGGGATCTGCAGGATCGGTGACCTGCCCAAAAGCCACAGGTGGGCCTTCATTGGCATGGAAAGCCGATGTGCTGTTGAACCAGTTGATCCGGCTGCTGCGGGCCACATACTGGGCATTCAGTATCACAGGTGCAGTCAGGTCATTCCAAACTTCCTTATCGGGCGAGTCAAAGTCACCGCTGTTGGGACTCCGGCCGATGATCACCAGTTCGGCCACATTCAGCAGATCGATCGTATCCTCTCCGGCTTCGGAAAGGTTCCCGGGCCAGAATTTCAATACATCGAATCCCTGGCGCAAGAGCCACTCATACTGCTGATCGTCACGCTCATCGTTGGTGACCAGGATCACCCGGCTGTCGGCCACATCGAATACCGGCATCAAGATTTCCTGTCCCACCATCCGGTAGATCTCGGCCACGTAAGCTTTTTTGGCCTCCCTGGTTAGCGGGAAGAAGTTAGCCGTACCGGCATTGTCATTTCCGAATCCAAAATAGGTCCTCAGGCCTGCCGGCATATCCAATGAACCGTCGTAAAATTCCACACCGGCCTCGAATCTAACCACCAGTGGGATCGTGTCGGCATAAGCCACCACAATCTCTCCATTGGTGGTGGAATCCAGGTCCAGGAAGTCATGGGCCGGATAGCACCACGGGACCGAATCTCCGGGCATGACCGAAACATGACTGAAAATAGGATCATTCGGATCGGATACCACTCCGTAAGCCACCGGGGGGCCTTCATTGGCATGGAAGGCCGATGTACTGTTGAACCAGTTGATCCGGCTGCTCCGGGCTACGTATTGCGCATTCAGTATGACCGGCACGGTGAGATCATTCCATATCTCCTTGTCCGGCGAGTCGAAATCACCGCTGTTGGGGCTCCGGCCGATGATCACCAGGTCGGCTGCATTGAGCATATCGATGGTGTCCTGTCCGGCTTCTGAAAGGTTCCCGGGCCAGAATTTGGTGACATTGAAGCCCTGGTTCATGAGGAATTCGTACTGTTCATCATCCCGGTCATCGTTGGTGATCAGGATCACATTTGGTTCTGTGTTGAATATCAGACTGTCGGGTGCAGGGGCTCCTTCTCCTGGTGCATAGGCCCCGGAGGTATCCACTGCTATCCAGTCGATGATGGCTCCTATTTCGTCACCTGATCCGTCTCCAATTTTTACGTAAGTCTGGTCGTCTGCCCTTCCGCAGATTCCTTTGGTGACAGGTTCCGGATTTTCGTCCATATAGACCGAAATGGTATCCACATCCATCACGATACGATACAGGTGCCAGCCATGAACGGTTCCGGGAACATTGCCCTCGAAAAGTGCGGTAGAACCATCATCAGGGGCATTCTTAATCTCTATCAGTCCGTCACCGTAATTGATGCGGATCTCCTCTCTCCATTTCCCGTTACGAATGTTTATATCGCACAGCCTGTCAAAGTCCATATGGTTTCCCTTCATTCTCAGGAGGATAGTTAAAGAGGTATCCATAGGTACCGCATTCATCTGCCAACGGTACATGGTTTTAGAATCACCCGGGTGACCAAACTTCAGCAGGTTATTCTCCGGATCAACAGGATCCGGCATCACGTAGTGATAATAATCAGCTCCCGGTGAGTTGTCAGCAAGGGAGCTCCAGTCGAAGGGATCAGTGGTTTCCTCTGGGATCACATCCATGTCGTAAACCAGCCATTCCTGCGATTGCAGCTGCATCCAGGCCAGAAGCATTGCAAAAAGTGCCGTAAATGTTCTTCTCATAACGTTCATTTTTTAGTTAGAAATAGTGAAATATGCTAAAGTTCAAGATACTATAAAGCTTAACACATGTATGTTTAAATATTGTCCTGTCATGGTTGGTTAATTGATATTTCATCCTCGTGAACAGCCTCGGTGATTTTGATTCTGCCTTCCACGGACACCGACGGGTCCGGAACGATCTCCACCCCTTTTGTTTTCGAGCCGTCGATATAAAAAATTGTTTCATGATTCCCGCGGATACCTTCGATGCGGCTTTCCATCACATTCACCATCTGCATGGTCGGATGACCGTCGGTGGTCACTTTAACACCTTTCATTTGGAGTCCGCTGGCAAAAAGGCACTCTATCCCCCGGGTTGTGCGAAATACAGAATTCTCCAGGGTCAGATTACTAACAGGCATCTCTGGCAGACCCAGGATTTGAACAGCGCGGTAGGCTCCCTGACAATTGACATTCCGTATGGTGATATCTTTAAACTCAGGGGTTTCTTCACTTACGGGCGGAGCATCTTCGACCAACCGGTCACTGGGATTTTCTCCCATCTCAGTGGGTGCCAATCCTGCATAAAATAAATTGAAGATGATCGCATCCCTATCGATGTTGATCATCCGGATGTTCTCAATATGGATATTTTTTACCACTCCGCCCCGCCCCCGGGTGCTTTTGAATCGTAACCCAACATCTGTCCCCAGGAAGGTGCAATTGCTGACCCAGATGTCACTGACCCCTCCCGACATTTCACTGCCTACCACAAAACCTCCATGACCGTGGTGAACCACACAATTGTCCACCTTCATAAAACTGGTTGGAATACCTCTATTTCTGCCTTCCTCATTTCTTCCCGATTTCACACAGATAGCATCATCCCCCACATCAAAGTGAGAGTTGGTGATAGAAACATAGGTGCAGGATTCTACATCGATACCATCTCCATTCTGGGCATACCAGGGATTCTTCACGGAGATGTCATTCACTGTTAAATGCTGACACATGAGTGGATGGATGCACCAGCCGGGAGAATTCTGGAAAAGCGGGCCCTCCAGCAGCACTTTGGTACATGAAATAAGCTGAACAAGTGGAGGCCGGTAGAATGCCTTATAGGCATCTCTGTCGGGCAGATCTGCGATGATCGTCCTGTACTTATCAGGATCCTTGGAAACTTCATAGGCATACTGGTCGGGCCACCAGATATCTCCTTCTTCGTTGACTACACCACCGGATTCAACCAGCTTCTCCCATTGATCTTCTGTGGTCTTCATTTTTTTCACCGGTCGCCAGGCATCCCCCGAGCCATCAAATACTCCCTTCCCCGTGATAGCAATATTGGTGAGACTGTCACCGAACAGGGGAGGCATGGCCCGCAGATCCCTCTGACCCTCAAAATAACTCCTTACAAAAGGGTAATCATCAAAATCACTGCTGAACAGAACCACAGCCCCCTCCTCCACGTGAAGATTCACATTGCTCTGTAATCTGATGGGACCGGTCAGCCACACTCCCTGGGGAATGATGACCATTCCTCCACCCGATTCGCTGCAATCAATAATGGCACTGTTGATGGCATCTGTATTCAGCATCAGACCATCGTTCACTGCGCCATAATCCTGAATGTTGAAATTGCGGTCGGGAAAAGAGGGCCTGATAACTTCGAAGTCCGCCTGGGTAGTTTCTTCCTGATTCAATTCAGTTGCATCGCCGCATCCGCTTCCGGAGAGGGTCACCAGGACGATCATATAAAAAGAGTATACGTGTATTCTCATTGCATAAATAATTATCTGTTTAACTCATGAGCGGCAAGAATAAAAGGTGCAACCGATTTCGAATCGTTCTTGCCTTTTTTCTCGTGGATATAATATTCGTAGGTTCCGCTGCGGTATGGGAGTCCCCCAAGACCTGCAGCAAAGCAGCCCTGATGGATATTGACCAGCCCATCGGGTTCGACCGTGATAAATACCTCAAGGATACGATTGAAAGATGCTTCCGCAAGCTTACGGTATTCCTGGTCGAGGTAACCTAACCTTGCACCCTTGGCCATGGCGTAGACAAACATGCAGGAGGCAGATGCTTCCAGGTAATTTCCCGGGGTTCCACCCATATCCAGCACCTGATACCAGAGACCGGAATCCGGATCCTTCACCTTCACCAGTGCCTCGCTGGCTCTCTGCAGTACACCTGCCAGATCATTTCTGCCCGGATGGGATTCCGGGAAGTAATCGAGCGCATCCACAAGAGCCATCATATACCATCCCATAGCTCTGCCCCAAAAATGAGGGGAGCAGCCTGTTTCTTCATCACTCCATTTCATGCCTCTGCTGGCATCATAGGCATGGTAAAGCAAACCTGAGTTCGAATCTCTAGTATGATTTTCAATGACCGTTACCTGTCTTACCACTTCATCAAACCAATCCGGTTCGTTGAATACTGAAGCATAACGAGCCATAAAGGGGGAACTCATGTACACTCCGTCGAGCCACATCTGATAGGGATAACGGGCCTTATGCCAGTACCCCCCATCCGGATTGTCAGGTTGGTCTTCAAGCTGGCCGACCAGGGTCTGAATGGCTTTTCGGTATCGTTCTTCACCGGTTCGTTCGTATAATATGATCAGATTATTTCCGGGATTGATCTTGTCCAGGTTATAATCGCATAAATTATAGTTGAAGATATTCCCGTTCTCATCAATGAAAAAATCGATATATGACTTCATATATGCCTCATAGGCCGGATCGTCGCCCCCCAATCCGTGAATCGCCTGCGCCAGCATAGCAATATCATACTGCCATTTTGGGCGGTCCCGTTGATGAAAGATCCGGTCCATGTCTGTCAATTCCGGGTAGCGCTTCATTACTGAGCGGGCCATCCTTTCCGACCAGGGCAGGTCTGCTGGTATTTTTCCGGACTGACAGCTGGATGGAACGGAAGTGATCAGTGTAAAGACGATCAGGAGGATCACAGAATAGTTCATGGGTAAAGTTTGCTCTCCAAATTACTGGAAAGTGTCCTCAGCCATGTTCAATAATTATTCAATTATGCGGGAGAATCTGGTAGGAAGATAAATTCAGCTTAATTGATACTGGGAGGGTGATGTACCGTACTGCTTTTTAAAGCTGGTGCTGAAATAACGAATATCATTGTAACCCACCATGTAGGCTACTTCTGAAACGGTAAACTCTCCGGTCTCAATATATTTGGCTGCCTTTTTGAGCCGCATCGTACGAATAAGCTCCACTGGCTGATAACCGGTAATGCCTTTGATTTTCTTGTAGAAAAGAGTGCGACTGATATACATCTGCTTGGCGAGCTTCTCCACATTGAAATCGGGTTCAGCCATGTGATCATCGATCAACCGGAGGACCTTCTCAACGAACTCTTTGTCCCTGGGGGTCACCCGGACCTCTCCGGGTTCTAATTCCACTTTGCTCTGCAAAAGCTCCCTGATTCTCTTCCGCTGAGTAAGAAAAGACTGAATGTGCGATATCAATAATTGGGCATTAAACGGTTTCGGGACATATGCCTCCGCTCCCGTCTGAAGGCCTTCTACCTGACTTTCCACTGCCGACCTTGCCGAAAGCATAATGACAGGGATATGACAGGTATTGAAATCTTCCTTCAACTTACCGGTCATTTCAATACCGTTCATACGGGGCATCATCACATCCGTAATAATCAGATCAGGATTCTGATGCGATGCTTTGTTCCATCCCTCCTGACCATCCTTGGCCACCTCCACCCTGTATTCAGATTCCAGTATATTCTGCAGATAATGGCACATCTCCACATCATCCTCCACAACCAGGATTTGAGGTTTGTCTAACATCTGATCACGATTCTCATCCATCCCCTCTTCCAGATTCAGCATCTCATCCATCTCTACCACTTTTGGCGTATAGCTGTATGCTTCACGTTCTTTGATGATCACATCTGCAGGGAAATGATTATTGCCAGTCTTCAGCTTCACGATAAAATCTGTACCCTGACCTTCCTCACTCTCCACACTGATCTCTCCATGATGAAGTTTGATATACTCCTGAGCGAGGGAAAGCCCGATTCCCGTACCATGGTATTGGTCATTCTCTTCTGTATGGGACACGAAAAACCTGTTGAAGATCAGGTCAAGTTTGTCTCTGGATATACCGATACCAGTATCGCTGATGTGTATCATCACCGAGTCGTCGGGGTCGAAATCCCGCGATACAATGATGGAAATCCGCCCTTCCTCCGGGGTAAACTTAAACGCATTGGAGAGGAGATTAAAAACAACGATATCGAGCTTCTGTATGTCCCCCCAGACAGTAATAGGCTCATCGCTGCTATCATAGATAAGATTGAAACTGATCCGTTTCTTCCTGGCCTGGGCTTCAAAACTCTCATGAATTTGTTTCAGGAATGATATCAGTTCGATTTCCTGTATCCTGAGTGTAACTTTCTCGTTCTCAACTTTCCTGAAATCCAGCAATTGGTTGACCAAACGCAATAATCGCTTGGAATTCCGGTGGATCACCGATAGCTGGTGACGCACGTCGGAGCGGATATCTTTTCGCTCGATCAAGGTATCGATGGGGCCAAGGATCAGGGTGAGCGGAGTGCGGATCTCATGAGAAATATTGGTAAAGAACCGAAGTTTAGATTCAGCCACCCGCTTTTCCACTTTCAAATTGTTCTTCAGCCTGACAAACCGGAGAGCAATCCGGTAACCCATATAGATCAGGGTCAGGGTCAGCAGAATATAGCCTATGATGGCCCATGTGGTCGCCCAGAGAGGTGGCAGAATGGTAATGTCCAGGGAGGTTTCCGTCCCGTATTCCGATAAATCACTATCCAGTCCCTTCACCCGGAATATGTAATGACCCGGGGGCACATTGGTAAACGTGGCCTTATGTTCGGTACCTGTGTATATCCACTCCTCGTTAAAGCCCTCCAGGATATATGAATAATGATTGCTTACAGGGAAGCGGAAGGAAAGCATGGAGAAACTTATGGAGAAATTGGACTGATCATGCCGCAGAGTGATCTCCTTCAGGTAAGGAATCGACCTTGAGATGGGAGAATCTTCCTGCCCGGGATTCATCACCTGATTATTCAGCATCAGTTCTGTCAGTGAAATACTTGGATGGATTTCCTCGAAGGAGATCTGATCGGGAGAGATGGCATAAAACCCGTTTACAGTACCGAATAGCACCCGCCCATCCGGAGAAACCGCGGTTGTCCGTTCCGAAAAAAATATTTCAGGTAATCCTATCTTCTTATCAAAGTTTTCGATTTCGCCGTTTACCGGGTTAAACCTGGATAAACCCGTTACGGTACCGAACCAGAGAAAACCATAAATATCTTCTGAGATACTGACTATATAGTTATCTTTTAGTCCGTCCTTTTCTGAATAGAATTCAAATTCGAACTGATCCCCCTTAGGATTCATAATGCGATTTACTCCGCCGCCAGCTGAAGCCAGCCAAAGCTGTCCCGATTTATCCTCCGTGACCATTATAATATCACTGTAGGAAAGTCCTTGTTTTTCTGAGGAATTGGCCAGAATACTCTGTATTCTTAATTCTTCTCCCTCCTGCCTGTAAATATCTATATAATTAATGCCCAACGTAGTAGCCATCCAGAGCCGGCCGTTCCTGTCCAGATGCAAATCCCTCAGTTTATCGGAGGTCAGGGAGCTGTTGGAGACATTGTAGTGATGGAATTGCTTGATCCCTTCCCTGGTAGTCTCAATCATATTCAGGCCTCCCCCGTACGTGGCCACCCAGATCCTGTTTAGCTCATCGATGGCCAAATCATATACATTGTTATTACTGAGAGAGTTAGACTGCCCGGGGATGTGCTCCAAAGAACTGAAGGTCAGTTGGTCATAACGGGAACCAATCTCATTCACCGACTCTTTGGAATAAAAGACTCCGGCCCCTTTGGTGCAGAGCCATATCCTTCCTTCCCGGTCCTGTCCGATGGAATAGACATTGTATCCGGTATACTGGTTGACCTGATCCTCCTGGATAATGTGTGCCAGATTCAGGTCCTGGTCATAAATGTAGATTTGTCCGCTTTTTGTACCTGCCCAGGTATATCCTTCCGAATCCACAAAAAGAGAACGGACCACATTCTGTTGCTTATTGGATGGTGAGGAAGTGGGCACTATGTATTCAAAGGCCGGATCCACAGTGATCATGCGACTGAGTCCCTTGCCAAACCAGCTGGTCCCGATCCAGAGGTTATGCTCCCGGTCCTCCATGATACATTCCACAATATCAGATTGCAGTGAATGGGGGTTTCCAGGCTCGTTCCGGTAGGCGGTGAATTGGTCCAGCTGACGGTCATAATGTTGTACTCCAATGTTTTGCCCTCCGATCCACAGCTGATTCCGACTGTCCTCATATATTCGTATACGCTCATCATCTGTCAGGCTTTCAAGTTCTTCCGGAGTTAATCTGTAATAATGAAAAGTGGCATAGGAAGGATCAAAACGGGTGATCCCGAACTCGTCGGTCACCAGCCATATCTGGTCGAAGCGGTCGACATGAATTCTACTTATTAAAGTCCCTGAACGGGGATCCGTCAATGCGTATTCACTGAACGACCTTGTATCCAGGTTATACCGGAGCAGGAATCCATCGGAAGTCCCTGCCCATATATTTCTTCCACGTGAATTCAGCGTAGTTATTTCCTTTTCCGACAAATGAATGTACTGGGGATGATGTCCGAAATGATCGAATTCTTCGGTTTCAGGTTCATACCAGAGCAAACCATGCCGCTCATTTCCGAACCAAAGCCTGTTCCCATGGAAAGAAGCGTGATGAAATGAAGTACCGCTATCCGGATCCTCCCCCGAATCCGAATAATATTGGAGAATCCTGGGACTGTCCCGTTGGAGTTCTTCCTGATGCATCCTGCAGAGGCCGTTTTCAGTACCCATCCAGAAGTACTGATTGCTATCCCGGATTACAAAATTCACTCTGTTACTGGTGATCAGGTCTGGCCGATCGGGAAGGTTCATCAGATGAACAACCTCTTTCTCCTTGTCCAGGGTGTTAAATCGAATAAAGTAAACTCCAGCCATATCGGTGGACAGTGCCACTGTTCCATCAGGTGATTCATAAAATCCCGTGCAACGAGCCTGATCCGGAACTTGGGCACCGGAGGGAAATGCAGAATATTCTTCCGTTGACGGATTAAATCTCAGAAATTTACCATCATAGGTCTCCAGCCACAGCATGCCGTGAAGGTCTTCCCTGATGGAGGTTATGCGGTTTGCACTTGTCTGTCCTCCTTCCGGATCGTTGAATTTGTAAATCCGGAAACTATAACCATCATATTTATTCAGACCGTTGAAAGTCCCGAGCCACAGAAAACCCAACCGGTCCTGGTGCAGACATGTCACCATATTGGTGGAGAGATCGTTGATCGAGTAAACCTCTTCGAATCTCACTTCCGACTGCGCTTCGGTTTCTGCAGCGCTACACGAAATGATAACCAGGATGGCCCACTGCCCGATCGCACGTATGAAATTTTTTCTCTGCATATCTGATCAGAATGGAAAGCTCACCCTGAATACAGTTACTCCCACATACAAATATAACCCCAAAAACAACAACCAACTTATCTGAAGCGGTGATTCGAATGTGGGTAAATTGGTAAAAAGGTCAGGTCAAATTGTTTTTTAGTTAGGGCGTTGGTCCATTTTTGCCAAGAAACGTTATTTTTAGAAACATACAGCAGGGCAATCAATTACTTATCGTCATGAATAAATCGATCTTCGATTTTTTTCTTTTTAAAATCATCATTACCGGGTTATTGTCCGTGTCGACAGTTACTGCAGCCGGCCAGCCATGGAACCCGGACCCGGGGGACGGCACCTATAAAAACCCGGTGATATATGCCGATTACTCCGATCCCGACGTGATCAGAGTCGGTGAAGACTTTTTCATGGTTTCTTCCAGTTTTAACTGTGTCCCCGGGTTACCTGTGCTTCACTCCACCGACCTGGTGAACTGGAAGATCGTCAATCACGTATTCGACCGATTAATCCCCGAAGAGGTATTTTCCATCCCCCGGCACGGAAACGGATGTTGGGCCCCTTCCCTGCGTTACCATCAGGGGACTTTCTACGTTTTCTTCGGAGATCCGGATTTCGGCATCTATATGAGCAAAACAAAAGATCCACTTGGTGATTGGAGTCCTTTGAAGCTTATCCATAAAGCCAAAGGCTGGATTGATCCGTCTCCGCTATGGGATGATGACGGTAATGCCTATCTGGTTCACGCATTCGCCGGAAGCCGGTCGGGACGTAAAAGTGTTTTAGTGGTACATCGCATGAAACCCGACGGAAGTGGTCTGATCGGGAAAGGTGTGCTGGTCTTTGACGGTCACGATGAGCATCCTACCATTGAAGGCCCGAAGTTATACAAAAGAAATGGCTACTATTACATATTCGCTCCGGCCGGTGGAGTGAAGCCGGGATGGCAGACTGTATTGCGAAGCAGAGATCCGTTCGGACCCTATGAGATCAGGACCGTAATGCATCAGGGCAACACCTCGATCAACGGACCGCATCAGGGTGGATGGGTGGAATTGAATAACGGAAAAGGATGGTTCCTTCATTTCCAGGATCAGGACGCATACGGAAGGGTGGTGCACCTCAATCCTGTTACCTGGAACGAAGACTGGCCTCTGATCGGAATAGACATGAATGATGATGGGATCGGAGAACCGGTTTCCACCTACCAAAAACCCAATGTCGAAAGTCCTTCAAAACCTGCAGTACCTCAAACCTCCGATGAGTTCAACAGCGTGGAAACCGGTCCTCAATGGCAATGGCACGCTAATCCGGAAAGTGAGTGGATGTTTCCCTCCGGCCCACTCGGTTACATGAGGCTCTATTGTCAGCTTCTGCCCGCAGGTCATGCTAACCACTGGGAGACCCCACATCTGTTCTTACAGAAGTTCCCGGCGCCTGCTTTTCGTGCTACCGCAAAACTACATTTCAATGGCCATCAGGAAGGAGACCGAACCGGTTTGTTGGTCATGGGGACCGATTATGCATATATCGCCATAGAAAAAGAAAACGACGGCAACTGGATCAAGAAGCGGGTCTGTATGAACGCACCTGAGGGAGAAAAAGAGTGGCTGGAGGCCCGGCAAAAGGCAGAATCGGACCAGTTGTACCTGCGGCTGGAGGTCCGGAAAGGGGCTGAATGTCAGTTTTCTTTCAGTTTCGATGGAAAGAAATTCCAGGAGCTAGGTCAGGAGTTCCAGGCCAAACCCGGCAAGTGGATAGGGGCAAAAATGGGTCTTTTTTCCAGTAGCAACATTCGTACAAATGATACCGGATATGCCGATTATGACTGGTTCAGGATCGAATAGGTCGTGTCCAACGGAAAAGAATTCCATATTTCATGGCGGCTTCGCCCTGATCCTCTTTATTCTTCTTTACCTTGCAGGTTGCTCCACCGACCGTCAGAAGAATATCACGATTCATCTGGCGGGAGACTCCACCACGGCCGATAAACCCCATCCGGAAATAAATCCCGAAAGGGGCTGGGGACAACTCCTTCATGAATTTTTCGATGAGCGGATCACGGTTATGAATCATGCTGTGAACGGCAGAAGCACCAGGAGTTTTATTTCAGAAGGTCGATGGAGCCAACTTCTGGACCAGCTAGAAGAGAGAGACTATGTAATGATCCAGTTCGGACACAACGACCAAAAGACTTATGACCCCCATCGATACGCCAACGCCTGGTCAGCTTACAGTAGGAATCTCATACGGATGATCAACGATGTCAGGGAAAAGGGTGCAAATCCCCTCTACCCTTCAGGTGTCGCCGATTTCACACACCTGAATGAAAGCGGAGCCCGGGAAGTGGCTGGAATGGTGGCCCGCTCCATTAATGAATTAGATTTACCACTGGCATCCTGCCTCTCGGAGGAAAGTATGGACCCCAGGGTCCTTCTTGTCACTGGCGGACACCACTTCGATACCACAGCTTTTTTCGAGCTTTTCCACTCCATTAGCGATGTCCAATTTGACACCATCACCCATCCACACGTCCGGAGTCTGATGGCATCCGATCATATACTCAGTTATGATCTGCTGGTCCTTTATGACTTCCTTCCCCATCAACCTCCAGGGGACTCTCTGCTTTATCAAAATCTTGTACACCATGGAATCCCTGTGTTGTTTCTCCACCATTCGATCTGTAATATCCAATCATGGAACGGATTCCCGGAATTGGTGGGAGGGAGATATGTAGAGGCGGTCTATGCAGTTGATTCGACACAACATTCAGGCTATGAACATGATCTGGAGTTGGAGATAGAAATCGTGAACAGGAATCATCCGGTGACCCGGATTATGGAAGATTTCACCATTCATGACGAGGGCTACTATAATTTGCAGATGGAGGAGGGTATCGAACCTCTTCTGGTCACGGACCATCCCCGGTGCCATCCGGTGGTGGGCTGGGTGAACCGGTACGGACGGTCCACCTGTGTTTACCTGATGCTGGGACACGACCGGAATGCCTATGAAAATCCCTCATTCCGGCAGCTGGTGGAAAACAGCATTCACTGGCTGAGCAGGGACAACTGATCCTTGACGATTGATTGGTGACAACCGGGCTGTTATTCCGGCCATATTTTTAGTTTTGCAGGATAATTCCATTCACCTATACAAATAGAATCAACAACATGAGTCAGAACATCGGGATATTCGGACTGGGGGTCATGGGTGCCAGCCTGGCCAGGAACTTCGAAAGAAATGGTTTCCCCACGGTTATCTTCAACTACACCTATGACCTTACCGAGAAGTTCATGGAACAGACCGCGCCGGGCCATCAGTTTACTCCGGCCCGAACGGTTTTCGAGTTTGTCAGGGCCCTGGAGCGCCCCAGTACCGTTCTGCTCATGGTCACTGCAGGCAGGGCGGTGGATACGGTCATCGAGACACTGAAACCTTTCCTGGAGCCGGGAGATATTGTCATTGACGGCGGAAACACCCATTTCTCCGACACCGATCGCCGGATCGAAGAACTGGAAGGTACCGGGATCCAGTATATCGGCATGGGGGTAAGCGGGGGCGAACAGGGCGCCCTCTGGGGCCCGAGCATGATGCCGGGCGGGGATGAAGGAACCTACCAGTATATCAGGCCCATGCTGGAGAAGGTCGCTGCAAAGGCGGAGGACGGTTCTCCCTGCGTCACCTATATCGGCCGGGGAAGTGCCGGGCATTTCGTAAAAATGGTCCATAACGGGATCGAGTACGGGGACATGCAGCTCATTGCCGAAGCCTACGACATCATGCGGTTCGGACTGGGCCTCTCACCGGATGACATCGCAGCGGCCTTCCGGAAGTGGAACCAGGGTGAGCTCAGCTCGTACCTGATCGAGATCACTTCGAAGATCGTGAATTTCCCGGATGACCAGGGCAGCGGGTTCCTGATCGACCGTATCCTCGACCAGGCGGGTATGAAGGGGACCGGTACCTGGACCAGCCAGTCGGCCCTTACCCTGGGAGAGCCGATCCCCACCATCGTGGCAGCACTTCACGGGAGAGCCCTCTCCTCGCTTACAGAAGAAAGGGAGCTGGCCAGAGAGGTATTTCCCACCGGGGTCGAACGGTTGCCGGGGGACCCGGGCCGGTGGATCGACCGGATCGGCGCGGCCCTGTATACCTCGAAAATCTGTTCCTACGCCCAGGGATTCGCCCTTTTGGGAATCGCCTCCAGGGAGCACCGGTATCATCTGAAACCGGACCGGATTGCCAAAATCTGGAGAGCGGGCTGCATCATCCGGGCCGATTTTCTCGACCTGATTAAAAATGCTTTTGAGAACCAGCCTGATTTACTGAACCTGCTGCTTCACCCCACTTTCAGAGAGGAGATCAAGATCCGGCTGGGCGATTGGCGTGAGGTGGTCGCAGCAGCTGTGGGTGCAGGAATCACCCTGCCGGCCATGTCCGCATCGCTTTCTTATTTCGAGGCCCTTCGCAGGGACCTGCTTCCTGCCAACCTGATCCAGGCCCAGCGCGACTTCTTCGGGGCCCATACCTACAGACGAAGCGACCGGGAGGGCATCTTCCACACCCGGTGGGAATAGAGGCGGATTTCTGACCGGGGTTCCTGATTAGCCGGTAATTTTTTCTGAGCCCCTTTCAGACAGATTATTCAGCAAAGAGAGCGCATGGCTTCGGATACCATGCATATCGAGTCCGTAGTAAGCGAAAACCTCCAGGGGTTTCCCATGAATAGCATCCTCGTCGGGGATTCCAAGAATCTTCACCCTGACGGGATGGAATTGCGAAGTTACTTCCGCCACTGCGGCTCCCAGGCCCCCGAAAATACTGTGTTCTTCCACGGTCAGGATACAACCGGTGTTCTCTGCAGCCTTTAATACCGTTTCGGTGTCAAAGGGCTTGATGGTATGCATATCGATGACAGTGGCCTCCACACCGTCTTCCTGAAGCAGTTCAGAGGCTTTCAGGGCATGGTAAACCGTTTCGCCAGTGGCAACGAGAGCCATGTCTTTTCCGGTTCTCAACACCCTGGCCTTCCCGGCCTCGAAAGTCTCCCCCTCCGAATAGATATCCGGCACGGCGTTCCTTCCCACCCTCACATAGGCGGTCTCCTTCGATGTGCTCAGATATCTTATCAACCATTCCGCCTGAATCCGGTCGGAAGGCAAATAGACCTTCATATCCGGAAAGGTGCGCATGACCGCAATATCGTGAAGACTGTGGTGGGATGTCCCGAGGGCTCCGTAGCTGACCCCTCCGCTCACTCCGATGACCTTGACGCCGGCTTTGGAATAGGCGGCATCGACCTTGACCTGTTCGAGTGCTCTTGCCGAATAAAAGCATGCCGGCCCGCACACAAACACATTTTTCCCCGACAATGCCAGGCCAGCCCCTATCCCCACTGCATTTTGTTCGGCAATTCCCACCTCCACGAACTGATCCGGCAGTTCAGCCGCAAAATCCTCAAGTGTGACACTGCCCCGGGCATCGGAGGTGATCACAAACAGGTCGCTGTTGTTCTTTCCCAACTCCAGCAGGGTGTCGGTAATGGCCTTTCTACACGGTATACTCCCCATCCGATAGCAATTTCAGTTTCGTGTCCAGTTCTTCCAGGGCCTGATCCAGTTGTCCGGCTGAAGGCACTTTATGGTGCCACTCGGCTCTGTCTTCCATATAGGAGACTCCCCTGCCCTTAACGGTACGGGCAATTAGCAGGGAAGGCTGAGACTTTTCGAACGGACACTGCTCCAATGAGGTGATCAGCTCAGTGAAATCGTGTCCGTCACATGAACGGACACTCCAGCCGCATGCCTGATATTTTGCCGCCAGGTTCTCAATGGACATCACTTCTTCGGTGGGTCCGCTGATCTGCAGCCCGTTCCTGTCAATGATGCCGGTCAGGTTGTCCAGCCGGTAATGACCGGCAGCCGCAGCCGCTTCCATGATCGATCCCTCACCATGCTCACCGTCCCCCATCAGAACAAAGGTCCTGGAACCGGAAGCCGAACGTTTGGCCGCCAGTGCCATTCCCACCCCCACGGACAATCCGTGTCCCAATGCCCCGGAATTCACCTCGATACCGGGGACCTTCCGGGTGGGGTGCCCGGCAAGGATCGAATTAAATTCACCATAGGTATCCAGGATACTCTCTGGGAAAAATCCTCTTCTGGAAATCACGGTATGATAGCTTTCCACCGAGTGTCCCTTACTGAGAATAAACCGGTCCCTGTCCAACTTATCCGGATCGTCGGGATCGATGTTCAGTACATGGAAATAGAGGGATACCAGAATATCCACCGAAGATAGCGAGCCCCCCGTATGCCCTCCTCCTGCTTTCACAATGGTCTGAAGCAGCTTTTTCCTGACTCTGGTGGCCGTCTCCTCCAGTTTTCGCACATCAATCATGGCATACGGGGCTATCGTTTCAGGTATTGGACATGGTAATCAGCACCAGGCCCACCAGAAACAGCAGGAACATAGTGGCCAGGTACTTGTTGGTGCCCCGGGGAGCATCCTTGAATTCCCTCCAGATAAAAACCCCCCACAGGATGGCCACCACCGGTGCCGCATTGCTGAGGGCATAGGAGATGGCCGGATTGGAGGCCCCGGCCGACATGAAGCTGACCACCATCCCCACCATCCAGATAAAACCGCCCAGAACGCCGGTCAGATGGGTTTTCAGATTACCAGTGAAATACTCCTTCATCCGAACCCGCTCCCCTTCCACCGGAAACCGCATGAATATGGGATTGAAAACGGGGGTGCTTACGGTTATCCCCACGGCAAAGAAAAACACCCCTGTGAAGGGAGTCAGATTCCCCGCTCCGCCGGCAACGAAACTGTTATCCAGCGACTTGACCACCAATCCGTAAAAGAAAGCGATCAGAAGTCCGGCCGCCACCGACAGGAGGATCCCCTTGGCCGATGGTTTCTTCTGTTCTTTAGCCAGCTTTCTGTAAGAGATCATGCTCAGGAAGATGGCGCCGACGATCACGATCACACCGCTGAACAGCAGAAATACATTGCCTTCGGGCCTGCCTCTGTCCAGGATCACCAGGATGAAATTGACAATGATTCCCAGGATCCAGGCGATCCCGCCACCGATGGGAAAACCGACCGACATTCCGGCCACTGCAATGGCTGCCACCAGTAAAATATTCCCCAGGTTCCAGACAATTCCTCCCAGCATGGCGTTCAGAATGCTGTTCCTGTTGGCCTGCGCGATGTCCTCCAGGAAAGGCCGCCCCTCACTGCCGAAACTGCCGAAGGTGAATGCGGCGAGAGTGGCCGTGAGCATCAGACCGATGGTAAGATCCCAGTAGAAGAGTTCGAACCGCCATGTTCTGGCAGCCAGTTTCTGTGTGTTGGCCCACGATCCCCAGCATATCATGGCGATCACGAAAAAGAAAACAGCCATGCCGTAATTGTGTACGAGTACCATAGAAGCAGAGTTAAAAGGTGAATTTCAGAGTTTAATGATCCCGGAATTACGTTATGTACCAGGCGTTATCAGCTGTGTTTATAAAGATCCCATCCCAGATAATTACCAATGGCTTCTTCCAGTATTTCGGCCACATGGCCCCGTACCATACCCACATGATGCTCGAAGCCGTTCTTGCAGATAAATTTCATCAGTTCCTGCAGGCGGGAGATTTCGCACACGGCGATCCCCCCGTCCATCCCGTAGGGATCATCGGTAATGATCCCCTCACCCAGGTAGGACTTGACGATCCCTTTCGGATCATCGGTGGAGATCCGGAAGAAGGTCATATCGCCCGGAGCCACTTTGCCTTTGACCGCGCCAAAAGTGTTTTCCTCTCCCAGAACCGTACCCAGGATGTCGAGGCTGCCGATCTCAATTTCATTGTCGAAAAAGGACTTTGGATAATTGCTGCAATGGGTGCAGACCACTTTGTTGCGCTCCTCGGCATAATTGTTGTTCCAGTCGAGCAGGGCGGAGGGCCTTCCGGCTGCCAGCGCCAGTGCATACATCCCAATGGTGCCCGCAATATCCACCTCGCATGCGGATGGCATCAGTTTTTCACCCATCATGCTCATGGTCACACAGGCTGCACACCCGTAATTTTTCTCGAGCGATTCCCAGCACTGCAATGCCGATATGTCGATGTCCATCTCCCCGATCCAGTTTTCCACGGCCAGACCGAACCTGGCCTGCCTGGTGATCTGACCCTCGTTGAGCATGCGGCATTGCCCGTAATTCTGGATGGCCTCCACCTTTTCATGCACCGCCGGACTTTTGTCGTCTATCTTTTCCGCGGCCGCGATCATCTCCGACATATCCACCGGGACCACGGTAATATCGTACTTCTGGAGGATCTTCTCACTGGCCCGCATGGTCTGGAATCCGATAGGCCTGGTTCCGATCGCCCCGACCCTGAGACCCTTCAATCCTTTCACCACCCTGCAGATGGCGGCGAATTTGTGCAGATCCCGGGTGAACTCATCCCCGTCGAGTGAATAGGTGTGATAGAGGGTATCCGTGAATTTGATGCCGTATTGATACAAGTTATTACATACGGAAAGTTTCCCGCAAAAGGCATCCCTCCGGCTCTTGACATCCACTTTATCATTATCGTCATCACATGCCTGTACGAGAACGGGAACATTCAGTCCGGCCATGTGAATTGTATTCACCACACCCAGTTCATCTCCGAAATTGGGCAGGACCACAATGATCCCCTCGATCACGTCCGCATGTTCTTTGAAGTGCCGGGCACATTTCACGGCATCTTCATACCCCTCGATATTTCCTGTGGGAGTGGCTTCAGAGGGAAGGATCACGGTGCCGAATCCCATTTTATCAAGTTTTTCGAGTACCTTTTTCCTGGCACTGACGGCCAGTTCGAAATTGAAAATATTCCGTGTGGCAATAATGACGCCGAAGGTCTGTCCGGAGGTGGTCATAGCTGGTAAGTTTTTATCCTATGATTAACTTAGTTGAGTTCTTCTGACTGCTGCTTTCCATCCTGTATACAGTTGATCTACCCGGACGGTTTCCATGGCCGGTTCAAACGACCTGTCTGCCAATCGCAGAGCCGATATCTCCTCCATGCTGCTCCAGAAACCGGTAGCCAGACCCGCCATATAGGCAGAACCCAGGGCGGATATCTCTTCAATGCTGGTTCGAACAATGGTCCTTTCAAGGATATCCGCCTGGAATTGCATCAGGAAATCGTTCCTGGTAGGTCCTCCGTCCACCCGGAGTTCCGTTAACGGAATGCCCCCCTTGCTCTCCATCAGGCTGATCAGGTCTTTGATCTGATAGCCGATACTTTCCAGGGCTGCTCTTACTATATGGGCCTTCGTGGCATTCCTGGATATTCCCGAAATAGAGGCTCGGGCCTGGTTATCCCAGTAGGGGGCTCCCAGTCCTACAAATGCAGGGACCAGGTAGACTCCATTGTTATCCTCTACGGAAGCAGCCAGCTCCTCCGTTTCAGCCGGATCCCGTATGAGCTGCATATCATGAACCAACCAGCTGATGGTGTCCCCTGTACAGTGAACGTTCCCTTCATACACATAATGGATCATCCCGTTTAGCCCATAGCCAATGGAGGTGACCAGGCCTTCCGGTGCCTGCAACGGTTCAGGCCCGATATTCATCATGATGGAGGACCCCGTTCCATAGGTGGCTTTGGCCATCCCCTGTCCGAAACAGTGCTGCCCGAACAGTGCTGCATGCGAATCTCCCAGCAGCCCGGAAACTGGAAGGGGTTTTTCGAAAATAACCGAAGGATCCGTGTGGCCGAAAACTTGGTCACTGAACCGGACTTCCGGGAACATATTCCTCCGGAGTCCGAATAGTTCGATCAGTTCTTCATCCCAATTCAGGGAATGGATATTGAAAAGC
This sequence comes from uncultured Bacteroides sp., assembly GCA_964604655.1. GTDB lineage: Bacteria > Bacteroidota > Bacteroidia > Bacteroidales. Next base: position 4,791 of record CAZRZY010000065.1, on the reverse strand, counting down.
ATGGTCCGGCATGCATTGGAATAGTCGGTGGCATGAACCTTTCCATTGGACAATTTCCACAGCAGCCAGCTGTCCATGGTGCCCAGCAAGAGTTCACCCTTCTCCGCTTTCTCCTCCAATCCCTTTACATGTTTCATGATCCAGTGCAGACGGCTGGCCGAGAAATAAGGATCAATGATCAAACCGGTTTTGCTTTGGATCATATCTCCATACCCCTTATCCTTCAGCTCATCGCAATAGGGTACGCCTCGCTGGCACTGCCATACGGCTGCATTAAACACCGGCTTTCCCGATAACCTGTCCCAGATTAAAACTGTTTCCCGCTGGTTGGTAATGGCCAGGGCCGAAATCAGGTCCTCTGAAATCTTCGATCCATGAAGAGCATCTTTTATGGCTATGCATGTGTTTCCGAAGATCTCTTCCGGATCATGCTCCACAAAACCTGGTTGGGGGTAATACTGCTGATGAGGAAGGGTGGTGCGATGAACATGTTCGCCCTCCTGATTAAAAAGAATGGCTTTCGTGGCAGAGGTGCTTTGATCAACCGCCAGAATATACTTCTTATTGTTCTCCATATTCTCCAATAACAAAAATAAAAGAAAATAATCGAAAATAAAAGAAAATAATAAAAACCGGCTGATGTAGTTCAGGCAATAATCAACCGGATATCATTTTGCTGCAGACGGAGGCTGTCCTCCTTGCTTATATTGGAATTTGTGATCAGATAATCGATCAGTGAAAGTGCACCGAGGCTGGCAAATGAGCTCTTCCCGATCTTACTGGAATCGGCGACCAGATAAACGGTATTGGCCGACTCAATCATGGCTCTCTTTACGACAATATCGCTGATACTGGGATAGGTGAGACCTGCCTTCAAAGTAATTCCGGCTGTAGCAAGAAAAAGCTTATCCACGTGCAGGTCATTGAAGAAGTCGGCTGCTTTTTGTCCCGTCAGTGAAAGGGTGGGTGCTTTGAATTCTCCTCCGGTGATCACCAGATTGATTTCAGGATCTGCACCCAAGGTCAGGGCTATGTTGAGTGAATTGGTGATCACGGTCAGATTCTTGAAGCCCAGCAGCAATTTGGCAATTTCCGTAGTAGTAGAACCTGAATCCAGGATAATCGTATCCCCGTCGTGAATAAACTCGACCGCCTTTCTGGCGATGGCTTCCTTTTCGACCAGATGCTCCTGGTTACGCAGTGTAATGTTCTTTACATTCAACCCAATGTTTTTCAGATAAGCGCCTCCATGTTCCCGTTCAATATATCCCTCCTTTTCCAGTTTTTCCAGATCCTGACGGATGGTTACTTCTGTAACCTTAAAAATCTTACTAAGCTGCATTACTTTAGCATGCCCGTCTTCACGGATCATCTCGAGTATTTCCTGTCTGCGCTGATTCGGTAGCATGTTTTGTCCTATAATTCCTTCAGATTTCATGATCATTACGGGGTAATCACAAATGTATGTTTTTTTGAATTTATTTTGTTAATTTGCGATAACTGTTTCGATAATTTTCATTTTGTTCCATTTTTCCTGTCAGAATCAGACCGGAGGCGGGGAGGACGCAACATCCGGGAAACCCAGGGTTATTGTTACCAGTGACGGGGAGATTGACGATGAATGCTCCATAGTACGGTTTTTACTCTATGCCAACGAGTGGGATCGAAGGAATCGTCACTTCGAGTTCCCAGTACCACTGGCAGGGACACCGCTGGGCCGGAGATGACTGGATCGACCCCTACCTGAATGCCTATGAGAAGGTCTATCCCAATCTCCTGAAACACGATCCTGATTATCCGTCACCGGCCTATCTTCGCCAGCGGACAGTTCTCGGGAATGTGAGGGCAGGATTCCACCTACCAGTCCTGTATCCGGCCGAATTGGGGGGAGTATGACATTCCCACGATCATATCCGATCAGTTCGAGGCGATCGCCTACCGGTGGAAGAATTGCCAGCCGGAAGAGATGCAAGCCTATTTCAGCGGCCCCTGGATCAAGGAAAACATCCTTGAAAACCACGGACCGCTCTGCTCGCTTTATAAAGCCCACGGTGGGGGGATGGGGGCTTCGAAGACGGTGATTTCAGGTCCGAGGGCGATTCTCCGGCTTTCCTGCATACCATCGACACCGGGCTTCGCCACCTGGAGTCGCCCGATTATGGCGGCCGGGGCGGAAGATATGTCCAGGTGCGCGAGAACACCTGGCTCGACCCCGTACCGGAAGAGGACTATTCCTATCCGGAAGGCCGTTGGTACGCCGGCACCGCCTGGGGCATGAAGAGTTCCAGGCAGGGTGCTACCGTATTTAATAATGAAAACCAGCGGGAATACCTTAAACCGGTCTGGCGTTGGTCGGATGCCATCCAGAACGATTTCGCTTCGCGGGCCGACTGGTGTTTCATGTCTTACGATGAGGCCAATCACCCTCCTTCCGTTGAGCTGGGGCATCCGAAAGATCTGGAAGCAGGACCGGGTGAGACGGTCAGGCTGAGCGCCGGCGGGTCATCATAACAGTGGAGAACTGACTACTCCACCTCCAGGACTACCACCGAGCAGGGCGGCAGAGTCAGGGTCAGCTGCTCTCCTTTGAGCTTCAATCCATTCATTTCCTGTGGCTGAACCAGATCGGGGTTTTCAAAGGTGTTGTGGGTGCTCAGTTCGCCCGCGGTGAGGATCCGTCCCGATACCCGGCGGGGATCCATTCCCCGCAGGCTGATGGAAATATCCGTGGCCTCCTCCGGATGGATATTCACCAGGGAAATGTGCACGTTTCCTTCGGAATCCCTGGAGGCCGATGCATCCACCGCAGGCAGTGAACGGTCACCGTAGGTGTACTGCAAAGACGATTCCAGATCCATGGGCAACAGGGTGGCATCGTGATGGACCCGGTACATTTCGAACACATGGTAGGTGGGGGTCAGGATCATCTGCTCCTCCTCGGTCAGTACCATGGCCTGCAAGACATTCACGGTCTGGGCAATATTGGCCATCTTAATCCGGTCGCACCGCTCATTGAAATGGTTCAGGGAGAGGGCTGCCACCAGGGCATCTCTCATGGTGTTCTGCTGGTACAGGAATCCCGGATTGGTGCCGGGTTCCACATCCCACCAGGTTCCCCATTCATCCACCACCAGGGCAACCCTTCCCCGGGGATCGTACCGGTTCATGATGGTGATGTGGCGATCCAGCAGCGCGCCGAAATCGACGGCATAACGCATGGTCCGGAAGTATTCGTCCTCCCCGAATTCGGTGGCCGATCCTTTATCCCCCCAGTTGGTCATATAGTGATGAAGGGAGAGTCCCCACATCATGTGGTGGGGGATATCGCGCATCATCACTTCGGTCCACTCCTGGTTCCCGTCGTGGGATCCCCCGGCAATTTTATTCAGCCGGTTCTCTCCGAAATTCCTGCAGTAAGTAGCGTAGCGTCTGTAGAGGTCGGCGTAAAACTCGGGCCTCATGTTGCCCCCGCAGCCCCAATTCTCGTTTCCCACACCCCAATACTTCACACCCCAGGCCTGATCCCTTCCGTTCACTCTGCGGAGGTCGGCCATGGGACTGATGCCGTTGAAGTTGATGTACTCCACCCAATCCGACATCTCCTCCACACTGCCGCTTCCCACGTTCCCGCAGATATAGGGTTCGGTCCCAAGCTGTTCGCAAAGATCCAGGAATTCATGGGTTCCGAAACTGTTGTCCTCGATCACTCCACCCCAGTGGGTATTGACCATCTTCGGCCGGTCCTTCCTGGGACCGATGCCGTCCATCCAGTGGTACTCATCGGCAAAACATCCCCCGGGCCACCTCAGGTTGGGAATCCCTGAAGCCTTCAGCGCTTCCACTACATCGTTCCGGATCCCCCGGGTATGGGGTATGTCGGAATCCTCACCCACCCAGTATCCGCCGTAGATACAGCGGCCGAGGTGTTCGGAAAAGTGACCGTAGATGTGGCGGCTGATCTGCTCCTGCCCCAGATCGGCGTTGACCACCATACTGGCTTTTTGTGCCTGCAAACTGTTTTGATTCAGGGCAATGCCAGAGCACAAAACCATCCAAATAAGTACCGGAAAACAACGGAAAGGGGTATTCATTTTTCTAGCTGGTTTGGTTAGTTTAGACCTGTAAAATTACGAATCTACGCGATTTAAACCATCCTATCTTCATTGAGTCCAACAAATATGTTTTTATTTCACAAGGAAAACTTTACCTTTCACTAACTCACACTTACAAACCAGATCTATGAACCGAAATCCATCGAAGAAAGCGTCTTCCCGGGGCCTTTCCAGGAGAGAATTCATCGGGAAAACCGCCGCCACGGCCGCAGCCTTCTCCATAGTCCCACGCCATGTGCTGGGCGGAAAAGGCTATACCGCTCCCAGCGATATGATCAATGTGGCCGGTATCGGGCTCGGGAATCAGGGAGGAAGCGATATACAGAACATTGCCACCCCCGACGTACCCATCCAGCGCAGAGGCATGTTGCCCGGACTGAAGTGGTACCGCTACCCGGGGATCACCCCTCCCAGGCGTGAGCGGCGCGCATCCGATAGCGCCACTCAGTTGGGGGATGCCGCAGGAGAGCAAGCCTTCAGGCATGCCAACATTTATGCCCTGTGCGATGTGGACCACGAATATGCCGCTCATATCATTGCAGGATATCCCAAGGCCAAAACCTACCATGACTTCAGGGAGATGATCGACAAAGAGAAGGAGCTGGATGCGGTGGTGATCGGAACCCCCGACCACACCCATGCCGTGATCGCCTCCTATGCCATGAATGCGGGCAAGCAT
>CAZRZY010000064.1:0-26992 GCA_964604655.1 uncultured Bacteroides sp. | reverse complement strand
GCCGGGAAGGGAGTAACGCGTCTCGTAACTGCCCCTGAAATGGGAATCGCTCACTCCCGCAGCAGGGACCGAAGCTTCACAAAACCTCCTTCCGGTCTCGAAAAAGGTAATGGGCTCCACGGAGAAATACCCCACCTCGATATCGCGGGGATTATTGGTGATATAGTTGTGTTCAAAGTTGTCTTCCACCAGGTCCCTTCTGTCCACCAGTTGAGGCACACAATCCGAATCGATCAACTGGGCCCACGCCTGCGAAGAAAAGGCAAGCATGAGGAGGGATCCCGCATATATGGTTATTCTTATCAATCTCATGTCAACGGAAGCGCAAAAATACCTAAATTCGGCCAATCTTTCTTGCTAGACCGATAATTAACTGAAATTTATCAATAAAAAGAACGGCGCTTACTGCTATCCTGATGATCCTGCTTCTCTCTGCCTTTTCTCAGGTATCGTGCCAGAGAAACGATACCCCGGACAGGGAGTATTACCATCTGAAGATCTACCACCTTTCACAGAATGATCCCCAGCGGTCCGAGGACCAGGAAACGATCCTGGATCACTATTTGGAGAAGGCGTTCATCCCGGCTCTGCAACGTGCCGGAATCGGTCCCGTCGGAGTCTTTAAGCCCCTAAAGGGGATGGATGAGTCGGGCCCAATGGTTTTTGTGCTGATCCCCTGCTCCACGCTGGAGCAATATGAAAAGATCCCCGAACTCCTTCTGTCCGACCAGCAGTACCTGGAAGAGGGTGCTCCGTATATAGAAGCCTCCCATGAGGCCCCCCCCTACGAGCGGATCGAATCGATCTTGATGCGGGCTTTCGAAGGGACTCCAAGCCTTCAGGTCCCCGATCATTCCTCATCCAGGGAGAAAAGGGTGTATGAATTGAGGAGCTATGAATCTGCTACAGGAAAACTCAATCAGAGAAAAGTGGCAATGTTCAATGAAGGGGAGTCGGCCCTGTTCCAGCGCCTCGGTTTCCAGCCGGTATTCTTTGGGGAAGTGCTTTCCAGCGGACGCATGCCTCACCTGATGTATATGACCACCTTTTCCGATACGCTCTCCCAGAAAGAGCTTTGGGAAAGGTTCAGGAACGATCCGGCATGGCTGGAGATGAAAGACCTGGAAAGGTACCGGCATACCGTATCTCATATCGACCGGTACCTCCTCTGCCCCACCGGATATTCCGATTATTAACCCAAGTTGAAAATTCCGGATCAAAATTTATAAATAATCGTCTTTTTTGAGGGGTTTTCAGAGTTTATATTTCTCATAGTGTTGATATACAATGATATAAGATTTTCAATATTGTTTTCAATTTGGTTGAACGATTGCTAAAGTTACAGGTTTATCGGGATTTCTCCAGAGAAATCCTTCAGGGCGACCTCAAGTCATGCTGGCCGGCTGAAAGGAACCTTTCAGTAACCTTCCGGAGACTCTCCACCCTTTTCCCCGTCCACCGCCAGGATGATCGGCTCGGTGGCCGTTGCACCGATACGGGTCACACCAAGCTCCCTGACCCTCAGGGTGTCCTCCAGGGTCCGGACCCCGCCGGCCGCCTTTACCTGTACTTCCGGAGCGCTGTGCCTGCGCATCAGCTTCAGGTCATGGGGGGTGGCACCCTGGTAATTGTAGCTCCCGTCGGGTTGCTTGATGAATCCGTAGCCGGTTGAGGTCTTGACAAATTCAACCTTCAGCGCAGAACAGATCTCGCAGAGTTTCACCTTGTAATGATCCTGTGGCAGAAAGTCATTCTCGAAAATCACCTTCAGGGCCGCCCCGCTGCGGCCGGTCACCTCCTTCACCGCGCCGATCTCACCCTCCACATACGCCCAGTCCTCCGAAAGCACCTTTCCGGTGTTGACCACCATGTCGATCTCCACCGCGCCGTCCTCAATGGCCTTTTCGGTCTCGTAGACCTTCACGTCCACCCTGCTGTTGCCGTGCGGAAATCCCACCACCGTGCAGACCATCACATCTGATCCGGCCAGCATTTACGCAGCCATCTTCACGGCATAGGGCTTGATACATACCGAGGCTACATTGTACTTCCTGGCCAGCTCGATCCCCTCCCGCAGGGTGTTGTCGTCCATGGTTGGATGAAGGAGCGAATGATCGATCATTTTTGCGATTTCTTCTCTGATTACTGTTTTCATGGGTTCCATATTTATTACATTTATTACCGGTGTTGTTCAAAGTGCCAGGGCCGCTATTCCCCCAGTTTGTAGATCCGCTCCATCAGTTGCCACTTCTCATCGGCCGAAGCTTCGGAAGAGGTCTGTTGGAACTTCGATACATAAGCCTCCCATTCCGACTGCCGCGGTTTTTTCGCCAGTTCGGCCATGGCACTGTCGTGATCGAAACCGGGGACCGTATCCATGATCATGAACAACCGGTTTCCGGTGATATAGATCTCCATGTCCAGGATGCCGACCTCCCGCATTCCGCTGGTGATCTCGGGCCATGCCGCACCGGGAGCATGCACTTTTTTATACGCTTCGATCAAGTGCGGATCATCCTCCAGCAGCAAGGTCTTGCAGGTTCTTTTAAAAGAGGCGTAACGGATCTCTGATGGGTATTCCATGGAATCGATTTTTGCTAAAAATAATGAATTATCGTACTCTTCACTCACCAGTCCAACCGGAATGTACACATTTGCTGTTGCCGGAATGTGCCGGTGAAGTTTTTACCACTGACCGGCAGAGGGTCAATGGGAGTTTCCACATGGGTCACCGATCGGGCCGACCGGGGAACCCGATCCAGACCGAACTCTGCGATTACCGGTTCCTCCATGTTCCAGAGTCTCATGATCGTTCCCCCCTCCTCGCCTGGCTTCAGTGACCAGAGAAGCAGATCCGGGTCAGGTGTTGAAAAAAGGCTGAAGCGGTCGCCCGGCAGGGAATCCTCTCCTGCCCCGTAGACAGTTCCTGAGACCAGCGGGTTCTGGTGGTCCAGGGAAAAACGCATGGCAGTTTTGCGGCTGAATCCTTCCTGGACGGGCAGCAGGCTGAAGCCTGCCACGAAGAGGCTGTCCCCGCCCTGGTTAAAGATGCCCAGTCCCGGATCGATCATCCCACCGATAAGAGCATGGATGGTTGACGATGTTCCGTCCAGGAAAGCAGGCGTGCTTTGTCCGAGTTTGAAAAACAGGCAGTCCCGGTTCGAAAGTACGATCCCTTCCTCCTGATTCCCTATCCATGTGAAATGATTGAATGACAGATGATCATACCTGGCCTTACGGTCGGCATAGTGCCCTCCTTCAGAATGGACCCTGGCCTGGATCACCGCTCCGACCTCCTCGTGCCAAACCTCCGGTTGCTCCACATTGAAATCGAAACTGCAATAAAGCGGGTCGTGGAAATTCTGAAGAATGGTGTTTTCGATATCGATACGCGGGTCCCCGGCATAAAGCCTGACGCGGGTCATATGCCGCACGGGAAAACGGGATTCGCACCTCAACTCCAGCATTTCACTGTTCTGCACCGCTACATGCAAACTGCCTGACGGGTCCGCCGGACCGTTATAGCACATGGATCCCGTTGAATCCGTTGACCCCGGTCCGACCAGGTTGACCACGGAGGCCACCCATTCTTTCCCGGTCTTTTTCTCCACCAGGGAGGTGATCACACCGTCCGAAGTAATCCTCAAACGATAATACGGAGTTTCCACCTGTTCGCCTGTTACCCTGAAAGGATCTTCAACATCCCTGGATCTTCCCTTTTCAATCCACTCATACACCTGGTACCCGGTTGCCGGTATTTTTCCGGATATAAACCATGCATCATCTTTGCTTCCGGGCATCGCCCTGTAAACCGGTTGAACGGAACCGGTGCTGAGATTCTTCATGAATCCCTCCCCGGGGGGAAGCACCGGGATCCGGACCATCCCGCTCCGTTCGAAATTCAATGCATTAAAGACAAAAAGGCGCCTGCCCTTTTTTTCTGCGGGTATCATCCCCCCCAGATCCTCCAGTCCCCGTTCGAACAAAGTATCCACGTACCTGGTGACCTTCACCTGCTGCTGCCGGGCCCATTCGGCAAAATCCTCCCTGGAAACCCAGGGACCGTCGGCAGTCCACCCGTGCAGCCCGTATACACTGAGACCGTAGTAAAAATCCTCCTTCAACGGGTCCAGGTCCGAATACCTCCCGGGACTTGCACGGTCGGCCAGTGCCGCAAGGGCCTCCGCCGTTCTCAGTTCCTCCATGGACCTTCGAAGCTGGGCGGTGACGGCCGGAAGGGAAGCGGGATAAAGGTCCCATTCATTTCCGTACGCCAGTGTTTCGGAAGGAAGTACCTCTCCATAGGTGGCCTCGAAATCATGGAAAAAATCCATTTCGTTGGAAAGGATCACCTGCGTGCCTGGCAGGGTGCGGTGCTTTGCCAGGGCATGCACATCTATACTGAAATTCCGTGCATTGTCCCATCCCTTGCTGAATGCCCCCGCGATCCGGTAAGGATAACGATCGGTTCCGCAAAGCTCGTCCATCTGCCGGACGGCCACCGAGGGTTCCAGCATCTCGGAATATCCCCCCAGTTCGGCATTGGGGCCATACATGGAATACCACTTCATCAGGATCCGGCTTCCGTCAAGCCCGGTATACCAATAAATCTCGTGGTCCCTGTCGCCTTTCACATTGATCTTGGTGGCGCAGTTGCAGACCCCTTTCCAGCTGTATTTCGCGCCTGATCCTGCCCAGAGTGATGCCAGGCCCAGGGGGATCACCGCATTTTCTATGCAGGTGGCTATCTCGATATCGATGCCGTATTTGCGTTCGAGGGTTCCTGCATAATAGAAACTGCGCAGGATGGTCTCGGCCGTGAAGCCTCCGTAGGTGGGAAGGGTGAAATTGTAGGGCACGCTGGCCTGACCGTTCCTGTACATTTCCATCAGCCTGTTGAAGAATGCAGGATCGGTGTTCTTTTCCAGTGAATAGAGGCACCAGGATGCATCGAAGTTCCATTTGCAGCGGAGCGCCGGTTCCCTGGCGGCGGTTCTTTCGCCGTAAAACAGGTAGAATTCGGCCATCTCCCGCGTCCATTCCCCCCATTCCTCCTCGCTGCCGTTCCACATCAGGTCGGTGTGGGTATCATTGGCCAGGTAGAGTCGCTTCAGCGGCACCTCCTGGGCCTTTGTCCCCAGAGAGGCAAGGCATGCCAGGTTGATGATCAGGAAATACTTCATAATATGTAATGTAGTTTTTACTAAAATGCGTAACCATCAATCTTCAGATCCCCGATGGCAAAGGGGATGCAGTCCCAGCTGTTTACCGGGGTCTGTTCCGCCATATTCCAGTAGCGCCTGATGGCCTCCATCACGATGGGCTTCGAAGAATCGACGATCAGTCCATAGGTGGTGCTGTTTTTGAATTCCTGCAGGACATCCGGGTCCGATCCGGGCTCGAATACCCGGATGCTGTGCGGTTCCACTACCAGTTTTTTCACAATGGTTTTATCTTTATAGACCATTCTCAGGGTCAGGTCGGCCTTTTCATTGCCCGGGTTCAGGAAGGTGAACCAATCCCTGTCCTCCCCTTTACCTTTGAGGATGCTCAGGTGACCATCCGGGAGGATCCACCTGGTTTCCTTCTTTGACAGCGGTCCGGGATAGGCCATCCTGACCATGCCGACACTCCTGAACAGTCCGTCTCCGAATTTTTCTCCATCCTCCGATGCCGAGAACTGGGGTAAGATCTCCACATCGGATTCAATTTTCACACCGAAAGCCACATGTTCATTCAACAGCTCCATATTCTCGGGTGAATGGAAGGCAGGAACTGTCACACTGGCCGCAGATAGTGCGACCTCTTTGGTCTTCGTAGTCCCGTCCTCATAATAGAAGGTCAGCACAGCCGTCCCTTCCCTGCCGGTCACATTGAACAGGCAGGGCCATTCGTTCCGCTTGAAGTTCACACTGTGAATGGATTCGCCTTTGGGAAGACGTTTCGAAGCCACCATGCAGAAAGGAACATACCATTCCTTGCAGGCTGACTTTTTCTGTGCAGTCAGAGATAAAGCGGTCGCCCCGATCAGGAATAAACAAAGCAATCTTTTCATAGTCAATCAGTTTTTAAAGTTAGTTTTTAATACATCGGACCGAGAAACCCGCATCTTTCCGGTGCGCATCCCGGTACGATTCAATGTCCTTGCTGGGAATGATCCTGCCGTAGGCTTTTTCGGCATTCAACGCCCTGCCGGTCCACCAGTAGGCATCCAGTTTATAATCACCGAACTTACCGGTTACGTAACGGAGCCCCCCCGGAAGTGCCATAAACCCCGATTTACCAAAATCCGGATCCTGCTTGAGCCTCCCGTCGGCCCATTCGGCTGCATTACCGGCAAGCTTGCACCCCTCGTTGGTCCCCCTCAGTTTGGTCTTATCAGCTTCCTCCCGGCTCATTCCCAGGTGCATCTCCAGTTGTTTGAACTCTTCATCGCTGGGTATATGCCAGCCATCGGGGCACACACCCTGTACTTTACCGGTAGCTGAAACGCTGCCATCTGTGGCATTGACCGCGGCCGCCCAGGTGTAAAGTGCGCCCATGGTCTGAGCAAAACTTGCCTGGTCATTGCGCAACCAGCAGTATGCCTTATCCTGGGCCGACAGCGCTTCCCATTCCTTTTCCCCGGTCACCAGGGGGATCGGCACACCGTCGGCATACCGGGTGGCACGCATATTCTCTGCCAGCCAGAGCTGTTTTCCGATCTTTACCGTTTGATAGACATTTCCATCGATATCGGTAACGGTTTTCTGACGCTGTGCCATGGCAAAACCGGCCATCGATACCAGGGAAAACAACAATAAGGCTTTCTTCATGATTTACAGGGTTTAGTTGTTTAAATGGAGATATATTTCAGTTGCTGATAGGCCAGTTCCATGCCCGGTCTGCCCGGTTTCATGGCTTCCGTGAAAACGCCCCTCTCATACTTCCAGGGTAAATGACAACCTGCGGCATTCTGCAGCCATGTATCCGGACCCATGGTATGGAACCGGGTCAGAACCGGAAGGCAGGTCAGGTATTCGGCCCGCAGAAAATCATACAGGACCGTATCATGGTAGAAAGGGCTCCGGGAGAGGACCAGGCTTGAGGGCCTGCCCCCCGGAAAAAATGCCTCGTTGGTAAACCGGTCGATGGTATCCGGGGTATGGCCACCGAAGATGAATTCGGCGATATTCAGACGCGCCCTGTTCCTGATCTCCCGGTTCAGTGAGATGTCGGACAGATGACGGCCTTTTTCGAAGGGGACCGTATCCCTGTGATGCATGTAGAATCCCACTATTTCGGATATCCCGAACAGGTTTTTCATCGCACCGGTGACACCGGCCTGATGGATCTTCACCAGGTGCAGGTTGATCAGGAAGTCGGAATCGATCATGATCTGAGGGATCGGATATTGTTCGGTAGGTTTTCCATCACGTGGAAAACCGGCATTATCGGACAGAAAAATGGTCTTCCCGCTCTCTGAAAGGCCATCGCCCTTTCCAGCAAGTTTCACCCGGGACAGGCCTGCGGACCGAACCGCCTGCCTGAATGTCTCCGGGAACGGCCTGGAACAGTCGAAGAAACTGATATCCTCTTCCTGAACTCCTGCCGAAACCAGGCTTTTTGCCAGAGCAGCCAGCATAACCGGGCTGTTGTTCAGCGTACGATCGATGTCCCGTCCCGTGTTGTTGAAGTTGACCTTTACCGCAATGCTTTTACCTGCGAGGCTTTCCGTTTCATTCCCATTCAGGATGAGGCGCCATGCCTGCTTTACCTTTCCGGTCCCGGACACTTCCCGGATGCCGCGGTGAAGCATTTCTTCCAGTACTGCCGGATCGATGGCTTTCCAGTATACCTCCGATGCCCCGAAATCAAATCCGGAAACCTTTGGATCGTATACCCTGATCACCCGGTTGTCGGCATAAGGTTCCGGCAGGGAACCGGTCTGAAAGAATCGTCCGGTAGCCAGCAGGGGTGCCGGGCAGATGGCTCCGGCGGTTAATCCGGCCGATGCCGCAATGAACTGTCGTCTTTTCATTTATAAGGATTGAAGATTGATTACCAGGACTCCGGTCCCCAACCAGGTTCATAGTCGCGGCCATATAATTTGGATGCTTCCGTATCGCGGAGGATATGACCGTTCTGCTGATCGATCTCGAGGGTATGCCCTACACGCTGTGCAATATTGCCCAGCTGGACCCAGAGTGTGCTCTTATGGCCGGTTTCGACAGGGGCATTGGGTTCAGTGCCGTTCCGGATGCATTCCAGAAAATTAGTGATATGCAGTTCATCCATGGAGGCACTCGGGCTGGTAATATCCCTGCCATCGACCACCTCGCCTGAATTTACCTCCATGACCAGCCGGTCATTGAGATCATACACGGCATAAGCATCGCCACCGGTGCGCATGGTACCGTTCTCCCCGTAAAAGATAACCCCCCGGTCTGCTCCTTCCACAAGGCTACCGTTGCAGCTCCGACCCTCCCAGATCACGCATGCACCCCCTGTTAGTTCGTAGGTGATGATTTGTGTATCCGGAGTTTCCCAGTCGTCCCGAAAATGGAACCTCCCACCAACGGAGTTTACCTTTAAAGGAAAGTCGGCCCCAAGTCCCCAGCGGGCCACATCGATCTCGTGGGTACCGTTATTCAACGCCTCCCCGGTCCCCCAGTTCCAGAACCAGTGCCAGTTGTAATGGATCAGGTTATCCCTGTAAGGACGCCTGGGTGCAGGACCCTGCCACATCTCGTAGTCCAGTGTGCCTGGCACGGGTACGATCTTACCGTTTCCGATGGATTTCCGGTTGTTGGTATACCAGGTTTTCGCCATGTACACCTTCCCGATGATCCCTTCTTTCAGCCGCCCGATCCCTTCGCGGAGCAACGGGGCCGAACGCCGCTGACTTCCCATCTGCACAAGACGACCTGAACTGCGGGCAGCCTCAACTGCCAGTTCTCCTTCACGGGGATTATGGCTCAGCGGTTTTTCAACGTAGACATGTTTACCTGCATTGCAGGAAAGGATGGTAGCCGGGGCGTGCCAGTGATCGGGCGGAGCCAATACCATGGCATCCACCTGCTTATTCTCCAGCACCCTGAAAAGGTTCTTTTCAGTCTCCGGTGCACGTCCCGAGACTTCCATGACCGCCCGGACCCCCTTCTGCAGGGCAAGGTCATCCACATCACAGATGACCCTTACTTCTGCACCTTCGAGTTTTTCGAACTGGCGGGCCAGTCCCCTTCCGCGGCCGTTGGTCCCCATAATGCCCAGGGCGATCCGGTCATTGGCACCGAGAATTCTGGCATAACTGCGCGGAGAAAAACCGTATCCCAAACCTCCCATTCCCGCCAGAGCGGTTCCCGCTGCTGCCTTTTTTAAAAAAGTTCTTCTGGAATCTTTCATCATCTTTATTTTACAACGTACACCTAAACCCTAACTTACACAAAGTGAATTTTTTGATCTATAATGAATTATTCAGGTAGAAATCGGCCCAGACGTGTGCCGGGTTATAGCCGAGTGCCTGCCGGAATTGTTCGCCGGAAGCGGTATTCCTGCCCATGCCCCGAAAAGCCAGTCCCCGCAAATAACATTTCTGCGCATCGGCGGTGATCCCTTTTTCCATTCGTTCGAACGAACGGAAGAAATCGGACCCTTCCTTCCGGTCGGCCCGCTGCAGCAAAGCCTGGAACTGTTTCACAGCCAGGTCGTGCATACCCAGCTTGATCAATGCCATCCCCTTATCATAGAGGTACTCGGATTCGCCCACATGCTCAGCGGCTGCTTTTTGATATTGAGCCCTGGCCAAACCTGTTTCCCCCATCTTTTCATAGTAGGTTCCCAGCAGGTAGTTCATCTGTGCCCTGCGCTCGGTACCCCACCTGCCAATCGGATATTCCAGCGCTGTTTTCATATCTTCCACCGCCCTGGCGACATCACCGTTGATGTAATGTCGCAGCGATCTGAGGATATGCGAATGATGGAAAAGGTCCCTGAGAGTGGCTTCTCCCTCACTCACCACGAATCCCCCTTTGATCAGGATATCAATGGCTTCGTCATACCTGCCCAGGAAAACCAGCAGCTCGATCTCTTTCAGGAAACAATCGCTCCGGAGTTTCGAGAATTCCCGTCTTCCCTCAAAGATCCTCGTATATCTTTCCGCCGGAGGAATGCCTGCCTCTGCGCATGCCTGGTCATATTCATACATCAGCCGCGGATCATCACTCTTGCCGGCAAATGCTTTACCGTACAGTTCAAGTGCCCCTCCCGGATCTCCCAGGTGAGCCCTGGCTGCCAGGGCAAGATTCCTCTGGACGATGTAAAAATCCGGTTCGATTGCCTGTGATTTTTCCCAGAGGCTGATCCCCATTTCGGGCCAGTATTCATAATACAGGTTTCCCAGGTAATAAAGCGCCATGGCATCTTTTTCATTATAATCCAATGCCGTTTGCAGCACATCAATCGTCTCGTCCCGGTAAGGAAAGCAATAGTTGTGGGGTTTACCTGACGCTGTAGCGAAATAGTTACCGGCTCCTTCCGGGTCTCCCAGCATATGCCGGAAATAGCCCATATAATAGTATACCAGGGGGAACGGCTCGCCCCTTTGTTCGGCCCGGGAAAGGACATTGTAACCCTCCTCGTAAAGTCCCGCACAGGCATAGGATGCGGCCAGCTCCAGGTAGGACTGCACCCTTCCTCCCATGATCCTTTCCAGCTCCTCCAGGATTTTTCCTGCCTTCCGTTTATTCTCAGACCTGGCGACCAGGTAAAGCTCATTCCGGCTACGGTGGTTGAGGACATCCTTCCGGCAGTTCTGCGTGGCCAGTTCTTCGGTTTCCTCCATCCGGTCCAGTTTTCTTAGAATGGACACTTTCAGGTTCAGGGCCCCAAGATCATTGGTATTGGTGCTGATGGCCCGGTCGATATGGTCCAGGGCCTTTGTGTAATCCTCATTCTCACAATCCATCTCGGCGAGCCGTAAATATCCGGATGTATGCCAGCCCAGGTTCCAGGTGGCATCATAAAACAGGTCATAGGCCTCATCCCGTTTACCCAGTCTTCTTTTAGCGAGAGCCAGGTTATAAATCGCATCGCTGTCGCGCGGCCGCGCATATCGCATGGTAATCCTCCCGGCGGCCTTATGCAGGTATTCTTCGGCCTCGGTAAACTTTTTATATTTCAGGGCCCGGATCCCCAGCTGGAAATTCACCCTGGTATCGCCCGGATCCCTTCTCAGTGCTTCCAGGTAATAGGGAACCGGGTCCATGGGAGCATTGAAGAACTGGTCCAGCCGCGCACCGGTCAGGTACAATTCCTCCACCGTTTCCACCTTCTGCGGGGGCACCGGAGGTTCCAGCGCTTCCGGTATCGGTTTTCCTGACCGCGGACGGGGATGATATTCCAGAAGGGCTCTGCCTTCTCTATCCAGACAGGTAACGGAAAAAAGGGTGCTGTCGGCCCGGCGATCCATGCTAAAATCATGGATATAGGGGTCGGCAGGACTGATCCGGATGGACTCCCGGTGCACTTCCCGGCCATCATAATTCAGCACCACTGCCAGGTTTTCAATGGGCCTGGTGGCATTCAGCCGCAGCGAAACTTCCCCTTCCCTTCCGGTGACCAGGTTCATGGCCAGGTCGCTGTTTGCGCAGATCATTCCGCCCAGGTCGCGGATGGGGTACCAGGTCATGGTCACATCCTTTTGCTCACCAGGCTGCAGCCAGCTGTAATCCGGCTGGTTATCCGTATAAGCACCCGCCATGAGTTCTATATAGCGGCCGTCATCGTCGGTCAGCCCTTCGTTGATCATTTCACCGGCAGGATTGTTGCCATCGGCCCAGTATTTCATCCCGGTACAAAGATGGTGGTTCCCGGTCCATGCAGTACCCGCCTGTTTCCTGTGGTCGTAACCGCCGAAGAAGTCTTCCTGTGGATCCCAGGCAAAAAAGGAGGATGGAACTCCCGTATTTTTCCACAGGTCGATCCTTTGACCCGTATAGTCATAACCCCCGTAAGGCCGGTCGGCCACCGGCCAGGTGGTCATCATCCGCTTGTGGTGGTGGGTCACATATTCGACCGACGGCGGAAAGATCACCTGGTAACTGGTGTCACAATGAACCGAGGGATTGGCCCAGAAAAGAAAGGAATGCATGTAGGGTGTCGGGTTCGAAGGCCTGATGGTCATTTCGACGCGGGACGAATTGGGATACATGGTATATCCATACAGGATCCTCAGGCGATGGCGCATTTCCGTGTAGGCCATCCAGAGGGTAACGCTGCCGTCGGTATTCTCCTCGATCCGGTAATCCATAGGCTCCACTGTGTTGGGACCATGGTGGTGGGGATAGCCCCAGGCGAGGCTGCCCGATACCCAGAATCCCACCATCCCGATCAGCGAGGGTTTGATCACATGCTGGCGGTAGAAAAAATTGTACCCGTTGGTCTTGTCGATGGCTTCGAAAATCCTTCCCCCCAGCCCGGGCATCACCCCGATACGGACAAAATCATTCTCCATGTAAATGATATGGTAGTTCCGGTCGGCCTTCTCACTGGTCAGGTTGTCATTCATGGGATAGGGATACATCCTGCGCTGAACTCCCTGGTACTCCCTGGTGCGACACCCCTTCATAGAACCTGGGCATGGGATTGGGAGGCCTGACCAGGTAGGTGGGAAGGGTCAGTGAATCAACCCGGACCATCAGTTTTCCGGGCAGCTTACCTTCAATATCGGAAGGTTGACAGGTTTGCAGGATGATGGCAGTAAATGCCTGGAAACAGATTACCAGTATCAAAGTGACCGATGTTCGTTTCATGACAATTCAGGGTTAGTTGAACAAACCTAAGGTATTGCCGTAAGAAATTGGCGGGGTAAAATGCCTGAAAAACAGGGTGTGAATAGCATCCAGTATGCTCACCTCTTATGCCATGGCACTGATATAAAAGAGATTAAGAAAAAAGGATTGCTTCCGGATGAATGGTGACCTGGATCTCCAAGCATCATTATCTGTAAATTAGCGGGAAGTTCCATCTACAACCGGCATGAACCACCTGGCCATAGGGATCGATATCGGAGGCACCAATACCAAAGGGGGACTGGTCGACCTGGATTCGGGGGAAGTATTGTCTGTGCAGTTCTCGCCCACCGAAAAAAAGGATCCTGATCACTTTTTAAATTCCCTGGCTTCCATGGTGGAGTCATTTAAAAAACAGGGAATGCTCGCAAATAGAGAAATCCGTGGCATCGGGATCGGCGTTTCCAGCTTTGTCTACCCGGGCGGACTGGTCGATTCCACCTACGGATTCCAGGAATTCATGGAGGACTTCCCGCTGGCTGACCGGGTTGAAGAAAGGTGCGGACGGTCGTGCCGGGTCGACAACGATGCGCGGGTGGTCGCCCTCGGGGAAGCGCTCTTTGGTGCAGGCAGGAATACGGAAAGGGTGCTGATTCTTACCCTGGGTACCGGCCTGGGTCTGGGTTTTGTGGCGGGGGGAAGATTCGAGACACACCTGCCTTTCGGGCATATGGGAGGACACATGACTATTGAAGATTCGGATGTGACCTGTTATTGCGGAAAGAAGGGGTGCCTGGAGGCACTGGTCTCCGCCACCGGGATCGTCGATGCCGCCCTTCGATCGGGGTGGCAGAAAGGTGCCGGGATCTCCGTCAGTGTGGAAGATATCTTCCGGGCCGAACAGGAAGGGGATCCGGAAGCCGCCCGAATCGTCGACAGATTCCTGTCACACCTGAAGACCGGGATCGATAATTATATCAACCTGTTTGCACCCGATATCATTATCATCGGCGGCGGGGTCTCCGGGGGCATGGGTCCTTACCTGGACCGCCTCCACGTCATGGATACACTGAAACCATTTAAAAACTACCGGGTCCGCATGGTGCTCAGCGAGCTGGGCGACCGCTCCGGCATCCTGGGCAGTGCGGCCCTGGTCACACGTTAAACCTGATTTCTCGAAATGACCGGAAACATGAAAAGATTTTTTAAGGAGAGAACCTGGCTGATCTATGCCGTTGCAGCTGCCCTCTGCTGGGGCATCTGGGGGATCCTGGCCAAGTTCATCTCGTCCGATATCAGCCCCTACCTGAACCATATGATGTTCACAGCGGGCATGCTGCTCACCCTGCCCGTTGTGATCGCCCATTGCCGGCGCAGTGAACTGAACCGGAAAGGGATCATCTGGGGACTGGTGGCCGGTGTCCTGGCGGTTACCGGCAATGTGGCCGTTTACCAGTCGTTCGGAACGGGCGGACTCGCTGCGGTGGTAATCCCGGTGACCAATCTTTACCCGCTGGTCACCATCCTGATCGCTGTCCTGGTATTGAAGGAAAAAATGCACTGGTTGAACGGGATAGGGATCATGATCGTGATCCCGGCCATCATCATTCTGTCGGGCCAGACCCAGATCCTCCACGATCCGGCCGGTTTTTTCCGCGAAATGGGCCTGAACGTCTGGCTGCTCTTCGCCCTGGTAGCCCTGGTCTTCTGGGGACTTTTCAGCGCCGCTCAGAAAGTGACCACCAACCACATTTCGGCCGAATGGTCGTATGTCAGTTTTATTGGTTCGTCGGTACTGATTACCCTGGGATTCCTGGCCTTCGGTCTGATCGAATTCAGTTTTAGCACCAGGACCTTTGCAATCGGAAGCCTGGCCGGGATGCTGAACGGCCTGGGTGTACTGGCAGCTTTTGCCGCCTACCGCAACGAGGGCAAGGCTTCACTGGTCACCACGATAGCCGGGGCCCTGCAACCGGTATTCACCATTTTCCTGGCCATCGCTTTCCTGGGTGAAAAGCTCACCACCCTGGAACTCTCAGGCATCAGCCTGGCCATCCTGGCTTCCCTGTTCCTTTCCGTTGAGAGGAAAGAAAAGACCATTGAAATATTGAATCTCAGCAAGCAGGCATGAACGAAAAAATGCGCAACGAGGTCCGGGAGATCCCGGAGAAAGCCATCGCTTTCCTTGAAAAACGGCAGAAAATCAAACTCCCGATGGCAGTACCCTACCTGGGAATGGGATCCTCCTATTTTGCTCCCCTGGCCTTTAAATACATGGGTGTGGATATCGCCCCGGAGATCGCCTCCGAATACCACCATACCCGGCACAATTCCGGAAAGCTGCCACAAGCAGTCATCCTTTCCCAGTCGGGCCGGAGCAGTGAAGCGCTCTGGTGCACGGAACTATTCGAGAGTTACACAGCCATCACAAACGATCCGGGAAGCCGCCTGGCCCGCGCCGGCAATGTCTACTGCCACATCGATATCCTGGCGGGGGAAGAGGCGTATTCATCTTCCAAGACCTATATCAATACCCTGCTGGCCCTTTTTCTCGGATTCGGGATCGACACCCGGAAGATTGTGGAATCCCTGGGAAAACGCATGGCAGTTTACGAGGAGAAGGGAAAAGAAATGGCACGGGAGGTATTTGAGCGAATGAGCCGGGGACCCGTCTCCGGGATGTACATCACAGGAAGCGGGCCCAACATTGCCACGGCCCTGGAAGCCGCACTCATCCTGAGCGAGAGTACCAAACGTTGCTTTACCGGCATGCCCATGGCCCAGTATGACCACGGTCCCAAGGAAACCGCCGCCGGCAGTATCGTGATCCAGGTCATGGCGAAGGGCCCCGCCTACGATCGCACCGTGAAACTGAATGAGACCATTGCCCGTGCGGGCGCAAAAGTGATTACTGTGGAAGAGCCCGGGATCGCGGAAAACTTTTCCATCCTGCCCCATATCATCCCGTTCAATTTCCTGGCCTGCTACCTGGCAGGTCATCTCGGGATCGGCGAAACCTTTGTGGTGGGTGGAAAAGTGACCGAAACCAGTTAAGCGATCACCCATGAAAACATACAACCGGAGAGCATTTATCAGAAGGTCCTGCGCGGGATCGGCCGGAGCCCTGGTTATTCCTTCACTTGTCGCCGGAACCGGACCCTTCCGCTTACACCCGGTGAGATAAACCTGTTCACCGCGGCGGGCCGCATCCAGAAACGATACGGTATCCCCCTTTGCACCCATGCGATGAGCGGATGTGCCGAACAGCAAAGAATCCTTGAAAAGGAAGGGGCTGACCTAAGCCGTTGGTACTTTTCCCATGTGGATGCCACCTTTGGATGGGAAGGCCGCACTGTGGAACAGGAGATCGACTACCTTGAACGGGTTGTTGAAAAAGGGAGTTTCCTCAGCTTCAATAATTTCGGAAACTGGAACCATACTAAGACAGGGGATCTGGCCCTGATCATCAATGAACTGACAGCCAGGGGGGATAGGCGATCAGCTGTCGATTTGCTTTTTCTGGTAAACGGTTACCGTAAATGTATCCTCGGTTTCTTTGAACCCGGGTTCCGAAAATCCCTGCCTGGCAAGCTCCTTCATTACAATTTTCCGGATCCCCAGTCCTTTGTGCTCCATCAGGCCCATAAACTGGGCATGCTGGACGAGGATCGGGTTACGGGCATACTTCTGCCCGTTTTGACAAACTTTTGTAAATTGATTAACTTTGCCTTAAAGATGAGATTATGCCCAAATTGTATGAATATTTTGGTATGATTTTCTTATTTTATTCTCAAGAACATGAGCCGATTCATGTCCATGGAAAATACCAGGACAAAGAAAGTAAAGCTGAAATTGTATTTGAGAATGGAAAGTTTAAAGAGATTGTAATTAAAGATGTTAAAGGAAAGGCGCCTCTGGATCCACAGAATTTAAAGAAGTTTAAAAAGATCGTAGAGCTATATCGGGATGATATTGTAAGGAAGTGGATTGATTTCTTTATCTACAATATTGAAATTTCTCCTGAGACAATAACAAAAAAAATTTAAGATCATGGTAATCTCCATAAGTAAAGCAGACTATGTTGGAGAATATAAAATAAAGTTTTTATTCTCTGACGGAATTGAGAGAATAATTGATTTCTCGGATTTTTTAAATCATGCAAAAAACCCAATGACCAGAAAATATCTTGATAAAGAATTGTTTGAGAATTATTCAATTGATTATGGAGATATTATTTGGAATGATTATGAGATGTGCTTCCCAATTTGGAATTTGCACGAAGGAAAAATATAATGCCCGGACCAATGTCAAATCTTAACCGGAAATCATTGAAAAGAAGTTATTGGATCAGGTTCCTGTAATGATTAGCGGAAGGAAGGCGATCAGAGTATGATCTGCTTTTTCAGATAAACCGTAACTGTAAAGGTATCCTCGGTTTCTTTGAACCCGGGTTCGGAAAATCCCAGTCTGGCTAGCTCCTCCATTACAATTTTCCGAATCCCCAATCCTTTGTGCTCCATCAGGCCCATAAACTGGGCATGCTGGACGAGGATCGGGTTACGGGCATACTTCTGCCCGGCTTTCATTTTCTCAATGGTCATCGTATTGGGGAGTCTTCCCTGACTTTCAATTTCGATCCGGTCCCTGAAGAGTCGGATCTCATTTCGACCGGGCCTGGTGTAATCGCGGTGAATAATGCTGTTAATGACCAGTTCCCTCAAAACCCTGACCGGTATCGACCATTGTTTCAATCTGGTAATTTCATCACTTCCAATCTCTTCTTTGGCCAACTTTTCCGAAAGATGTTGTATGGTATGATCGACCAGGCCACTCCTTCGTATTTCACTGCCGTCGGTGATCCTTCCTACCGCTGAAGTAAGGACAACATCAGAGACAGATTCCAGGGAAATGTCATCGCCCGGGTAATGAATGATCCTGATACCGTGCTGTGGCAGGAATTTCCTTATATCCTTGCCGAAAAGTATCAAACCGCATATACTGCATACTTTCTGGTCAAAGCTGCTCGAAACCAGCAGATCGTAACGTGTAAGCGTTTCCTCAACTTCAACTTCAATCACATCATCCCCATAGGTACTCCGGTAAAAAAATTGGAACAGGTCATAATCCAGGTCATTGACTGAAGAACCGGAAACCGGGGCTGTTTCGAAATGATACGAGCCTGCTTCCTGGCTCATCCGAAGGATCTGATCCCTGGTGGCAATCCTGGAAGTACTACCAATCCGGATATAGATCGTTTCCCTGTCATGATCCCTGACCGCATAAGGTTTCAGGGTACCCTGTTCGATGGAAAGGACAGCTACCTTCAGATTGTCCGGTGTCATGATTTCCTCATAGACAGGGATCATGGGTGGAGTGATATACCGGCTAAATACAGTATCCATGATCCACTCTTCACAGTTTGAACGTTGTATTCCTACCACTTCTCTTGTAGCATCATCAATTCCCAGGAAGATACGCCCGCCCCTGAAATTGGCGAGAGCCACAATCTCCCTGGCCAGTTGTAAAGGCCGGATATCATCGCGTTTGAATTCTATTTTGGAACTCTCCGGATTGGCAAGTATGCCAGCAAGTTCACTGTACAACATTGAAAACCGGTTATGAATAGTTATTACCCTGAATCAGTCCTGCTTCCATTTCACCCCTGTTTTTGAGCCTGATTTACCTGTTAGTCATTGCAGCTATACTGTAAATTTAATCAATATTAAACAAACCCATCTGAATGATATGAAACTCCTGGAAGGAAAACGGATCACCTACATCGGTGACTGGGTATTCTATACCGGTCCCCGGTTCATCGAGAGCCCCTTTGAAATGATGGCCAAGGACTGCCAGTTGAGCTTCCTGGGCAAGCCGGTCACCGATGCGCTTGAATCGGCCGGTGCCACGGTCGTTTCCCATAGCAACTGGGAACTGTACCATTTTTCCAACAGCGAATTCAGGGAGCTCGTCGACGCGAGCGATGTGGTTATCCTCAGTGATGTGGAGGCACGTTGTTTTCACCTCAACCCCGCCTTTTTTGAAAGGAAAACGGAGGATATGGGTTTCATCACTTTCCCCGACCGTTTAAAATACCTTGCCGGGTCTGTTGACGGTGGAAAGGGGCTGATCTTCCTGGGAGGATGGCTCAGCTTCTCGGGCCACATGGAAAAAGGAGGCTGGCGGAGGTGCCCGGTATCCGAATGGCTGCCGTTCGAATGCCTCACCGGTGAAGACCTGGTTGAAAGCAGCGAAGGTTTCGGGGTTACTGTCGAAGATGGAGACCATCCCATGGTCCGGGGGCTGGCGCTGGAAGAGATCCCCCCGCTGCTGGGCTACAATGAATTCATCCCCCGGGAGAATTTTCGGACTTTGCTGAAGATCCGCGAAACCGGTCACCCGCTCCTGGGCGTCTCCCACCACGGCCAGGGAAGAATGGCCGTTTACGGGTCCGACCCGGTGGCCCACTGGGGTCTGAACTTCATGAAATGGAGCGACTACTCCGTCTTCTGGCAGAGGCTGGCAGCCTGGTGTATGAAACTGACAGGGTAAGGTTCCTACCCCGCGAGAGCCCGGTTCAGGTTTTCCCAGAAATCCTGTTCCTGCCGGTTCCTGGGTGATGGTACAAAACCGAATTTCCGGTAGATGCCAATGGCGTTCAACCGGAAGCTCTCGGTGGTGACCAGGGCACGGGGATGGCCCAGTTCGACAAACCTGCGACACACTGTGGCGGTCAGTGCTTTTGCCAGCCCCATTCCCTGGTGTTGCGGCGAAACGGCTACCCAGTGGATACGCCCGTAATTGTGACCCGCCAGATCGTCATTGAACCAGGCTGTGGCCGTACCCACTTCCCTTTCCTCAGGATCGCATACAAAGAACTGCCGCAACCCGATCAATTGCTCATCGGTTCCGAATTCCACGCTGAACAGCTGGTGGTCAACCCGGTGGTAAGGTTCAGCCTCCAGGTGGATCCTGATCCATGACCGGTAGTCCCCGTCCCGGTACCGCCTGATACTGTAACCCTGCGGTAGTGGAGCCCCGGGTATCCCGTCCAGATGATCCCGGACCATCATCACCTCGAAAACCTTTTCCTTGTTGTATTCATTCATGGCTTACCGGATTCTCTGAAGAAAAATAGAATGCATCATCAAAAGCCGCCGGACCAGATCTTTTGGGGTGCCTGAGCGGGTATACTATTCCCCTGTCGGGAAGCAGGGGCATGGTGTTTCCCCCTGTTTCCCCGAGAAGGGAAAAGAGTCGCCTGCGGTACTTTCTGATCAGATCCTGGTGATCCTGTGAGCGGATCAGGTTGACCATCTCCCCCGGATCGGCCTCGAGGTCATACAATTCATCGATATCCCAGATCCCGTGGTAGCGGATGAACTTATAGCCTCCGGTGATCAGTGCGTGGGTGGTGGGTGTAAAGGGATAGTTCCGCTCCCAGTAGTACTCGTAAAGCAGCTCCTCACGCCAGTTGACATTCCGGCCCTCCAACAGTGGCCGGAAGCTTTTGCCGTCCATGTGTTCCGGCACCTGGATTCCTGCCAGATCAATGATCGACGGGGCAATGTCAATATTCGCCACCATTTCATGCACGGCTACCGGCTGCGGTCCGCCCGGCCGCCACAAAATCGGAGTGGACCGCCTTGTGGGAGATACAGAGGAAAAAGGGTTTGCCCGGTTCCAGCCGTTCAATCCAGTCCATTGCATAACCGGTGAGCTCATCGGTAATATATCCCTTCTGAGGAACCCTTTCCCCGTTACTGTTGTATCCGTCCATGCTGGTCTGGGGAACCACCCTGCTTGTACCGTGTCCGTCGGCCCAGTAAGTGCCCTGCCCTTTGAAACTGAGCCAGTGATCGAAGCCGGGCCGGTGATCATCGGTTATGATCAGAATTATATCGGGGCGTTCCGAGACCGCTTCTCCCTCAGATGAAGCCCGATGGCAGGAAAGCAGATGGATCAGGGCCGGCAACAGGATCAGGGGGATGGACTGTCTCATAAGGATTTCGCGGTTTCAGTCTTCAGGATTTTGAACACCAATTTATTTCCATTGTCCGATAACTGCAGAAAATATATGCCTGCGGGTAACCCGTTAAGCATGATCTCTTCCTTTTCAGTTTCCAGCATCTTTTCCAGGACAGGGCGGCCGCAGAGATCAACCAGCCTGATCAACCCGGGGGACGGGGACTGGATATGCAAACGCTCCTTTACCGGGTTGGGATATACCCTGACCAGGGACCTGTCAACTCCGTCTCCCGAGGTGAGAGGTTGAAGGGTAATGGTCGCCACGGTGTCCACCTCCAGGTAGAGGGAATCGCTTTGTTCCAGGTAGCCCTCCTGGTTAACTGAATAACGGTAAATCTCCCGGGCAGGAATGTTCAAAAAAAAAGCCTCGCCCTCGCTGCCGGTCTGCCTGGTCATGCCGTTCATCACCACCCCGGCGCCCGCAACAGCCCCGGCGTCTGTCAGTACCCTGATCTCCAGGTTCGCCCTTTTCCTGGTCATTTGCAAGACCACAGCCGAATCACCGGAGAGGAACAGGGTATCGTCCCGGGTGAAATAGTCGGGGTGTTCGGTGCGGATGGGAAGCGCTCCTTCGCTGCAGCTGATCCCGGTCGTTCCGTTGGGACCCGTCAGGTATAACTGTTGCCTGGCAGTGATCACCGCCCGGTAAATACCCTCCCCGGTTGTCCGGTCGCTCACCTGCACCTGCAACTGAATGTACTCGGGGATCATTGACACAATGATGGTAGAATCGGAAAACAGCTCGATGGAATCCCCTCCGGTATAATCGGAATAGCCTTCTGCTTCCGCTTCAAGATGGTAAAAACCATAGGAAAGATCGCTGAACAGGACCTTACCCAGGCTGTCGGATTCCTGCCGGATATCGTTGAGCTGCACATGGCAGCGGGAAAGGGGCTTTCCTGTATCCGTCCCGGTCACCTTTACAGTCAGGTCATAGGCGTGGACAGCTGCCTGCAGGGTATCCCTCACCAGGCTGTCGGTAAGTACCAGGATGCTGTCGCTTTTGAAGAGGTATCCTTTCTTGAACAACGAAAAGGTCAGCCAGCCGGCCGATTGTTTGAAGACCGCGGCCTTTCCCTCCGCATCTGAAATTGCGCGCATGCCGGGTGCGGAAATCTCCACGCCCTCCAGGGGTATGGTTTCTTGTCCCTTCACCCCGTAGATGCTAAAATCGACGCGGTAG
Organism: uncultured Bacteroides sp.; assembly: GCA_964604655.1. Classification (GTDB taxonomy): domain Bacteria; phylum Bacteroidota; class Bacteroidia; order Bacteroidales. Next base: position 5,014 of record CAZRZY010000064.1, on the reverse strand, counting down.
ATCACCGGCCTGTCATTGCTTAATACCGTAAAATCCCACACCTCGCCTTTCACAGTCGAATCGTTGTACACCGCATCTACTCTCCAGAAATAGGTGGAGTCTTTTGCCAGGTCCGGGGGGATGAAGATATTGTTGTACAGGTTGCCGGCGAATTCGGCCGACTGCCTGTCTGCATCCCGGATGGCTGTCCTGCTTGTTCCGAAATAGACGTCATGGGACGAGGCTCCGTAGGCCTCTTTCCACATCAGATCGATGATATCCGATGCCACCTGGCTGTGGTTCGCGGGAATGGGGAAAGACGCGCGGGCGGACCGGTGACCTGGTATCCAGTAACAGGTATCTGAATACTCGTAAGCCCCGATGTCGGGCAAACCGATGGAGGTGGGATCGGAAACTCCGGGTACAAAATCACCTCCGTTAACCAGTCCCGATGCAAGCCTGGGCCGGAAGTCATAAGCCACCCGGTTGACCAGCAGTCCGAAATAGCCGGGCTCCTCCCGGTTATTGGATACATCGCCCGAGGGAGGTTTGGGCTCAAAGCGATTCCCGTACATATTCTCCACCAGGTTGTTGTAGGTGAAGCTGTTCTCGTTGGCCATCACCTCCGGGATATGGTCGTGCCATGGCTTGGAAGGTTCAAGGCCGGTCTGCAGGTAAATCCCGGCCCGGTCGCAGTCGAAAGTGGTATTGTTATAAATCCGGTTTTCGTCCCCTTTCACCAGGATCCCTTCCCAGCCGATATCCCATACCACATTCCGGTATACATTCAGCCGCCTGGTCTTGTCATCGCCCCTGATTCCCAGGGCGATATGGGGCGGATGTACGTTGTGCACCCAGTTCTTCCTCACCTGGGAATGCTCGCACCTGGGAAGAACGGTGTAGATCAGCGACACATCTTTGCACAACAATCCCCCCCTGTAAACATGGTTCAACTCTACGATGTCATACGGACCCGAGAACCCCAGCAGGGAGTTGCCCCCATTGTATACCGTGTTCATCCGGATGTTGTTGTGCGAGAGGGTATTGCTTCCCGAATTATCGGAGGAAATGGCCTTGTAATCCAGGGTACCGCTCCAGCACACATCATGCACCAGGTTGTTCTCCACCAGGTTGTAACTGCCCTTTACCTGCAGTCCGTTACCGGAACTGTAAGCGATATGGCATTCCCGGATGACATTGTGGGAACCTTTGATCAATGTTGACGGAGCGGAACCTCCCGATACGATGCGTTCGGGGATCTCCCTGGAGTAAGCCGGGTAGTTGAGATTGCATTTTTCAATGACGCAATGGTCACAGTTGTCGAACCGGAATGTACAGGCAAAAAAGTCCAAACCGGACAACCGGATATAGTTCTTTGTTCCGGCGGTAATCCCGTAGTCGGACCGTTTCAACTTCAGCTCTCCTGCCTGTGGGGGACCGCCACCGGGCCTGTACACATACAGGTACCCGTTTTCCGGATCGAAATACCATTCCCCCGGAACATCAAGGGCTTCCAGATTGCCTGTCAGGTAATAGGAATCATCATTGAAATTCAGGTTGCTGCGTATTCCTGCCAGGTTGTCCGTCCTGTAGCTGAAGTGATCGGATCCTGTCGAGTGACTGGTCACTTCCGACGTCCAGGTCCAGAACTGCGCCTCTATGTTGAGCACCGCCAATGCACCGGTCCAGTCTATACCTGTGGCTGCCAGGGCTGCATCCTTCATGGTGCCCAGGGAACTGCCGTTGTCGGCCGTCGCCCATACGCTCCGGTTCCAGAGTTCCCCGGGAAAATGCATGTTGGGCCAGCGCGCTTCCACCAGCATGGTATCCCGGAAGAATAGCTGTTTCACCGGACCCGTTATTTGGGTGCGGTAGATCTCTCCTTCACTCAGAGTCCATTCACCGCTGATCTCTTCCGAACCGTCGATCAGCACCGTGCCCGGTTCTGCCCTGACTGTGATGGGATTACCTGCAGAGCCGCTCCTGATAAAGCCGGCCGATTGCCTGTACACGCCGGGAAGCAGGTGCAGTACATCACCCGGCTGCAACCGCGAAATCCCCGCCTGGATGGTCCGCAGCGGGCTGACAACCGTACCGGGATTCCCGTCATCACCATCGGGTGAAACATAATACTCGGCAGCGGTGGCCCCGGCCGATAGTACAACGATGATTAACAATAAAATGAGGTATCTCATTCCCTGGATCATATAATATTAAAACCTGTTCCTCAGCCTGTTGCCCACCTCCAGCAGGGTCTTTACATCCTCCTCCGGGAAGGAACCATCTGCCATGGGCCCCACGTTGAGCAACAGGTTCGACCCGGTCTGCCGGGCATCCTGGAGCATGGTCATCACATCGTCGGCTGTCCGGTGGATTCCGTCATCGGCCCGGTTGTACCCCCAGGCATGGGGTTGCAGGGTGTTGCAGATCTCCGTCGGCTTCCCCCGGTTCAATTCGTACACCCGCCGGGCCACTTCGAATTTTTCGCCCACACGGGCGCCTCCGCCCCTTTCCGGAGCCATGAAATCCTCCGTCCCGTTGGCCCCCTGCTTGAAAGAGATCAGCGCATGACGGGAGAGTCCCCGCACCAATGCATAGGTCTCTTCAATGGGGAACAGGTCGGGGCGGCTGTAGAAACCCATGATGGGATCGAACCAGATACCGGCGATGTTGGGATACCGGGTCAGGAGCTCCTCCAGCTGGTGGTGGACGAAATCCACGTAGTTCCTGAAATCCGCCTCCTTTTCGTACAGGTATTCGGGCTGGGGTTCCCGGTAGGCCGGCCGCGCGCTGGGCCAGCCTGCCTCCCTGGGATAGAAATAGGGTTGTTTCCAGTCGGCCGCATAGGAGTAGTAAAGGAACAGTCCCAATCCCTTCTCTTCACATGCCATATAAAGCTCTTTGATCAGGTCCCTGCCCGCCGGGGTGTTCAACACATTAAAATCGGTCTGTCCGGTTTCGAACAGGCAAAAACCGTCATGATGCTTGGAAGTGATGGTAATGTATTTCATCCCTGCCTCCAGGGCAATGTCGGTGATCCGGTCTGCGTCAAAATTCTCAGCCGTAAAAGTTTCGGCCAGTCTGGCGTATTCAGCCACCGGAATGGTATCGCGCAACTGCACCCATTCGCCTTTTTCGAGCTGACTGTAAAGTCCGTAATGGATAAAGAGGCCGAAATCGGCATCGGTGAACCACTGCAGGTTGGCTTTCCGCGGGTCCTCCCGGAATTGCTCACCGTAGCCTTCCAGGTAGGAAGGGATCTCCACTGACTGGTTGCATGCAGTGAATCCGGCAACCAGCAAAACAGGAAAAAGGATCTTGAATTTCGTTTTCATCGTTCTTTTTTTGATTTAATTTTCGGGAAACTGACCGGGTGGGCCCTGTTCCAGTAACTCCACCATTTCAGATACTACCTGTGAATATGCGGGATCATTGACCACATTGACCGTTTCATAAGGCTGTTCGCTATAATCATAGAGCGCTGCGGCGATCTCCGGTGCGCCGTACCGGTTCCAAACTTGTGTCCCGGTTTTTTCCGCTGTGCTGGTTTGCCAGTTTCCGGTTATTCTCCGGGTCTGCATTAATGTTATAGGGAGAAGGGTTCCACCTCAGGTGGAAGGTATCGGGATGACCGGCTCCGGGCCAGTGCCAGATCTTTCCCAGGGAGATGGATTCATAGCCCCCTTCCCGGAATGCATCACCCCAGGAGCGGGCCCCGGGAACCTTCTGCCAGACCTCCGGACCGTAACGCTGGTGTGTCCTTTCCGGCCTCATGCCCGTCAGCAGTGCCACCCTGGAAGGGATGCATACGGCAAACTGTACATAATGGCGGCTGAACAGGATCCCTTCCGAGGCCAGCCTGTCGATGCAGGGGCTTTGCACGGGCGAACCCATGCAATGAAGGTCTGTATTCAGGTCGTCAACGGCGATGAAAAGGAGGTTGGGAGTTTCCGGTCCTTCCCGGTCAGCCCGCGGGATACTGCATGTGACCAGCAACCATAACAGTAATGCGAACAATGGGATGGATCTCATAGCAACCATAAATGACAACGAAACAATTTCATTTTTTCCACCTTTAAATATAATAGATCAGATGCACCCTACCGGGGTGGGAATACTCCATATTAGGGGGAGAGATATGGGTGGGGTGAAATATCATGAATAACGGTGTTGCAATCGATCAAAGTTGCCCTATATTAGGCATTTTTCCGGATGATGAAAAAGATTCTTACCTACATAGGCCCCGGGATTTTTATCATCGGGTATGTCATCGGGACCGGGAGTGTCACCACGATGGCTTCCTCCGGTGCGAAATACGGCATGTCCATGACCTGGGCACTGGCCCTCTCCTGTTTTTTCACCTATATCCTTATTATCAGTATCAGCCGGCTGACCATCGTCACGGGTAAGACACTGATCTATAATATCCGTTCCCGTTTCGGCAGCGTAACAGCCATTTTCATGATGGCAGGGTTGATGTTGACGGTGATCTCCTCGGTTATCGGGGTCACGGCCATCGCAGCGGATGTTTTCCGGGAATGGTCCGGGAATCTCCTGTCCGGCAATGGGATACACCCTGCCATTTCCTCCACCTGTATCATTGGTTTGCTGTACTCCCTGTTCTGGAAAGGAAAACACCGGACCTTCCTGAGGTTTATGTCGGTGATCGTTGCCCTCATGGGCATCAGCTTTATAGGGGCCATGATCCTGGTCATCCCCGATGCGTCGGAAATTGTTGCCGGGATGGTGCCGCGAATCCCGGAAGATGAGGATGCGCACCTGATCATGGCCGGGCTCGTGGGGACCACCATGGCGGCCGTGGTCCTGGTATCTCGTACCTACCTGGTGGCGGAGCAGGAATGGACGCTGAAGGACCTGAAGACTGAAAATCGGGATGCGATCATCTCCCTGGTGCTGACCTTCCTGGTCAGCGCATCGATTCTAGCAGCGGCGGCGGGGACCATGCATCCCAGGGGGATCGCCGTGGAAAAGGCCATCGATATGGTCAAAACCCTGGAACCCATCACGGGTCCGC
>CAZRZY010000063.1:0-27173 GCA_964604655.1 uncultured Bacteroides sp. | reverse complement strand
TACCGGCAGCCCGGTACACCCTCACGTGGATCGATGTGGATAGCGGCCGTGAAGAAGAACGGGAAATGGATTGGGATACGGAAAGTGTAATCTCCTGTCCCTTTGAAACAGAGCGGGCTGCCCTGCTGATCCGGAGAGTGTAACCGGCAGCCGGATGAGGGATCTGAATGTCACTAAAAATGTAATTATGCATCAAACCAGATATCTTGGAAGAATGGGAGGCATGCTCTTTGCGATAATCCTCTCCGTGACGGCAGCCATGGCCCAGAACCGGATCCTGCCCCTATGGGAGGGAGATCCTCCAAACTACCGGGAGACCGGGGAGGTGACGGTCTGGGACACTTCCGATATCGTCCGGGTAAGGAATGTGCAAAAACCCGACCTGGCTGTTTTTCTCCCCTCCCGCAAAAATGCCACAGGGGAGGCGGTGGTGATCTGTCCCGGAGGAGGGTACCATATCCTGGCTTATGACTGGGAGGGCAGTGACATAGCCCGCTGGCTCAATTCTCAGGGCATCGCTGCATTTGTGTTGAAATACCGGCTTCCGGGTTCCGCCAGCAACATCGTTCCCCACCTGTCGCCCATTACCGATGCCCGGAGAGCCCTGAGGCTGGTCAGGAACCATGCCGAAGAGTGGCATATCGATCCCGGCAGGATCGGAATCATGGGGTTTTCTGCCGGCGGACACCTGGCTTCCACGCTATCCACCCATTTCGACGGGGGAGAGCCTTCGGACCCGGATCCGGTGGAGCGGATCAGCTGCCGGCCCGACTTCTCCATTCTGGTATATCCGGTCATCTCCTTTACAGAAGAGTTTACCCACAAAGGCTCCAGGAGGGCATTGCTGGGAGAGGATCCCCCGGAGGAGCTCATACGGTTTTACTCCAATGAGCTTCAGGTAGGAAGGGATACCCCTCCGGCCATTCTGATCCATTCGGATGACGATAAGGGGGTACCCATGGAGAACAGCATGGTCTATTATCAGGCGCTCAGGAGAAACGGCATTGCTTCTGAAATGCATATATATCCATATGGAGGTCACGGATACTCCCTGGCCATCGGACAGGGTCATCTTTCCACCTGGCCCGATCGTGTGATCCAGTGGATCCGGTACCTCTACCCGGAGCGGTATGTTGCGGAGAGTGGAAAACCGGAGCATCTGTTCCATACGAAAGACAGGAACGGGATGCGCTCTCCTGCATGGAGTTTCAGGAACGAGGAACCTATCAGATAAACTGGCAATAATTATGAGCATCCAGTCAATTAGCCGGATATGGCCGGCCATCGGAGCGGCGATAATGGTTTCCTGTTCACCCGGGCCTTCGGACGAAGTGACCTTCGATCATGTGGTGGTAATCTTATCGGATGACCACACCTCCACCGCTGCCGGATGTTATGGAAATGCCATCATCAGGACCCCCAACATCGACCGGATCGCAGAGGAGGGAGTCCGGTTCGAGAACGCCTATTCCAATGCACCCATCTGCTCGGCATCGCGGCAATCGTTGCTGACCGGACAATATCCCCATGCCACCGGAGTGAGCCTTCTGTTCACTCCTTTCAACGACTCGCGGAACTATACCGTGGCGGAGCATCTCAGGGAACACGGTTTTGCCACTGCCATGGTCGGGAAGACCCACTGGAACGACTGGGTCTATTATAATTACTGGGATCAATGGCCCGATTTCGGATTTGATACGGTGATCACCTCCGGGGACTGGAGGCAGCATCTCAGACAGCATCCACCAGAGCCTTTGCCACCCGGACTCCCCACCCGTGCCAACACCCCCCACGAAGAGAATACCGCCTGGCAGAAAAACGCCCGGATGCTCCCCGCTCCCTACCGGGACGAGGATAGCCAGGGTACCTACCTGGCCGGCAGGGCCATCGATTTCATACGCACCCATCAAAACGGGCGGTTCTTTCTCTGGCTCTCCTTTCACGAGCCCCACGCCCCCTTCTCTTTTCCGGTGGAATATGCGGGCCTCTATGATCCGGACAGTGTGCCCCTGGCAATGGGAGGCCCTGAGGATGAGCGATGGATCCCGGAGATCTTCCGGGATCTTTCGGAAGAAGAGAAAAGGGGCATCATCGCCTCCTATTACACCTCGGTGGAGTATATGGACAAGAACGTGGGACTGATCCTTGACGAGTTGGAGCGTTCGGGACTGGAGGACCGCACTCTGGTGGTCTACCTGGGTGACCAGGGCTACCTGCTGAATGAGCATAACCGCTTTGAAAAACACACCATGTGGGCCGAATCGATCAAAGCCCCGCTGCTCATTAAAGGAAGGGGCTACCGGCCCGGCAGTTTGGTGGAGGAGCCGGTGGAATTCGTGGACCTGGCCCCCACGCTCTATGAAGCCCTGGGGATCCCGGAATATGAAGGGTTGCATGGTGAAAGCCTGCTGCCCCTGATCGCCGGGGCAGAGGACAAAGGTGGAAATTATGCATTCGCTGAATATCTGGAAGACAATATGGCCATGGTGGCATCCAGAGAGTGGAAATACTTCTTCACCACCGGTAAACGGGACCTGGGCCTGGGCTATGCCACCGGCTACGGGCCTTCGGGGGTCCGTCACAGCCTTTACCATCTGGATCAGGATCCCGGGGAATCCACCAACCTGGCTTACCGGGAGGAGTATCAGAGCCTCCTGGACAGCCTTCAACAGGTGATGCTGGACCGGTTTATGGCGACCCATCCCCAGGCCGGGGAAGTGCCGGAAGGTCTGAATACCATCGGAAAACTGATCTGGTTCTGCGAACCCCGGGATGTAGGGGAGGAACCGGGCGGGGAACTGCAGCGGATCTTTGAGCCTTGAGGCGAAAATAGAGGACTTATTTTATGAGCCAGTGGACATCGGGGGCAGGAATAATTGGCATTTTTGGGCAGGATGGCCGGTTTTCCCGATTCTCTGAAGCCCGACGGAAGAAGCCTGGCACCGTTTTGGAGGATAAGGATGCAGACCCGGATGAATTTTTATTTCTTTATGCGAATCCCGGATGGCTTCCCACCGAAAAACCGCGGAGTCCGGGAGGGGTCAAAGATGAGTACAGACCTTGGAAGCATGCCGGAGGAAACGCTCTGGAGCTGGAGAAACAGGTGACGCCATTTTTACACTGTTCCGTACGGGCACTCAGGCGGGCCGTTGCCGGTTTTTCAGGGCCACCATGGAAATAATAGCGAATAAAACTACTCCATAGATGAAGACAGAAAAGGACATTCCTCAACGATTCAGGAATCTCTACGAACGACTCAGAAACTTCCGGATCCCTTACAAGGTTACCTTTTTGGTCATCGGGATCGCATCCACCTTATGGTTTCTCGTGCGGGTCATACCCAAACCTGCCAGGGCGGGATATCCCTGCATGAAAGTGGCCGCTCCGTTTATGTCGAGCTTTGTCATATACCTGCTCTCTCTGTCAGGATCGGCTCTTCTTTTCAGTCGGGCCCGGGTATTCTTTCACAGAACCCGCTACCTGATGGCAGCAGGAGCATTTCTGGCGGCAGTGGTCGTCTTTGCCCTCTCCTCCAATTTGATCTCCTTCGAAGCTTCAGCGTCTCCTGCCACGACCAACGAAGATTATGTTCCCAACCAGCCGGTGGGTGAAGGGGTGGGAATATTCCCCGGAAGGGTGGCCTGGTCCTGGAATCCGGATGCTACTGACGAAAATTGCACCAATACCATGGATGATCCCGTCAGGGGAGAGGACGGCTACTTTCTTGCCAAGAACAATAACCAGGAGGTGATCGATGATATGCTGGCTGAGGTGGTCAACGGGATCGCCGGCACATACGGTGTTTCCAGTGCCTGGGACCGTATCTTCAGGGATTTTAATAACAGAAAGGGAAGAGGAAAGACTGCCTACCAGTCAGGACAGACCGTTTTCATCAAGATCAATCAGGGTGGCGGCGGATGGCTTACCAACGAAGATCTGACCTTCAAGGTAGCCGGATGGACCGAAAATTATTACGGAATGGCAGAAACATCACCGGCCATCGTTATCAGCCTGTTGGACCAACTGGTTAATGAGTACGGGATCCCCCAGGAAAACATCTGCGTAGGGGATCCGATCGCGCATATCTACCAGCATAATTTTGAGCAGATGGTGGCTCTTTTCCCTCAGGTGAAATACATCGATAAATCACATGATGATCTGGGAAGGACAAAGTTGACCGAATCGGCCGAACCTGCCATAGAGTGGTCTGATAAAGGTGAAGTGATGCCGACTGCCGGGTTCGATTATCTCTATGCTGAGATGGAGAACGCCGATTACCTGATCAATGTAGCGGCGCTGAAAGCACACGCCAGGGCAGGGATAACCCTGACCACCAAAAATCATTTCGGATCGCACACACGCGATGGTGCAGCTCATCTGCATCCGGCCCTGATTGCGCCCGAGAATGACCAGGTAGAGAATCCGGAATACGGATATTACAGGGTATTGACCGATATCATGGGACACGAGAAATTGGGGGGCAACACCCTTCTGTTTATTGTAGATGGTCTCTGGGGAGGCACGGAGGCCGTAGAGAAACCGGTCAAGTGGAACAGTAAACCCTTTAACGGCGACTGGCCCAACTCCATTCTCGCGTCGCAGGACCAGGTGGCTCTGGAATCGGTTTGTTTCGACTTCCTGAGGAATGAGTTCACCGATCCCAACGGACCCGGTAAGGCAAGGCCTCTGATGGGTGCCGTGGACGATCACCTGCACCAGGCTGCCGATTCCAGGTTCTGGCCGGAAGGGATCACCTACGACCCGGAAGGGGACGGTATTCCCATTGGGAGCCTGGGGACCCATGAGCACTGGAACAACGAAGTGGACCGTCAGTACTCCCGTAACCTTGGTTACGATTATGGCATCGAACTGTTATCGACAGACAAGTCGTTATTGCAGAGCACGCTGATGGCGCGCGAAGCCGGCACTGTTCCATTGATCGACGGGGAACCTTCCGATACCTGCTGGGATGAGGCCCGCTGGTACCATATCGACCAGACATGGATCAACTACGGAGAGCAGATCGATTCCTCCGACTTTTTCGGCCGCTTCAAGGTAAGCTGGTCGGAAACGGAGAACCTGCTCTACTTCCTGGTGGAGATCACCGATGATGCGTTTATAGACGGCTATGTCTATCCCGAAGACGGGTACCCCAACTTCGATATCGTGGAGGTCTTCCTGGACGAGGACCGGTCGGGCGGATTGCATGTATTCGATGACAGCCAGGATTGGGGAGTGAACAGCGAGAATGCCTTCTCCTACCACCTGGCGGTGAATGCACCGGCCGACGGGGAGGTCGTATCCGAAGTGGTGGCATGCGATATCGACGGCACCGGCTGGGGGGATAAGACCATTGTGGACTATGCGGGCCATTTCCCCGAACTGGTGATGAAACGGTCGGGGAACCGGTTTGTATACGAATTTTCCATGAAAGTTTATGACGATACCTACGATCACTCCGATCCCGAAGCCTCCAGGGTGACCCTTGCGGGTGGCAGGGAGATGGGAATGAGCCTGGCTTACTGTGATAACGATACCCCGGGAACCGATAGGGATAACTTCTTCGGCTCGGTCTGGGTGCCCCAGCCCGATTCCAATTCGCACTGGATGAACGCCGATCAGTACGGTTCGGTAAGACTGGTGAACGAGGGTTTTGCTATGAATAACGCGGTGGAGGTTACCGGCTCCATCGCCGACTTCGAGATCACGGAGACGGGCACCGACCTGGTGATCCACGACAACCTGCTCAGCGTATTCAACGATCCGGATGAAGATCCGCTGGAATACACCGTTCAACACGGCCATTCCGAACTCACCTTTACCATCGACGGTCAGGTGCTGAAGGTACATGCTACCGAATCCTTCGAAGGGGAAGCGGAGGTGACGGTCACAGCCACGGATGGAGAGTTTGAGGCGCAGGTAAGTTTCAAGGTGAACAGAACGGTCATCGGAATGGAGAAAACCCAATTGGCCGGTGATCCCGTCCGGTGTTACCCCAATCCTTTTACCGACCTGGTGCAAGGGGAAGTGAACCTGGCTTCGGGTTATTCCGGTCCGTTCACCGTTCAGCTGGTGGACCTGGCCGGCAGGCAGGTGGCTTCTCTGCCGGAGGGACTGCTCAGCGGTGGTTTCGGTACGTTTACCGTGGAGATGGGCGACCAGCCCATGGGCCACTATATTCTCCGGTTGAGGGCGGGTGACGAGGTACACACGCAAATCTTAACCCGGAAGTAATGGACAAATATCGATCATTAGTTGCCAGGAGGTATCTCTGGCTGATCCTGCTGGGCAGCTTCATATCGGTGGCTGCGGGACACCGGTCCGGGTACGGAGACAGGATGGTTCCGGGGGAACCTGTCATTGTCAGGGCGATCTGCGTGGACAGCCAGGGAGTAAAATGGTTTGCCACCAGCCAGGGGGTACGCAGGTATCAGGCCTCCAGGTGGACCTATTACGACGAATCCAATTTTCTTCCGGGCAATCAGGTGCTTGCGCTGGAAATGGAACAGACCGATCTGGGCCCCCGGTTGTGGGTGGCCACTTCCAGGGGGGTGTCCGTCATGGATGTTTCCCCCGGCGGAGTAACCGGCGCCACTACCTATTCGGTGGAGGACGGATTGCTGGATGACAGTGTCACCGATATCGCCATCGATTCCCACCACCGGAAATACTTCGGATCGGCCTCGGGGATTACCTGGTTGCGTGACTGGGAGGTGGCTACCCTGACCTACGATGACTATTCCGGAAGCCTGGTCAAAGCACCGGTCAGGCAGATGGACATCCATAACGATACACTTTATATCGCTGCAGAGGGAGGGATCGGAAGATTTGTCTCCGATGTGGACGGCATCACGGGGGCCACGCGGTGGACCAGCGAGTACGGCATTACTCCCTATTCGGGGAACATCCGGAGCGTGGAAGTGGGAGGAGTGGACAAACAGTGGTTCGGTACCGATGCGGGCGTGGAGCTGCACACCGGTTACGAAGCCAAGCAGAACTGGTTTCTCTATTCCACGGACGAGGGGCTTATTCAGAACGATGTGCTTTCCATGGCAGAGGATCCCGAAGGGGGGATGTGGTTCGGCACCCGCGGCGGAGTTTCCCATTTCAGGGGCGACACATGGACCTCCTACACCCGGCAGGATGGACTGATCAGCGATACGGTGTATGCCATCGCCTTTGACACCGACGGATCGGTCTGGTTCGGCACTCAGCGCGGTGCCTGCCGGCTTTTTGAAGGAGAGTTCGCGGACTTTTACACGGGGGAGGTCCGCTTCACTGCTGTACCGGCCAATCTGACCGCCTATGCCGATCCCGCATCTGAAAGTATCCAGGTCACCTACCACATGGAGCAGCCTGCACGGGTCAGTGCCAGACTCTATTCCATGGATGGAAGGCTGGCCGCGAGCTGGGATCACCTGCCGGGGAGCGCCGGAATGAAACAGACCGAGCTGCCGCTGGGTGGTATCAGCAGAGGAACGGGGCAGAGCGGGGTTTACATTTTGCAGCTGATCCTTTCCGACAGGACCGAGACAGCCAAAATTCTGATTACCCCTTAACTAACAACAGCGACTATTCATGCAGAAATTACATCTATGGACACTCCTCCCGCTCTTTGCATGCGGGATCGTTGCGGCACAGACATCCCCGGTGATCGGTACACCTCCTGATGATACTATTTTTGTTCAATCGGGGGAGAATTTTCTCCTGATTCCCGGGGTGGACGACGGGGATGAGGGTGCAGACCAGGAAATTGCGTTTACCGTTACCTCATCAGACACCACCATTCTTCAGGTGGAAGGGGTCAGCCATACTCCGGGCCAGACCTTTGCGGTGATTCGTGTTGCCGAAAAGGGAGTGAGCGGGTCGGTCACCCTCCAGGTGGAAGCCAGTGACGGGGACGGTATGGCCAGTGTTTCCTTCGAGGTGGCTGTGAGCGCTTATCAAAACAATGGGATCTACTTTGAGATCCACGATATTATCTTCTGGCAGGAGGTGGTGCCCCTTCGGTCCAATCCTTCCTTTACCATGATCGCTCCATCCGGCCTGGCGCCCTACAGCCAGATCGATCTTCCCTCCCTGGATCTTTCGGTCTACAACGAGTGCACCTCCGGTACCTGCACGGGAGTCGATTTCTTCACCGCCCTCTTCAAGGGATACCTCATCCCCCCTGTCAGCGGAGAGTACACTTTCTACATGAGGGCCAATGACCGACTCAGCATGGGTATCAGCACCGATGAGAATTTTGACAATGCCCGGGTGATCATTTACCGGTCGCCGGACGACAGCAAGCCGAGCATCGGAACACCGGTGGGTAACAAAGAGTACAGGTCGGCGCCTGTTTCGCTGGAGGCAGGGAAGGTATATGCGATTTACGGAACCCACTGGAATATCCATACCCTTCTGGGAGGAATGTCCTGGGAGGGACCGGGTATAGAGAAGGAGTATATTCCCGGGGAGTATCTCTCCTATGTGTACGATGTGGAGAAGCCCACCACGCCTGAAGACCTTACTCTGGTCAATACGGGGATCAATGACTTCAGGATCAGGTGGTCGGAGTCTGCCGACGATGGCGAAGTAGCGGGTTATCGCGTTTACCTGAACGGATCTCCCTGGCAGGCTTCGCTGATACATGATACTGAACTGATGCTGGGGGGACTGGAGCCCGGGACCCGCTACTGTGTCACGGTGACCTCGCTGGATATGGCAGGAAACGAGTCGCTGGAGAGCGGAATCATCTGCACTACCACCTATGAGTCGGACTCCAATCCGCCGTTGCCCCCTGTCAGCCTGGAGGCCGCAGTGGTCTCAGACCTTTATCTTCAGGTGGCATGGAATGGGGCCACTGACGGAGAAACGGAAGTAAGGGGTTACCATATTTACGTGGACGGCATACGCTACAATTCATCGGAACTGGTCTTTGATGAGGAGCTGTTAATTAGCGGATTGACCCCGGAGACCGGTTACCGGATCACCGTGGAATCGGTCGATGCCGGTTTGAACGTATCCCCCATGAGCGATACCCTGGAGGTGTCCACCACGCGGTTCGATCCGGACGATACCTTGCTGAGCGACAAAAAAGCCCGGTTGACCGTCCATTTCGAGACCATCGGTCGGAGCGAAGGCCTGGGGGTCAATCCCAATTACAAGTCGGGCGAGTTCCTGAACGATCCCCAGCAGGCAAATCTGATCAGGGAGCTGGAAGCGGCCGGGGTCCGCTGGGGGGCCCTTACGGCCAATCCGCTGAATTTTAAAGATTATATTGGTTCGGGTAAACCCATGACCTTTGGACGTTTCATGGATTTCTGCAATGAGATCGGCGCCTACACGATTATCACCTGCGGAGTGGAAAACTCCACCGACTGGCGGACCGAGCCGGCCACTTTCCTGCATTTCCTGGAGTACCTGGCGGGTCCGGCCGATTCCCAGTACGGGGCGAAAAGAGCTGCGGAAGGATATGCAGAACCACTTCTTCAGCAAAGCCGTGGCCTGATTCTGGAATTCGGGAATGAGGTCTGGGGCGCATCCAGCCACAACGCACAGATCGGATCCGATTATGCCGGGTACGGAGCCTGGTGCCGGGAAGTGGCGGGGCTGATGCGCTCGTCGGAGTATTACGATCCGGAAAAGATCGCGCTGGCCTACAGCGGCCGCAGACCGGTGCCCAACGACAGTTACGGGCTCCATGAATCGTTACTCCAGGGGGACACGGGTGAAGTGGACTGGCTGGCAGTCAGCGGCTATCTGGGCGGGAACCTGAGTTACTCCCCCGAAATCGATCCGGGCCGGAGTGAACTCGATTACTACAAAAATGGACTGGCTGAAATGAACCGAAACCTGAAGGGACTGGAAGCGACTATGGATCTGATCCTTCAGGCCAGTGGGGATTTTAAACCCACCTACATGTACGAGTCCAATATGACCACCCCCAGCTACTACGGGAGATTGGGGCAGGCCATCGTGCAGACCGACTATTATGCCTCGGTGGTGGAAAGGGGAGGGGTCATCCCCACCATCTTCCATCTGACCGGCGGACAGTGGGCAATGACCGTTCCTCCTCAGAATTACAAGAAGCTTCCCCTGTTTTACACGGCGAAGTACTACAACCGTTTCTGCAAGGGAAATGCCCTGCGGACCGAACTGCAGACCAGTGCTGCCCGGCCCGTCTCGGGTCTCGATCCGGTGGGGAGTCACGTATACGCCGATGAAGATGGCTTCAGCGTTCTCATGTTCAGCAGGGATTTCGAGCACGACTATACGGTGCAGGTGGATATACCCGATGAGCTTTCCCTGACCGCACCGGAGCAGGGGATGTACTATGTGATCTCCGGGGAAGATTTCAGCACCCGGGAAACAGTGATCGACTCCATGCAGGTGACCATGTCCGACAGCCTGCTGGTGGAAGTTCCGAAACACAGCATGGTGATCCTTCGCTTTGGCGGGGATACCTCCCCCGTGGAAGAGGTGGAGATGGGTTACTACAACTACGTATCGGCCAGCTCGGTCACCATCTACGCCTATAATACGGAAGTATTTGATATCAGCGGGAACGAGAAGAAGATCCTGCTCACGGAGGTAGCACCTGAAGAGGCGCTTTCCGATGCGGTCAAGTGGAGCGTGGATACCAACGGTGTGGAGGTGGAATACGGGCTGAAGCCGTGGGGTTTCGAGGTGAAGGGCTCCGGGAACTGCGCCGGGAACGGAACCATCACGGTCAGGGCTGAGGCCTGGGACAATCCGGAGGTGTTCGACGAGGTGACGATCACCCTCTCCAACCAGGGGAGCAACTGCGAAGTGAGCGTGGAGGACCAGGATGATTCGGGCATCCGGATCTTCCCCAACCCGGCAGGCACAACGCTTCAGGTGCAGGGGATACCCCCCGGATTCCGGAGGATCTCTGTGACCGATCTATGGGGAAGGGAGTGCCTTTCCCGCCAGAAAGCCGGAGCCTCCCTTTCGCTCGATATTTCCGGATTGGAGAAGGGAATTTACTTTCTGAAGATCAGCGACAGCGACCGGTCCCACATTCGTTCGTTCGTCAAGAATTGATTTATTGTCACACCCATAAACTCACGAAACCGATGCGACAGTTAATTCCTGGTTTAATGATGGCGTTGCTCGGTTGGGTGCCGGCCGGACTTCTGGCTTCCGATTTGATCGAGCTTATTCCATTGACTCCCAAGGTTATCGCTCTCCATTTCGACGATGGGACCGTACATTACCACGGGTATCACCAGGAGGGGAATGAGGATGTGGTGGTTTCGGATCCGCTGGACCTGGACCGGGCAGTACACCTGCAGGCATACCGTCTGTTCAGCCTGGATGACCCCGAGTTTTTCAACGGTGTGCGGCCGGTTCGGACTGGCCGGAAAAGCAAGCCTACTGCCATATCGGACAGTTGCAGGTGGACCGGTGAGATCTGTGATAACGAGTATGTGTCGGAACACTGGATCTACCTGGAGCTTCCCCATGAACTGAAACGGGGGTACACCTACACCCTCTGGATGGGAGAACTGGCTGCCAACCTGGATGAGATTACCTTTGAGTTTAATGAGTTTGAGCAGTTCAGTGAGCTGATCCATGTGAACCAGCAAGGGTATACCCCTTCCTCTCCGGTCAAGTTTGCCTACCTGGCACACTGGGCAGGCGATTTCGGCGCCATCGATCTGGACTTTCTGGAAGGGAACACCTACTACCTGATGGATGCGGCCGGCGGTTCCCTTGAATTCCAGGGGACCATTGCCACCCGCCGCAGGGGCCTCGAGGAGGAGGATCAGGACTTCGGCTCCCCCGAAAGCTGGGGATCCACCAACAATGTCTACGGTTCCGATGTCTGGGAGGTGGATTTTTCGGCCTTCACCACCCCCGGTGAGTACCGGCTGGTAGTGGAGGGGGTCGGATGCAGTTTCCCCTTCCGCCTGGATGAGAATGTCTACAGGGAGGCATACTACAAAACCATCAGGGGACTCTACTATCAGAGGGCGGGTATTTCCAAGGAACCGGAGTATGCCGGAAAATGGGCCCGGCCCCGGGACCACCATCCGGCAGACGGGATCATGGAGCTGTACCATTCCACCTGGCCATCGGTTCTATCGGGCGAGGGGAGCAGTTCCAAAGAGGATATTCTAGACCATGTGGAAGGCAAGATCACCGGCTGGGGCTGGGGCTGGTACCATGATGCAGGAGACTGGGACGGGTATGTGCACCATACCGATGTTCCCTATTTCCTGCTGGCATCTTATGAACTGGCCCCTCAGAATTTTGCCGACAACGAACTCATGATCCCCGAAAGTGGGAACGGGATCCCCGACCTACTGGATGAGGCAGGGTGGCTGATCAACTATTTCCGGAGGAACCAGCGCCCCGACGGATCGGTCCCGGGCGGACGGGTCAATTCTGATTTCAACGAAAAGCCGGATGCTTCCCCCTCCTATGAAGATTCCCGTCCCTGGTACGTGTGCGGAGCCGATCCCCAGACAGCCTACCTGTTTGCCGGACTCGCCACACAATATGCTTATTGTCTCGAACTGGCGGGGATCACCGATTCCACTCCCGCGCTTTTAGCTGAAGCCGAAGCTGCTTATCAGTGGGCGGGGGAGAACCATGAATTGGGTGGCGAGATCAAAGTCAAGGGCGCCACCATCCCTGACCTGCGTATGTATGCCGCCGCCAACCTGTATAAATTGACGGGACAGGACGCTTTTCAGCAGGAGATCATCCGGCTGAACAGGGTGGACTCGGAGGCAGCCGGATTGAGTGGTGGAGATTATAACCAGACCAAGGCGGTATGGTCCTATATTACCTCCCCCTGGCATCCCAATATGGATCCGGACCTCCGCGACCGGCTGGTGGCAGCGACCATCAACTATGCCCGCAGTGAATTCCTCGATCCGGCAACGAAAAGGAGTGCCCGGATGGGATATTCCTGGAATAAACCCGCTGTGGTGGGTTCCACCACCACTCCAATAACCATTGCCCCCATGTTTGCCCAGCACGTATCCGAAGGGGCGGTGAAGCAGGAGTTTCTGGATTATATGTATACGACCGCTGACTTTTTTCTGGGGAACAATCCATTGAATATGAGCTGGATAACCGGAATGGGCGATCGATATCCCAGGCGGATGCTGCATCTCGATTCCCGCTACGACCAGGCAGGGGTGGATGAGAATGTACCGGGACTGGTACCCTACGGTCCCCTGCGCAACGGTGATCATTTCATGGGCGATAACGGGCAGGGACCGTGGGACGCCGATTTTGCCAAGATCCGCTCCTACCCGGACCGCTACCAGTGGCCGGTTTCGGAATTCTGGTTCGACAGTCCCTACTCGGTCCTGGACGGGGAGTTCACCGTGCACCAGACCAATGCTCCGGCTGCCAGTTCGTACGGGTTCCTTTCTGCCGATACCACCATCCCGTTTTCACCGAACCAGCCGGCAGAGATTACCATACTTTCGCCCTCCTCCCCGCAGACCATCGATGAATCCGATTCACTGATCGTGGAGGTGGCAGTTTCCGATGATCGCAGGGTCGGCCGCGTGTACTATTTCCTGGACAACCATCCGGTGGAGATTTACTCGGGCGGATCGTCCGGTATATGTGTCCCGGTCATGGATCTTCCGGAAGGCACCTACACCCTGAAAGCGATGGTCAAGGATTCAGACGGTATGGAGACCGTGGCAAAAGGACCATTGATCAGCATCGACCACCGTTACCAGGGAACATTCATTTTTCCCTCCGGGACCGATGCGCTGGCACAGGGAGAGGGATTGGATCTGGAAGTGGATGTGTCGGAGATCAGCGGTCCAACGGTGGAGCAGGTCACTTTGCTCCTGAACGGCCGGGTAGTGGAAACCGATCTGCAGGCTCCCTATGAATTTCGAATCGACAGCCTGGGGCCGCTCTTTAACCAGGTAAAAGCCATTGTGCTGTTTGAGGAAGGATTCAGCTCATCCATCAGCCGGGAGTTAAAGGCGATACCCCTGGTGGCGGGTGTTGAACTTAAAAAAAAAGAGGCGGAGATCCATGCCGGTGAATACCTGACCCTGGAGTATGAGCTTTTTCCGCCCGAAGCGCCCTATCGCCAGGTAGCATTCCAATCCACCGATGAGAATGTGGCCCTGGTTAATGAATCGGGCCGTGTGGAAGCGGTGTCTGAGGGAGTGGCCCGGGTGGTCATTACCTCGGAGGAAGGCGGTTATTCCGACACTGCCCTTGTTACCGTTCTGCCTCCAAGGCCGGAAGGACCGTTTGGCGGTGAACCCGTCATATTGCCCGGGGTGATAGAGGCCGAAAATTTCGACTTTGGCGGAGAGGGAATCGCTTACCATGACCTTACTCAGGGGAATAGCGAGGAGGCCTACCGGAACGAGGATGTGGATGTGGGGCAATCGTTCGATGAAGGGGCCAACGCCTATCACGTCACCGCCATTCAGACAGGTGAGTGGCTGAAATATTCGGTGTATGTTCCCGAAACTAACCTCTATGCCATCCGGTTCCGCTATACCGCCGGAGCAGGTGAACCGTCCATCACCTTGAAGCAGGGCGAGAAGGAACTTACTACCATTACCCTACCTGTGGTGGGCTGGTATCCATTTGAAAGTCATACAACAGAGGGAGTGCTTTTGGAGGAGGGGGAGCAGGAGCTTATGCTCTGTTTTGAAAACGGAGCACTTACTTTGAATTACCTGGAACTGCTGTGCGACGATTGTTCCACTATTCTCCCCAACGATATCAACCTGAATTATCATGATCTGGAGATCGGATGTTGGGGGAAGGTACAGTTGAGTGCCTCTTTATTTCCACCGGAAACCAGTAATAGGCGGGTTTTCTGGAAGTCGCTCGATGATGAGGTGGCCTACGTGGATGCCGATGGAACACTGACGGCACTCAGTGTAGGAACCGCCAGCGTTATTGCTGTGAGTGATTCGAGGGGACTGACCGATACCTGCCGGGTCACCGTGACAGAAGAAGGAGGATTTACTTCCGGGATCCGTTTCCAGTATTTCGAAGGTTCATGGGACCAGGTTCCCGAATTTAACATTTTTTCCCCGGTCACCTCGGGACAGCTGCCCAACTTCGATATCTCCCCGGCCCTTCAGGAGGATCTTTTCGGGTTCAGATTTTTCGGGGAAATAGCCATTGATTCGGCAGGCACCTATCAGTTTTTCACTACTTCCGATGATGGCAGTTTACTTTATCTGGACGGGAAGCTGGTGGTGGACAACGACGGTCTGCACGCTGCCGTCGAGCAGGGAGGAACCATGGAGCTGGATACCGGCAGTCATCAGATCGAGGTACTCTTTTTTGAGAAGAGCGGGGGAGCCTCCCTCCAGGTGGCCTACCAGGGACCGGGAACAGATAAAGGACTCATTCCGGATTCCATCCTCGGCACCCGGGTCGTGGAGGGGGAACAGGTTCCTCTTCAGGGGTTCATATTGCCCGATACGATATGGGTGGAGCTGACCGGATCGGCAGTTCCTATCCTTTTGCCCGATCCGGCAGATGCCTCCGATAGCAAAATAGCGTACTCTTCGGACGATCCGGGAGTGACCCTGGTGAACCAGTATGGCTACCTGGAGGGGATTTCGGAGGGGAGTGCCCTGGTCAGCGGCATTTCGCGCGACGGCGGCCATACCGGATCGTTTATCGCCCTGGTGGTCAACGATACCCCCCGGATCGAGTTCCTCTCGCCGGCAGATGGTTCTTTGTTCCAGGATACCGGCGGGATTACAATCGATTTTACGATCCTGGATACCATCGGAGGAGTGCACCATTATCTATTCTACCTGGACCAGGAGCTGATGGAGCCGCCTTCCGCGGAGCCTCCCTTCATTCTTCCGGCGGTTGGAGCGGGTGACCACCTGATCTCTATCACGGCCACAGACACCCACGGGAAAGCCGGCTTTTCAGACACGGTTTCCTTTACGGTGACCACCCCGGCTACTGCGGCGGGGCAGCACCAGCAGACCGGAGCACTGGAGGTCCGTCCCAATCCCTTCCGGGAGCAGCTCCGGTTGAAGATCACTCCCCGGAGCGATGCAGAAGCGCTGGTACAGATCATCGATATGGCGGGTCGTATCCGGTATATATCATCGCCGCTCATGATCCGGGCCGGGGGCACCCTCTGGGAGTGGGATGCCTCACTCCCCGGCGGAGAGAAGCTTCCAGGCGGGATCTACCTCTGCAGGATCCTGTTCAGGGATCAATCCATGCAGACCCCATTGGAGGTAGCAGTGGTTAAGGAGTAATTGTCTATCTTTGACCGGGATCGCTATCTGCCACGGGGTATGAAGAGATTTTTACTATGGAGCTGCTTGTGGGTGGTAGCCGTATTCCAGGCGTTCCTCCTCGGACAGCCTGCCGAATTCAGGTTCCATCACCTGGGAATTGACGATGGGTTGTCCCACAGCCTGGTTCCCACAATGGCCGAGGACAGCCTGGGTTTTCTCTGGTTCGGCACACAGGATGGACTGAACCGGTACAACGGATACGAATTCAAAACTTATTTCCAGGGACCAAACAGCCGCACTCCCTCCGACAGCTGGATCAATCATCTTTTTATCGATCGATACCATCAGCTCTGGATCTGGTATTCCGGAAGGGGCCTGGAGCGCTATAATCCGGTTACGGAAACCTTTCATTCCTACAGGGCGGACGGCCTTCCAGGCTCTATTTCCAGTACCAGTCGCACGCTGACCTCTTTCGTGGCATCCAGGTTCATGTTTGAGGATTCGAAAGGGAGGTTATGGTTCGGGACTGACCGTGGACTCCACCTGTACCGGAGGAAGGAGGACTCGTTCAGAGTCTGGCGGCACGATCCGGATGATCCGGAGAGTCTGAGCAGCGACGAGGTGGTGACCATCACAGAGGACCGGCAGGGGTATCTGTGGATAGGCACCAGGAGCGGATTAAACCGAATGGATCCCGAAACCGGAAACGTGGTGCGCTGCGACTATGAAGGGGGAAGAGATGTTCCCCTTAATAATAATAGCACCAGTGTGATCTATCCCCATCCCGACGGCTCCCTCTGGGTGGGAACCACCCAGGACGGACTCAATATTATCACCCATCCGTGTACCGATTCCATGAAAGTCGACTACCTGATCAGCGAACCGCTGGATTCGGAGGAACAACCTACCGTATATGACATTGTCCGGACTTCCGGGGGAGAGATGCTGGTGGGGACCATATTTGGCATCTACAGGATCGAGAAAGGCGAAAAAGGATACAGGCAAAAAATGGTGCCTGAAACCCGCGGGATTTCTATGCCTCACTTATTGGAGGATTCCAAGGGCCATGTTTGGGCAGGTTCCAGCTCGTACATGGAGCAAAATCTGATGCGGATAGCTCCGGGACTGGAGGAGGTGGTGACTTTCCGCAATGATCCGGAAGATCCCTTTTCCTATGGCGGGAAGCAGATCCAGTTTATCCGTGAAACCAGGAATGGCCTGATCTGGATCGGGTCCTCAAAGGAAGGGGTCTACATGGTCGATCTGAATGCCCGGCAGTTCCGCTCCATCGACAATCATCGCGAAAGGGGACTCTATATCACCGACAGTGAAGTATATTCCATATACGAGGACCGTCAGCGCTACCTTTATATCGGTACGAAGACGGAATTGAACCGGATCGACCTGAGAGATGGATCCCTCCGGGCCTATAATAACCAGAGGAACCTCAAGAGGGACCTGACTTATGAATACTCTGCAAACCTTCCCGCCGCACTGATCGGTACGATGGAGCCCCATTATGACAGACGGATATGGATGGGTGCTTTCGATTACAAGGTAAGCCTCTACGATCCCGGTCAGGACCTTTTCCTGAATTTCCATTTAAATGAGGCAGAGCCTGCTGCATTCCAGCTCTGGTCGCTGCGCTCCATCTGTGTCACCTCCGGCCGGCAGGTCTATTTCGGGGCCGCCGGGGAGGGGTTGACACGTCTCCGGGAGGATGGCCTCTCTTTCGAGAGGTTCTCGGTGGTTCCCACCGGTGATCCGACCGGTACCAATGATACCCACATTCAGTACATTCACGAGGATACAGACGGGATCCTCTGGATCGGTACTCTCTACAACGGATTGAACCGGTATGATCCGAGAACAGGGGTATTCCGGCATTACATCAACGATCCTGCCGATCCGCAGTCCATCTCCAATAACAGGGTTAAGTGTATTCTCGAACCGGAGATCTATGGAGAGGACATTCTTTGGATTGCCACCAACAACGGCGGTCTCAACCGTTTTGACAAGATCAGTGAAACGTTCACCGCCTATACCATGAAGGATGGATTGCCCAGTCATACGATCCATGGCATTCTGGAGGATAAAGTGGGTAATCTGTGGTTAAGCACCAACCGGGGTCTGGTGGAATTCAACCCGGTAACCGAACGGATCATCGTCTACACCAGGGAGGACGGTCTGGTGGGCAATGAATTCAATGAGGGTGCATTCTTTAAAAATGAAGCGGGAGTCATGTATTTTGGAGGGACCAAAGGGATCACCTACTTCGACCCGGACCAGATCCAGGAGAAACCCTCCTACGAAGCCCCGGTGGTGATCACCGGCTTCAGCCTTTCGGGTAGTGCCGTCCTGCCGGGCGATACCGTTCACGGAGATGTGGTGCTGAACCGGTCCATCTCGCTCACCAACCATATTACCCTGACTCACCAGGACCGGTTCATCGGATTCGAGTTTGCCTCCCTGGATTATGCCGCCCCCAGCAAGATTCGTTACCGGTATATGCTGGACGGATTGGAAGAGGACTGGAACGAGGTGGATGCCAGTCAGCGGTTCATCAGCTACAACGACCTGCCCAGCGGAACATACACCCTGCTGGTGGCCGGAACCAACAGCGACGGGAATTGGTCGAACCTGCCCACCGAGCTGACCCTGGAGATGCTGCCTCCTTTCTGGAATACCCTATGGTTCAGGCTGGTGGTAGCTATGGCGATCCTGCTGATCTTCCTGGCGATCCTGAATATCCGCACCCGGATACTGGAGGCTCAGAAAAGGACCCTGGCCAGCCAGGTGGAGGAGAGAACACACGACCTGAAGGAGGTCAATCGATTGCTGGAAAGCAAGCAGGAAGAGATCGTCAAGCAGAGCGCCAAGATCGCTCAGCAGAGAGACAACCTGAAAGAGCAGAATATCCGCCTGGAGAAGCAGAATGCCAAGATTCAGCAGATGGCCCGGAAACTGCATGAATCGGATGAGCAGAAACTCAAGTTCTTCACCAACATCTCCCATGAATTCCGCACTCCCCTCACCCTGATCATGGGCCCCACCGAAAAACTCCTGAACATGGAGAGCTACGAGGACCATCGAACCCTCAGGCAGGAGCTGGAGATCATGTACCGGAACCAGCGCAGGCTCTTTAAACTGATCAACCAGCTGCTGGAGATACGCCAGGTGGAGACCGGGAATCTTCGGCTGGCTGTAGCTGAAGACGAATTGGTGGCCTATCTATATTCCATCTATCAGCTCTTCATTCCCTATGCCGAAAAAAAAGAGGTGGATTTCCGGTTCCGGGCCGATCCGAAGACCATTGTGACGCATTTTGATGCAGATAAACTGGAAAAGATCTTTTATAATCTTCTTTCCAATGCCTTCAAGTACGCTCCGACGGGAGGACAGGTGGAATTTTCCATCTCCCTGCAAACCGGGGAAGGACAGGAGTGGGTCAGGGCTGTTGTCAGGGACAACGGACCGGGAATCCCTGAAAAGCACCTTCCCCATATCTTCGACCGGTTTTACCAGATCACCGGCAAGCACCAGTCCGGAAGGATCAGCTCCGGGATCGGGCTATCTCTTTCCAGGGACCTGGTGGAGAGCCACCATGGTAAAATCGAAGCCATGAACGATCCCGGTGGAGGGACCAGGTTTGAAGTCCTCATACCCCTTCATGCGGATATCTATGAGGAGGAGGAGATCCTGGTGGAACCGGAAAGGGAGCTGACCATGGAGTATATCCGGTCGATGCTGGAAAGTTATGAGTATACGGTGGGAGCACATTCCGATAAACCTCTGGTAGGCGAAGTATTTCCGCGGGTACTGGTGGTGGAGGATAATCTGGACATGCAGAAGTTCCTGTACAACGAGTTGAGCGGCAGTTACGATGTAGTGCTTGCGCTCAACGGACGGGAGGGCCTGGAACAGGTGAAAGAGCAGCTGCCCGACCTGATCCTGAGCGATGTGATGATGCCTGAAATGGATGGAATGGAGTTCTGCAGGATCATTAAGCAGGATGAACTGACCAGTCATATTCCGGTTATCTTGCTGACCGCCAAAAGCAATCCGGAGAGCCAGATGAGTGGATTGGAGACAGGGGCCAACGACTACATTACCAAACCCTTTCAGCCGGAAGCCCTGAAACTGAAGATCCGGAACATCCTGGAGAGCAGGAAACAGCTGGCCGACCGGTTCATGCGGGCCTCCAGCTATATACCGGAGAATATCAAGATCAACCAGATCGACCAGGGATTTCTTGAAAAATTCGTTAAGCTGGTGGAACAGAACATCGACGACACCGAGCTTTCGGGGGATAGCATTGCCAGCGAGCTGGGGATGAGCAAGGGAAATCTGTACAAGAAACTGAAAAGCCTCACCGGCATGACTGTGAATATCTACATCCGTACCATCCGGTTGAAGGTAGCCGCCCGCCTGCTGAAACAGGGCAAGTATAACATCTCGGAGATCGCCTATGCAGTCGGATTCAACAACCCGAAGTATTTCTCCACCTGTTTCAGTGAGATGTACTCCGTGTCGCCCAAAGAGTATATGAAGTAGACCTTTATTCCACTTCGAACACCAGCCTTTTTTCCCCCACCGAACCACCGGATCCCATTCCCGTGAGGATGATCTCATAGGTTCCCTTCCGGTCGGGAACAGAAAATTGCACGCCGCAGGGTTTACCAGGATGATATTCTAATCCAGGCTCCCACAGAAGCGTATTCATCAAAAGGGGCATACGGATGTCCCTGGCGGCTGCGGAATCGGTTCGCAGCAGGATCTCTTCATCGGGAAACCCGGTGAGATAGGACCGGACAGCGCTTCTGGCCGGAGGCAGCGGCCCGGCTTTACCGGACAGACTCCGGATTTCGATGATCCCGTCCATAGGAATGTCCTGAATAAAATACCGGGTGCTTTTCAGGCGGATGTCATACAACTGAAGGGGATCCATCGACAGCAGTGCCTCGGAGCTCTGAAAAGGGATCCCGTCCATGAAAAAGAAGGGATCGGAACCGATGATCCGGTTGGTCTCCAGATCAAGCAGCTGAATTCGGTAACCTTTGTCCTCCCTCTCCAGGAAAACCCTTTTTCCCAGTTCTCTGAATACCTCCTCCATGACCGGCAGACGGATATACTCATCCAGTATGATCCGGTGATCGTATGCTCCCCAGAGAGAATGGACGGATGGATGGTGTTTGATGGTTGTGCTGTGTGACAGATCATATTCCCGGTTGATGGCCCGGGTCATAAACAAACGGTCCATCTGCTGGCGGAGTCTCTCTTCCGGCACCGGTTCCCATATCAGATCAGGAAGGGTATCGCTGGCGAATGCGGGCTCCAGTTCGATCAGTACCCCTTTTGTCATGTTCAGGGGCTGGATGACCATATCCTTTACCCCGGTTGGATGCCCCGGAGTGAACCAAAACCGGCCATCCTGCGAAGTGGTTGCCACATGCAGTTCTGTGACTGTGTCGACAAACGAAAGGAGAAGGGTCGCATCAGGCACCGGTTGACGCGACGGGATCTCCAACAATTGTCCGCTAACAATCACTCCTTGGGTTTCGGGAAGAAAAGAGGGGTTTACCGGAGGTTCGGTGATCCAGTTGCTGACGCCTTTTGATTTGCTGACCAGCAACAGGTCGGTCAGTGCATCGGAGAGCGATTCCATGGAGAGTTCGGGAATCGCGGTCAGCAGGGGAGTGTACAGCATCTGCCAGGAAATGGATTGATAGATACTCCCGCTGTTCCTGGTCCCAATGGGAACAGAAGTGGCCGAAATCCTTCCGGGAATGGCACTCCCCTTGTGATCCTGCAGCTGCAGATCCATCTGAATGGTATCCCCCGGCACATAGGAACGCTCCACACTGCCGGTCCTGATTTGAAGAGCAGGGGACGGGTTCACTGCAAAGCTCCGCTCTGCCAGGATCCGGTTCTGCGGACCCAGCAGGGTTAAATGGTGAATCCCGTGAGAGAGCCTTTGGCTGTCCACATGCAGCCGGCCGATGGTGTCACACTCCAGCCGTCTGATAAGATGGATCCCGGATTCACTCCACACCATGGCCATGATTCCCCGCGTATTTCTGCGCAGCGCCGGACCGGGCCTGATGATGAACTGCAGATTGCCTCCGGGTACCCGTTCCATCCGCACTGCGCATCCCCTCTCTTCCTGCCGGGGCCAATGAATGACTACCTCCACCGGGTATTCCCGCTCAGGAAGAATAAGATATGTTTCGCCGGGTCGGGGGATTAGCTCCAGAGAGCCCATTCCTTTGAATGGGGTGTGTAAGAGGGCCAGTTCGGCAGAGTCGCTGCGACAGAGAGATCCGCGGAATTCCACGGGCATTCCATGTGGATCACGGGCGGAGAAGACCAGGCGGTTCTTGACATCCGGTATCAGAGGCCCCCCTTCCGGAAAGAATTCCAGGTGAACGGTGGAAGGCGGGGCCATGCTCCGGTCGCGGAACAGCATGGGTTCACCGGGATTGCCGATCAAAAGCCGACTATAGGCGTAGTGCTCTGGCCCCAGGTTTCTTTGCCAGGAGGTGTATCCCCGGATGATCAGCTCGCCTCCGGGAAAGGAATCAGGGATCCGGAAACTGCCCCATCCCATGCCATCCTCCAGGGGGATTTTTTTCTGCCAGAGGGCTCTTCCTGAGGGATCCATCAGTTCTACACTGGCAACGCTGCTGGCCACTGAGGGACCGGTTCCCGGAGGGCCCAGGCAGTAGACCGCGAATCGAACGGACTCTCCGGCCACATACAGATTCCTGTCGAGAAGAAGAAATACCTTTTCCGGGTACCGGGTACGATGGTATTGCAGGAACCTTTCCTGCAGTATTTTTTCGGTCATCAACGCGGTTCCGTCCTGCGCAACACAGGGAAACATGAACGCCCCAGCCTGGATAAGTCCCGGGATCCATATCAAATATGTCAGAATTCTGTTCTTTTTCATAGAGCAGACTTACGGCTTTTCCGCCGGCCAGAAATCGGGTCTGGAATTGGTACCCGTCAACGTACACCGGAAGCATACTTCGGAATTACTGAAGATCATATAGCGCACCCCCCCGTCCACATATTCATCCACAAAGGGGTATGCATGGTTCTCATAGTAGAGGATCTCGGCTGAATCGGAGGTGGTGTAAAACTCACACCCCTCGAAGCCGCCGGGAATATTAAGTGACTGTGGAAGATCGTCCCGTTCGATGAAAAGCCGGAAGGTGGACACCCCGGATGCCTGAAACAATCCCAGCACCGGCAGATTGTTCCGGGTGATACTGTACACATTTCCCCTGACCTGCGAAGGAAGCGGATCAAAAAGGGTGCCTGTGTTTTGTGTGAGGTCCTGGAGGTTTTTCCAGTAAGAATAGGCCTCCCGGCTCATGGCATACTGGTACACTTCCGCGCTGTAGTGAATCTTCAGTTTGTTGGAACTGGCCGGAATGGTGAAGACAGGCCGTGCATTAAGACGATCCTCTTCAAGATGCTCGGTGGTGCCAATGGAGATCCGGTTGGAACGGACCGATTTCCAGCAACGGTCTTCATCCGGATAGCGCGAGGACTTGATGGGGGTCAGGAATTCCCAGGTCTCGATCCACTCCCACCTGTAATAACGGGTTTCACCGGCCGGATCATGGGTGGTGAGACAGATTCTCACTCCGGGTGATCCAGCTTCAGCGGAGCTGGTGTTCCGGTTCTCGATTTCAAATTGGAGACTGTCAATGGAGGGGGCTTTCTGCAGGATCACCCAGTCTGATTCCAGCTCCTCACCGTCGCCGGTTACCACGGAAAGCTGGTAGGAACTCCCCGGGATCCCCTTCAATTCCGGTTCGCTTTCATAGATCCCCGGCTCCGACTCGGTGAAATAATGTACCTGCAGGTCCTGGTCCCGGACCACCACCACCGCTCCCTCCACAGGTTCCGGATAGCGATCCTCCAGCTGGAAGGTCCTGTTGAGCCGGACCATGTGGGGACCGGCACGGTCGGTGATCAGCCCGTCCACCACCAGGAGGTTCTCATACCGATCGATCTTCGGGGTGAAGGGTTCCCTGCAGGAGAAAAGGACCAGGGAGAGGAGGAGCAGGATCAGATATGTGACGGACCGGTTTTTCATAAAATCAGAACTTGAAATTGTAGGTCACCGTAAAGACCGGACGGGTAAATATGGAGAGTTTATACCCGGAGATGCGTTTCTCATTGGTGATGAAGTATATGGAGTAGACATTGTCGCGACCGGTCACATTGTAGAGCGAAAAGGACCAGGAGCTGTGTGCCAGTTTCCTGGATCTAAGGTTGCCTTCCACATTGACCGACAGGTCCCAGCGGAAGTAATCCGGAATCCGGTATTCATTTCGACGGGTATAGTGCAGCAGCGTCATATTCCTGACCGTATACCGGGCTACCGGATAGGTGATGGGTCTTCCGGTGCTGTAGGTTACGTTGGAGGAGATGCTTAATCTCCTGGAGAACCGGTAATTGCTCACCAGGGTCAGATCGTGGGGTTTATCGTGGTTGGCCGGGAACCACTCCCCGTTGTTGATCTGTTCGACCGGGAATTCACTTTCGGTCCTGAAAAGTACCCGGGAATAGGTGTAACTGATCCAGCCATTCAGTTTCCCGGCAGTGCGCCTGACCATGAATTCAGCTCCGTATGCGCGCCCGGTACCGTTGAGTAGGTCCTGTTCGATCGCCTCATTCATGATCAACTGTGCTCCCCCCTTGTAGTCGATCATATCCCGGATATGCTTATAGTAGATCTCCACGGAGGTCTCCACTCTTTGGCCGGGAAAATCGAGGTAGTACCCGAGCGTCAGCTGATCGCCCACGGGAGGACGGATATTCCGGTCACTCAGTTTCCAGGTATCGGTGGGGGAGACTGCGGTGGTATTGGACAACATATTCAGATACTGCCGAAGCCTGTTGTAGCTCCATTTCAGGGAATGTCTCCCCGAGAGCCGGTATCGCAGATTGACCCGCCATTCCGGTCCATGGTAGGTCTGAGCCACCTGCCAGGGACGGTAGGTGGCAGTGTCTTTAAGGCTGACCGGATCCAGAGGAATTCCCCCGGAATAATTCCGGACGGTGGCGGGACCCATGAACGCATAGAGAGCGTAGCGCAGCCCCCCGTAGAGTGTCAGGTCGTCGGTCAGACGGATCTCATCGCTTAAATAAAGGGCAGTTTCTATGCCATTCTCCTCCTCGAGCTGGCGGGGAAGGACCAGCGATCGGTCCCCGACGGGCTGGTAGGAACCAGGAAGCAGGTTGTAGTGGATTCCGTTGAATCCGAAGATGATTTTATGATCGCTGCGGGGAAAGAAGGTGAAGCGGGCCGTTGCTTCCCGGTGGTTGATGTGATACCTCAGCGAGAAGGCTTCCTGTGGCCTGGAGTCGCTGTTCACCTGGTATTTGTAATGGCTGATCAATCCGCTGAACCTTCCGATGAGCCTGCTGTTGAAAACGCGTCTCCAGCTGGCTGTCACATGTGCATTGTCGTACCGGTAGGTGGTGTCGGTGTTGAGGTTAAAGTAGTCATTGCTGAGGTAAGCGCTGATATCTAACAGGTTATCTTTGTTTATTTCGAAAGAGATCTTCCCGTTCAGATCGTAAAAGGCAGCGGAGCTGTTCTGAATGGCCGGATCCTCGATTCTTTTCAGAAGCCAGTCAGAGTAAGTGCTTCTCCCGCCCAGCAAAAAGGAGGCCCGTTCCCTGACCAGGGGACCCTCCAGGACCAGTCTCCCCGTGATGGGGCTGATTCCTCCCTGGCCGGAGAGATTTTTACGGTTCCCGCTCCGGGTGGAGATATCGAAAACGGAGGATATCCGTCCCCCGTACTCTGCCGGAATCCCGCTTTTGAAAAGCTTGAACTCCCGTATCACATCGGGATTGAAAGCCGAGAAGAATCCAAAGAGATGAGAGGTGTTGAATACCGGGGCTCCATTGAAGAGGATCAGGTTCTGGTCTGTACTCCCTCCCCTCACATTGAATCCGGAGGCTCCTTCTCCCACGGTTTGCACACCGGGCAGAAGGAGTGCCGCCTTCAATACATCCACCTCACCCATGGCGGCGGGAACCTGCCTGATGGTGCTCACATCGATCCGGTTCAGTCCCACCTGCATTCCCGAAACGTTCTGATAACGATCGGCTGTGATTACCACCCCTTTCAGACGGGTGACCTTCTCCTTCATCTCGATATTCAGACTTCCGTCCCCCAGCAAAAGGATATTCCTGAATTCTTCCTGCATTCCCACGCTGCGATAGGTGACCTGATGCCTGCCTTTGCTGAGAGTGATCACATAATAACCGTTCACATCGGTCGTCACCCCAACCTGCTGATCCTCATTAAAGACTACCGCTCCGATCACCGGCTCACCGGTTTCCGCCTCTCTGATAGTTCCGTTGAGCGTGGCCCGGTTCCCATCGCTTCCATCGGGTCTTCCGATCTCCACCAGCCGGTGCTCTGCGCCCTCCCCGGAATCCAGGCTGTCGGAAGGGGAGGTTTCATAACTGACCGAATACCGGGGAGCGGAAGCGGTATCCGCGTTTACAAACCGTAAAGAGGGCGGGTTCCATGGTCCGGGAAACAGGTAGATCCGGTCCTCTTCCATCAAAAAACTACATGGGTGGGGATTCATTGTCGCTTCAAGGATTGATCGAAGCGGCTGTCCGGGGTATGCCTGGACCACTGCTATGGAATCGATCCATTCCCTGCGGAAGAAGAAACGGACGGGGTAATCCCTTTCCAGGCTCTCCACAAAGGTTGAAAAAGAGAGCTGATTGTAATCCCTGCGGATAACCGGGTCATCCTGTCCAATCACTCCAGGCAGTCCCATGAACAGTCCAATTATCAGGAGTCCGCAGGTTTTCATCGGAGGGAATTGTAGTAGGTGATCACCCTGGTCAGGTCTTTTCTGTCTTCCGGGCGCATGTAGAGGTGATGCTCACGAATGTACC